>NZ_MRDE01000097.1 GCF_001968835.1 Tersicoccus phoenicis
GATGGTCTCCTGCAGTGACCGGAATCCGATCCCGCGTTCGGCGAGGGCGTGCAGCTGATCGATGAGGTGCCGGATGGATCGGCCGAGTCGGTCGAGGCGCCAGACGACGACGGTGTCGCCGGGGCGGAGCTGGTCGAGGAGCTTGTCGAGCAGGAGCGTCGAGAGCTCTCGCGGATGCCCGAATCAGATCAGGGCATGAAAAAGGCCGGTCCCGAAAGGGCCGGCCGGAGACAGCGTCGTGCCGTTTTGAGTGTCAGCGTACAGAGTGGATGCGACACCCGGAAGTTTCCGGGCAGACGCGCGCCGAGCGGTCCCAGAGTAGTGGGGCGGCCGGCATGAAAAAAGCCGATCCAAAGGACCGGCTGTAGGCGCGCACTATGAACGCAGGAAGAGTCTGACACAGCTCGCGGACACTCGGCAAGCGCTTCGTGCCGCCGGGGTCGCCGGTGAGCTACTTTGCCGGTGCGGTGATGAGGCCAGCGAGTGTGTCGAGCGCGTCGGGGACGAGGGAGAAGTAGGCCCATGTGCCGCGCTTCTCTCGGTGCAGGATGCCGGCGTCGACGAGCACCTTGAGGTGATGCGACACGGTCGGCTGGGACAGGCCGAGCGGTTCCTGCAGGTCGCACACGCACGCTTCCGCACCCTCGTGCGCAGCGACCATCGAGATCAGCCGGAGCCGCGCCGGGTCAGCGATCGCCTTCAACGACTTCGCGAGGACTTCGGCGGACTCCTGGGTCATCGCTTCGGTCGTGACAGGCGAGCAGCACGCGGTGACGTCCTGGATGGGGAGCAGCTCGATCGTCGTCATCGCACCATCATCCCACGCGCTTCGATGCACGTCTATATTTGCACTCATCGATATCGACGTGCTTCGATGTTCCTGCTCGACTTCCGTTCGATCTGTGAAGGACCGACCCGATGACTCACCTTGTTGCCGTTGGCGGCAGCGACGCCGGCATCGCCGCGGCGCTGCGCGCCCGCGAGCTGGACCCGTCGACCGATGTGACGGTGGTCCTCGCGGACGAGTTCCCGAACTTCTCCATCTGCGGCATCCCCTACTGGGTCTCCGGCGACGTCGCCACGGAAGCGTCCCTCGCGCACCGCACCCGCGCTGACCTCGAAGCCGCCGGCATGACCGTCCGCTCCTCCACCTGGGCTTCCGCCGTCGACGTCGACCGCCGGCTGTTGACTGTCACCGGCCCGTCCGGTGAGGAGCAGATCGGGTACGACGAGTTGCTGATCGGGACCGGCGCGGAGCCGGTCCGCCCGGCCGGGGTCCCGTTCGGTGAGCCCGGCATTCACCTGCTGCACTCGATGACCGACGCCGAGCAGGTCGTCGCCGCCCTGGAGCTCCTGCCTGCCGGCAGCCGCGTCGCGGTCGTCGGCGCCGGCTACATCGGCCTCGAGATGACCGAGGGGCTTGTCGCCCGCGGGTTTGACACGACGCTGATTCAGCGCGGACCGGAAGTGCTCTCCACCCTCGACCCGGAACTCGGGTCCCTGGTCACCGCCGAGGTCCGCCGGCACGGCGCGACGGTGCTGACCGGGGCGACCGTCACCGAAATCACCCCCGCTGGCGGCGGACAGTGGAGCGTCGCGACTACCTCCACGTCCGGGGACGCCGAGGGCACCTTCGCGCTCGTGGTGGTCTGTGTCGGGGTGCGGCCGGTAACGGATCTCGCGGCCGCGGCAGGCGCGCAGCTCGGGCAGGCCGGCGCGATCGTCGTCGACGAGCAGATGCGCACCGGGGTGCCGCACGTGTGGGCAGCGGGTGACTGCGTCGTGACACACCACCGGTTCCTCGGCACGACGTGGCTGCCGCTCGGGACAACCGCGCACAAGCAGGGCCGCGTCGCCGGGGAGAACCTGCTCGGCGGCAGCAAGGTCTTCGCCGGATCGGTGGGGACGCAGGTGGTGAAGGTGTTCGACCTCGTCGCCGCCCGCACCGGCCTCCGCCACCACGAAACCGCCCCGCTCGACGCGTCGCCGCTGACGCGTGTGACGGTCGCGGACGACCACAAGCGGTACTACCCGGGTGCGGTGCCGTTGACGATCAGCGTCACCGGCGACCACACGTCCGGACGGCTCCTCGGCGCGCAGATCGTCGGGGAACGCACCGCGGAGATCAGCAAGCGGATCGACACGTTCGCCACCGCCCTGCACGCCGGCCTGTCGGTCGACGACGTCATCGACTTGGACCTCTCCTACACGCCGCCGCTCGGGTCCCCGTGGGATGCCGTGCAGGTCGCCGCGCAGGGCTGGGAGCGCGCCTCCGCGGCAGCGAACCAGGCCGGGGTGGGCGTCTGATGGTGCTGGCAGTCGTCGCCGCGGCGATCTTCGTCGCGACGCTCGTGGTGGTGATCTGGCAACCCAAGGGCTTCCCGATCGGCTACACCGCGCTCATCGGCGCGGTCATCGCCCTCGCGACCACGGTGGTGGGGCTCGGGGACGTGCCGACGGTGGTCGGGATCGTGTGGAACGCGACGCTGACGTTCGTCGCAGTGGTGCTGATCTCGTTGATCCTCGACGAGGCCGGGTTCTTCGAGTGGGCCGCCCTCCACGTAGCCAGGTGGGGTCGCGGGAACGGTCGGCTGCTGTTCGTGCTGATCGTCGGACTCGGCGCGGTCATCGCGGCCGTGTTCGCCAACGACGGGGCCGCGATGATCCTCACCCCGATCGTCGTCGGGATGCTCCGCGCCTTGAACATGCCGGCGAAGGCGGCGCTGGGGTTCATCCTCGCCACCGGGTTCATCGCCGACACCGGCAGCCTGCCGCTGGTGGTGTCGAACCTGGTCAACATCGTCTCCGCCGACTACTTCGGCCTCGCATTCGCCGAGTACGCCGCCGTCATGGTGCCCGTCGGCATCGTGTCCGTGCTGGCGTCCCTCGGGATGCTGCTGGCGTACTTCGGCCGGTCGATCCCGAAGCGGTACGACGTTCTCGCCCTCACCCGGCCCGCCGCCGCGGTGAAGGACCGAGCGACGTTCCGCGCCGGATGGGTGGTCCTCGCCGTGCTGCTAGTCGGCTACTTCGCCGCCGACCCGCTCGGCGTGCCCCTCGCCGCCGTCGCTGGTGTCGGCGCGGTCGTCATCGTCCTCGTCGCTGCCCGGCAACCCGCATTCCTCTTCGCCCGTCAGGCTGCGTCCCCGGTCCTCGTCACCACCGGCGGCACCGCCACCGTCACCGGCGGCAGTGGTGGCACCGTTGGCGGGTCGGGGCGGGTGATGCCGGTGTGGAAGACGATCCGGGAGGCGCCGTGGCAGATCGTGCTGTTCTCGATCGGCATGTACCTCGTCGTGTACGGGCTGCAGAACCAGGGCCTCACCGACTACCTCGCCCGCCTGTTCGACGTGTTCGGGGACCACGGGGTCCTCGTCACCGCGCTCGGGGTCGGGTTCGTGATCGCGATCCTCGCGTCGCTGATGAACAACATGCCGACCGTCCTCATCGCCGCCCTCGCAATCGGCGGAGCCGGCGCGACCGGCCTGACCCACGAGGTGATGATCTACGCCAACGTCATCGGCTCCGACCTCGGCCCGAAAATCACCCCGATCGGGTCGCTGGCGACGCTGCTGTGGTTGCACGTGCTCGACCGGAAGGGCATCCACATCGGCTGGGGGCAGTACTTCCGCACCGGCATCGTGCTGACCGTCCCCGTCCTCGCCGTCACCCTGACAGCCCTCGCCGGCTGGCTCACCCTCATCCGATGACCACGCCCACCCCTACCGAAAGCATCACCATGACCGCGACCCCCACGATCCTGTTCGTCTGCGTCCACAACGCCGGCCGCTCCCAGATGGCCGCCGGCTACGCCCAGGCCCTCGGCGGCGACCGCGTCCAGGTCCTCTCCGCAGGCAGTGCGCCGAAGGACCAGATCAACCCCGTCGCGATCGAAGCGATGGCGGAGGACGGCATCGACATCGCCGCGAACCAGCCGAAGATCCTCACCACCGACGCCGTCCGCGAGTCCGACGCGGTCATCACGATGGGCTGCGGCGACGCGTGCCCGATCTTCCCCGGCAAGCGGTACGAGGACTGGGACCTCACCGACCCCGCCGGGAAGGGCATCGACGACGTCCGCCCCATCCGCGACGAGATCAAGACCCGCGTGCAGGCGCTCCTGGCCGAGCTGCTGCCCACCGGAGCATCCGCCTAACCACCGGAAGGACCACCCCCATGACCCTCACCCTCACCGTCCCACCCCGTGCCGACGCGGACCGCCTGACCGGGCTGCCCGTCGCCGTCATCGGCGCCGGCCCCGTCGGGCTCGCAGCCGCCGCGCACCTGCTCGAGCAGGGTCTGCCCGTCGTCGTCTACGAAGCCGGCGACCAGGTCGGCACGTCCGTCCGGGCGTGGGGGCACACCAGGCTGTTCTCCCCGTGGCGGTACGTCATCGACGACGCCGCCCGCCGGCTCCTCGAACCCACCGGCTGGACTGAGCCCCGCCGGTCCTCGCTGCCGACCGGCAACGACCTCGTCGCCCAGTACCTCGAACCCCTCGCCCAGACACCCGAGCTGGCACCAGTGATCCGGTACGGAGTCCGCGTCGAGGCGGTGTCCCGGCAGGGCATGGACCGCACCCGCTCCGCCGGCCGCGCCGACACCCCGTTCCTCCTCCGCCTCCACACCGCGGACGGCGTCGAGGACGTCACCGCCAGCGCCGTCGTCGACACCTCCGGCACGTACACGTCCCCGAACCCGCTCACCGCCGCCGGCCTCGCACCCGCAGCGGACCTCGGCGACCGCATCGTGCACGCCCTCCCCGACGTGCTCGGCGCGGACCGGGCACGATTCGCCGGGAAGCGGGTCCTCGTCGTCGGCGCGGGCCATTCCGCAGCGAACACGCTCATCAAGCTCGCCGCCCTCGCCAAGGACGAACCGGGCACGACCCTGCTGTGGGCGATCCGGAACGCCGGCACCGCCCGCCTCGGCGCGGACACCGCCGACGGGCTCGCCGCACGCGGGCAGCTCGGCTCCAACGTGCACGGCCTCGTCGAGTCCGGGCAGGTCGAGCAACTCGCGTCGTTCGAAATCGACGACGTCCGGGGCGACGGCGACCAGGTCACCGTCACCGGCCGCCGTGCTGGTGAGGCGTTCGCGGTGACGGTGGACGTCGTGGTGAACGCGACCGGGTTCCGGCCCGACCTCGACATGCTCCGCGAGATCCGCTTGGGCCTGGACGACATTGTCGAAGCGCCCCGCGCGCTCGCACCGCTGATCGACCCGAACCTGCACTCTTGCGGCTCCGTCCCGCCGCACGGTGTCGCGGAGCTGGCGCACCCGGAGCCGAACTTCTTCATCGCCGGGATGAAGTCCTACGGCCGCGCCCCCACGTTCCTGCTCCTCACCGGCTACGAGCAGGTCCGCTCCATCGCCGCGGAACTCGCCGGCGACCACCAGGCCGCCCGCGACGTGCAGCTCGTGCTCCCCGAGACCGGCGTCTGCACCACCGACGTTGGCGGCTCATCCTCCTGCGGTGTTCCCGCTACGACCGAAGCGGCCGAGGGGTCGTCCTGCTGCGCGGCGCCCGCGCCGGCCGCGCCGCCCGCCAGCAGCTCCTGCTGCACGAACTGATCCGGACCCCGCATGACCGACAAGCCCACCGTGCTGTTCATCTGCAAGCACAACGCCGGCCGCTCCCAACTGGGCGCAGCCCTCCTCGAACTCGCCGCCGACGACCGCTACACCGCCACCTCCGCCGGCATCGCACCCGCCAACGAGGTGAACCCGTCGATCGCCACGACCGTCGCGGAACTCGGCCTCGACATCAGCGACCGCACCCCGCGGAAGGTCACCCCGGAACTGCTGGATCAGGCCGACGTGGTTGTGCTGATGAAGCCCGGCCTGAACCTGCCCGCGACGCCCCGCGGGAAGGTGTTGCAGTGGTCGTTT
>NZ_MRDE01000098.1 GCF_001968835.1 Tersicoccus phoenicis
GCGGGCCGCGTCGAGCGCCGCGTCTCGGTCGCGGTCGATGGCGTCGGCGTGCCCGTAGTGCACGTCGGCGGGCGTGTGCATGCCGATCCCGGTGTGTCGGTGGTGATGATTGTAGGCGTGCACGAACCCGTCCAGGAACTGGCGCGCGTGCGTCAGCGAGACGAACCGGTCGGGGAAGACGGGCAGGTACTTCATCGTCTTGAACAGCGATTCCGAGTACGGGTTGTCGTTGGACACGTGCGGACGGGACCGGGAGCGGACCACGCCGAGATCGGCCAGCAGCGTCGTGACGGTCTTCGACGTCATCGAGGGGCCGCCGTCGGAGTGCACGACCTCCGGCGTGCCGTGGACACCGAACGCGTCCAGCATCATCTCCTTGGCGAGCAGCCCGTCCTCGCAGGCGTGGACGATGGCGCCGACGATGTAGCGGGAGAAGATATCGACCATCACGTACGCGTCGTAGTAGGTGCCCCGGGTGGGGCCGGCGAGTTTCGTAATGTCCCACGAGTACACCTGTCCGGGCCCGGTCGCGATCAGCTCCGGCACCTTCCGCGCCGGGTGCGTGGCGAGCCGGCGCCGCTCCCGCACCTGCCTGTTCTCGCGCAGCACCCGATACATCGTCGCCACCGAGCCGATGTACTCGCCGCGCTCGAGCAGGATCGCGTAGACCTGCAGCGGCGGCTTGTCGACGAACTCGTCGCTGTTGAGTGTGTCCAGCACCAGCGCCCGCTCCGCGCTCGAGAGCTTGTTCGCCGGGACGGGACGGGCGACTGCTGGTGCCGGATCAGGCCGGCGCGCGCGCGTGACGGCGCGGGTCGCGGTCGCCCGTGCCACGCCGGTCAGCGACGAGGCCTGCCGGGTCGGCACGTCCGCTTCGGTCAGCTCGACATAGGTGGTCATGAGCGCTTCTCCCGCCGCGTCTCGGTGTCCGCGCTCTCGGAGATCTGCTCCAAGAGCGCGTGCGCTTTTCCCATGATCTCCAACGCCGTCCGCGTCATCGACAGCTCCGTCTCGGCCTTCCGCAGCTGCGCCCGCAGGCGGGCGTTCTCCGCCTGCGCGGCGCTGGGGCGGCCGACGGCTTCACCGGGACTCTTCCCCTCCAGCAAGCCCGCGTCGCGCTGCTTGCGCCACTCCGAGATCAGCGACGAATACAGACCCTGCCGACGCAGATACGCGCCGCCCTCACCCGTCTCGCACGCGACCTCGTACTCGGAAAGGTACTTCAGCTTCTGGCCGGGCGTGAACGAGCGGCGACGCGTCGGGCCT
>NZ_MRDE01000099.1 GCF_001968835.1 Tersicoccus phoenicis
ACCGTGACCCGCTCGGACCTGGCCGGCTGGGCCGAGTACGGGTACTGCGCCAGCCATTCGCGCTTCTTCTGGGGACTACGCCTGCACCTGATCGCCACCGTCCACGGCCTGCCCATCGCGTTCGCTCTCACCGGCGCCAAGGCCGACGAACTGGAGTGTTCCCGGGAAAGTGGATACCAGAATTATGCGGCGAGTTCGTGGATGTCCCTCAATCCTAATTCATACTCGGCGGGTGTCAAATAGCCGAGGGTGGAGTGTCGCCGTGCCCGGTTGTAGTACTCCTCGATCCAGGTGAATGTTGC
>NZ_MRDE01000100.1 GCF_001968835.1 Tersicoccus phoenicis
TCTCGAAGAGGCGCGCCCGGAGTCGTTTGGGCTCCCAACGGCGGGCGTTGTGCCCATGGAGGGCGAGCATCTGGGCCCAGGCGGTGAGCTCGGCGGCGAGCATGACCAGGTGGCACCACAAGTTGTTGGCGTCGAACGCGTGGAGGGGAAGATTCTGCAGGCCGGTGTCCTTGGCGGCGCGGATCCGGTCCTCGCACCGGGCCCGCAGCCGGTGTCTGACCTCGAGGTCGGCGAGCTGGCCGCGGGTCTGGTTGGTGGCGAAGGCGGTGTAGCGCATCCCGTCGAGGTCGGTGATGCGCAGTT
>NZ_MRDE01000101.1 GCF_001968835.1 Tersicoccus phoenicis
TCCGCCGAATGATCAAGGGTTCCAGGGTCAAGCTAATCTGCCCTGGGTGAGTCGGGACCTAAGGCGAGGCCGACAGGCGTAGTCGATGGACAACGGGTTGATATTCCCGTACCGGCGAAGAACCGCCCCTACTGATCCGGGGATACTAACCACCCCAACCGGTCACCGGGTACCCTTCGGGGTGCCCACCGATCGTGCGGCGTGGGACCTGATCCGGGGAGGTAAGCGTATTAACAGGTGTGACGCAGGAAGGTAGCCAGGCCGGGCGATGGTTGTCCCGGTCCAAGCAGGTAGGCTGTCCCATTGGCAAATCCGTGGGGCGTGACGGCCGAGACGTGATGGGACCCCCTCTCGGGGGAATCTGGTGATCCTCTGCTGCCGAGAAAAGCATCGACGCGAGGTTCTAGCCGCCCGTACCCGAAACCGACACAGGTGATCAGGTAGAGAATACCAAGGCGATCGAGAGAATTATGGTTAAGGAACTCGGCAAAATGCCCCCGTA
>NZ_MRDE01000102.1 GCF_001968835.1 Tersicoccus phoenicis
CACCGGTACCGGGGTGATCGTGACGTACGGGTACGACCGGAACGACCGGGTGGTCTCGACCTCCTTCTCCGATTACACGCCGACGGTGCGGTACACGTACAACGCCCGGGGGCAGGTCACCAGCCGGGTCGACTCCTCGGGCACCACCAGCTGGGGCTATGACCAGGCGGGCCGGTTGGTTTCCCGGGCGAACACGGCCGGGGGCGGGACCATCGGGTACGGGTACGACAAGGCCGGGAACCTGGTGTCCAAGACCGACACCCGGGGCACCACCCGGTACGCGTTCGACGCGTCCGGAACCCCGGTGTCCCTGTCGTACGCGACGGCTGGTGGGGGCACCGCGACGACCACGTTCGCCACGGACGACCGGGGCCGGCGCACCGATACCTGGTTGGCGTCGAGCCAGGCCAACACGGTGTGGGCCGCGCACA
>NZ_MRDE01000103.1 GCF_001968835.1 Tersicoccus phoenicis
CCACGACCTTGATGGTCCGGGTCCGCCGGTACCGGTGTGTTACCTGCCGTCGGACGTGGCGGCAGGACACGTCGAAGGCCGCGGCGCCGCGGGCGAAGATCACCCGTGGCGGGGTGGGCTGGGCGCTGACCGGTGTGGTCGTGGACCACCTGTTGACGACGCGTGAATACTGACCCCTGTGCGTCGGATGAATTTTGACCCTCGGCGTGTGAACCCTTGGAGGGTGATAGCAGTGGAAGATTGGGCCGAGATCCGTCGTCTGCATCGAGCGGAGGGCATGCCGATCAAGGAGATCGTGCGC
>NZ_MRDE01000104.1 GCF_001968835.1 Tersicoccus phoenicis
GCGACGCGATCGAGGCCCACCTGACGATCGTATTCACCGCCCTGGCAGTAAGCCGTGCCGTGCAGGACCGGACCGGGCTGTCACTGCGACGCGTCATCCGAGCCCTTAAGCCACTGCGGTCAGCGACCATCACGGTCAACGGCACCACCACAACCATCCCGGCCCAGGCCGGCCCCGACGAACAAGCCATCCTCGACGCAATCCACGCCCCGACAGCGAGGCACTAACGATTTGACCCAACTCAGGTTGTACGGCCGCGACCGGGTCTGCGCGATGTCGCGCTGCTGGAGCCAGTCGGCGACGTCATGGTTGATGAACTCGGAGCCGTTGTCGGAGTCGAACACGCGCAGCGGGAACGGGAACATGCCCTGCAGATCGGCGACGGCCTGCACGATCCACTTGGCTGCGTTGTTGCGGATCGACGCGTTCTCGGTCCAGCCGGTGACCAGGTCCGTCATCGTCAGCGTCCGCGCGAACTCGCCCTGGAACGTCGGCCCGCAGTGCGCGACGGTGTCCGCCTCGATCACCCCCGGCACGGTCGCTGGCTCGTCGCCGACCTTGCTCAGCCCGATCGAGTTGCGCAGCAACGGAGAGGGCTTCGTGGTCGAGATGCCGCGCAGCTGCATCGACCGGCGTGCCGGCGCCAGGTACCGGTCGATCGTGGCCGCGCTCATCGCCTCCAGCTCCGCGATCG
>NZ_MRDE01000105.1 GCF_001968835.1 Tersicoccus phoenicis
GGTGCCCGCCGGCGGCCAGCTCGGCCCGGAGGCGGCGCACGCCAGGCCGGCCGTCGAGATGGGTGTAGTGGTACTTGATCAGCTCGATCAACTCGCCGTCCTGCCGCTCGTGCGCCGACGGGGCGCTGCCGCGCCACTTGTAGTAGCCGGCAGTGGAAACCCCGAGTTGGGCGCACATGAACGTCACCGGGTAGGAATTGGAGTCGGCCCAGTCCGCGATCGCCGCGTATTTCACCGCGGGTCTTTCGCGAACCAGGTCGCTACTTTTTTTGCGAACTCAGCCTCCATCCGGAGTCTCTTGTTCTCCTCGCGGAGGCGCTCCAGCTCCACCCGTTCATCCTCATTCAATGGACGCTCGGGATCTCGCCCCTCACCTCGGGCCTTCTTCACCCATTTCCCCAATGTCATCTCGTGGACGCCGATACTTCGTGCGACCTCGG
>NZ_MRDE01000010.1 GCF_001968835.1 Tersicoccus phoenicis
CATCGGCGATCGTGCGCGAGGACTCGATGACCGCACGAACGGCCTCGACCTTGAACTCCTCACTGAACTTCCTCGGAGCCATCAATTCCCTTCCCATCTCCCAAGAAATCCTACCTTGGGGTTCGTGGTCCGGAATCAATCCCTCACCTCAGACGCGCCGATCCGGCACGTGGACCACGTGCACGCCCACGCCGCCGGTGGGGTCACCAGCGAGGTGAACGGGCAGGGCCTGTGCGAACGGTGCAACCACGCCAAGGAAGCCCCCGGCTGGAGTGCCGTCCCGGTCGACGGGCCACGCCACACGGTGGTGACCACCACCCCCACCGGACACACCTACACCTCCACCGCACCCCCGGCACCCGGCACCGGCAACGTCAACACGGCCAGGCCGACCACCGCGACCGGCACGACAGGTTCGGCCAGGACGTTGGAGCGGGCTGGGACGTCCGGGCTGACCCGGACGACCGCGACCCCGGTATCGGCCGGGACCAGAGAGAGGGCCGGGCCGACCGCCGGGATAGTTGAACGGGGCGGGATGGCCGGCCTGCCCGGGACGGTGAGCGTCGCTGATCCCGCCGATGCCGCTGATCCCGCCGATGCCGCTGATCCCGCCGATGCCGCTGATCCCGCCGGCAGCGAACCGGTCGCCGCCCTGTCGGCCGGTTGAACCGATGCACTCCGTCCCGAGCTCGTCAACGGCATCGAGGGGCCGAGCGAGCAACTCAGATCGGGCCGGTTCCCCTACACTGGCGAGCGTGCCGTGGTGGTTCTGGGTCCTGCTCTGGGGAAGCCTGCTGCTGGCCTCCGTCGTGGGTCTGGTCCTGGTCTGCTGGCGGGTGTTCCGCTCGGGTCTGGCGTTGTTGCGCGAGGTCGGACGTGCGGCCGCGACGGTGTCCATCGCACCCGGGTCCGCCCCGGACGGGTCCGCGGCGGCTCCGAACGAGGCGGACGATGGCGCCGTCGTGAGCCGTGAACTGGCATAGCATGGTGACCGAGGAAAGGATCCCCACCCGTGCGCATCTTCGAAAACCCGTGGCTCATCATCATCCTGGTCGTGGCCGCCCTGCTGCTGTTCGGCGCCCCCAAGCTGCCCGGCATGGCCCGGAGTTTGGGCCAGTCGATGCGGATCTTCAAGTCCGAGGTCAAGCAGATGAAGGACGACGACGCGACGCAGGCGTCGGCCAACCGACCCTCGGCCACCCGCCCCTCGGCCGAGGCCGGCCAGCAGCTCACCCCACCGCCGTCGGGCGCCACCAGTTCCGGCGGTGTTCCGCCGGTGAGCCCGCAGCGCGACCCGATCCGTGACCCGCAGGGACCGGCCAGCGGCACCGGCGGCTCCGGCACCTACTGACCCACGGTGGCCCCGACCGTGACCCCTCGGTCCCGCCGTCGGTCCAACCCCGAGGGCCGGATGGCCCTGCGCGATCACCTGCGAGAGGCGCGCAACCGGCTGATCATCTGCCTCGTCGCGGTGCTGCTGGGAGCGGTCGCCGGGTGGTTCCTCTACCAGCCCGCCTTCGAGCTGTTGCAACAACCGATCCACGACATCGCCCAGCGTGACGGGCGTACCGCCCTGATCAACTTCGAGGGTGTGGCCTCGTCCCTGGACATGCAGTTCCAGGGCGCCATCTTCATCGGCATCCTGATCACCTGTCCGGTTTGGCTCTACGAGATCTGGGCGTTCGTCACCCCGGGCCTGACCCGCGCCGAACGACGGTACGCGGTGGGCTTCCTGTCCGCGGCCGTGCCCCTGTTCGTCCTCGGGGCCCTGATGGCGTGGACGGCGCTGCCCGGGGTGGTGACCGTGTTGACGCAGTTCACCCCACCCGGCTCGACCAGCAACATCATCCGGGCCCAGGACTATCTCGTCTTCGTGATGCGGATGATCCTCGTCTTCGGGGTCGCTTTCGTGCTGCCGGTGCTGCTCGTCGGCCTGAACATGTTGCGCATCCTGCGCGGTCGGCAGATCCTCAAGGCCTGGCGCATCACCGTGTTCGGGATCTTCGTGCTCGCCGCGATGGCGGCGCCCGGCGCGGACGCCCTGTCCATGTTCTACCTGGCGCTGCCCCTGGTCCTGCTCTACTTCCTCGCCATCGTCCTGTGCCTGATCCTGGACCGGAGGCGGGACCGCAGGGACGCGCGGCGGTCGGACACCATCGACCTGGACGCGGACACCGGCACACCCCGCGAGCGGCTCGGCGAACTCTGAGCGGCCCGGCCGGCGGTACGACGGCGCGCTGCGCCCGTGCTGGCACGGTGCCGTGACGCTTGTAGGCTGAAAGCATGTCCTCGCCGTCCGAACGGTACGCGGCTGCCCGGGAACGGAATCAGTACGCCAAGACCAGGCTCGCCGCTTTCGAGCGGACCCAGTCCTTTTCCCTGGACGAGTTCCAGCGGCAGGCGTGCCGATGTCTCGAGGCCGGTCACGGGGTGCTCGTGGCGGCCCCGACGGGTGCCGGCAAGACCGTGGTCGGGGAGTTCGCCATCCATCTGGCCCTGGCCGACGGGCTGAAGGCGTTCTACACCACCCCGATCAAGGCGCTGAGCAATCAGAAGTACCAGGAGTTGACCGCCGTGCACGGGTCCGACCGGGTCGGCCTGCTCACCGGGGACACCAGCATCAACCCGGAAGCCGATGTGGTGGTGATGACCACCGAGGTGCTGCGGAACATGCTCTACGCCTCGTCCTCGACGCTCACGGGCCTGGGCTACGTGGTGATGGACGAGGTGCACTATCTCGCGGACCGGTTCCGTGGGGCGGTGTGGGAGGAAGTCATCATCCACCTGCCGGACAGCGTCCGGCTCGTCTCGTTGAGCGCGACCGTCTCCAACGCCGAGGAGTTCGGTGCCTGGCTGGACACCGTCCGGGGCGAGACCGACGTCATCGTCTCCGAGCATCGGCCGGTCCCGCTGTGGCAGCACGTGATGGTGGGCGAGCGGATCGTCGACCTGTTCGCCACGCCGACCAGCTTCGACGCCGCCGCTGTTCCCGCGTCAGCGGGCGATCCGGCGGCAGCTTCAGCGGTCGCTGCACCGGCTGATCGGCGGGGTCCCGGGGGGCGGAGCGACGAGCCGGCGGCGCGGTCGGACGACGACGACCGGCCTCGGTCCGGCGGTCGGCCGAGCCGGGCCAAGGACCGGCGCCGCAGCGAGCAACTGCGCCACCAGGAACAGCGCGCCCGCGCCGCTGCGATCCGGGCGGAGCAGCAGCAGAGCGGCATCACGGTCAACCCCGAACTGAACCGGCTGGCCCGGGCGGAGAGCCGGGTGCCACGGCAGGCGCACCGGGGCCGCGGTCGGCGGCCCGACCGCCCACCGGTGCGGGAGTCCGTCCGCCGGGTCTCCCGACCGGCGATGATCCGGCAGCTGGACCGGGAGGCGCTGCTGCCGGCGATCGTGTTCATCTTCTCCCGCGCCGGCTGCGACGCCGCCGTCCGTCAGTGCGTGGACACCGACCTGTGGCTGACCACCCGAGCGGAGCAGCGAGTGATCCGTGCCGAGCTGGACGAGGCGGTCAGCGAGCTCTCCCCGGAGGACCTGGAGGTGCTCGGCTTCTGGACCTGGCGCGACGGGCTGCTGCGCGGGATCGCCGTCCACCACGCCGGGATGCTCCCGCCGTTCAAGGAGGTGGTCGAGCGCCTGTTCGGCGCCGGCGTCGTCAAGGTCGTGTTCGCGACCGAGACGCTGGCCCTCGGCATCAACATGCCGGCCCGGTCGGTGGTGCTGGAGAAGCTGGACAAGTTCAACGGTGAAGCGCACGTGCCCGTCACCGCGGGGGAGTACACCCAACTGACCGGCCGGGCGGGTCGCCGCGGCATCGACGTCGAGGGGCACGCGGTGGTGCTGTGGCAACCGGGAACGGACCCGTCCGCCGTCGCCGGCCTGGCCTCCCGCCGTACCTACCCCCTGAACTCGAGCTTCCGGCCCACCTACAACATGAGCATCAATCTGATCGCCCAGTTCGGTCGGGATGCGGCCCGCGAGATCCTCGAGTCCTCGTTCGCGCAGTTCCAGGCGGACCGTTCGGTGGTTGGCCTCGCCCGGCAGATCCGCAGCCGGGAGGAGTCCCTCGCCGGTTACGCGACGTCGATGCGGTGTCATCTCGGTGATTTCGCCGAGTACGCGCGACTGCGTCGCGAGCTCACCGACGCGGAGCAGCGGGCGGCTTCGAACCGCAGCCGCCGCGCCCGGGACGCGGCGATGTCCTCCCTGGACCGGTTGCGACCCGGCGACGTGATCCAGGTCCCCACCGGCCGCAGCGCAGGGTTCGTGCTCGTGATCCGCACGGACACCAACGGGTACGAGCCGCGCACCACGGTCCTCACGCTCGGACATCAGGTCCGCCGGATCACGGCCCAGGACCTGCAGGGCGAGGTGCGCGCGGCCGGTTCGGTGCGTATCCCGAAGCACTTCGACGCGAAGAACCCGCGCGAGCGTCGGGACCTGGCGTCCTCACTGCGCAACGCCCTGCACGAGGGGCGGCTCGAGAGCGGTCGCCGCCCTCAGGGGGCCGCCGACGGAGCTCCGGATGGTTCCGGTGGTGGTGCGCGCGACCGGCACGAAGCACGGATCACCGAACTGCGACGACAGGTGCGCACCCACCCGTGCCACGGGTGCAGCGACCGCGAGCAGCACGCCCGCTGGGCCGAACGATGGCACCGTCTCAACCGGGAGACGGAGGGCCTGAAGCGGCAGATCCAGGGTCGGACCAACACCATCGCCCGCACCTTCGACACCGTGTGCGACGTGTTGCGCGGATACGGGTACCTCACCACCGTCCCCCTCGAGGACGTGATGTCCGACGAGGACCCGGAGGCCAGCCGGTACGTCGGCGACCTGCTGCGCGACGGCACCGACCCGGCTCCCGACGGCAGCCGCACCCCCGGGCCGCTGCGGATCACCGCCGACGGGAGCCGCCTCCGCCGCATCTACGGGGAGAAGGACCTGCTCATCGCCCTCTGCCTGGGCGACGGCGTTCTCGACGGCCTGGACCCGGAAGAGCTGGCCGGTCTCGCCAGCGTCCTGGTGTACCAGGCCAAACGGGAGGAACGAGGAGTGCGCCCCACCATGCCGACGCCCGCCCTGGAGGGGGCGGTCCGCGCCGTCGTCCGCCGCTGGTCGGAACTGACCGACGCCGAGGAAGCCGCAGGCCTGCCCGAGACCGGCGAACCGGAACTCGGCCTGGTCCGGCCGATGATCGCCTGGGCACGTGGCCGCAGTCTGCAGGAGGCGCTGCGCGGCACCGACCTGGCGGCGGGCGACTTCGTGCGGTGGTCCAAACAGGTGATCGACCTGCTGGACCAGCTGGCCGGCGTGCCGGAGATCACCCCTCGACTGCGCAATCGACTGCGCTCCGCCATCGACCTTGTCCGCCGCGGCGTCGTCGCCTACTCGGCGGTGGCCGCGTGACCCGCACGCTGTACCGCAACGGCGCCGTCTACTCGACCCACGACCCGTTCGCCACCGCCCTGCTGATCGACGGGCAGACGGTCGCCTGGCTCGGTTCCGAGGAGGCCGCCGACGGGATGGCCGGGGGCGACGTCACCGTCATCGACCTGGCGGGTGCCCTGATCACGCCCGGCCTCTACGACTCCGCCCTGACCGTGTCGCCGGATCGGACCGACACGGGGCAATCGTGGGCCGCCGTGGTCGCCGCCGGCTACGTCGCCGTCACCGTTCACGGCAGTGCTGCCCACGGCAGTGCTGCCCACGCCGGCGCCGCCGAAGCCGCCGAACCCGCCGCGGAGCACGCGACCGGTCGCGGTGCGCAACCGGACGTGAGCGGAGTCCGGGCGGCCGGGCAGCTGCGGGCGCTCGCCGCCGCAGCGGAGAACCCCGCCGCCGGGCTGCCCGAGGCGAGGCTGTGGGCCCGGCGGACCGTGCAGGATGCCGAAGGCGTGGGCTACCTGCGGGACGCGCTGGGGCCGCACCTGGCAGGGGTCGAACCGGACGAGGCCGACCGCACCGACGCCACCGCACTCACCGCGCACCTGGCCGCCGCGGCGGGGGCGGGCCTGTCCGCCGGGTGGCCGGTCCACTCGGCTGCCGAACTGGACACGCTGCGGCACGTCCTGCCGGCCGCCGCAGCTGCCGGTGCACCCCTGCGCACCGCCGGCGTGCACCTGGCCATGTCCGCCGACCTCGACGCGGAGGACCGGCTGCTGCTGGCCCGCCACGGCGTGACCGTGCTGGTCACCCCGTCATCCGGTTCCCCTCTGCGCACGCCGCTGGCCGCTCTCGCGGCCGACGGCGTCCCGCTCGTCCTCGGCAGCGCCGGTTGGACCAGCGGTCCCGCCGCACCGCCGTGGAGCCTCGTGCGCGCCTGTGTGCAGCACCCGGACCCGGCGCAACGGCTCTCCGCTCGCGCCGCGTTCCTCGCCCTCAGTCGGGGCGGCTGGCGAGCGGCGCGTGCTGCCCATCCGCTGCTCGGCCAACTGGTGCCCGGCGCCCCGGCGAGTTACGCCGTCTGGGAGGCCACCGAGCTGATGGTCCAGACCCCGGACAGCACGGTCGCCGCCTGGAGCACCGACCCGCGGGCACGCACGCCGTTGCTGCCGGCGCTGGACCAGGAGACCGACCCGCGGTGCCTGCGCACGGCGCGGGACGGGCTCGTGCTCCATGACGACGGCACCCTGGATGAGGTCACCGCAACCCGGTGACGGGCGCCGTGCTCGCGCACGCTCGAACGGTCCCCGGCGGACGCCGGTCATCGTCCTGTGACACACTCGGGGCACACCCCGACGACACGCCCGACGACACGCCGTGGGTCGCCACCGGAGCCAGAAGTGGCAGCATGCAACGGGCCGTGACCTTCGGCTGCTGACCAGTGACATCGCGCATCGTCGCACGTCGACGCCGGATTGACAGGGCGTTGCCAACCCGTAACATCGATGCACAGGGCTGCCCTGAGCGGCGGCCACCGTCGGCAGGCGGACGCGCCACGCACCGTTCACCGCCTCCCGGCACCACGGCAGATCCCGGCGCCAGCAGAAAACAGGCCCTCCGAGAGCGGACGTCGACGGGGGCCCGGCCCGAAGGCGTCGGGGTCTGCCCCTCTGGTGCCGGCCGGAGCTCACCGCGGGCCGGCGCGCCCGTTGATCTCGTATATTCTGAATGGTCCCGCCCGATCCGCGGCGGGACCGACCTTTCCTCGACGAGCCCCGGCCCCGTGGCCCTGGGGCAGGTAGGACTGCCCGTGCGCGTACTGACGATCATCCCGACCTACGACGAGAAGCAGTCGCTGCCGACGACGCTCTCCCGGCTGCGTGCCGCCGTGCCGGACGCGGATGTGCTCATCGTCGACGACAACAGCCCGGACGGGACCGGCCTACTGGCGGACGGATTCGCCGCTGAGGACGGTCAGGTGCACGTACTGCACCGGAGGGACAAGGAGGGCCTCGGCGCCGCGTACCGGGCCGGGTTCGCCTGGGGTCTGGAGCGGGACTACGAGGTGTTGGTGGAGATGGACGCCGACGGCTCCCATCGGCCTGAGGACCTGCCCCGGTTGCTCGCGGCGGTCGAGGACGGAGCGGACCTGGCCGTGGGGTCCCGCTGGGTGCCCGGCGGCTCCGTGGTCAACTGGCCGCTGCAGCGCAAGGTGATCTCCCGGGGCGGCAGCTTCTACGTCCGCACCATGCTCGGCCTGCCGTACCGGGACGCCACGGCCGGCTTCAAGGCCTTCCGCGCCGCGACGCTGCGCCGGATCGACTACACGTCCGTGCAGTCCGCCGGGTACGTGTTCCAGGTAGACCTGTTGTGGCGGACCCACCTGGCCGGCCTGCGGATCGTCGAGGTGCCGATCACCTTCATCGAACGGGTGGCCGGGGACTCCAAGATGAGCGGCGCCATCGTGCTCGAGGCCATGGAGCGGGTCACCGTGTGGGGTCTGACCGCCCGTGGCCGGGTGCTGCGGAACATCGCCACGTCCATCGGGCGCTGACGGCTCGCAGGCACGGTCCGAAATGCTGTCCGCTCAGGCGGACGTCTTCTCACCGCGCCGTTCGCGCAGCAGGTTCAGCCGGTCGGTGAGGATCTGATCCAGTTCCTCGACGCTGCGCCGCTCCAGGAGCATGTCCCAGTGCGTACGGACGGGCTTCTCGTTGCCCTGCGCCGGCTTCTCGCCGTCCACGAGCAGTGCTTCCTTGCCCGTCTTGGAGATCCAGGTCGCCGGGATCTCCGCCTCGGCGGCGAAGGTCACGAAGACCCGCTCGCCGTCCTGGCACCGGTACTCGACGCGCTGCCGGGGCGCCGGCTCCACGCCGGCCTCGGTCTCCATGCTCTGCGAACCCAGACGCATGCCGCGCAGACTGCGGTCACTCATGTTCCATCCTCCGAAATCATCGCGTGCGCCCGTTCGTTCCTCCGCGGCGGGATCCCCGTCGCCGGGGCGCAGAGGGGTCGGTGCGCTCCAGCTCTGGGAACGCACCAGGGCGTCGATTTGTTCCCACGGGCCAACCGCTCAGTATACCCGGCGGACGGCTACGGCCGGCCCGGGTCAGGGCTCTGGGCGGAGTCCGCGGGCGCGGGTGGCACGGGTGCCGTCCCGTTCCCGGAGCCGTTGCCGTGTCCGGCGGCCGTCGAACCGCCGGCACGCGGGGGGCCGAACAGGGAGGCACCGTCGCCGCCCATGGCCGAGCCGATGCCCTTGAGGGCCTCCCCGACCTCGGACGGGATGATCCACAGTTTGTTGGAGCTGCCCTCGGCGAGCTTCGGCAGGGTCTGCAGGTACTGGTAGGCGAGGAGCTTCTGGTCCGCGTCGCCGCGGTGGATGGCGTCGAAGACCTTCTGGATGGCCTGCGACTCGCCGTCGGCGCGCAGGATGGCGGCCTTCGCCTCGCCCTCGGCCTGCAGGATCGCCGCCTGTCGCTGCCCCTCCGCGGTGAGGATCTGCGACTGCTTGGTGCCCTCGGCGGTGAGGATCGCCGCGCGCCGGTCCCGCTCGGCCCGCATCTGCTTCTCCATGGAGTCCTGGATGGACAGGGGCGGCTCGATCGCCTTCAGCTCGACCCGGGAGACGCGGATGCCCCAGCGTCCGGTCGCCTCGTCGAGGACCCCGCGGAGCTGGCCGTTGATCTGGTCGCGGGAGGTGAGCGCCTCCTCCAGGTTCAGGCCGCCGACGACGTTGCGCAGCGTCGTGGTGGTCAACTGCTCGACCGCCTGGATGTAGTTGGCGATCTCGTAGGTGGCCGCTCGCGGGTCGGTGACCTGGAAGTAGACCACGGTGTCGATGGAGACCACGAGGTTGTCCTCGGTGATCACCGGCTGCGGCGGGAAGGAGACGACCTGCTCGCGCAGGTCGATCATCGGCAGCAGCCGGTCGACGAAGGGGATCAGCAGGCTCAGGCCCGGCTGGAGGGTCCGCTGGTACTTCCCGAGCCGTTCGACCACGCCGGCTCGGGCCTGGGGGATGATCCGGATCGACCGCACCAGGACGGTGATCACGAACACCAGGACGACCACCAGCAGCACGGCGACGACGACGCCGCCGATCTGATCATTCATCGGGCACTACTCCTGTTCTCGGGGTGGCCGACGATGGCGGTGGCGCCGCTGATCCGGTGCACCAGCACAGCGCTGCCGACCGGGATCGCGGTACCGTCCGCACTGCGTGCGGTCCAGGTGTCGCCGCCGATCTTCACCAGTCCGGCGTGCTCGCCGACCGGTTCCAGCACGACGCCCGGTTCCCCGATCAGGGAGTCGACATTGGTGCGCTGGCCGGTTCCCCCCTGCTTGAGGTGGGACAGGGCGACGGGCCGGACGATCACGACGAGGAGCAGGGCGACGATGCAGAAGGTGAGGATCTGGACGACCAGGTTGCCGGTCACGAGAGAGACCGCCATGGCCGCGAGCGCCCCGCCCGAGAGCATGATGAAGAAGAGGTCGAGCGTGAGCATCTCGATCAGGGCCAGGATCAGGGCCAGGGCCAGCCAGACGACCCAGGTGTTCTGAGCTATCCATGTGAGCATCTGCGCGTCCTCACTCGGGAAACGACACCGACGCGCCGACGGCGTCGTCGATACCTCCATTCTGCGCGGTGACCAGCAACTTCGCCACTGCAGGGTCATCCGGGCGTGCCGCCCGGTCGCTCCGGGGCCCGGGAGTCACACCACGGTGGTGTCGGAGGCGCCGGCAGACCGGTGCCGGGAGGGGGATTCGTCCTCGACCCGCCGTGCGGCGGCGGCCAGCGCCGTGAGCACCGGCTCGATCTCGGGCAACGGCACCACGGCAGGCAGGCGGATGAAGCGTTCGAAGGCGCCGTCGAGCCCGAACCGGGGCCCCGGCACCAGGGTGATGGCCTCGGCGCGAGCCGCGAGCGTCAACGCGGAACTCGACAGCTCGCCGAGTCCGACCCACAGGGAGAGACCGCCCGGTGCGGGCGGCAGTGTCCAGCCCGGGAACCGGGTCGCGAGGCCCGCGAGCAGGGCGTCCCGCTGGGCGCGCAGTTGCTCGATCCGTGCGGTCACCATCGTCCGCTCGTCACGGAGCAGGACCGCGGCGGTCAACTGTTCCAGGATCGGGGTCCCGAGGTCGATGCTGCGCCGTTGCAGGCGGATGCTCTCCAGCAGCTCCCGGCGGCCCCGGATCCAACCGACCCGCATCCCGCCCCACGCCGTCTTGGACAGCGAGCCGATGCTGACGATCTGCTCCCCGTACGCGGCGAGGGGTGTGCGCGGTCCGCGGTCCAGGTCGAGCATCGCCGTCGTCTCGTCGGCGATGACCACGGTGCCCGCACTGCGGGCGGCGAGCGCGATCCGGGCGCGGTCCTCGTCGGTGAGCGAACTACCGGTGGGGTTCTGGAAGTCGGGCATCAGATAGGCCAGCGGCGGTCGACGCGCCCGCAGCAGCTCGACGACGGCCTCCACGTCGGTGCCGTTCACGTCGACGGGCGCGGCGAGCAGGCGCGCCTTGAGGGCACGGAACGTGTCGACGGCGTGCGGGTAGGTCGGTTGTTCGATCAGCACGCGGCCGCCGGGCAGGTGCAGGTGCTCGGCGACGAGGCGGAGCCCGTGCTGGGCACCGAGGGTGATCATCACCTGGTCCGGTGCCGTCGGGACTCCGCGGTCCTGGAAGTGGCGGGCGACGGCGGCACGCAGCTCCGGGAGGCCACCGAGGTCCAGGCCGGCGTCGGGCATGTACCCGGGCAGCGCCTCCAGGGCCTCCCGGTAGGCGGCGGCCAGGCCCGCGTACGCCGGCGGAGCGGACTGGCTGAGGTCCCACCGCAAGCTCTCCGCCGCGGTCGGGGCGGTCACGCCGTCGCGGTGGACCGGCTCCGGCGTCGTGCGCTGCAGGGAGAGGACACTGCCGGACCCGCGCACGCTGGTCAGGTAGCCCGCCGCGCGCAGGGTCGCGTACGCCCCGGTCACCGTGGTGCGGCTGACGTGCAACGTGGTGGCGAGTTCACGTTCGGCGGGCAGCCGGGTGCCCGAGGGCAACCGGCCGTCCAGGAGGAGGAGCCGGATCCGGTCCGCGAGCGCTCGATACACCGTGGGCGAGGCACCGGTGGAGCGCCACCTGCCCAGCTCGCGTTCGAGCCGCTGTGCGGAGTAGACGAGGGACATCGGCAGGCTCCTCGGGACGGGCTGGACGGGCTCTGGTTCGATCGGGCTGGGCGGGTTCAGATTGGACCGGTCGGACGATGCCAATCATACGGTGGCGTCGGGCTGACCGAATGGGTCATCGGAGAGCAGGTCGGCCAGGGCGTCCCGGACGAGGCCGCTCGTGAGTCCCGGTTCCCGCAGATGCAGCCAGTGCCCGGCGGCGCGGTCGCCCGCCTCCACGTAGCGGACCAGACGGGTGAGCCGGTCGAGGGCGCTCGCAGCGACCGGCCGGTCGCTGTGCACGTACACGGCCGGCAGCTCGAGGTCGCGCCAGAAGGCGAGGGAGTCGAGGGCGAGGACGGAGAGCCAGAACTCGCGAATCACGCGATCCCCGGCGGCTTCGACTCCCGCCATGACCTGGCGGTAGGCCGGACCGTCGACGTCGGCGCCGCCCCAGGAGCGGCGCATGGACGCGGTGAAGGCCACGCGTAACTCCCGGTCCGGCAGCCGGGCCAGCGCGGTCGCCCGGGCTTGCTTGCGCCGGCACACCTGGGGGTCGGTGGGCAGGTTCGTGTCGAGGAGCACGACGCCGCGGACGGGGCCGGTGCCGTGCTCCGTGCCGGCGGGTGGCCGGGCGAGCGCGCGGGCCACCTCGACGGCGACGATCCCTCCGGCGCTGTGCCCGACGACGGCCCGCGGCCGGGCGCCGGCGTCCCGCAGGTGGTGGGCGATCGCCGTGGCCGTGCCGGCGACGTCGAGCCGGGGCAGCGACTCCCCCCACACCCGCGAGCGGCCCGTGCCGGGCAGGTCCAGTCGCAGCACCGTGTAGCGGGTGGCCAGCGCGTCGGCCAGGCCGTCCAGCTCGTCGGCGCTCCCGGCGGTGCCTGGCAGCAGCAGCACCTGGTCGGCGTCGTCGCGGCCGTCCCTGCGCACCGGGCTGTCGATGCTCGGCGCGCCTGGCCGTGATAGGACGGCGGGGTGGCGAAGCGACGACGGGTGGCCCTCCTGCTGAGCGGGCTCGCGCTCTACGGGATGGCGATCGGCTTGATGATCCGCTCGGAACTGGGCGCGAGCCCCTGGGACGTGCTCGCGCAAGGGGTGTCCCGCCGGGTCGGCTTCAGTTTCGGGATCGCCACCGTGCTGATCAGCGCCCTCGTCCTGTTGTGCTGGATCCCGCTGCGAGTCCGTCCGGGATGGGGGACCCTGGCCAACGCCGTGCTGGTCGGGCTCGCCGCGGACGGGACCCTGCTCGTGGTCGCCCCGACCGGCCAGTGGGCGCAGCGGACGGGACTGCTGCTGACCGGGATCGTGCTGCTGGCGTTCGCGACGGCCGTCTACCTGCGGCCGGGCCTCGGCCCCGGCCCGCGGGACGGGCTGTTCACGGGCCTGGTGCGGCGAACGGGCAGTCCGGTGTGGGCCGTCCGCGGCTCGATCGAGATCTCGGTGCTGCTCGTCGGTTGGCTGCTGGGCGGCACCGTCGGGATCGGCACTCTGCTGTTCGCGGCAGCCATCGGCCCGCTCGTGCACCTGTTCCTCCGAGGGCTCCGCGTCGACGTGGGGCACTGATCCCGCCCCTCAGTCCGCCGACCAGGGGCGGAGCGTGTGCACCGTCACCCGCGCGTCCACGTCGACCGGCGGGGTGACGCCGGAGAGCCGGGCGGTCAGTTCCTCCGCGCCGAGGTGGTGCCCGGCCGGCCCCATGAAAGCGGCGTCGGCGGCCTCGTCGAGGCCCAGCCGCAGCGGCACGTCGACGTCGCGCTCCGCCACGACGGTGAAGTGGCCGCGCACGGCGTCGCGCACGCGGGCCTCCTTGTCGGGATCGACGGCGAGCATGCCGGTGAGGCGCCGCAGCCGGTCCAGGTGACCGGGCTGCGGCGTGACCAGCACCAGCACCCCGCCGTCCGTGAGCACGCGGGCGAACTCCGGGAGGTTGCGTGGGGCGAACACCGCGAGCACGACGTCGACCGCGGCGTCGCGCAGGGGCAGCCGACGCCACGTGTCCCAGACCAGCGGGAGCGCGGCGGGCACCGCGCGGGTCAGCCGGCGCAGGGCCACGGGGGAGAGGTCCGTGGCCACGGCGGCGGGGCCACGATGCCGGGCGGCTCCGGGCCCGGTTCCCGGTTCTGTCGACCCCACACCGTCGGTTTCTGCGCCCGGCATCGACCCGCCGGAGGCGGCGAGCGCGGTCAGGACGGCGTCCAGGTAGTAGCCGGTGCCGGCCCCGGCGTCGAGCACCGCGGCCGGGCCCGGCCGCGCGTCGAGCGCGTCGAACGCGTCGAGGACGGCGGTCGCCACGGCGGCCGCGATGGGTTCGTAGTGTCCGGCCCCGAGGAACCGGTCTCGTGCCGCCACCATGTCCGGGGTGTCCGGGGTGAACCGGGTACCCGCGCCGGTGAGCAGGTTGACGACTCCCTGCCGGTTGGCGTCCCAGTGGTGACCGGCCGGGCAGCTGAGCCCGCCGACCCGGGACCGACGGCTCGTCGCCGTCAGGCCCGCCTCCCCGCACACCGGGCACGCCAGCAGGCCGACCGCGCTCGCCAGCGGGTCGGGCAGAGCACCGGTGGGCTGGCCGTGCCGGCCGGTCCCGGTGCGGTCATCGAGGCGTGCCGGGGGAGCAGGGGGCGCCGGGGATGCCGGGGGGTCGTCGGCGTTCACCCGTTCATCCTAGGAACCGTCCCCGCGCGGTTCGGTGGCCTGCTGCCTCCCGCGACACGCCGGAAGCGCGCCCCGGACGACGCGGCTGCCGTGAGCCCGGTCACGTTTGCCGCCGACGGCTCAGTAGGCTGGTGCGATGCGTCCCGAACAGATCGAGTTGCTGGTCACCCCCGGCACTCCCACCATCCATCCCGACGGCTCCCGCGTCATCGTGTCGACCTCCCGGCCCGACCTGGCGGCCGACGCGTACGTCGGTCAGCTCCTCACCCTTCCGCTGGGCGACGGCGGCCAGGACGACACCTCGGTCACCCCCGTGCAGCCCCCGCGCCGGCTCACCCAGGGTCGGCACGACTCCACCCCGCGCTACAGTCCCAACGGCCGACTGATCGGGTTCCTCCGGTCCGAGGGTGGACCGGCCCAGTTCGCCATCATGGCCGCGGACGGAGGTGAGCCGCGCGTGGTGACGGACCGACTGCTCGGGGTCAGCGACTTCGCCTTCTCACCGGACTCCCGGAGCGTCGTGCTGGTCTCGCGGGAGCCCGACGCCGGCCGCTACGGCTCGCTCGACGGCGTCAGCGCCGGTGCGGAGGACCCCCGCCTGATCACCGGGCACCGCTATCAGGCCAACGGTGTCGGTTACACCCGGGATCGGCCCGCCCAGCTGTTCCTGCTGGAGCTGCCCGACCTCGACGCGGAGCCCCCGGTCGCGCCGGTCGGCCGCGCCAGGGCGGCCGGCGCCGGCGATGCCGCCGCCGACGCCGACGCGCTCGTCCCGCGCCTGCGGCAACTGACCGACGGCATCGCCGACTACCGCTCCCCGGCGTTCGCCCCGGACGGGCACACCATCTACTTCGTCGCCGCCCTGCACTCGACGCAGGACACGGATCTGCGCGCCGGCGTGTACGCCACCGACACCAGCGCCGCCATGCCCCGACTCGTCAGCGGTGCTGCGCCGGACCTGGCCGCCGCCTCCGTCACGCCGACCCCGGACGGCCGATTCCTCTACGTCCTGGCCGGTGACACGGGCCCGGACGGCCGCGATTTCGTCGCCCGCAACCAGGCCGTCTACCTGCTCGAGACGGGCGACGGGCCGGATGCCGTTCGCCGCCTGACCGACCCCGAGACCATGGACCCGTCCGGCGGCGACGGCCGCCTCGTCCTCACCGAGGACGGGGCCGTGCTCGTGGTCGTCAACGCCCGCGGCCGTGGTGAGCTGGTCCGGGTCGACCCCGGTGACGGCGACATGGCCGACGTGCGTACCCTGCACAGCGCCGACGACGTCGTCACCGGCGTCGCCGCCGCCGCGGGCCGGATCGTCATCGCGCACAGCACCCCCGCCTCCGCCGGGGACCTCGCGCTGCTGGTCGGTGACCCGCGGAGAGATGACGCAGGAGGCTGCCGTGTGCGGCCGTTGACCGATCTGAGCGCCGGCCTGCGCGCCGAGGCCGACCTGATCACGCCGGTCGAGCGCACCGTCACGGCCGCCGACGGGTATCCCGTGCACGGCTGGGTGCTGACCCCGTCCGGCCCCGGCCCCCACCCGGTGCTGCTGAACATCCACGGTGGCCCGTACGCCCAGTACGGCTGGAACCTCTTCGACGAGGCGCAGGTCTACGCGTCCGCCGGCTACGCCGTCGTGATGTGCAACCCGCGCGGCTCCGCCGGTTACGGGCAGGAGCACGGCCGCGCCATCCGGCAGGCGATGGGCACCGTCGACGCGACCGACGTGCTCACCTTCCTCAACGGCGCCATCGCGGCCGACCCGGCACTGGACGGCACCCGGCTCGGGGTGATGGGCGGCTCCTACGGGGGTTTCCTCACCGCGTGGCTGATCGCCCACGACCACCGGTTCGCCGCCGCCATCGTCGAACGCGGCTTCCTCGACCCGGACGGTTTCGCCGGAACCTCGGACATCGGCTCGTTCTTCGGCCACGAGTACGTCGGTCGGGACCCCGGGATCGTACGCGCCCAGAGCCCGCTCGCCGTCGCCGATCGGGTCCGCACCCCCACCCTGGTGATCCACTCGGAGCAGGACCTGCGCTGCCCCCTGCCGCAGGCCCAGAACTACTTCGAGCGCCTGCTCGACGCCGGTGTGGAGAGCGAGCTGCTCGTCTTCCCCGGAGAGGACCACGAGCTGTCCCGTGCCGGGACACCACATCACCGCAAGCAGCGCTTCGAGGCGATCCTGCGGTGGTGGCAGCGCTGGCTGCCGGTCCGGGCCGGCTGAGCGCTCGGGTCCAGCCCCTTCCCGACGTGGGTTCGTCTGTGTTTGTTTTGTTTTGCTTGACATTCACAGATGAACCCACGTAGGGTCGTGCCTGTCACACGCCAGTGAGCGGGCTCACTCCGCTCCACCACGGCAGTGACCGGCAGGTGGAGGGAGTGGGATGTTCGCGGAGGAACGGCAGCTGCGGATCGCACGCTGGATCGCGGACGCCGGGCGCGTCAGCGTCGGCGAGTTGGCCAGCGAGTTCGACCTGACCCAGGAGACGATCCGCCGGGATCTGAGCCTGCTCGAGGCCGACGGCGTGCTGCGGCGGGTGCACGGGGGAGCGGTCGCCGCCAGCCGGGTCAGTCTCGCCGAGGCGCCGCTGCCCGAACGAGCGCGCCGCAACATCGACGCCAAGGCCCGGATCGCCGCCCTCGCTCTCGACCTCGTCCCGACCTCGGCGACCGGGTCGGTGGTCCTGGACGCGGGGACGACGACGACGGCTCTGGCCACCCGGCTCGGCCCGGCCTGCGCCGACCGGAGTTCTGCGCTGCTGCTGATCACCAACTCCCTTCCGGTCGCCAGCACCCTCACCAGTGCCCCCAACGTCGAGCTGGAGGTGCTCGGCGGACGGGTGCGGCCCACCACCGGCGCCGCAGTCGGGCCGGTCGCCGTCGAACGGATGAACCGGCTTCGCCCCGACATCGCCTTCGTCGGCACCAACGGCGTCGACGCCGCCTTCGGGCTGAGCACCCCGGACGCGCACGAGGCGTCCATCAAGAGCGCGTTCGTGCGCAACGCCCACCGCGTGGTCGTCCTCGCCGACGCCACCAAGCTCGGCGTCACGGCGCTGGTCCAGTTCGCCGAACTCGGCGCCGTGGACACCCTGATCACCGATGCGCAGCCCACCGGGACCCTCCGGGAAGCCCTGCACGAGGCGGAAGTCGAGGTCCTGGTCGCATGATCATCACGTTCACCGCGAATCCGAGCCTGGATCGCACCATCGACCTGCCCGGCCCGCTCACCCGCGGCCAGGTGCAGCGCGCCGTCGCCGCCGGCCAGCAGCCCGGCGGCAAGGGCGTGAACGTCAGCCGGGCACTCGTCGCCTCGGCCGAGCAGTCCCTGGCGCTGCTGCCCGGCGACGACGACGATCCGGTGGTCGCCGCCCTGCGGACCGAGGCCATCCCGCACCGCAACCTGCCGATCGGGCAGGCGCTGCGCAGCAACGTCACCGTCACCGAACCGGACGGCACGACCACGAAGATCAACGAGCCCGGGCCCGACATCACCGACGCGCAGCGCGCCGACCTGCTCGCCCTGATCACCGCGCACAGCGCCGACGCGGCCTGGCTGGTGCTCGCCGGATCCCTTCCGCCGGGGCTGCCGGGCGACTTCTACGTCGAGGTGATCCGTCAGGTCCGGACCCGCTGGGGCGCACGGGCGCCGCGGATCGCCGTCGACTCCTCCGGGGCGCCGCTGGCGACCGTCCTGGCCGCCGGCCCGGGCGCGGCCCCGGATCTGATCAAGCCGAACGCCGAGGAGCTGGCCGAACTGACCGGCGTCGGGTCCGGGGACGGCCTCGAGTCCGATCCGGAGGAGGCAGCCCGCGCGGCCGCCGGGCTGGTGCAGCGCGGGGTCGGCACCGTCCTGGCCACGCTCGGTTCGAAAGGCGCTCTGGTCGTCACCGCGGAGGAGACCTTCCGCGCCGCCCATCCGCCGGTCACCGCCCGCAGCACGGTCGGTGCCGGTGACTCGGCCCTGGCCGGTTACCTGATCGCCAGCTCTCGCGGCGCCGATCTGGCCGGCTGTGCCCGCCAGGCCGTCGCCCACGGCGCGGCCGCCGCCTCGTTGCCCGGATCCACCGTGCCCACGCTCGAGCAGACGACGCCCGACGCCGTCGTGCTCACCCCGTTCGCCCGCACCGCCTGAATCGTCACCCACGAAGGTGCCAACCACAAGGAGAGATGACATGTCATCGATGATCATTCCGGAGCTGGTCACTCTGGACCGGGATCTCGGGTCGGACAAGTCCGCCGTGATCCGGCACCTGGCCAGCAGCATCGTCACGGCCGGTCGCGCCGACGACCTCGAGGGCCTCTACGGTGACGCGTGGGCTCGCGAGTCGAAGACCGCGACCGGCGTGCCCGGCGGCATCGGCATCCCGCACTGCAAGTCCGCGCACGTGACGACGCCGTCGCTCGCGATGGCGCGACTGCCGCGGGGCGTGGACTGGGGCGCCAACGACGGCCCCGCCGACCTCGTCTTCTTCATCGCCGCCACCGAGGGCGCCGACCAGGCGCACCTGAAACTGCTGGCCAAACTCGCCCGGTCACTGATCAAGAAGGACTTCACGGCGGCCCTGCGCGCGGCCCGCACGCCGCAGGACGTCGTCGATCTCGTGGAGAACGCGATCAGCGACGAGCCGGCGGGCGCCCCCGCGCAGGCCGGCGGCGCCGGCACCGGCGTCACCGAGGCCGCAGCCGAGGAGCGCAGCGCGACCACGCCGTCGACCACGGGCGCCGGGGCGACCGCCGCAGCCGGGTCCGCCGCCGACGCCGCTGCCGACTCCGGTGCCGACTCGCGTGCCGGGGCCGGTGGGGGAGGGCGGAAGTCCCTCGTCGCCGTCACGGCCTGCCCGACCGGCATCGCCCACACCTACATGGCCGCCGACTCCCTGCAGGCGGCCGCGGACGAGATGGGGGTGCCGCTGCAGGTCGAGACCCAGGGCTCGGCCGGGGCGACCCCGCTGCCCAAGAACGTCATCGACGACGCCGCCGCCGTCATCTTCGCCGTCGAGGTCGACGTGCGGGACAAGGGGCGCTTCGCCGGTAAACCCGTCATCCAGGGCCCGGTCAAGCGCGGCATCGACGAGCCGAAGACGATGATCGAGGAGGCCCTCGCGGCGGCCGACAATCCCAACGCCCGCCGCGTCGGCGGTGCCGGGGACACGGGATCCATCGACGAAGGCGCCGGCGAGAGTTTCGGCGCCAAGACCAAGAAGGTCTTGCTCACGGGCGTCAGCTACATGATCCCGTTCGTCGCCGCCGGCGGTCTGCTGATCGCACTCGGCTTCCTGTTCGGCGGGTACGACATCGCCCTGGCACAGAACAACGGCAAGAGCCTCGCGGACAACATCCTGACGAACAATTCGATCTGGGATCTGCCGACCAACGTCCAGACGCAGAGCCCGCTCGGCTTCCTCGGGCCGTTCGGCCTGTATCTCGGAGTCATCTTCTTCAAGGTCGGCGGCTTGTCGATGGGCTTCCTGGTGCCGGCACTGGCCGGCTACATCGCCTACGGCATGGCGGACCGTCCCGGCATCGCCCCGGGCTTCACCGCCGGTGCGGTGGCCGTCTTCATGGGGGCCGGATTCATCGGTGGCCTGGTGGGCGGCGTCCTCGCCGGTGCGGTGGCGCACTACTTCGCCCACCTCACGGCGCCGCGCTGGCTGCGGGGCCTGATGCCCGTCGTCATCATCCCGCTGCTCGCCTCGCTCATCGCGGGGGGATTGATGCTGTTCATCCTCGGCGCGCCGATCGTCTGGCTCACCACCGCGCTCAACAGCTGGCTGACCGGGCTCAGCGGTGCCGCGGCGATCGGTCTCGGCATCATCCTCGGCCTCATGATGGCGTTCGACCTCGGCGGTCCCGTCAACAAGGTGGCCTACTCCTTCGCCGTCGCCGGCCTCGCGGCGGGATCGGTGACCAACACCGCGCCCTACGGGATCATGGCCGCCGTGATGGCGGCGGGCATGGTGCCGCCGCTGGCCCTGGCTCTGGCCACCGCGCTGGACAGGAAGAATTTCAGCCTGGCCGAGCGAGAGAACGGCAAGGCGGCGTGGCTGCTGGGCGCGTCGTTCATCTCCGAGGGCGCCATCCCGTTCGCGGCGGCCGATCCGCTGCGCGTGATCCCGGCGTCGATGGTGGGCGCCGCGGTGACCGGAGCCACGATCATGGGCCTGGGCGTCACCTCCCGGGCGCCGCACGGCGGGATCTTCGTCTTCTTCGCGATGAACAACCCGCTCGGGTTCATTCTCGCGATCGTCATCGGCATGGTGGTCTCCGCCGCGGTGCTGATCGGGCTCAAGCGGTTCACCACGCGGCGGCCCGAGGCCGGTCGTGAGGAGGTCGTCAGCCCCGCGCGGCAGACCGCCGCGGCCTGACGCACCGGACGCCGAACGGGCGGGGACTCCACATGGAGTTCCCGCCCGTTCGGCGTTGCCGTGCCGTTCCCGGCGTTACTTCTTCTTGAGCGGGTCGTTGCCCCAGTTCATCAGTGAGTACCGCCACCGGGTGTGCTCGACGTCGTGGCTGGGGCGCTGCGCCGAGTGCCGCTTGACGTAGCCGACGACCTTGACCATGTGGTCCCAGTCGCCGTCGGTCAGATCGGCCTTCTTCTTCCGCAGGATCGCGATGATGTGCCGCCCGCTCTCGTGCCCGGTCGACTCGCCGCCGTCCTTCTTCTGGCCGACCTCCTTCGACTCGTCGGTGTCCAGCCAGCTCTCCAGTTCGGAGGCGGTCATGTTGACCGCATCGCCGAAGTCTCGCCAGGTGCTGTCCCGGTCCTCGCTCATCGCGTCTGCCTTTCCCGTCCGGTTCTCGACGGCTGCGATTCCCAGCCGGTCCAGGCGTCATGGTAGACCGGGTGCGTCGGTCAGGTGGGGTCGGTACCGCCGTCGGGCTCGTCGCTGTGCCGCTCGCCCTGGTAGCGGCCGAGCGTGGGACCACCGACCTGCTGCTCAGCGTTCGTCAGGGTCGCCGCGGCGTCCGGGTCGGTGCCGGCGACGGTCTCGCCGGGCGACTCGGTGTCCGGGCCACCGGCCCGTTCGGTGTCGCCGGTACTGCCGACCTGCTGGCGCAGCAGCTCGGCGTCGGTGAGGTGCTCGTCGGGGGTGTGGTTCTCGCTGCTCATGGTGCCAGCGAACCACCGTTGCGCAGGTGTGACAAGGGCTCTCACCCACCGCCGTCATCCCCTGTGCCACGATGACGCACATGGACATCGAGCTGGCGCGGGGCGACATCACGACGTGGACCGTCGACGCGATCGTCAACGCCGCCAACCACACCCTGCTCGGGGGCGGCGGCGTCGACGGCGCCATCCACCGCGCCGGGGGCCGGGCGATCCTCCAGGAGTGCCGGCTGCTGCGCGCGGACCGCTACGCCGACGGCCTGCCCACCGGCGAGGCCGTCGCGACCACCGCCGGGAAGCTGCCGGCCCACTGGGTGATCCACACCGTCGGACCGACGTGGGCGAAGACGAAGGACAAGTCGGGTCTGCTCCGGGCCTGCTACCGGAACAGTCTGGCGGTCGCCGACGAGATCAGCGCCACCACCATCGCCTTCCCGCTCATCTCGGCCGGCGTCTACCGGTGGCCGAAGGAGGACGCGATCGTTCAGGCGCTGACGACGCTGCGCGACACACCGACGTCGGTGTCGACGGCGACGCTGGTGCTCTACGACGAGGCGACCCACCGGCTCGCGGAGCAGGTCGCCGCGCGGCTCGACGGGGACTGAGCGACGCCGCGTGTCAACCGGCCGATCAGCGGGCGGCGACGACGGCGATCACCGCACTGGTGAGGGTCACGAGGTCGTCCGGCCGCAGTTCGACGTCGAAACCACGCCGCCCGCCGCTGACCAGCACGGTGTCGTGATCGAGCGCGGTGGCGTCGAGCACCGTGGTGAGCCTTCGTCGCTGCCCGAGCGGGGAGATTCCTCCGGCGACGTATCCGGTGACGCGTTCGGAGTCATTCACGTCGGCCATCCCCATGCGCTTGACCCCGAGCACGGCGGCCATCCTCTTCAGGTCCAGCGTGGCGTCGACGGGCACGATGCCGACGGCCAGGCCGGCCCCGGTGTCGACCACGAGGGTCTTGAACACGCGCGCCGGGTCGACACCGAGAGCCTCGGCTGCCTCCCGGCCGAAGGATGCCACCGCCGGGTCGTGCGGGTAGGGCCGCTCGGTGAACGGGACGCCGGCGGCCGCGAGGACGCGGGTGGCGGGGGTGCCGCGCGGTCCGCCGTGCCGTGCCATGCGGCCACCGTAGCGCGGTGGGGCGGTCAGCGGGGCCGGACAGGGCCGAGCGGCCGTCGTCATCCGACGCGGTGGCGTACTACCGAAGGTAGTATGAGCGGTATGAAGATCAGTATCAGTTTGCCGGAGAAGGACGTCGCCGTGTTGGACCGTTTCGCAGCGGAGCACGGACTGTCATCTCGCTCAGCTGCCGTACAGCAGGCGGTCCGCACGCTCACGGAGCGCGGCCTCGAACAGGAATACGCGATCGCCTGGGACGAATGGGAGGCCGGTGGCGAGGAAGCGGTGTGGGACCTGACCAGCGGTGACGGGGTCGCCGGTGCGTCGCGGTGAAATCCGCTGGGTGGACTTCGAACCCGCCCGCGGGAACGAGGCCAACAAGCGTCGGCCCGCCGTCGTCGTCAGCAATGATCGAGCGAACGCGACCAGTAGCCGACTCGGACGTGGAGTTGTGACCGTGGTACCGGTCACCAGCAACGTCAGCAGGGTATTGTCCTTCCAGCTTCTGCTCCTGGCAGATGAGACCGGCCTGCCCGCGGATTCGAAGGCACAAGCCGAGCAGATCCGGTCCGTCTCGGTCGATCGGGTCGGGCCGGTCATCGGTCACCTGAACCAAGCCCTCACGGATCAGCTCGACGAGGCGATCCGCCTACACCTGGATCTGTGATTCGCATCCGCGTTCTCCATTCGATGACGCTGCCGAACTCGCGGCGATCGTTTCGGGAAGTGCGGATCACCTGCGGCCCTGGGAGCCAGCGTGGGATCCGGGTTTCTCCACTGAAGAGCGCCAGAGCGCGTTGATCGCCTCCTCCCTTGCGACCGCCGCGAATGGCACGTTGGTGCCTTTCGTGATTGTGGCGCCGTTACGGTTGCCGGAGTGGAGGAGACGTCGCTGTTCGACGTCGCGACCGTTCGTTCGACTTTGAGGATTCGTTCGACTTCGAGGAAGTGACCCCGCCATGACCACCGTGTCCGCACGACTCGCCACCGTTCTCGCCGCCCACGTCGATCAGGCCTTCGCATTGATGGGCAACGGGAACGCCTGGTTCCTCGACGCCCTGCGGGCGACGCCGGTGCGGATCACCGCCGTGCGGCACGAGACCGCGACGGTCGCCTCCGCCGACGCGTATCACCGGGTGTGCGGGCGGATCGCCGTCGCCACCACCACCTACGGGCCCGGCTTCACCAACGCGCTCACCGCCCTCGCCGAGGCCGCGCAGGCCCGCACGCCACTGCTCGTCATCACCGGCGCTGAACCGACCGCCGGACCGCGCCCGCGGGACGTGGACCAGACGGCCGTCGCCGCGGCCGTCGGCGTTCCCACCTTCACGCTCGACGACGACGCACCGGGCCGGACCGCGATCGAAGCGCTGCACCACGCCTTGGTCCACCGCACCCCGGTCGTGCTGGCACTGCCGTACGACCTGGTGAACGCGTCGACCACCGAGTCGGGGATCCCGGCGCTGCCGCCACTGCCGGCGCCGCCGGCCCCAGAACCGGCCGCCGTCACGCGGATCGCGGACCTGCTCGCCGGCGCCGAGCGACCGCTGATCCTCGCCGGCCGTGGCGCGAAGGCCGCGGCCGATGAACTCGGCACGCTCGGGGACCGGGTCGGCGCGCTGACCGCGAGCAGCGCCCCGGCCCGCGGGCTGTTCGCGGGCCGGCCGTACGACCTCGGCGTCGCCGGTGGCTTCGCCTCCGCCTCATCGGCGAAGCTGATCCGCGCCGCCGACGTCGTCCTGGTCGTCGGCGCCGGCCTGAACCAGTTCACCACCGCGTTCGGGCAGGCCTTCGCGCCCGACGCCCGGGTCGTCCAGGTCGACCTGGCCGAGCACGCGCTGCACGCGGCCGTGACCGACGTCGTCCGCGGCGACGCCACCCTGACCGTGCGAGCGCTGCTGAGCGAGTTGGACGATCGCCCGTCGTCGACGCCGCGCTGGGGCGGCACGGCCGAGACGGCCCGGGACGGGAGGCTCACCTTCGACCGGGACCCGGGGGAGCGGACGGCACCGGACGGCCGGCTGGACCCGCGCAGCGTGATGCGGCGGCTGAACGATGTGCTGCCGACCGACCGGGTGGTCGTCTCCGACGGCGGTCACTTCATCGGCTGGGCCAACGCCTACCTCGAGCTGCCCGCCGCGGACAGCCTCACCCTCGTGGGTACAGCCTTCCAGTCGATCGGACTCGGCCTGCCGTCGGCCCCCGGCGTGGCCGCCGCCCGCCCCGACGCGACGGTGATCGCCGTGATCGGTGACGGCGGCGGCCTGATGGGGCTACCGGACCTCGACTCCCTGGCCCGCACCGCGGCCAGCGCGATCGTGCTCGTGTTCAACGACGCCGCGTACGGGGCCGAAGTGCACCAGTACGGCTCCCAGGGCCTGGACCAGGACGTCATGCTGATCGACGAGGTGGACTTCGCGCAGGTCGCGGAGGGCTTCGGCTGCCGCACGACGGTGGTGCGGACGCTGGACGATCTGGCCGTGGTGGAGTCCTGGGTGGCCGACGGTGCGCGTGGCACGTTCGTGGCGGACCTGCGGATCTCCCGCGCCGTCGTCGCTCCCTACATTCTGGAGATCATCGAGGCGACACTGAAGGGGCCGAGGCCAGGCGATGCCGCGTCCAGTGTCGCGGCCGGCGCGCTCTCGGAGGCCTGACCGCCCTGCAGCCTCGGGAGCGCGGAGCCGTCGGGACCGTCAGTCCGCGACGATCTCCACCTCGAAGCCCTGCACGTTCTCCAGGAACAGCGCGGTGTGGTCGGGTCCGCCCGCATGCGGGTACCGCTCCGCGAAGAGTTCCGTCCAGCCGTGGGCGGCACACGCCGCGCGCAGGTCGTCCAGTGCTGCCCGGTCGGCGGCGCGAAGCGCGAGGTGGTTCAGCCCGGCCCGCAGCCGGTCGTGCGGACCGGCGACGTCGGGGGACTGCTCCAGCACGAGGTAGACGCCGGTCGGGTGGCGCCAGATGCGGCCGCTCGGCCACCCCGAGTCGTGGTCCGCATCCCAGCCGAGCGCGGACAGCAGCCACGCGAAGGAAGGTTCGGACGCCGCCAGGTCGTCGGTCCACAACTCGACGTGGTGGACCGGATTCGGCGCGTGGCCGGGCGCGGAAAGGGGGCCGGTCACGTGCGGCTGGAGCGGGCGGCGAGGAGATCGGCGCGTTCGGCGCGGGCGAAGGCCGTCAGGTCGGTCATGGCGCGAGCCTAGCGCGATCGGTGGCGGTCGTGCCGGTGCCGATCAGCCGTCCGACGACTACGGTGACCGCATGGAACTGGAGGTCGGGGACGCCACCGTGCACTGGGTCGAGCACGGCCGGGGGAGTCCGGTGCTGGTGCTCCACGGTGCCGGCGTCGATCACCGCGAGGCCGAGGCGTGCTTCGATCCGGCGCTGGCCGGCGGGGACGTGCATCGGCGCATCTATCCGGACCTGCCGGGGATGGGCCGGTCCACGGCCCCACCGTCGCTCACCAGCGCCGATGACGTGCTCGATATCCTGAAGGGCTTCGTCGATGAGGTGGTCGGCACGGACGACGTACTGCTGGTCGGGCACTCGGCCGGCGCCTACTATGCGCAGGGATACACCGCACGACACCCCGACCGCGTCGCCGGCCTGGCCCTGATCTGCCCGCTCCTGGCCGGCACGCACGACGTCCCCGCTCACGCGCCCGTGACCGCTCGTGACGACCTCGGCGACGCCGGCTTACGCGACTACTTCGTGCTCCAGACGCCGGAGATGCTGGCGCGCTACGAGCAGTACGTATCGCCGGCGGCCGAGCTGGTGGACACGGCCGCGATGGAACGGATCGGGCAGCGCTGGGAGCTCACCACGCCACCGGGGAAGCCGTACGCCGGACCCGTCCTGCTGATCGCCGGCCGGCGGGACTCCACCGTCGGGTGGGCGGCCACGGCCGACCTGTTCCTGGCGGCACTGCTCGGGGACTGGCTCAGGCGGGCTGCCGCCCCAGGGTCCAACGCGTAGCCGTGCCCGCCGCGCGGTGCCGGGATCGGTCCCCGCACCGTACCGATGATCGCGACCCGCTCGCCGCGGACGAGATCAGGTCATGCACCTTGGCCACTATTGGCCAAGATGCCTAGACTCGTGTCATGACCACGGTGAATGTCGGACAGGCGAAGACGGAGCTGTCGAAGTTGATCGCCCTCGCCCTGGCCGGCGAAGACGTGGAGATCGCTAGGGATGGCGTGCCGGTCGTGCGGCTCGTGGCGCTCGAGCCGACGAAACCGGGGGCGCGGTTCCTCGCCGCGTGGGGCTCCTCGGCTGGGCAGATCAGGATCGGCGACGACTTCGAGTTCACCGACGCCGAGCTCGACGAGATGCTCGACTCGTGAGGCTGCTCCTCGACACTCACGTTGTCCTGTGGCAACTCTCCGGCGAGCGTGAACTGTCCGAGCCGGCGAGGGATGCGATCGCAGCGGCCGATGACCTGCTCGTCAGCGTGGCGTCCTTCGCCGAGGTCGGCATCAAGGCATCGGTGGGCAAGGTGGAGGTACCCCACGACCTGCAGGCACGGATCGTGGACTCCGGCGTCCGAACCCTCGGGCTTTCGCCGACTCACGGGCTCGCGGTTGCTGATCTTCCCGTTCACCATCGCGACCCGTTCGACCGACTGATCATCGCCCAGGCGGTGGTGGAGCGCCTGACCGTCGTCACGGCCGACCCGCGTTTCGCGGCCTACGCTGTCGAGCTGCTGGCGGCCTAGCCGGCGGCCGGACGTAGGGCATGCTACCGGTTCTTGATCGCCGATAATCGACATTATGTCAAACAACAGTCTGCGTATTTCATCTGATGAATCACGCCTTGTCTGGTCCCACCAAAGATGGCGACTTCCCCACCAAACGTGGACCGGCTATAGTAGCAGGCACGATTCCCGCGAAACCTGGCCCATGAAGGAGAGAGCATGGCCGGACGGGCGCACCAGCCGCTGTACCTCAACACGGCTGACCACACCGTCATCTCGTACCGCCTCGACGGGCAGAGCGTCGAGCACGCCATCAACCCGGACCTCGCCACCATCGCCTTCGAGGACGCAGAGCCTGCTCGGTCCGTGCCGTCCTGGAAGGGCAAGAACGTCTACGAGGGCGACTACTGGGCTGCGACGACGCGCGGCTTCGTCCACCACGAGTCCTTCCTGGAGCGCGAGTACGTGATGAGCGCCGACTTCGACGCCTCGATCCTCGGCCTGTCGTGGCAGCCCTTCGTCCTGAAGTGGCCCAAGGGCACCAAGGGTCATCGCGGGCACGTCCCGGACTACTTCTGTCGGCTGGCGGGCGGAGATGGCCTAGTGGTGGACGTCAAGCGTCCGGACAAGGTGGAAGGCAGCGAGGTGCAGTTCGCGATGACGCGGGAGGTGTGTGAGGAGGTTGGGTGGAAGTATGAAGTCTTCACGGGCCTGCCTGAGCCCCGCCTGTCGGCCCTGACCTTCCTCTCTGGCTTCCGACAGGACCGCTACTCCCCTGGCGCGGAACACGTTGCGCCACTGGTCGCCGCCTTCGAGCCCGAGACCTCTCTCGATGCCGGGGTGCGACGTGCTGCTCGCACCACGGGCCGATCCAAGCCCGTCGTCCACGGCAACGTCCTCCACCTGCTCTGGCACGGCGTACTCGCGGTGCACCTCGATGCCCCGCTCGACCTGTCTTCCACCGTATCGGTCGTCTCAGCAGCGGTGAGCCCATGAGGTCCGTCCGGCTCTTCGACTTCATCTCCTACGACGCTGACACCTTTCAGGTCGTGGCGCAGGACGGGGCAAAACTGGCCCTGAAGTCGATGACGACCAACCGCATTCGCCATGTCGGGGTAGCCGAACTGCTGGGCGACGACTCCTACGAACCGGACGCAGCGGACCGACTGCCGGTGCTGGACAACATCAGCGTGCTGGACTCACTCGATCAGCAGACTCGGGACGAGGCGTTGTGGCTCTATCGCCATGTTCACGAGATCGTCCATGGCACCCCTCCCCTGGCTCTGTTCGGGGACACGGAAATCTCCCTGAACCCTGACTACGACCAGTCGCTGCCTCTGCTTCAGCGCGTCAGCGCCAAGGCCAACGAACTCGCCACTTCGGACCGCCCTGTCTCAGCACGCTCGCTGCGCCGCCACGTCTACGCCTACCGCAAGGAGGGCGTGGCGGGGTTGGTGGATGGGCGCAAGCGCCGACAGCGCAACCCGGGCCGTGAGCAGGACGCTCGCCTGCTCGACCTCATCAAGGAGGAGATCGCGGCGCAGGAGACGGTCAGTACGGGCACCCGAACCCGAGTGATCACCCGAGTCACCGTCAAGGCCAAGGCGCAAGGCATCGAGGTGCCGTCGAAGAACACGATGTACCGCCTTATCGCGGCGCAGGAGAAGGACCGTCATCCGTTCGGCGACGCAACGTTGCGCCGGACGCAGGCCAACCGCCCGGACCGCGCCTACGGTCGTCGTTCTCCCCTGCGACCGGGCGAACTGGTGGAGATCGACAGCACGAAGTTGGACCTCATGGTGGTCTTCCCGGACGGGACGACGGGACGCCCGGAACTGACGACGATGATCGACGTCGCGACGATGACCCCGACTGCCGCGATGCTCTTTCCGGAGGCCACCAAGGGCATCGACGTGGCCGCCCTGGTCCTGGCTCGGTCCCTGACTCCCCTACCGATGCAGCCCGGCTGGAACGAGGAACTGGCCCTGTCCCGCTCGGTCCTGCCTGCCGGGATGATCGAACCGGACGAGACGCTGCGAGCCGGGATCGCTGCCCGGCCACTGATCTACCCCGAAACCATCACCATCGACCGGGGCAGGGTCTACACCGGGTCGGTCTTCCAGATGGCCTGTGAGCGGCTTCAGATCAGCGTCATCCCCGCTCCCCCGGGCACCCCCACCGCCAAGCCGCACATCGAACGACAGTTCGGGGCGGTCCACGACGGCCTCATCCAGTATCTGCGGGGCTACGTCGGTCGCAGCGTGAGCCGCCGTGGCGAGGACCCCAGCAAGGAGGCGTACTGGACCATCAGTCAGGTGCAGTCGCTCCTCGATCAGTGGCTCGTGCAGGAGTGGCAGACCAAGCCGCGCAAGGGTCTGACCGTTGCCGCGATGCCCAAGCAAGCCCTGTCGCCCAACGAGATGTACGCGGCGCTGTCCGGCATCGCCCCGACCCCTGCGGTGGCGCTCACCCGTGATGACTACATCTCCTTGCTCCCGATGGATTTCCGCTCGATCCAGCCCTACGGCGTGAACTACTCCGGCATCGTCTACGACGACCCGGCGCTGCTCCCCCTGCGCGGTCAGCGTTCCGGCCTCGGAGGCAGGGCGAAGGACGGCTGGGAGGTCCGCTACGACCCCGCTCGGATGAACATGATCTTCGTGCGTGACCACCGTCAGGGGCGCTGGATCGAGGCGCACTGGCAGTTGGACGACAAGGCTCTGGCACCCTTCTCCAGCGCCGTGCTCGAAGCCGCTCGACGGGCCGTGGCCAAGCGTGACTCCACCATGCCGCAGCACAAGGTGCTGGAAGAGATCATCCGCATCCAGTCGGGTCTGGACGTCTCCGGCCACGAACGCCTCGCCGCCCGCCGCCGCACGGAGCCGAGCGTGCCCGCCCTCGCTGTCATGGATGACGACGGGGACAGAGAAATCTCCGAGCCTCCTGAGGCACCTGCGACCAAGCGCCGCACCCTGCCCGACCTTCCCGACCGACTGTTGTGAGGACCGAGATGACCGAGACTGCCTGGACCCCGGACTCACTGACCTCGTGGCGCACCTTCATGGCTCACGAGGTCCTGCGCCCGCAGGTGCTGAGCCTTCGTGAGCGCGATGCCCTCAACCCGCTGGAGCGCGAGCAGTACGACGACGAGCGGATCGCCTTCGTCAACGCCCCCATCGTCCTGCCGACCCCAGACCTCAACCGACTGATCCGCGAAGCACGGATCGTCACCGCGCTCAACCGTGGTCCGCAGTTCACGGCAAGACAGTCCCTCGCGATCTCCGGCAGCCAGACTCTCGGCAAGAGCACCGCTGCGATGTATCTCGGACGCACCCATGAGCAGCGAGAGCGGGCCAAGCACGCCCGCGAGGACGACGCAGACTTCCTCCCCGTCCTCTACGTCTCCACCCCGCCGCAGACCTCACCCAAGGGTCTGATGTCACGCTTCGCCGCCACTCTCGGCATGCCGGTACCGCCGCGCGAGACGACGGATCGAATCATGGAGCGAGTCGTGGAGACGCTGCGCGACCTGGGGACGTCCATGGTGATCCTGGACGAGGTGCAGCACCTGCGCACCCGCGCTCAGGCAGGGATGGAGGCAGCCTCGGCGCTGAAGTCCTTCTCTGAGCGTGTCCCCGCGACCTTCCTCTACGTCGGTGTCGACCTGCCCAACTCCGACTTCCTTGGCGGCGCAATGGGGGCGCAGATGCAGGGGCGCGCGACCATGATCCAGATGCAGCCCCACTCCATCGGCTCAGCGGCCCACCGAGCGGAGTGGGACAAGGTGGTGGCCTTGTTCGAGCGCGAGTTCCCTTTGGCCCAGCACTCTCATGGACGAGGCAGCATGGCTTCACGCGGTCACGGGCGGCGTCATCGGCTCGCTGCGCACCCTCCTGCGCAAGGGGCAGGTCGAGGCCATCATCGACGGGCGAGAGCACCTGGACCGAAAGGCGCTGGAGGCGATCCTGCCCGACTACCGCGCCGACCTCGCCCGCGAAAGCAAGGAGCGCGTCAAGGCTGAGCGTCCGGGCAAGAAGGTGTCGGCCTAGGTGATCGAGCCCCTGCCCATCCCCACACGCCTCATCGGCGGCGAGGCGGTGGATTCCTACGCCACGAGCCACGCGGGGCGCAACCGCTTCCGGGTCGAGGACCTGGAGCGGACGCTGCGAGCGCAGGGTCAGTTCCCCAAGTCCAAGGCTCGCTCCCACCCCGGACGAAAGGCCGTGTGGCGCGCACTCGGGGGCCTGCACGAGCGTGCCTTCACAGAGCCGCAGACGGTGGGCGGCAACTGGGTCATCGACCGCCCCCTGTGCCACCGCTGCGGGAACCGGAACGCCCAAGGACGACGCCCCGACATCGGCATGGTCTGCGTCAAGCATCGACGCTGGCTCGGTGGCCCACAGGTGGACCTCAGTCGTTTCGGAGAGGCGCTCGTGGCCGAGCGACACTGGCGACGAGCGCTGGTGCCTCGCGGGATCGTGGTCGAAGCGCCGGTCGTGTTGCTGGCAGCGGAGTCTGCTCGCGTCGGGCTCCGGAAGGGCGTGCTGGAGCAGCGTTCAGAACTGGTCTCCGTCCCCTCCCCCGACCTTTGTCAATGGCCAGTACGAACTGCCCGCGTGTGGTCAGTAGTATTGCCCGCTGGTGGCCAGGGAAACTGCCTGGTCATGGCCAACAGATCTGCCCACCCGGGGGTTCGGTGGTGTTGGCCATGAGGTGGTGCTCGGGTCAGTTCATCGTGGT
>NZ_MRDE01000106.1 GCF_001968835.1 Tersicoccus phoenicis
ATCGCGCGGCCATCATTCACAACCAAATCTACCGCGTTGGCCTTGTACTCGTCAGTGAAGCTACGTCTCGTCGATCCCATAGCCGGTTCCCTTCATTTCTCGGGAACCCGCCCATCAAACCCTGTGTCCACCAGAGTGGGAACGGTCCAGAGCTCGGCGGCGAGCATGACCAGGTGGCACCACAGCTGATTGGCGTCGAACGCGTGGAGGGGGAGATTCTGCAGGCCGGTGTCCTTGGCGGCGCGGATCCGGTCTTCGCACCGGGCCCGCAGCCGGTGTCTGACCTCGAGGTCGGCGAGCTGGCCGCGGGTCTGGTTGGTGGCGAAGGCGGTGTAGCGCATCCCGTCGAGGTCGGTGATGCGCAGCTGCGCCCCAACGTGCGGGATCTCCTTGCGGACGATCACGCGCATCCCTGCCGGCCAGGCGGACAGGTCCAGCATCCCGGTCACGTCGGCGACCCAGGCCCCGTCGCGTTCGTGCCCGTCGGAGTTGTAGGCCCGCGCCCACGCCTGAGCCGGGACGAGCGGCAGGGCCCTGTCGAGTGCGCCGTGGATGGGGAACCCCACCGAGTAG
>NZ_MRDE01000107.1 GCF_001968835.1 Tersicoccus phoenicis
TCCCGTACCCGGCCAGATACGCCGGCTCCGCCCCACCGGCCAGCAACGCCCGATCCGTGATCACCACCTGCAACTCCACCCGAGCCCGGCTCACTACCCCACCGGCCCCGTTGTCGGCCCGGCCAGCCGGACCGGCCGGCAGTGGAGCCCCGGCACGGTGATGATCGGGGGACACGTCACCGCCGGGCGCTCCACTGCGGCTTGCTTGACCGCGGGAACCGTCATCACGGCGTGCTCCGCTGCGGGGCGCGTCACCGCCGGGCGTTTCATCACGCCGCGCCCGGTCGCGTCCGGCTTCTCCGCTGGATGTCTCGTCCCCACGGTGCGCTTGGCCGCGATCCGCTTCTCCGCCAGATGCTTCGCTTGGGCACCCATCAGCACGGGCTTGGTCGTCGCGCGGCGTTCCGTCACCGGCCGGACCCGGCCAGGACGGGCCCGGCAGCGTGCGCCGCGGCTGCCCGATCCGTACCTGCCCGCCGGTCGCCTGACCGGGCGCCAGCCCGGGTGCGCGTCCGGATACCTGCCCGCCGGGCGCCTGCCCACCGGACGCCTGCCCGCCGCCCGCCTGCCCGCCGGGTGCCTGCCCGCCGGGCTGCCCGTTCGGCTCCATGCCGGCCTGGGCCCGGCGGCGGGCGGTGACCGGGGGGTGGCCGGTGACCCGGGCCGTCAGGGTGTCGGCCATGATCTGCCCCCGACCACGCCCGTCCCCCCGACTGGTCAACGTGTCCGCCTCCCGGGACAGGGCCGCATACACGGCCACCCCGTCAGCGACCGGCAACAACCCCGTCAGATACGTCATCGTGTCCGGCGCCGGCCGGCACGTCACATGCCGGTCCCCCTCAGCCCGCC
>NZ_MRDE01000108.1 GCF_001968835.1 Tersicoccus phoenicis
CCCACACCGATTACGACACTTCTTCCCGGGTCTCCCGGGTGATCGCCCAGGTCGGTACCGGGGACGCGGATCACGCCACCGCCCTGGACGTGTCCTACTGCCACGCCGCCGGATCCACACCGGCTACCACGGTGGGGGTCTCCCCGTGCCCCCCTGCGTGTCAGGGTTGGGTGAGTCCACCGGTTCATAGCAAGTCCGCCTCGCGGGGCGAGTTGAAGGATCACCAATCTGATGAGCATGAGTTCCCCGGTCGCGCTGGTCGCGGCAGAGGATGGAGTCGTGAGCTCCTCCTCGATCCCTGA
>NZ_MRDE01000109.1 GCF_001968835.1 Tersicoccus phoenicis
GGTCGTTCTCGACCTTGTGCCCGGTGCGTGGGGTGATGGTGTCGATGATCTGCCCGTCGGTGAACGCGTCACCATGCCAACGGAAGTGCGATTCCAGGTCCTTGGGCGCCTTGGTCACCCGTGAGCCGACGATGAACCGCAGACCGGCCTCGTCGAGGTCCTTCAGATTCGTGGACGAGAGCATGCCGGCGTCGGCGACGACCACCATGTCAGCCAGGCCGTGGCGGGCCTGGAAGGCCGTCACGATCGGCACGATCGTCAACGTCTCGGCCTTGTTGCCCTCGAAACAGCCGATCTCCAGGG
>NZ_MRDE01000110.1 GCF_001968835.1 Tersicoccus phoenicis
GGTCGTTCTCGACCTTGTGCCCGGTGCGTGGGGTGATGGTGTCGATGATCTGCCCGTCGGTGAACGCGTCACCATGCCAACGGAAGTGCGATTCCAGGTCCTTGGGCGCCTTGGTCACCCGTGAGCCGACGATGAACCGCAGACCGGCCTCTTCGAGGTCCTTCAGATTCGTGGACGAGAGCATGCCGGCGTCGGCGACGACCACCATGTCAGCCAGGCCGTGGCGGGCCTGGAAGGCCGTCACGATCGGCACGATCGTCAACGTCTCGGCCTTGTTGCCCTCGAAACAGCCGATCTCCAGGG
>NZ_MRDE01000111.1 GCF_001968835.1 Tersicoccus phoenicis
GCGATCGGTGGAAACGGGAAGGTCACGGTCGCGGCCGCCTCGTTCGCTGGGACGCTGGCGACCCGGATCGTGCTGGCGCCGCCACGGGATCCGGAGTTCAAGGGGATGGTGGAGCGCAACAACCGGTTCTTCGAGACCTCGTTCCTGCCGGGCCGCAGCTTCGCGAGCCCCACCGACTTCAACGGGCAGCTCGCGGACTGGCTGGTCAGGGCGAACCAGCGGACCGTCCGCTCGCTCGGTGGCCGGCCCGTCGACGCGCTCGAGCAGGATCTCGGTGCGATGACGGCGCTGCCGCCGGTCGCTCCCGCGACGGGCCTGTCCAGCCGGGTCCGGCTGGCCCGGGACTACTACATCCGCCTGGACCGGTCCGACTACTCAGTCGACCCGCGGGCCATCGGCCGGCTCGTCGATGTCACCGCAACCCCGACCTCTGTCACGGTCGCGTGCGAGGGCGCCATCGTGGCCGAGCACGAGCGGTCCTGGGCGGGCGGAGTCACCGTGACCGATCCGGCCCACGTCCAGGCGGCGAAGCAGCTCCGGCGCGACTTCTGGGATCAGCGGCGTCAGGCCGAGGCCGACGCTCGGCACCGACACCGTCCCGAGCCTGGGCTGGTCGTCGAGCAGCGGTGCCTGGGCGACTACG
>NZ_MRDE01000112.1 GCF_001968835.1 Tersicoccus phoenicis
AGACACCGCGTGGGTTCCGATCCGGTACCCGAACGCGGTCTATGATCAGGCCGAGGACCGTTGGGTCTCCGACGCGGAGGTCGCCGAAGTGCCGTTCACCGCGTTCACCGGGCGCCGCAAAGCCGAGCACGTGCCCTGCCGGCTGGTCGTGCGCCGGGTCAAACGCCTCCAACCCCTCGCCGCCGACGGCAGCGAACAGGGCGAGCTGTTCGCGGCCTACCGGCACCATGCGTTCATCACCAACTCCACCCTGGACACCGTCGAGGCCGACGAACGGCACCGGGACCACGCGATCGTCGAGCAGGTGATCGCGGAACTGAAGGACAACGCCCTGGCCCACCTGCCGTCCGGGTCCTATGCCGCCAACGCTGCGTGGGTCGCCTGCGCGGTGATCGCGTTCAACCTCGCCCGCGCGTGCGCGGTCGCCGCCGACCTGGCCACGGCACGGTGGGCCAGCCTGCGCGCCAGAATCATCAGCGTCCCGGCCCGGATCGCCGCCACCGGCCGCCGCCTCGTCCTGCACCTGCCCACCCACTGGCCCTGGGTGGTGGCCTGGCAGAACCTGCACACCCTCGCCACCGGCCCACCCAACA
>NZ_MRDE01000113.1 GCF_001968835.1 Tersicoccus phoenicis
GAAATCCCCGTCGGTCTACGAGCAGGCCGACCACGATCTGCGGGTCGACGCGCCGTTCCTTGGAGTAGCCGACCTTGCGCAGGTCGTCTTCCTTCTCCGCCTCGAAATACAGCGTGGTCACGTCGTACAGCACCAGGGACACATCGCTGCCAGCCACGGCGTGGCGGAAACACGCGGTGGCGACCTGGTCGCGGTACGCGCCTGCGTGAGCGCGGCGCAGGGTGCGTTTGCGGGTCGACAGACTCGCCGACACGCGTCCCATCTCCGCCAGCACCCGGTCCACGTCGAGCAGACTGGTCGGCTCGACCACCCGGGCGATCACCAGATCGCGGAAGACCTCATCGGCCACGACGTCGAACCCGAGACCGGCATACACACCGGCCAAGACCTCGTAGAGCAGCGCCGACGACGTCTTCACAACCCGGGGGCGTGGCACCAACGACCGGGCAGAGGCCGAATCGGTGCCGGCGAACAACCCGGTCGGCGCCGCGGGTGGAATCAGTACCGCGCTCGGGACGGCCGGGGTGATCCCCAAATCGAGAGTTCCTTGCTGGTCGTCAGCCAGCAACCGGTGCGCTTCATCGATCAGCAGACCAAGCTCAGCCTGATCATGCGCGGAGCCGACGTGGCGAACGATCCGCCGCCTGCCCGCGACCGACTCAGCGATCTGCACCGCCGTG
>NZ_MRDE01000114.1 GCF_001968835.1 Tersicoccus phoenicis
CGATGATCCGAACCTGGTGTCGGCCGCGGGTCTGGTCCCGGCGCTGCGGCTGGCCGAGAGGGCCGGTCTGCATGGTCTGCTCGATGAGCGGTTGAGCGTGTCCTCGCCCAACGCCACGGTCAAGACGACCGGGGTGATCGCCGGGATGCTCGCCGGGGCGGACTGCATCGATGACCTGGGCCTGCTCCGCCACGGCGGGATGGGACGGCTGTTCACCCAGGTGCGGGCACCGTCAACGCTGGGCACGTTCTTGCGCTCGTTCACCCACGGGCACGTCCAGCAACTGGACGCGGTGGCCCGCCGTCTGCTGCCCGGCCTCACCCGCACGGTGCCGGGCCTGCTCGCCGGTAGCAGGACGGCGGGCTCGATCGCGTTCCTGGACGTCGATGACACCATCCGGGAGGTCCACGGCCACGCCAAGCAGGCCGCCGCCTACGG
>NZ_MRDE01000011.1 GCF_001968835.1 Tersicoccus phoenicis
AACGCGGATGGGGCTAAACCGGTTGCGTGTGATACCCGGCAGGGGTTGCGTTTCCGGGGTTGTGGGACCGTTCGTCCAGGGTCTGCCGGCTCTGGCGCGTGAGGTGCGGGCGTATAGGTGAACAGGTTTGAATGCCTGACCGTAGAGGGTGCGAGTCCCGTAACCGTAATGCGTTCCGCCGCGTGGTGGTGTGTTCCCGAGTAGCACGGGGCCCGAGAAATCCCGTGTGAATCTGCCAGGACCACCTGGTAAGCCTGAATACTCCCTGATGACCGATAGCGGACCAGTACCGTGAGGGAAAGG
>NZ_MRDE01000115.1 GCF_001968835.1 Tersicoccus phoenicis
CTTCTTCAAGCTCAGCCCGGTCGCGGCCTGCATCATGCGGGCGACGGCGAGGCCGGTGAACACGATCGTCAGGTGCGCCTCGATGGCGTCCCGGGTGTGGTGGAACATGGGCCGGGCCCTCAGGTCGGTTTTGGACATCCGGAAGGACTGCTCGACGTGCCACAGGTCGTGGTACGAGGACAGCACCTCCCCGGCGGGCATGATCGTGGCGGGGATGTTGGTGACGTATCCCTTCAACCCGACCAGGCGTCGGGCCCGGGCCAGGGACGCCTCGTCCAGGGACCGGCCGGTCGCGGTGGTCTTGACGAACCGGGTGGATTTGACCGTCGCGTCTCCGTCGATGACGGCGCGGGCCCGGTTCTCCTGGGCGGTCAACGTGTGCCCGTCCCGGGTGGCGCGTTTCCGGGAGTAGGCCCAGACCGCTCGCCAGTGCCCCGGGTGCGTGACCGGGTCCCAGACCGGTTCGGCCCGCCGTGCCCGGTCGCGTCCGCCGGTGCGGGCGTGGCGTGGGGTGATCGTGTCGATCACCTGCCCGTCGGTGAACGCGTCCCCGTGCCAGTGGAAATGCGCCGCGAGATCCGTCGGCGCCTTGGTCTGGCGGGACCCGACGATGAACCGCAACCCCGCCTCGTCGATCGCGGTCAGGTTGCCCGCCGAGAGCATCCCGGCGTCGGCGACGACCACCATGTCCGTGATCCCGTGCCGGGCCTGGAACTGTTCGATGATCGGCAGCATCGTGGTGGTCTCGGCCTTGTTGCCCTCGAAGCAGCCGATCTCCAACGGGAACCCGGTCCGGTCCACCAGCAGCCCGACCACGATCTGCGGGTCGACCCTGCGTTCCTTCGAGTAGCCGACCTTGCGCAGCTCGTCCTCGTTCTCCGCCTCGAAATACAACGTAGTCACGTCGTAGAGGACGAGGGAGACGTCCCCGCGGACCGCAGCGTGGGCGAAGCAGTGCGTGGCGACCCGATCACGGTACTTGCGGTCCTGGGCGAGGCGGAGGTGACGGTAGATCGTGGTGTGGTGCGGTGCCCGCACCCCGATTTCGGTGAGCACGCGGATCGTGTCGAGCTTCGACGTCGGCTCGATCAGACGGGCCAGCACGACCTGCTCGAACACCTCATCGCCCAGAGAGTCGAATCCCAGGCGCGCGTACGCGGCCCGGAGCGTGGACCACAGCACGTCACTGGACATGCCCACCACCCGCAGACCCTGCCCCGGGACCGCCGGGCTCTCCGTGTCCGCCGCAGCGAGGTCGGGGGTGTCGAACAGGGCCTGCTGGCGGGCCGGCTCGCGCGTCAGCGCTGTCTCCGCGTGGTGGGCGACGCCCAGGTCCAGGGCCTGCTGGGCGCCCTGGAGGACGACCCGGGCTCGTTCGACGAGCAGCGCGACCTCGACCGGGGTATGCGCTGACCCGATGTGCTCGATGACCTGCAGCCTGCCGTGCCGCTTCTGCACCACCTGCACCGCGGTCGCCCCCGAACCCGTCCTGACCTTCCGCACGAACGCCACCCCGTTAGTATCCCGAAACGCCCCCCACGCACGATAAAGCCGCAGGTCACGAGCCCGGCCGCCGCAGAGCCACACCACCGTGCATCAAGTCAGGTGGCCGATATCAGCGTTCCGCGGGTGGGTCGCGGCCGGCCCAGGACCCGACCCGACGCCGTGATCGCCGACCGCGCCTACGCCACCGGCGTCATCCGCACCGAGTTACGCAGGCGCCGCATCACCGCCGTCATCCCGGCCAAGAGCGACCAGATCGCCGCACGAAAGCGGCGCGGCAGCAAGGGCGGTCGACCCCACGGGTTCGACGCCGAGGCCTACAAGGGGCGCAACGTCGTCGAGAGGTCCTTCAACAAGGCCAAACAGTGGCGTGGACTCGCCACCCGCTACGACAAGCTCGCCATCACCTACCGCGCCGCTGACGTGATCTTCACGATCCTCACCTGGCTCCGCACATAAGGGAGACACGCCCTAGTCGTCGTGCGTTGCGGCGGGCAGCAGCGCCGATAGCTCGGGGGTGCCGTAGGTGAGGAAGACCAGGTCAGCGTCGTCGCTCTCATCCCAGGTAGCACGGTCGAAGGTCACCGGCAGAGGGGCGAGCGGCGACGGGTCGAAGTATTCCTCGATGTCGTGCACGCCATCGTCTTTTCGGAAGGATAGAGCTGAGAGTGTTTCCGCCGGAGGCTTGAGCCAATACACCCGAGGACGGGAAGGGTCAGGCTCGAAAGCGTCACTGGTAAGGCCGTTCGCCGTGAGTACACGTTCCAGGTCTCGCAGAGAAGTACCGCCCTCCAGCGTTGGCGGCTGCTTGATCCGACCACCATCGCCGGGTTCGCCCATGTCGTCGTTCCTGACAGGCTCACTCTTGATGTCCTCGACTTGCTGGCGAATCTGTCCGACTTCGGAGTTGATCTCGGTGGTCGTTGCATGGCCGGTCAACGCCAAACGCTCGATAGCCTTCTCAATATTCGCGAGCACTGGGGCCGCGTCGCCCACGATGTCGGTGAAGTCGCCGTAGTCCTCGGCGATGCCCTTGTAGACCTGCTCCTCAACCGTGTCAGCGTAGAAGTAGTTGCTGATGCGGATGTCCTTGTACGACGCTCCGATGCGGTCGACGCGCCCGATCCGTTGCTCGACGCGCATGAGGTTCCAGGGCATGTCGTAGTTGATGAGCCGTCCCGAGGTTTGCAGGTTCAGACCCTCACTCATCGAGTCGGTACCGATGAGAACTTCAAGCTCACCACTGCGGAACCTGGTCTTGATCTCAGACTTCGTAACCTCGGTCCAGCTTCCAGACTCGACGTTGTAGACCTCACCACCCCGGCCCGAGTAGCAGCCGAGGCGGCGGTACCCCGCCGTGAGCAGCCGGTCACGGACGTAGTCCATCGTGTCGGCGTACTGCGTGAAGACAACCACCGACGAGTACGTGTTCAGCGCCTCAGTCACGTCGGCAACGAGTTTGCTGGCCTTGCTGTCTTCGCCGGTGATGCTGTCCAGGTCTTGGAGGAACGACTTGAGTTCGACTATCTCGTCGCGGAGTCGGTCGGCCCTCGTGTCGAACACCTCCGGCTCGAACAGCGAGCCTTCGACATCTACGTTGTCGTCATCGGTGAGAAGCTCAGCGAGGTTCTTGCCGTCCTCCAACACACTCAGCCGACGGCGAAGAGACCGCTTGATCGCTTCGAACGACGAGGTCAGTCGACGGCGATAGACGGTCATGATGAACCCGAGTGCCTGATTGCCCGCCTCGGCCATGTAAGCGTTGTAGTGGCGGCGGATGTACTCCTCGATCCGCTCATACAGGCGTCGCTCGTTCGGTTGTAGCGGGATGAACTCATCTTTGACGTGGCGATACGGGATGACCACATCGTCAGGGATGATCCCCGCTGCCTGGTATTCGCGCATGGTCTTCCGGGTGTTGCGGAAGACACGATCCCGCATCGGAGTGTGGCGACGGAGCCACTTGTCCATCCACTCGGAGGCCTCGTTCGGGAACTTGGCCTTCAGGTCCGCGCTCGGCGGGTTCCCCGCCAGAGCTGTGACCACGTATGCGCCCGTCCAGCCGAGTGCGTCGTCGATCTCCCGTTCGAGGTCAGTATCCCGCTCGGCCTGTGGGTCGGCGAAGTAGTCCTCCAGCATTGCGCACAACAGGTCCCAGTGCCGGTGCATCGGGTCGATTGCCAGCAGCTTGAAGTACCGAATGAAGTCCTCGGCGCTGACGCCCCACCGACCCTTGAGCCCGAGCAGGGAGATCAAGTCCCAGGCTTCATGTGGGTTCATCTGCATCGGCGTTGCCGTGGCGAGGTATAGCGCGCGCCACATCTCCTTGTCGCGCATCTCTTGGAGTAGCGCCAGCAACGAGTTCGGAGTGTCGGTCGGCTTGGAGCCACGTCGCCTGGCGTGGTGGGCCTCGTCAACCAGGACAACATCCCACGGACCCGCATCGAGTATTTGCCTCCGACGGTCGCGACGGCGAGCAAGGTGTGATGACGCGAGAACGATGGGGAACGCGGACCACGGATTCGCGTTCGGATCGACAGGGATTGGTTCATCGTGACGATCTACAAAAGCACCCTTGTCGAAGCGGGCAACATCGAGGTTCATCTTCTCGTGGAGTTCCTCTTGCCACTGCTTCATCACAGACGCGGGAACGAGCAGCAGCGCCTTCTTCGCCCGACCTGACGTGAAAAGCTCACGAAGGACCATGCCAGCTTCCACAGTCTTGCCGAGCCCAACCTCATCGGCGAACAGGTAGCCTCGCGGGTAGGTGCTCACGACACGACTGATGAGTTCTGCCTGGTGCGGGAGGGGCTGCGCCCATGCCGATCCGACGCCCGTCCAGGGCGATTCGGCTGGTGCGTCGCGCAGTGCGACGAGTTCGTCCCACGCTGCCTCGACATCGAACTCATCGGTGCCGTCTTCCGACGAGGTCGATGCCTCCAAAGGTGGCAAGACAACGCCGGGTGGAAGCGGCGGGGTCTCAGGGGCGTGCTCGATGAGGTGCTTCCGCACTGCCGACGGCAGGTCAATAACTGCCCATCCTGCATCAGCGTTATCGGTCCAGTGCTTCTCGAAGTCGAGCACCTTGTGGACACCCAGGTAGTCCCAGATCGGGACGTTCCAGGATGGGTAGGCGTCGAACGTCTCATGGTTCCTCACCCAGGCCGTCACTGATGAGTTGTTCGATCCGTTGAATGCGACTCGATTCCCGTACCGATCCGCGAATATGCCGTACTTGGTGTGGAAGTAGCGTCCCGACTGTAGATGCGTGAGCAGCTCACCGTTCTCGCCCCTTGGGACACCGACACGAATCTCAAGTCTGTCCGTGGCGACCATCCACGCAAGCACGCTCAGATGCTCGCTCTGCACGATCCGCGCCCCGGCAAGGTCCGGGTCGGCGAGTAGCCTCTCAGCCACTACGTCGTCGAGCGGCTTGCCTTCAATCACGGCGTCCACGTCTCGCTGCGCGAGCTGCGCACCAACGATCAGGCGCATCTTCCCGCCGTTCGCGAGGAAGTGGGCTGTGCCCTGCGCTGCGTACTGAAGCTCGGAGGCTGACCAGTAGCCCACGGCTCTGTCGTAGGTCACAGCTCGGGACAGCAGCGGGAGATAGAACGTCTCGAACGGACGGTCGTCCGGCGAATAGGTTGCTTCGAGGTCAACAGTCTGGAACGAGTCAGGCGACGAAATAGAGTCGCCCGAGGACAGTTCAGAACTCGCCGGTCCGCCAGGTGGCGCCGGCGAGCCAGGTGATAGAGCGTCGCTGTCGTCCGGGCTCATGTCACTCCACGTCGAACAACGTGTTCTCGTTGGGGTCTGTCGGTGCGGCCATCTCCTCCGCCTCCGGTAGCACCACATCATCGAAGTAGAGGGTGCAGAGTGTGTCGATGAGCCCGGCCTCCGGCACCACCCAAGCACCTTTGACCTTGGTACGTGGGATCGCGTTCGCCAGACCTTGCAGGGTGGAAATGAAGCCGGCGTCGCTGGTGTATCCGTGACGATCGAGGAACCGCTTCGCAGCCTGCTGGCCGTCCACCTCTGCAATGTAGAGCGCAGTGTCAACAGCGTCGATGACGTACTCGAACGACGACGCTTCCGGCGTCACGCCAGGCAGTCCAGAGTCTGCTTCCCGACGTAGTCGTTCCTTGGGGGTCAAGAGTTTGACCTTGCCAGATGCCTTCGAGACGATCTTCGCGCGTTCCAGTTCATCAACGTCCAACCCTCCTACTGCGAGGGCGAGCAGGCGTGCTGTGTCGAAGGGGAACTCGCGCGCACCGAACGTGTCCCACGCCAAGAGAACAAAGTCGGTGAGTCCATCCACCTTTGCGGCCTGTCCGACGAGGCGGGAACGACGAAGGTCCACGATCTCCTCGCGCGCCAGAGCCAGGGCGTCTTCGGGCCGGAGCAACTGGTCCCGTCCATCAGCGTCCGGAGTGGACGAGTAGACGGGCCAGTGCTGTGAGATCACGGACAGCGTTGGGCCGTATGTCGAGAGGAGAAGGTCAACGCCGTCAATCCCATCATGTTGGAATCGCGTGGCGGCCTCACGCGCCGCTTGGCGGATGTCGTGCTCGATGTCATCGAGATAGATCTTCTGATCGTCATCGCGGTCGGCACGCTTTCGGCAAACGAGCATAATAGTGGACTCCGCCGCGTTGACGTTCGCTACATGCAAGGAGTGCTCGAACTCCGTGTTAACCGGCCAAGATGTCTCGATGGTGAATCCGGCCTGCAGGAGGCCCATACCCAACGTGTCCCACGCCTCCGCTCGCTTGTGAGTGAACATTACGGATAGAACGCCGTCGTCTGAGAGAACTCGGCGAGACTCGGCGAAGATGGAAGTCATCTTCGTCTCGTAGTCGAGGTCTGCAAGTTCCTTCTTCCGCCGCCCCATCATCGCAAACCGCGCTGGATTGGCAACGGCCTCGTTGTCTTTGTCGGTCAGTTCGTCATGGAAGTAGGTCGGGACCAGGCGCCCGAGTGTCCTCTTCTCCCAAACATAGAAGTAGTCAGCCAGCTCGGCGTACATGACGTTGTCATAGTATGGCGGGTCCATGCAGATGTGAGTGACGGACCCGTCCTTCAACTCAAGGCTAGCGGCGCTGCCCTGTGTGACGGTGACTTGCCGACCAAGTCGATCGCTGGCACCAATCTCCGGAGCGCCAGTTTCGTCTAGCAAGCGCGCGATTCCGCCGTATGCGTCCTCCAGCTGTTCCAAACACCACGAGTAGAGCGCCCTCGCGCCTTCGAACTCGGCGAACGTCCACTTGAACGAGAAGTTGTGCTTCTCAAAGACGCTCCGCATTCCCTGTCTGAAGATGTTCCAGCTGGTAGCGCGCGAGTTCCAGTTGAGGGCCTTGCCTTGCATGAGCGCCAACTCGAACAGCACGCCTTCAGCCTGATCACCCAGTTCGCTCCGCACCTCAGGCACCAAGCGGGCAAACTCCTCCCCGAAGGTTCCATGCACCAAGGCCTGGCGCGGAGTGAAGAAGTCAAGCCAAGTGTTGATTCCGTACATGCGATGGCCACGGTCGTAGTTCGCCTCGGCTGGTATGTCTTCTGTGGGAAGAATCCCTTGCTCCGACCATTCTCGTCTAATCTCATTCAAACGAGCCGCAGCGGCCCGAACCGCTTCCAAGTCTGTCGAAGAAGGCGCACGGAAGGTCTTCCCCATGGCGGTCTTGACAGCGACGGCATACAGAACTTGCGTCATCAACCCCGCTTTGGCCGTGGCCTTGATGTAGTCCCCTTCGATCACGAGATTGTCGTAGGGTGACACTGCCTTCCCGTTGGTGACAATCGCGGTGCTCGCGTCCTTCTTGTCAACGGCACGTCCGTGATCAACCTGAAACAGCGGTTCTTGAAGGGCCTCCCCGTCGACTTCTGTGACGAGGCGCACAGCGACCTCTTTGCCAGCGGTCTTGCGGAGCCACTTGTCCGTGAGCAGCGGCACGAGGCGACCGGTACGAGGGCAAGGGACAGCATTCGCCCAGATGTAGGCGACGACGCTTTCGCCATCGTTGAGGGGAAAGAACTCCTTGAGTCGCTCCTCCACTCGCTTGACGAGTACGTTGCCCCACTTCTTGATCTCAGGGATCAGGTCAAGCCCGCGGGTTGCAGGAATCTCGACTCCTGCCTTCAGCACGCTGGCAGCGACTCCGTTCAGGTCGTTCGCTACGACGGGTAACCCAAGCCGACTCGCTGCCCAAGGAATCGATCCTCCGCCAGCAGTAGGGTCAGCAACGGTGGGAAGCTCACCCCATGTGCTTCGAAGTACGGCATGGAGCAGGTCGATGTCGGCGCGCGCGACTGCATTGCGGAAGGCTTGCTTGTACCCGTACCCATTCCCCTTGAGCTTCACACCAGCGGCGTTCGCAGCGTCAATCTGCTTTCGGCCTGCGACCGGGTCCCCCCAAATGCCGACAAGGCGAAGCAGCCAAGCTCTGTAGGCGGCCTCGGTGCGCACTTCCGGTGCGTCCGGAAACGCCGCTGCGAGTTCGTTGCTCCAGGTCGGCATGACCCCAGCAAGCGCGACGGCAGCGGAGGCGACAAGAGGTCGCCTCGCCCACCAAATGTGCAGGAAAGAGAGCGGTGGCAAGGCTGATGCTGCGCCACGCTCGCGTCGTGACTCGATTCCAAGTTCCGCGACGGGCAACCAGTCCTCGATGAGGACTCGTGGTCTTGAAGTTGTCACGTCGTGTCCTTAGTCGGCGAGGAGGGTTCGGAGTGCCTTGCGGGCGCGGTTGCCATCGAGTCCCATGCACTTGGAGTACCAGTAGTAGGTCTCCTCGACGCTCATGGCATTGATTCCGGCGACGAGCGCCCGAACCCGCTCATGCTTGGCAATGGGTTGGGTCGCGAGCAGGACCAGCGCAAGGCGGACTCCCTCGGCTTCGCCTAGGCGAATGGGCGCTTTGCGTTTGAAAGCCAGCACGCTCGGCTGGTGTCCGGCTTTGCGGACCGCGACGAACAGCGCGTCAACCACTCGTCCAGCTTGAACGGGTGTGGCCGCGCTGACCGGTGCCGTGATTGAGCTGCCGTTCTCGCCGTAGCTTTCTTCAAGCGTTACGCCGAAGGTTTCGCTTCGGCCCGGCGTTACGACGAGTCGAAACCCTCGGACGCCTTCGACCAACGCGAGATGGGATGCGGGGCGGAACCGCTTGACCGCGCTCACTTGGTCACCTCGGCCGTCATGGTGGTGCTCTTCATGCCGAGGTTCTTGACGACCGTGTGAATCTGGCCGAACTGAGCATCGGTGATGTCCAGGGCGGGAGCGAAACGGAAGACGAGGGTGACCTCGCCCGCTACCTTGTTCGCTCCGGCGATGGACTTCTTCACATGGTTGTACGCGGACTGGAAGTCCTGACGGTCTGCGGTGCCCTGGAACTGGACTCCGCCGTTGACTCCCTTGAACTCGGCGCGGATCGTCGCACGAACGGTGATGTGCTGCTTTTGCAGCATGCCGAGCGCTGCCACGGCGAGGTCGATGTCGCTGGTGCCTGAGGCCTCGTCGGCGGTGACCTTCAAGGTCATCGTGCTCACCGTCGGGACCGTGAAGTCCGAAATCTGATCGAGGAGGCTCTGCATTGCCGCACCGCCCGGGCCGGCTGCATTGAAGGTCTTCGAGTTCGGAGTGCGGGTCGGCACCTCGATCTCTTGCGCGTCGGCTGCTTCTCTGCCGAGGATGCGCAGGCCGTCGAGTCCCTTGTCCTTGATCGCAGACGGCGACAGCGCTCGCACGCCCGGTGCGGGCTCTGCATCGAGGACAACAAACCACTTGTAGTCGCTGGCTTGTACCGCAGTGGCGAGCAACTCCAAGACGTCGGTCTTGGTGGGCTCACCGCCGCACTGTGCTTCGAGGCGGGAGCGAATCTCGGCTCCGGTGAGGTCATCGTTGGTGATGACGGCACGCAAGTCGGTCTGGGTCGGCTTGCGAACGAGCAGGCCTCTTGACTGTGCTTCGGAAGCAGTCATCACCTCGGCATCAGGCTTCATCTCGGGCGAGAACCCGGCCATCGTGCTTGCCGTGTAAGTCTTCCCCGTGCCTGCGTCGTAGTAGACCCAGTTCTCGTTCTTCACCCCGTTGACGATCGCTTCACGAATCAGGTTCGGGTTGCGGACGATTTGGATCGTGTGGTCAGTCCAGAAGTAGTCGGCGATCGAGCGTGTGGTCGCGGAGCTTGCAGCGTGCCAGGTCTTCGACCGGAGGTACGAGGCCGTGAACGGACTGCTCCGAATCTTGTCTTCGTCTTCGAGCAAGCTCAATACCGCTGAGGTCGCATTCTTCGTGTCCCCCTGTGCCTGGGCCGGGAGCTCACGGTGGCGGAGATACCCGGTCGCTTTGTCGCCAGAAGGAAAGTAGATGTGCTTGTAACAGCGGGTCACCGCGATACGGGCGTTGAGCGTGGCTTCCTTGTTGTAGACCTCTACCTTCTTGCGAACTTCGTCGCTGAACTGTGCGAGTCGAGCGGCGTCGCTGGCGAGGTTGCTGGATGCGATCAAAGCTCGTGCTCGGTCTTTCAGCACTTCGACTTGCTCTTCGTCGGGGACTGCGAACACCACGGCATTGCGGTAGGTCCGCGGGCTGCCGACCGAGCCGACCTTGTCCAGCATCTCAACGACCGCGGCAGGTGGCTGCTCTGCGCTCTTCTGCGTGACGGCCACGACGTTGTAGTCAAGCACGACCACTCTCAGGCCCGCTTCGTCGTGGACCTCGGCAGGACCTGACGGGAAATGCACAGCTTTGGCGCCACCATCGTTGGCGAACGCATTGCGGATGAGCGTGTCGACCATCGCCGCAACAGCGGTATTGGCGACGTTGCGCTTCTCGGTCTCGATGATGGCGTTAACGTTCGGCTCGATGTTGAAGCGCCACCGCCCACCGTCGAACGATAGATGCCAGAAGACCTTTTCGGATTCCGTGAGTGCCTTCTCGAAGATGGCGGTGTCTTCGCCTGGGCGGAGCGTGCCGACGATCCAATCGTTGCGGCCGGCCCCTGCGGTCGCCACCATTTCGAGCGAATGTGTGAACACGGTGCGTGCGACACGGGTGGTGTAGGCAGGTTTGCCAGGGAAGACATCCGCGTCCACCGCTGCGGAGTGCGACTGTTTGCCTGCGAAGTCTCCCTCGGCCACAGACGCGTACTCGGACCGTCCGAGACCATCCGTGAGGTGGTTCAGCACCGGGTCGTTGTCATAGTCGATGTCACCAACGTTGATGGTCGCGGTGTCATCATTCGTCGCGTAGATGTGTGCCACAACCTCAGCCAGCAACTTCAACGCGCCTCTTGCTCGCTGGAACTGTGTGATGTTGCCAAGGCGCTTGTCCAGGACACGGACGAGCTCGGGGTGGAACGGGTACGTCTTGGTGACCAGCTCGCCGTAGGTCGCAGGATGTTCGGCACCGCCCGCCAACTGCTCGGTCTTGCCGAGTGTCTCGTACAGGTCTCGGTAGGCGTCACCAGCAGCGGTCGCGGCAGTTTGATCGACAGAGGCAAAGATGCGCTTCTTGAGGATTTCGCCGATCTCATTGTCGTCGGCAGGGCGGATCACCGCAGACGGTTGCACGGCGCGGGTCAGTACGTCCCCGGTCTCTTCCGCTGCCTTGACCGAGGCGGCGTTCGCCGCGTCGGCCCGTTCTTTCTCGTCGCCGGTGAGGTCGCTGATCTCGGTGGTCTCTGCACCGAAGGCGTTGGTGGTGGCCGCCAGGGTGATGATGACTGAGACCCGATTGGTCGGGTCAGACGCGACCTCGAACAGGTTCCCCAGGAACACCGGGATCGCGCGGGCCATGCGACGCACGTCCTCGCTGCCCGAGGACGACACCGCTCGCAGGTACTTGGCGATCTCGTCCACGATGACGATCGTTGGCCTGCCGCCGAACGCCGCCTTGATGGTTCCTGTTCCCGGCGCCGTACGCTCGGCGTCATTGGCAGCCATCACAGAGAAGGCGTCGTTACCGATCTGAGCGGCCATCTCGCCCCACAGCGTGTAGGTGCGGTGGCCATCAGTGTCGACCCCAGCGGTGGGGTCGAGAGCATCGCCGACGAGCGCGGCAACCTGAACAGCACCGTCCGGAAGCAGGCTTGGGTCGATGAACTCTGCGATGTTGGCAGGTCGCGCCCCGCCGGCCAGGTGGTAGACCGCTGTGAGGCCGTGGGTCTTGCCGCCACCAAAGGAGGTGGTGGGCCGCAAGACCCCGTTCTCTCCCGCCACGCCTTTCGCCCCAGTGATACGACCAAAGGTCTTGGTGAGAAGGGTCTTCAACCCGGAAGTCGGGTACGTCTGAGCGAAGAAGGCCTCGGCGTCGCCGTACACCGGGTAGTGCTCGGCGTCACGTACAACCTTGTCGAGCTGAGCTGCGAAGTGGTTGTCGGCGAGACCGCCCTGCAGCACATCCTCTCGTGGTACACAGGCGGTACGCAGCGGGATCAAACTCAAGTCGCTCATATGTCTTCCTTCTCAAACCAACTGCAAGCGGTGGAGCTCGCACGATTCGCTACCTCGCGCGTCACTTGTCGCCCTCCGATGCAGCGTGGCCGTTTCGCACCCAGTCATCCACTTCGCTGGCCTGGAACTTCCAGAGGCGCCCGACCTTGTGCGCGGGCATGGCCTTCTCGGCGATCCAGGTGTAGACGGTGTCTTTGGTGATCCCAAGGTGGGCGGCGATGTCGTCGGCAGACAGCCAAGGCTCAGCCACGTTGGTCCTCCCTCGCTCCTTGGCCAGTCAGGCCGGCAGTCGCAAGCCTACCGGAGAGATGCCGTTTGAGTTGGGTTTTTGCGGGCGTGGTGGGTCAAGGTGGGTCGCGCCGGGCCGAGAGCCACGTGGTCACTGACATATGCCACCGATCGGGGCAGGCGTTCCAGCAGAGGGTGTGGCCGGCGTCGAAGGTCTCCAGCTCGATGAGGTCCGGGCGGGCGTCTCGGAGTGCTTGTGAGAGCCGGATCGGCGCGGAGTCGTCTCGGGTGCCGTGTAGGACCAGGGTCGGCGTCGCGAGGTCTGCGGTTCGTGCGGTCCAGTCGAAGGAGCGGAGCGGGATGCGGCCCGGCAAGCCAACTGCGCGAGCCAACGGCGCGAGGGTGAGCCACGGGATCGCGAGGTGTCCGGCTGCGGCGGGCAGTCCGCTTCGGGCGCAGTTGGTCTTGATGACTCCTGTCCAGTTGAGGACTGGTGAGTCGAGGACGAGCGCGGCGATCAGCCCCTCGTGCCGAGGCTGGTCGGCGAGTTGGAGCGCGATGGCGGCACCCATCGACCAGCCGAAGATCACGATTCGCTGCGCTCCGCGTCGGACGGCATACCCGATGGCCTCGTCAACGTCGATCGTCTCGGCGTCGCCGAGGGTTGAGTGGCCGGTGCCTTCGCGCGGCCCTTCTGCGGTGTTGCGATAGCTGACGACCAAGGAGGTGTAGCCGAGCTCGGCCGCGGCGAGGACGCCACGGAGGGTACCGGCCCGGGTGCTGCCGAGGCCGTGGATGTGGATCGCCCAGGTGGCAGGGTCACCGTCGGTGCGCCAGGCCGGGCATGGTCCTGCGGGGGTCGTGATGGTGATGTTGCGGGCGTCGAGCCCGGCGTCGGCTGGGGTGGCGTAGTAGATGCCGCTCCACGAGGCACGGTCGCCGGTCTTCGGCGTGAGACCCGGTGCAATGCCGGTGATCCTGCGAGCGACGCGAGTAGGTCCGCGATCGATGATCTCTGCGGAGAGTTGTGCCCAGCCGCCGTGCTCGAACCAGAGGTTGTAGATGCCGACGGCGATGGTTTGATCGGTGCGGTCGAGCACGATCAGGTCGCCGCTGCCGTCGTGCTCGACTCCTCGGATGGTGAGGTCGAACGTGCGCGGACCGACGGGCGCAGTCAGCCGGCGGGCAATCATCCACCCGACGCCTGCGGCGGCTGCTGTCGCGATCCCGACTCCAAGGGCGAGGCGGCGGATCACGAGCCAGCCTCCTCGCTCTGAGTCCGCGGCCCCGACGTCGTGGCGCGGTCGCATCCGAGGAGGTGGCTCTCGGCGCGATCGAGCAGGGTGCGTTCGGCTCTGCTGGTCTTGAAGGTGATGCGGGGGTCGATCATTGCGTCTCGGATTTCGACGATCACTCGGTGCAGGCATCCTTCGGGGTCTTCTGCGTTGACGGCGCGGGGGTCTGCTTGGCTCAGGCCGGGCCGTGCCTGTGTTGCGCGGTTCCATAGGGGTTTCAGTTGTGCCGCGAGGCCAGCGGTGCGCCTGCGACGCAGGTAGTGCTGGGCGCGTCGGACGGCGGGCTGCGCGGCGAACCCGGCGCAGAGGAACAGGAACGTCAGGAGCGAGAGTGGCGCGTAGGTGGGTTGGATGGCGTGCATGAGGTCGAGGCAGCCGGTGACGTGGGCGATGTCCATGACGATCACGGCGAGACACAGGGCGACGCCGAAGGTCGATCCCAGGGTCAGCAGTCCTGCGGGCAGGTGTTGGATTCCGGTGCTGTGCCGGTACTGCCGGGCGGCGAGGACCATCATCGTGGCGATGACGATGCCGCAGTAGACGAAGTTGATGATCGAGTAGACCGCCGTCGCCGGTTGCGCTCCGAGGTCGCTCATGAACCGGGTCGTGGTCGCGCCACGTTCGATGAACAGGAACGCCGTGGTGATCGCGAGGAGAGAGATGGCGAGCATCGGGATACTCACTACAGCGCGAACGAGCCGGGGCCGGTACTCGCCGGTTCTCATGACGCCTTGGCCGAGGAAGAACAGCCCGGTCATCAGCAGTGCGTCTGCGATCAGCGTGGCGAGGTTCGTGCCGCCGAGCAGCGGATCGACGGCGGTGTAGATGGCATCGACGTTGAGCGTCATCGCGATGGCGATGGTGAGGGCTGCGTAGGTGATGCTGCGGTCGGCGCGTTTGCGGCGGAAGATGAGCAGGCTCGCCACGAGCGCCCACATGAGCGTCGCGACGAGCGTCTGGATCATCCGAAGACCTCCGAGTAGGCCGATTCGGCGAACACCGATCCTCGGATGCCGGCGGCGAGCCGGTCGGCGAGGGACTCGGCGGCGATCTCGGTTTCGCAGTCGATGTCTTGCCGTGTGAGCAGGCGGGCGCGGGTGTAGGGCGGGATGTTGGGCAGCAGCACGTCCTCGGCTGGGCAGTCGTCCCCGTCGCAGTGACCGAGGATCATGTGCGCGAACTCGTGCAGCACGAACTGTTGCCGGTGCAGGGCTGAGTCGCTGCGGGCGTGGAGCACGAGGTCTTCGGTGTCGGTGACGAACCAGACCGCGCAGATGCCATCGTGGGTGTCGAGGTCTGCGAGTTCGACGACGCGGAGCCGGCGGTGTCGCCGGTTCTGTATGGCGTGGAGGAGGTCGTCGAGGGTGAAGGTGCTGCCGAGCTGTAGGCCCGCGACGGCCGCCGATACGGTCTGTTCGGTATTCACGGTTCGCCCCTCTCAGCGGGGAGCAGGGACCGGTATCGGCTTCGCGTCGCGCGGTACCGGTCAGTGCTCGGGCATGGGTGTCATTTCCTCGTCCAGGAACTTGGTGATGGCGTGGAGTGCTTTCGGCGAGATGTCACCGAGGGTGCGGGCGGCGTAGGACTTCACCTTCGCGGCCCGCATGGAACGAACCATGTCGAGCTGCGCGGAAACCTTCTCAGGCGTGGCCGCGCCGTCCTCACCCATCAGGAAGGCCTCATCGACGTCGAAGAACGCCGCGAGGCCCTCGAAGACGGCGGCGTCTTGGACGTAGCGGTGGCCGTTGACCATGTACGTCCAGCGCGACCGGGACAGGTTGGTGCCTCGTTCTTTGAGGAAGTCCGCGATCTGCGAGTAGGTCGGCTCAGTACCGGACTCGGCGACGGCAACGTCCATCAGGAGACGCAGACGCTTGGCGAGGTCTTCGGCCGCAGCCTGGCTCTCGTCTTCGGTCATAGTCGGTGACCCCCTTCCCTTCGCGACGGGCAAGGCATCCATGTGATCCACCCCGGAGGGTGGTTGTGCATGCTCAAACCTACTCGTTGAGCATGCACAAATCAAGGCTTGCGCATGCTCAACGGTCGGTGTTAGAACAGGACTTCGGGACATTTTGAGCATGCTCAATCCGGCGTCCCGGTCTCGGCTCGGGCTGCCTCAAGGAGGTGAACGATGTCCAGCTCACGGTCTGAGTGCGGGTGTTCGCGCCTACCTGCCAGGTGTACCGCCGCGCGCAACCTTGGCGCGGCCCGCGGAAGAGGAGGCCGGAGCATGGCATCGAACGAGGACGCCCGCGCGGCGCGAGAGGCGAAGCTCGACGAGCTGCACGAGAAGCTGACCGGCGCGGTCGAGTCGCTGATCTCGGGCGACGACTGGCGGGAGGCGCTCGCCTTCGCGGCACGGTTCCGGTCGCGGTCGTTCAACAACACGATGCTGATCTGGGTGCAGCACGAAGCCGCGTTCGAGGCAGGCCGCGTGCCCGAACCCTTCCCGACTCTGGTTGCCGGGTACCGGCAGTGGCAGGGGCTGGGGCGGCAGGTGATGAAGGGCCAGCCGGGGTACATGATCTTCGCGCCCGTGACGGGCCGGTTCGCCTCGTCCAATCCTGCCGATCCGAACTCCTGGCGTCGCTTGGGGCCGCGAGAGAAGCACAAGGTCAACGAGGTGGTGCGCTCGCGGATGGTCGGAGCGCGCCCGGCCTACGTGTGGGATGCCTCGCAGACCGACGGAGAGCCGCTGCCGGTGCCGCCGGCTCCGACGTTGCTGGAAGGCGAAGCACCGTCGGGGTTGTGGGAGGGGCTGGCCGGGCAGATTCGCGGCGCGGGGTTCGAGGTGTTGCGGGTGCCGCACGAGGGGATGATCTCCGGCGCGAACGGCCTTACGGACTACGAGGCGCGCACGGTCGCGGTGCGGGAGAACATGGACCATGCCGCGCAGGTCAAGACGCTCGCGCACGAGCTGGCGCATGTCCTGATGCACGATCCCGACGACGAGGAGGCGCGGCAGCATCGCGGCATCCGCGAAGTCGAAGCCGAGTCCGTCGCGCTGATGATCGGTGCCGCGCACGGCATGGACACTGCCGGGTACACGATCCCGTACGTCTCGACCTGGGCCGCCCGCGTGGACGGCCAAGAGCCCGTCCAGGTGGTGCAGGCCACCGGCGAACGGGTGCGGAAGACCGCGCTGGCGATCCTCGACCAGCTCGACACGCTCCAGGTCGGCGACGGCACCCCGCCCGGCCTCGAACGCGACACCCCAAGTCCGCGCACCTCCCGCACGGCAGCGCGCGCGGTGGAGACCGATCGTCCGCGTGCTGCGCCAGTGCCCGAGCTGGCAGTGCGGGGGCTGTGATGCCCGAGCCATTCGATGTCCTGGCGGCGCTCATTCGCGTGGATCGCTCACCAAACCTGGCCTTGGCTGCGCGGAGCCTCGCGGCGGCTGGCGTGCCCGTGTTCCCGTGCCTGGTCGAGGGGAAGCGTCCGCTGACCCGCCGCGGGTTCCTCGAAGCGAGCAGCGACCCGGAACAGGTTGCCGCGTGGTGGTCGCGCACAACGAATGCGAACATCGGCCTCCCGACCGGTGCCCCATCGGGCGTTGTCGTCGTCGATGTCGATGTCCACGGCCCCCACGACGGCCGCGCGGCGTACCAGCGCGCCACCGACGCGGGACTCGTCGATGGAGCGGGTCTGCTGGTGCGCACACCGACCGGTGGCGCGCACGTGTACTTCCCGGCGACCCCGGGCAGGGAGCAGCGGTCGTGGCAGGCAGCCACCGCGGGTGTCGATTTCCGGGGTGACGGCGGCTACATCATCGCTCCACCTTCCCGGCGAATCATCGACGGCAGCGTCCGCCGTTACGAGGTCGCCGACATTGCCGCGCACTCGGTCGGCGCGGTGGATGCGGCCCGTCTGCGGGACTTTCTCGACCCGCGCCCCGTCGCCCGACCACGCGCGAGCAGCGGCTCGATGGATGTGGATTCTAATCGGTTGGCGGCGTGGGTCGCCGGGCGGGGCGAGGGCGAGCGGAACCGGGGCCTGTTCTGGGCCGCCTGCCGCCTCGCCGAGAACGGCGTCTCGCCCGCCGACGCACTTGATGTGCTGGGGTCTGCGGCACACTCGGCGGGTCTGGGTGATCGCGAGATCACCACGACGGTGCGCTCTGCCTACCGAGCTACCCAGCCCGCATCCGAAGTGACGCCCGCCGGCCGGAGCCAGAGCGCGGGCCGATGGTTCGGTCGCTCGGAGAGCCCGCCGTCCGCAGCCTTGGGGAGGGCTGGGCTGTGAGGCGTGAATCGGAGGGGCGGCGCTGGGCCGCTATGACGGCGGTTGCGGGGACGGTGTTCATCGCCGCCGGGGCGTTCTGGCTGTCGTTCACGTCGCTGGCCGATCTGGCCGCTCGCTCCGGGATCGGGTCGGGGCAGGCGTGGGCGTGGCCGCTGATCGTGGACGGCATCATCGTCGTCTCGACAGTCGCCGTCGTCGCTCTCGCTGGGCAGCGCTCGGCCTGGTATCCGTGGGCGCTGCTGGTCGGCGGCGCGCTCGTGTCGGTGACGGCGAACGCCATTCACGCCGTCGTCGCCGCGGACGCCGACGTTCCAAGGATGCTCGCGGCATCAGTCGCAGCGGTGCCGCCCGTCGTGCTGCTGGCCATCACGCACCTGACCGTGATCCTCACCCGCTCCACCGACCCCGACACGGAGCCTGACGCCGCCACGTCGTTCTCGGCCGCCGCTGTGGGGTCAATGCCTGCGCTGCCGTCTGGCGACGCACAACCGGCCCGTCGCGACGATGGTGTGGCGGATCGGCGGGCGCTGGGGTGGGAGCTGCGGGAGGCGGGCTGGTCGAACAAGCGGATCGCCCGAGAGCTCGGGGTGCATCCCTCGACGGTGGGCCGCTGGTTCGCCGTCGCGCACCTGACAGACACAACCGACGCCGCCGACGAGCGGGAGGAGACGACCCCATGAACACCACCGAAAACCCGCAGCACAACGACCCGACGAGGCCCGATCCGGCACGCCCGGTTTCCGAGGAGCCGCAGGAGCGCTCCGAGCCTGTCGAGGCGACGAGCACGCCGGAGGCGGTGCGGGCCGCTCAGGTCGCCCGCGAGGACAAGCAGCACGCGATCGTTCGCGGGCGCGGCGTGGAGTGGGTGCGCCCCACCGACCTCATCGTCCGGCACTCGGCGCACGCGGCCGGTCGTGGTCTCGACTTCCAGGCCGAGCTGGCACGCCGCACCCGCACCCCGATAGGGGCCGGAGTCCGTCGGCTCGGGGACCGCGCCCGACGGTTACCGCCGATCTCGGCGTTCGGGCGCAGCACCGCACCGGCGTCGCAGCTGTCCCGCTCCGGCGTCTCGATGAGTTGACGGTGGTGAAGTGTCATGGCTGCGACGGCATCGGCATGCAGGACGCACTCGTGGGAGCGAGTGCGCACCTGCCTGCCAGGAGGTGCCGACACCATGACCACACCAACCCGCACCAGCACCGCTCCGACGGCCGACGGGGCTGAGGACTTCACCACTGGCGAGGGCCTGCGCGCCCTGCTCAATCGCCTCGCCGAGGGCGGCGAGGATGCCTGGGTTCACGACCCGGTGGCCCGCGATCTGATGGAGTTCGCCGCCGACAAGTACCGCGCCCTGGCTCGCAAGCACAAGCTCGACACCTGGGAAGCGGTGACGGCGGCGTTCGACGCGATGCAGTACCGCTCGACCCGCGAGGCCAACGACCCGTGGGCGATCATCACCCACGCCGTGCGGATCACCTGCGTCTACGAGGAACGCGCCCAAGGCCTGCTCTGCTCCGTGCACCAGGCCCGCCGCGCCCACGTCTCGGCGTTCCACGACCCCGAACGATTCTCCGAACGCGACACCGCGCTGGCCGACTACCATCCCGCGTTCCACACCACCGACCTGCGTCCCAGCGACCTCGAACCGGAACCGCGCGACAGTCTCGGGTCGGCGCAGGCATGCATGTCCGCAGGATCGGCGGCCGAGGACGCCATCGCGATGCTGTGCCTGCTCGACTGGCCCACCGACACCGCACGGGCCGCCGTCGAGCACGTCTGCGGCGCGTTGATGAAGGCCGGCACCCGCCAGTCCGCCTACGAGACACTGCGCCGCGATCGGCACGCGCGGGCACTGCTCGACCTGCCGCGCCGCTCCTGGGCCGCTCTCCTGAAAGCACTGCTCGGGAACCAGCACCCGGCCTACGTCGCCACCAGCAGCGGTCGCGGCATCCTGCTCCGGCTCCTGCTGGGCGAGACCCTCGACCTACTGCTCCGCGACGACGATCTGATCCTCGCGCTCGCACTGGCCGCCCCGAACGGTGGAGGCGGTGAGTCGTCGTGACCGAGCCACAGATCGGCAGCATCCAGCTCGACCGCACCGTCGATTCGATCCTCGTCGGCACACGCCACCGCGCCGACCTCGGCGACATCGACACACTCGCGGCATCCATCGACCGCGACGGCCTGCTACAACCTCTCACAATCACCATCGACGGCGTGCTCGTGTGCGGGGCACGACGCCTCGCCGCTATCAAGAAGCTCGGCTGGCGCACCGTCAACGTGTGGGTGCGCAGCGGCCTTTCCGACCGGCTCGGGCAGCTCCTCGCCGAGCAGGACGACAACATGCTCCACAAGCCCTACACCCAGCTCGAAGCCGCCGGACTCTACCGCGAGATCAAGCAGGTCATGGCCGAGGACGCCGCCCGCCGAAAGTCCGCCACCCAGTTCAGCAGCGAGAACCAGCCCGGAAACGACGGTGGTGCAAACTTTGCACCACCGTTGAACGGGCCACTCGGGAAGACCCGTGAACAGGCGGCGGCGATGATTCCCGGCGGTGCCTCCCACACGACGTTGGAGAAGATCGGCTACCTCGAAGACATCGCCAACAACCCCACTCAGCCCGAGATTCTGCGCGCCGAGGCCGCCGCCGGGCTGGCAAGGATCGAGGCCGGCGACCCGGTGCATCCGATCTATCAAGCGATCCGCGATGCCGACACCACCGAGCGGGAGCGGCGCGAGGCCGAGCTCCACGCCCGCGCCGAAGCAGCCGTGGCCCAGGCGAAGTCGATCAAGAAGGGCAAGCACACCCCACCGCGACCACTGCCGCTCGTCACCGACAACGGGCAACCCGTCCGCTACCCGCTCCGGGCGTTCATCCAGACCTGGGGCGAACTGACCAACTGGTGGACCCACTACGACGCCAACACCCTCGCCGCCGAGCTGACCGACGAGCAGTTCGAGAACTTCCTCGCCACCGCCGACGGCACCCTCCGATTCGCCGCCGCACTCCGAGCCGCCCGCGAAGGCGCGACGGAGCGGCCACGACTCCGAGCACTCTGACCGCCGGCGTGGGCGCGGCGTGCGCACCTGCTCGGCATGAGCCCTGCACCCACCGATCCCCGGAACCGCCGCCGAATCGTCGCCCTCATCGCCGCCGGCATCGTCCTGCTGCTCCTAGCCGGGGTCGGCGACTACGGACTCCTCACCGGCCCACGCAACAGCAGCAACACCGATCCCGACGCGGAGCCCGGCCCGGTCACCACGGCACCGCCGACCGTGGTACCGAGCACACCCCGGCCGCCGCGGGTTCCAGCAGTTCCGCGTTCGGCCGATCCCGAGACTTTCGCTCAGGGCGTCGCGTCCACGCTGTTCGCGTGGGACACGGCTTCGGGGCTGTGGCCGCTGGACTACACCTCGGCAATCCTCACGGTCGGTGACCCCAGCGGGGACGAGCAAGCAGGGCTGGCCTCCGACGTAGCGACATACCTGCCGACCCGTGACGCCTGGATCGAGCTGCGGCAGTACGCCACCCGTCAGCACCTCACCATTGACACCGCGTACGTCCCTGACGCCTGGGCCGACGCGGTAGCGCAGTCCCAGCCGGGGCAGCTCGCAGCAGGAACGACGGCCGTCACGATCGAGGGCACCCGCCACCGTGCCGGGGTCTGGAACGGCCAACCGGTCACCAGCGAGCATCCAGTCGCGTTCACCGTGTTCGTCGTCTGCGCCCCGACCTACCCGACCTGCCACCTGCTGCGGCTCTCGCAGCTCGACAACCCGCTGCGCTGAAGGGGTTGGCGTCGTGTTCCGCAAAGCCGCCATCGCAGCCCTGGCGCTGCTCTTCTTCGCCCCCACCGCGGCACTCCTCGGGATCGGGGTGATGATGAACCCCGCTGCCGCCTACTGCGCCACCCCCGCCGGGACCGTGAACCTCGGCCCGATCCCGGACTCGCTCACCGTCACCACCACGAACGGCGAGACCTTCACCCTGAATCGCCAGCAGCTCACGCACGCGGCCACGATCATCTCCGTCGGCAACGGCATCACCGACGTGGGCAGGCCCGGAATCAAGATCGCGCTGATGGCAGCACTCACCGAGTCCACGCTGCGGATGCTCACCAACACCGGCACCTACCCCGAGTCGGCGAACTACCCGAACGACGGCAACGGCAGCGACCACGACTCCCTCGGCCTGTTCCAGATGCGCCCCCAATCCGGGTGGGGCACCGTCGCCGAGTTGATGGACCCGAACTATCAGGCGCGAGCGTTCTTCGGCGGGCCGACCGGACCGAACTACCCCTCACCGCGCGGCCTGCTCGACATCCCCGACTGGCAACAGATGGACCCCGGCGAAGCCGCCCAAGCCGTCGAGGTGTCCGCCTACCCCGACCGCTACCGAAACTACGCGCCCGTCGCCGACAGCATCCTCGCCACCCTCACCAGCGGCGGCAGCACTGCTGCTGTTGGCGTTGGTGGCCCGGCGATCTCGTCGTCACGGGTGGTGTTCCCACTGCCCGAGGGCACCTGGGTGCCGACCTCACCGTTCGGGATGCGCGTCCACCCGATCACGGGCGAACGGAAGCTGCACACCGGCACCGACTTCGCCGCGCCCGACGGCACACCGATCCTCGCGGCCGCGGCCGGCACGGTCACCGTCGCGGAGTTCTCCGGCGGATACGGCGGCCTCATCGTCATCGAGCACACCATCGACGGCAAGACCGTCGCAACCGCGTACGCGCACATGTGGCAGAGCGGCATCCACGTCCGTCCCGGTGACCGCGTGAGCGCGGGGCAGCACATCGGCGATGTCGGCTCCTCGGGCATGAGCACCGGCGCGCATCTGCACTTCGAGGTCCGGCCCGGCGGCACGAACGGCGAGGCCATCGACGCCGCCGCCTGGCTCAACGAGCACGGTGCCGCGAACCTGCCGACGGCGACCAGCGGGTCACCTGCCGCCTGCAACAACGCCACTGCCGGTGCACCGACCGGTGTCGATGGGGACCCCGACCGGCTCGTCGACGATCCCACCAGCTCGGGCAAGATCACCGCCCGCATGCTCCACCTCTATCAGCAGACCCTCGCCGCGTTCCCCGACACCGGCTGGGGCTGCTACTCACCGCGCCCCGGCACCAAGTCAGAGCATCCCCTCGGCAGGGCGTGCGATATCACCTTCGGCAACCGCATCGGCCAGCGACCCACCCCGGTACAGCTCGACGCCGGCTGGAAGGTCACCAACTGGATGAAGGACAACGCCGACGTGCTCGGCATCGAGTACCTGATCTGGCAAGGCCAAATCTGGTCCGTCACCCGCGACGACCAGGGCTGGCGACCCTACAACGGCGGCGGCATGCACGACCCCGCCTCCATCACCGGAGGCCACTACGACCACCTCCACGTCACCGTCAAGGCAGGGTGATCGGCGATGGGTGTCTTTCCCGACTTCGACGGGCTCGGCAGCATCGGCGACCTTCGCGCCGTGGTCGGCGCGCTCTTGACGTTCGTCCTCATCGTCGCCGTCCTCATGCTCATCGTCTCCGCGATCGTGTGGGCGATCGCGACGGCCCACGGTAACTACGCGACCGCCAGCAAAGGCCGCATCGGAGTGCTCGTCGCCGTCGGTGCCGCCGTCCTCGCCGGAGGCGGCGTGGCCTGGATGAACTGGCTCCTCAACCTCGGCCAACAACTCTGACGCCGATCGCCTCCGAGCCCGGCAATGCCCACGTTCTCGACGTGGGCATTGCTGTATCCGCTGTCGAGGGGCTGTGGGTGCACCTGTCGCGTGTATCCCGTCTGCGATTCCGCGGGCGGGCCGCCCGTCGCCAAGGAGACCTACCGTGTTCGATCTGCTCGCCAACGTCATGTCCGCGCCGCTGCTGGTGCCGATGGACATCAACATCGACCCCAACACCAACGGCCTGCCGGGGATCAACCAACTCCGCACCATCGTCGGCGCGGTGATGACCATCGGCCTGATCCTCAGCGTGCTCGCGCTGATCGTGTCCGCGATCGTGTGGGGCTTCGGCGCGAACTCCTCCAACCCGCACCTCGCCTCGCGCGGGAAGATCGGCGTTCTCGTCTCCTGCGGCGCGGCGGTGATCTGCGGCGCGAGCGTGACGCTCATCAACTTCTTCTGGAACGTCGGCCAGTCCGTCTGACCCGACTGTCGTCGTCGAGAGCTGGTGTTCGTGATGGGCGTGTGCGACGTTCCCGTGATCTCCTCGGTCTGCGATGCCGTCGGCGAAGGAGCCGCCTCTTTGGTCGCGGCCCCGTTCGACTGGCTCGCCCAGGCGATGGGTGCCGCCGCCGGGTGGCTGTTCGAGGCCGTCTGGTCGGTCTTCGACACCACAACCCTCGTGGATGTCACCAAGCCCGGCTACATCGCCGTCTACAACCTGCTGTTCGGCATCGCGGTCTTCGTGATGCTGATCTTCTTCTGCCTCCAACTCATCACCGGTCTGATCCGACGCGACCCCACCGCCCTCACCCGAGCCGCCCTCGGCCTGGCGAAGTCCGTCCTCGGGTCGTTCGTGGTCATCACGCTCACTGCGCTGCTGCTGGAAGTCGTCGACCAGCTGTGCATCGGGATCGTGCAGGCCGCCGGGGAGACCACCGAGTCGATGGGCGACAAGATCGCCCTCCTCGCCGCAGGCCTGGTCGGGATCAACATCGCCGCACCCGGCGTCGGAGCGATCATCACGATCTTCATGGCCGGCCTCGCGATCACCGCCGCCGCGATCGTCTGGCTCTCCCTCCTCGTCAGGAAAGCACTCCTCCTGGTCGCAGTCGTGTTCGCCCCGCTCGCCTTCTCTGGTGCCTCGTGGGATGCCTCGCGCGGGTGGATCGGGAAGTGGGCGATGTTCGTCGTCGCGCTGATCTGCTCCAAGCTCGTGCTCGTCGTGATGTTCCTCGTCGCGATCACCCAGGTCTCCGCACCGATCGACGCCGACCTCGCCTCGGTCAGCGACCCCATCGCGGGGATCGTGCTCATGGCGATGGCCGCGTTCGCTCCGTACCTGACGTACAAGTTCATCGCGTTCGTCGGGTTCGACATGTACCACGCGATCGGCTCCGAACAGGACGCCAAGAGCGCACTCAACCGGCCGATCCCCGTTCCGACCAAGCCTCAGGGCGGCGGCGACCCGAAGAAGGTGCTCGACGGAACCAGCAGCGGCGGGAAAGCGGACGGAGGCTCCGGCGGAGGAAGCACCCCACCGCCACAGCCGAAGACCCCGGCACCGGCACCCGCCGCGAGCGGCGGAGGTGCCGCCGCTGGTGGAGGGGCCGCAGCAGGCGGGGGCGGCGCAGCGGCGGCCGGTCCCGTGGCAGCCGGGGTCGTGGTCGTGGCGAGTGTCGCCAAGGATGCCGCGACCGCCGGGCCGAAGGCCGGAACCGCGTTGGGAGCCCAGGGAGAGCATGCCGCCGACGCCGCCGCGCAGACACCGCCACCACCTGCCGCCTCACCTGCGGCACCGCCGTCGAACCCGGCACCACGACCGCCGAGCACCGACCCGTCACCGCCGCCGAAGCAGCCCCCGCCGCCCGCGCCACGCCCACCGAAGGAGTAGACGATGAGCAGCACGAACCACGACCGGCCCACCGCGGGCGAACTCGTGCCGGTGAAGTTCTCCCGCCTCACCCGCCGCGGTGTCCTCCTCGGCCTGTCGCTGACCCAGCTCATCACGCTCGCCATCGGCGGAGCCACACTCATCGGCGCGTTCTACGCCGGCGGCGGGATGCTGCTCGCCTACACCGCCCCCATCTGGGTACTCGCCGCCGCGCTGACCTGGATACCCATCGCAGGCCGGCCCACCGTGGAGTGGCTGCCCATCGCCTGCTGGTGGCTGTGGCGCACCACCGGCGGACAACTTCTCTACCGACGCAGAATCGTCGTCCCGCGCCCCGTCGGCACCCTCGCACTGCCCGGCGACATGGCCCGCCTGCGCGAGTACACCGACCCCGACACCAGCGCAGGGATGATCCATGACCCCCACGCCGCCACGTTGACCGTTGTGTGCGAGGTCACCCACCCCGCGTTCGTGCTCCTCGATCCCGGCGAGCAGGAACGCCGCGTCAGCTCCTGGGGCCGCGTGCTCGCCACCGTCTGCCGCTCCGGGAGGATCGCGACCCTGCAAGTCCTCGAACGCACCCTCCCAGACTCCGGCACCGGACTCGCCGAATGGTGGGCCACCCACGGCACCTCCGACGGCTCGTGGGCGGCCGACACCTACGCCGAACTCATAGACCGCGCCGGACCCGCCGGCGAACGCCACGCGACCACGCTCTCGCTGTCACTGGACATGAAGACCAGCGCTCGGCAAATCAGAACCGCTGGCGGCGGGATACGCGGTGCTGCCGCCGTGCTGCGACAAGAGATGAACACCCTCGTCGCGGCGCTGCGCTCCGCCGACCTATCGCCCTCGGGATGGCTGACACCAGGGCAGATCGCGGTGATGCTCCGCTCTGCCTACGACCCCGCCATCGCTGCGACCCTGGAACGCCACGGCAGGCTCGGCCAGTCCCTCGCCACCGCCGGGCCGGTTGCGGTCACCGAGACCTGGGGCAGGCTACGCACCGACTCCGCTCACCACGCGGTGCTCTGGGTCAGCGAGTGGCCCAGGTCGCTGGTCTATCCGGGATTCCTGTCGCCCGTGTTACTGTCCACCGGCATCCAACGGTCGTTCTCACTGATCTGCACCCCGATGCGCTCCGACGCCGCTGCTCGCGACATCCGCAAGAAGAAGGTCGAGCACATCTCCGACCAGGCCCAGCGCGCGAAGATCGGCCAGATCGAAGACGCCTCCCAGACCGCCGAATACCACGACGTGCTCCAACAAGAAGCCGACCTCACCGCAGGCCACGGCATCCTCCGCTACACCGGCCTGATCGCCGTCTCCGCGCCTACTGTCGAGGAACTCGACGCCGCCGTCGCCGCCATCGAGCAGGCCGCGATTCAGGCGTCCTGCGAGACCCGGCTCCTCGTCGGACAGCAAGCCGCCGCGTTCACAGCCGCCGCGCTCCCGCTGTCTCGCGTCGTCTAGCAGAGGGTCGCGGCCTCGCACTGGTACGGCTCGACAGCGCTTCCCTCGCTGGATGGAACTCCAGCGAAATTGAGGAGTGAATCACCGGTGTCCCCCAACTAACTACGCTACTTTCCCGGAGCCGCGTCGCCCCAAAAGAAGGAGATTCCCCACAGGATCAGGGGCGATAGCGCGATCAAGACCCCGACGATCGCGGTCACAATGAGGAAGAGAAGCCTATTTGAGCGTTGATTGAGCTCGTTGCGATACTGCGCCTTCAGCTCGGACTTGGTGAGCAAACTTGCACCACTGAGCACCGCTTCTTCCTTGCACCTCGTCGCCACCAATGCGAGACCACCGACAGCAATACACACCAGACTCAGGCCCGTGGCCACAGCCACGGCACCCGCCAAGACGCTCGAAGCGACGCTCCCGAGCATCAATGCAGTCACTACGTTAATGACGCTTGCGACAAGGGCGCCGAATAGCAAGTTCAGCAGATCGGGCTCCGGAATCCACCCGCCAACGCGTTCCCTCACGGCGGATTTCCAATCGGCGAGTAAGCATCTCCGAGAATGTCGACTCCGAGCGCGTCGATCTCCTCCACGAGTGCAGTCGTCGCTGGCGCGTCCGGCGTCGCACGGAGATCAGTCAGGCGTTGCTTGACTTCCTCCGCCCTCACCAAGCGCGTATTCCACTGCTCAAAGGCCTGCCGAATCTCTTCCGCAGCGTTGCCCCGAGCGATTACCTGACGACGGTTTTGAACCTCCGTCTCGATCTGCTTCTTCAGATTGTTGAGCTCCCGTTCAGACCGCACAAGTTGCGCCTCAATGTGCGCATCAACCCCCGTGTCGCCTTCCCCGACCAGTCCCTGCAGGAGCAACGGCAGCTCTGAACGGACTGTCTCCCATATAACGGCGATAAGGGCGCTGGCGACGGCTGGCACTTTGCTGCTCTCATCTTGCGACACGCTCGCGAGCTCGCGAGTCCCCTGCCAGGAGCGGCTGTCCTGACACCACTGGAGAAGACTCCTGAGTTCAGCCTCGTACTCGCGCCACTGGCCACCCAACACGAGAGCGGCTTCGAGGCCTTGCGCAGCATCGATCTCCTTGCCGGGCCGATACCACTCGCTCCGTCCGCTCCGAAGCCTTTGCAGGCCACTCCTCACGACACGATCAGCCGGATCAACGCCGGCTCTTCCGAGGCTGAGCAGGACCAGCGCGGTGATCTGCAAGTCCGTATTCCACGTCCCAGTTCCCGAGCGCCAGGTTCCTCCGATACGGGCCGGTCCAGCTGGGGGGCGAGTCCTTAGCCATCCGGCCGCACGGGTGGCCACCTCACTCACCTGTACCGTACGCCCGCACGCGGCGAGGCCGATTAGGACGCGCGCGGTGACCCATGGAACGCGCGCCGGATAATAACCGCCGGTTGCGTCGAGACTGACCTCAGCCATGCGAAGGAGTTCACGCAGGCGGTCGGCATCACGGTCCATGGCTTTACCTTCGAACCCAAGCAACAGGCCAAGAACCCACGTCCTGTGGAACCGATCAAGGTCCACGTCACTTCCAGGAATCCACTCGTCCACCGCGTCTTCGGCGTCCTCCTGGATCATCCGCTGTTGGATTGTCGAGAAATCATCGCTCTCGTGGGTGGCGCCCTCGGTATGCAGCGGGAGAGGTTCGTTCGCGGGCGTTAGCCACCTTCCCCGCACATACTCAGCGCAAGCACCCCACTCCGCGTGCATCCCCACTTCAGCGAACGCTTCCGCGGCAAAAACTGCCGATGCAACGTTGTCTCCCCATGTTGGATCTTCGTCGACCTGGTGCGCAAGATGATGAGTCAGGACATTCAGCGCAGTCCAGCAGCGCGCCAGGAAAGCCGCTCCAAACTGATCGTCTGAACCAGCGATAGATATTAGGTCCAGTCGATCCAGGGTGACTTTCAGCTGAATCGGCCCCGCTTCGCGAAGGTAGTGCACAGCGACTCGCACAGGAGAGGTTGGGTTCTCCACCAATCGGTTTGAATCCAAGTGGTGAACCAGAAGCCTGGCGACAGTTCGATGACCGAAGAAGACATAGGGGCCATTCCTTCGACACACCCCTTGTTCCAGAAGGGATCGGATCGACTTCTGAGACTCTCGGTCGAACAGGGACTCATCTGCGTCGATCTCGAACATGCCAAGACAAGCGAGGTGGCGCAAGGTCGCGAGCTCCCCTTGACTGAACGCGAGCTCTCGCAGCGACGATTCGTACACAAGGCGCGCGAGGTCAGAGATTGACGGAGCCAAGCCCGATTTGCCGTATGCCTCCGCTGCGAGCTCCGCCACGAGCGCATTGCCATTTGCGAGACCGAGCATGACTTCGGAAACCTCACTACTGGCGGACACGGAGCCAACTATCTTGCGGCATAGATCGCCAGCGTCCGTGTAGATGATGCTGTCGCCGAGAGCGAAGCGTGCGACCAGATCAACGACACTTGGCCAGCCAGCGCACACCCACTGGACCGACGGCAGCTCGGTAGTTTTCAGAAAACGCAGGATACTCTCCGCAACAACTGGACTGGACTGGGCATCGTCGAGAACGACGCAAACTGGCAGCCCAGGCTGCTGGAGGATCGTGGCCAGTTCGGCCAGGAAGCCAGCAAGGCCGAATCGAGGGTCCGCGAGGTCTATCCAGAGGAATCGCCGAGACCTCTGGTGCGAATGGGTAACCGAATGAAGAAGTACGCTCTTGCCAGAGGCGCTAGGACCAACCAGGCCGATCGAACCTCCCTCAACGATTCGTCGACTGACTTCTTCTTTGACTCCAGAATAGACCTCATCAGTTGGTTGGAGGCTGATTCTGGGTCCACTTTCGCGTGCGGCGACAAGTTCCGATTGGAGGTTGGTGCGGCTGGGCGATCCAAACGAGAGATCAGGCAGCACCCGGCCAAGCAGACCGACAAATACGGACTCCCCACGATGTATCCACGCAACAATCTCGTCGACCGTTACGTCCTCTTGCCGTCCGAAGGCAGATACACAGATCGCCGAGTCTTTCGAACTGACTGCGGGCCAGGCTGGCGGCGAATCGATGTTGAGTTCGGCCTGGAGTATCGCTACAACATCGCCCACAGGGTCATCAGACTGCGTCGCGAGGCGCAGCGCAACTGAAGTGATGTCCACTGTCTATGCGAGTTTGGCCAGAAACTGAGCAATGGCCGCGTTGACCTGAACCTCGAAGCCGGCGAAGTTGTGCGGAGCACCTTCAACGAGCGTGACCTCTGCACCAACCTTCTCAACCAGGTCAGCAACCCGATGATTGTCGGGAGTTGCCGCGAAGTCTGCGCCGCCGAGTACCACTAGGGTCGGAACTCCCACGTTTCCGACCGAGTTGACATCTCCGTCCCTGCTCCGAAAAACGTCAAGCGGCCCGCCGATGCTCAAGGCCGACCGGATTGTGCCCAGTGAGACGGGCCACGTTGAGAAGATGTCTTCTGGCACCGCAACGTTGGCGCCTCTCTTGGCCATGAGCTGTTCAACGTGGGTCTTCTTGGCCTCGATCGCGCCCGCGTCTCCGGAGCCTGCATAGAATGCGGGAAGATCGAATGGCGAGAGCAGGACGACGGCGCTGACGCGGTTTCCGAATGCGTGGTCCAGCATTCCTCGAATGATCTTCAGAGCGCCGAGGCTGTGCCCCTGAAGCACCCACCGATCCGTCCCCTGTGCGTCGAAATGATCCATCCAGGCAGAGATATCAGAGGACGTGTCGGAAAGGTCTTCGCTTATGGTCCCTGCGTCATGCCCGCGGGTGTTCACGGCAGCGAAACCATACCCGTGTCGCGAATAGGGCGCTTGAGTGTCGAGCGCGATCGTGTTCTCGTAGAAGTTCCCCCACGATCCGTGGAGGTGCATGGCCCGCCGATCGACAGTTCCGGTGGATAGGCCCTGGAGCGCAGGCTCGGCGAGCCGTTCCACATGCCAGTTTGTCATTACTAGATTTCCTTTCGGAGGACGACTCTCAGATAGTCAGTGGGGTAAAGTTCACCGGGGACACTCGCGACTTCGCTAGACTCAATCACGAAGAAGCCTTCAATTAGTTCACGGATATCAAGCTCGCCACCAATTGGGTTGCTGATCATGCGCCGGGCGTAATATTCAGCCATTGCTGCGACCTGCTGCCGCTCTAGACCCACAAACGGTTGCCAGCGACGCCAACGGCTTGTCGCGCGGTCGCGAAAACTAGCGACTGCCTCATCGGGAGTCTGCCCGCGTGACGGGCCAGTATGGATACGGATCGTGGTGACAACACGTCCACCGGGAATGAGCATCGTGTGCCAATCCCGCAGAACCTCACGACGTTCGTCGGCCGAGAACCGAGTCAAGAAGGCGTCGGTCACAATCAGGTCGTGCTGGCCAGCATGCGAACTGGCATAACTCCGAATATCATCGGAGACGGTTGTGACGCGTACCCCGACCCGCTTTGCGTACCACTGACACGCGAACAGTGGCGTGTTGCATTGATCGACGACGGTCAGCTTGGTATGGCTCTCCGAGTCGCCGAGTGCGCCAACCAAGTACGCAAAGACTGAGTAGTCGGCGGTTCCAGAGACGACTGGAGATCGTGCGCCAAGTTCGACGGCCTGATTAAGCTCGCGTGAGTAGAAGTCGTGGTGCCAGCTTGGGGTGGAGACCATATCCATGAGTCGGAGGTACTGCCAAACACCGTGATACCAAGTGCAGCCGTCCACATCCACGTGATCGCCGACACAAAGCACGGAAGCAACATCCCCGATCAGCCGGGCGCTCTGAGCGAGGGGCTCTTCAAGGTCAAGGTCCGTTGGCAAGTCATCGAGTCCGCGAGCGATACTCCATAGGTCGGAGAGCATCTGCTGACCAGCTGACAGGTGTTCGTCGGCAACTGTGACTGTCCAGAGTCCACTGCGGTCGGTGTCGATCACTGAAGGGGAGAAAACGAGCACCGCATCGTCAGAGAGCACGCAGTCGTAAACTGCCGTGGCTGCCAAGTCGTCGCTCAACCAGGCTACGTTCGCGACGCGAACTTTGATGCCATCGGCCTCCTGTGCGCTAAGTTGGGCGATGAACTCAGCGTCGAGGATTCCTAGGTGGGCAACCAAGTAGATGGCTTGTGTTTCGACTCCAGTTGCGGCCAAGTCTTGCCAGAGTACGTCGGTTTGGTCGTTCTGCACCGTCGCATCCGCATCGACAATGTAGAGCAGGGTGGCACGCTCTTGCGTTCGCTCTGCGAGCGTTGAGAGCACATCGTGCTTCGCCTCGCTGCCGAAGTAGATGGTCTTCGCGTTGTGCGAGTCCTGGCGGCGACGCACGCGATCCAGGACGCGCCGATAGAGCCCGAGGGTGTCCTCGCCTAGGTCACGCCCCGGCAGCGCCTGCGCCTCCTGCACTCAGTGCTCCTCCCCAGACAGCCACTGGTCCTACGGTTTGCTCCCATCCTAGGGTGGCCGGGCTGAGTCGTCCGGCCCAGGTACGAGCGTGTCGGCAGTTCGTGCTCGGAGGTCATCGAGGTGGAGACCCTGCCCGTCGTGCGGCTCCTTCTTGCCCAGCTAGATGTCGGCCACGTAGGGCGGTTCTCTGGGCGGCACCCGTCTGACTTGTGTGGGCAGGTGATTCGTTCTGACGCACGGTCCCGCGCGAGCCCAGACGCGGCCGTCGCCCTGATGAGTGGAGCTGGGCGACAGGGCGGTGTCCTGGGCGCACCTTCGAGTAACACGACGCAGGAGGTCCATGATGCCCACGTTCTTCGATTCGACCGCCGACGCCGCCGAGGCGTCCGAGGCGCTGCGCGGGCTCGCGCACGCGAGCCGGGGGTTCGATCAGCCTGCCGAGATGTACGGGGTGATCGGTGATTTGTCCTCGGGGATGCGCTCGCTGCGGCAGGCGCTCGACCAGATCGCCGATGTTCACGAGCGCAAGGCCGCGCACGCCTTCAACGACGCCGGCGACCACGAGGCGGGAGTGCGAGACGCGCTCGCTGCTGCGGAGGAGCTGCGTCAGGCTGCGAACCTCGTCGACCGGGCGTATGACCGGCTCGCGGAGGGGTTCATCGCTGCGGGGCGGATCGCCTGGCACCCCGAGCCCGCCATCGAGGAGACCGTGTCGTCGCGGTGGGTCAGCGTGGTGTTCGTCCAGGGAGAGGAGGCTGACCGACCGTTGCGAATCCTCGGTGAGCTGGGGCATGTCGATGCGGTGGACTTCCTCGCGCAGTGGGACTACGGCGATGAGACCACGCAAGCCGCGTTGGAGAACGGGTACGTCTACGACGGGCCCGGCGAGGGCACCAACGACCGGGTGGCGATGTCGGGTGACTACGCGCTGGTCGTGAACACGCACGTCGGCTACGTCTCGCTGCTGCGCCGCTACCCCGAGCCGGAGGCAGAGCCCCAGGATGCCGAACCGGTCGGACCCTCTCCGGTGCAGGCTGGGCCGGAGTTGCTGGGGTCGTACTCGTCGCCGGGTGCCCCGGAGCGGGCCGATGTGCCGACGGCGAAGCGGGATGGGTCGTGGTTCGAGCCGGCCAAGATCACGGCGGCCAAGCAGGCGCGGGGGCTGGTGCGGTGACCGAGGATCGCGCGCGGCTGCACACTGCCGTTCTGGTGGCACCGTCGAAGGAGCGGCGCAAGCTCCGCAAGCAGCGCCGCAAGGCCGAGGCCAGGCTCCACGCCGAGCAGCGAAGGACTGCGCTCGCCGCCGCGAAGGCGAAGGCCGAGGAGGAGCGTGCCGAGCGCCGCGCAACTATCTGCCTGCCGAAGGCGGGCGAGCCTGGCGCGGCGCGGCTGCGCACTCCGGGCCGGTTCCATCTGACGCGGCATCAGGACACGTCGGCGACGCTGGCGGGTGCGTATCCGTTTGTCGCTGAGGGTGGGCTCGGTGCCGATGGGGTCTTCGTCGGTCAAGACCTGTACTCGGGTGGGAGCTTCGTCTATGACCCGTGGGTGCTCTACGCGCGCGGGATCATCACCGCGCCCAACGTGGTGCTGGCCGGGATCGTCGGCTCCGGGAAGTCATCGCTCGCGAAGTCGCTGTACACGCGGTCGTTGCCGTTCGGGCGGCGCGTGTACGTGCCCGGCGACCCGAAAGGCGAGCACACCGCGGTTGCCAACGCCGTCGGCGGGCGCGCGATCGTCCTCGGTCACGGTCTCAATACTCGCCTGAACCCGCTCGATGAAGGCCATCGGCCCAGTGGCCTGTCGGATGAGCAGTGGGCCTCGACCGTCGCAGCCCGGCGGCGTGATCTGATCGGCGCGCTCGCGGAGACTGTGCTCGCGCGGGGGTTGTCGCCGTTGGAGCACACCGCGATCGACATCGCCCTGACCCAGACGGTGCGGGAGAACGACGTGCCGATCCTGCCGATGGTCGTCGACCGCATCCTCGCCCCGAGCGCGGATGCCGACGGCCGGCTGGCCGAGGACGGCAGGGTCGTCGGCCACGCACTACGCCGTCTCGTCGCCGGCGACCTGGCCGGGTTGTTCGATGGGCCTTCGACGGTCGCGTTCGATCCGTCGTTGCCGATGATCTCGCTCGACCTCTCGCGGGTCACCGAGAACTCGACGCTCATCTCGGTGTTGATGACGTGCTCGTCGGCATGGATGGAGTCCGCGCTGCTCGACCCGAACGGCGGGCAGCGGTGGGTGATCTACGACGAGGCCTGGCGGCTCATGTCCCATCCCGCGCTGTTGCGGCGGATGGATGCGCACTGGCGACTCGCACGGCACTACGGGATCGCGAACATGCTGATCTTCCACAAGCTCACCGACCTCGACAACGTGGGCGACCAGGGCTCCGCCATGCGCTCCCTGGCCAACTCACTGCTCGCGAACGCCGAGACGCGGATCGTGTACCGGCAGGAGTCCGACCAACTCGGGCCGACCGCAAGGGCACTCGGTCTGACCGGGACGGAGCAGCAGCTCTTGCCGAACCTCGGCGTCGGCCAAGGACTGTGGCGGATCAAGGCCAGGAGCTTCGTCTGCCAACACCAACTCCACCCCGACGAACTCGCGCTGTTCGACACCAGCAGCCGCGCAGCGGGAGATCACCGATGAACGTCACCGGCCCGCGCCGATCCACCACGACCGACGACGAGAACATGGCGCCCGTCGAGCTGCCGCACGTCCTCGTCACCGTTGCCGATGACGGCACTCTCACCGCCACGGTGGATGGAACCCACTTCGAGGAGTCGGGTGCGAGCGCGTGGACGCGGGCGACGTTCGGGCCGCTCATGGATGCCATTACCAAGGACCGCACGATCGCGGTCCGTGTCGAAGTTCGCGAGAGCGACGGAAGTGTGTTCACCGACATCCTCCGCACCCGCAAGCCTCGACGCGCAGTGGCACCGTCCGAGAACTCGGTACCGGAGACTCGTCGGAGTCGTCACGCCCGCCGGGTGCCGCGCTTGGCTGAGGTCACGGCTCACGGGTTCGTGCCTGGCGAGGATGTCGCCGTCGCGACGATCGTCTCCCATACCGACGCCACCGGAACCGGGGAGGCACGTGCACTCATCGGCCTCGACGACCTCCCCAACGGCACACACGAGGTGATCCTGCTCGGGCGCATCTCGGGCACGCTCGCGGTGCGGCGGCTGACATGAACCAGCGGCAAGCCGGCGGAATGCCCTGTGCGTCAGGATGGTGTGAGACAACAGGGTTGATGTGCTTCCCATTGTATGGGGCGAGATTGGAACGAGATCCGAGATGACGATGACCGTAGCTGATGCCGGCACCGATGATGGTGGGGTGGTGACTCCTCGAGCTGACCGTCCCAG
>NZ_MRDE01000116.1 GCF_001968835.1 Tersicoccus phoenicis
CAGGACCGATGACCTGTTGAAGGCCCACCCCGAACAGGCGCCAGCTCGCCCGCGGGTTGGTATGGCTCCGCAGATCACCGACGCCGAGATGCTCACTCTGGCCGTGATGCAGGCGCTGCTCGGACACACCAACGAAGCGCGATGGGTTCGTCACGCCCACCGGCACCTGCACGGGATGTTCCCCTACCTGCCGGGCCAGTCCGGCTACAACAAGAGACTGCGGGCCCTGGCCGGGACCTTGAGTTGGCTGATCCGCACCCTGGCCAAGGAGACCACGGTCTTCAACGACGACGTGCTGCTGGTGGACTCCACGCCCATCGAGTGCGCCCGTTCCAGAGAG
>NZ_MRDE01000117.1 GCF_001968835.1 Tersicoccus phoenicis
GCTGCGCGCGCAGGAAATTTGAGAAGGGCTGTCCTTAGTACGAGAGGACCGGGACGGACGAACCTCTGGTGTGTCAGTTGTACTGCCAAGTGCACCGCTGATTAGCTACGTTCGGATGGGATAACCGCTGAAAGCATCTAAGCGGGAAGCCTGCTTCAAGATGAGATTTCCATACCCGTGAGGGTTGAAGGCCCCCAGCTAGACCACTGGGTTGATAGGCTGGATGTGGAAGCGAGGACTGAAGACTCGTGAAGCTGACCAGTACTAATAGGCCGACAACTTACACCACACACCCCCCGGGGGTGTGGTCAGAATGCAAGCTCTGCTCCGCGTCCACCATGCAGCTCCCGAACCACAAACCCCTCACCCCGGAACCCGGGGCGGGCGGGAACACCAGGGAAGCAACCGGACACCAGCCGGTGTCCCAACACGTCACCCCAGAAACGGGGGAATAGCGTTACGGCGGC
>NZ_MRDE01000118.1 GCF_001968835.1 Tersicoccus phoenicis
CGTGGCGGGACGGGGTGGAGGTCGTCGCGATGGACGGGTTCACCGGGTTCAAGACCGCTGCCGCCGAAGAGCTACCCACCGCAGTACCGGTCATGGATCCGTTCCACGTCATCCGTCTGGCAGGTGAGGGACTGGACCGGTGCCGGCAGCGCGTCCAGCAGCACACCCTCGGGCACCGGGGCCGGGCCGGGGACCCGCTCTACCGGGCGCGGCGGACCCTGCAGACCGGCGCGGACCTGCTCACCGACACCCAGCGCGCCCGGCTGGACACGGTATTCGCGGCAGACGAGCACGTCCAGGTCGAA
>NZ_MRDE01000119.1 GCF_001968835.1 Tersicoccus phoenicis
CGTGGCGGGACGGGGTGGAGGTCGTCGCGATGGACGGGTTCACCGGGTTCAAGACCGCTGCCGCCGAAGAGCTACCCACCGCAGTACCGGTCATGGATCCGTTCCACGTCATCCGTCTGGCAGGTGAGGGACTGGACCGGTGCCGGCAGCGTGCCCAGCAGCACACCCTCGGGCACCGGGGCCGGGCCGGGGACCCGCTCTACCGGGCGCGGCGGACCCTGCAGACCGGCGCGGACCTGCTCACCGACACCCAGCGCGCCCGGCTGGACACGGTATTCGCGGCAGACGAGCACGTCCAGGTCGAA
>NZ_MRDE01000120.1 GCF_001968835.1 Tersicoccus phoenicis
CCTGACCACGTTCTGCCGTGTCGACGAGCTCGGGCTGGTGGTGACCGGGCAGCGGCTCGAGCCGGGCCGGGCGGTGCTGGCCTGTCGGATCGTCGAACCTGACGAGTGGTGCCGGCGCTGTGGCTGCCAGGGCGCGGTCCGAGACACGGTGGTCCGCCGGCTCGCGCACGAACCGTTGGGGTGGCGGCCCACGGTTCTGGAGGTCACGATTCGCCGGTACCGGTGCGACGGCTGCGGGCATGTGTGGCGCCAGGACATCAGCCGGGCGGCTGAACCGCGGGCGAAGCTGTCGCGGCGCGGGCTGCGGTGGGCGCTGGAAGGGATCGTGGTCCAGCACCTGACGGTGGCCCGGGTCGCCGAGGGCCTGGATGTCAGCTGGAACACCGCCAATACCGCGGTCCTGGCCGAGGGCAAGCGGGTCCTGATCAACGACCCGGCCCGGTTCGACGGAGTCACCACGATCGGCGTGGATGAGCACGTGTGGCGCCACACCCGCCGCGGAGACAAGTACGTCACCGTTGTCATCGACCTGACCGGGCCACGTTCGGGCAGCGGCCCGGCGAGGCTGCTCGACATGGTCGAGGGTCGCTCCAAACAGGTGTTCAAGACCTGGCTGTCCGAACGTGACCAAGCCTGGCGCAACGCGGTGGAGGTGGTCGCGATGGACGGCTTCACCGGGTTCAAGACCGCCACCACCGAAGAGCTGCCCGACGCGGTCGCGGTGATGGATCCCTTCCACGTCGTCCGCCTCGCCGGCGACGCCCTCGACAAGTGCCGACGCCGCATCCAACAACACCTCCACGGACACCGAGGCCGCACTGGTGATCCGCTCTATTCGGCCCGCCGCACCCTGCACACCGGCACCAGCCTGCTCACCGACAAGCAGAAGGCCCGGCTCGACGCCCTGTTCGCCGACGACGCCCACGCCGCCGTCGAGATCACCTGGGCCGCCTACCAGCGCATGATCACCGCCTACCGCGAACCCGACCGGGCACGCGGCCGCGACCTGATGAACAAGCTCATCACCAGCCTCAGCAGCGGCGTCCCGGCAGCGCTGGCCGAACTCCGAACCCTCGGCCGGACCCTCACACAGCGGGCCACCGACGTGCTGGCCTACTTCGACCGGCCCGGCACG
>NZ_MRDE01000121.1 GCF_001968835.1 Tersicoccus phoenicis
CGGCTGGGGGTGGCGCGGAACACCGTGAGAGCGGCGCTCGCGTCGGACGGGCCGCCGAAGTACGAGCGGTCACCGAAGGGCTCGCTGGTGGACCGGGTGGAGCCACGGGTCCGGGCGTTGCTTGCCGAGTTTCCGCGGATGCCGGCGACGGTGGTCGCGGAACGGATCGGCTGGGAGCACTCGATCACGATCTTGAAGGACAGGATCCGTGCTATCCGCCCGGAGTACGCCGGTGTCGACCCGGCTGACCGGCTGGTGCACGAGCCGGGGGTCGCGGCGCAGTGCGACCTCTGGTTCCCGGAGCCGGGCATCCCGGTCGGCGGCGGGCAGATGGCGATGCTGCCGGTGCTGGTGATGACGCTCACGCATTCGAGGTTCCACTCCGCGGTGATGCTCCCTTCGCGGCAGGGCGGTGACCTGCTGGCCGGCATGTGGCAGCTGATCAGCTCGCTGGGGAAGGTGACCAAGACGCTGGTCTGGGACCGGGAGGCC
>NZ_MRDE01000122.1 GCF_001968835.1 Tersicoccus phoenicis
CACGCCCTCGGCCCCGCACTCCCTGCACCACGGGTCCGGCTCCAGGACCCGGCACTGGATCACCGCACGATCAGGCTCAACCCGCTGTCCGACGGCCTCGAGGCCGAGCTCGTCGAGACGGCAGAACGTGGTCAGGTCAGGGCGAACGAAGCCGAGGTGCCTCACTGAGAAGTGAGCGCGAGAGCTGACCTGGTGCCTCACGCATGGTGAGCGCGAGGCTTGGGGTCATCTGGTTGTCTGGAGTCGACGGATCGACGGTTCCAAGGATGCCATGTCGAGGTGCCGGCTGGCGGTCATGGCCTC
>NZ_MRDE01000123.1 GCF_001968835.1 Tersicoccus phoenicis
GCAGGTCTGGGCCACGCTGCTGGACGAGGGCATCTACCTGTGCTCGCGATCCACGATGCACCGCATCCTGCGCGAGAACGCGATGGCCGGTGAGCGTCGCCGGCAGGCGGTCCACCCGCCCCGCGCCCGCCCGGAGCTGGTGGCCACGGCGCCGGGGCAGGTGTGGTCTTGGGACATCACCAAGCTCAAGGGCCCGGACCGGGGCGTGTACTACGACTTGTACGTGGTCCTGGACATCTTCTCCCGGTTCGTCGTCGCCTGGACCATCGCCGCACGAGAGGACGCCGAGATCGCCACGAACAT
>NZ_MRDE01000012.1 GCF_001968835.1 Tersicoccus phoenicis
AACGCGGATGGGGCTAAACCGGTTGCGTGTGATACCCGGCAGGGGTTGCGTTTCCGGGGTTGTGGGACCGTTCGTCCAGGGTCTGCCGGCTCTGGCGCGTGAGGTGCGGGCGTATAGGTGAACAGGTTTGAATGCCTGACCGTAGAGGGTGTGAGTCCCGTAACCGTAATGCGTTCCGCCGCGTGGTGGTGTGTTCCCGAGTAGCACGGGGCCCGAGAAATCCCGTGTGAATCTGCCAGGACCACCTGGTAAGCCTGAATACTCCCTGATGACCGATAGCGGACCAGTACCGTGAGGGAAAGGTGAAAAGTACCCCGGGAGGGGAGTGAAAGAGTACCTGAAACCGTGTGCTTACAATCCGTCAGAGCCTGGGCCCCTTCGTGGGGTGGTGGGTGATGGCGTGCCTTTTGAAGAATGAGCCTGCGAGTTAGTGTCACGTCGCGAGGTTAACCCGTGTGGGGGAGCCGTAGCGAAAGCGAGTCTGAACAGGGCGTTCAGTGGCGTGATCTAGACCCGAAGCGAAGTGATCTACCCATGGCCAGGTTGAAGCGTCGGTAAGACGTCGTGGAGGACCGAACCCACTTCAGTTGAAAATGGAGGGGATGAGCTGTGGGTAGGGGTGAAAGGCCAATCAAACTTCGTGATAGCTGGTTCTCCCCGAAATGCATTTAGGTGCAGCGTTGCGTGTTTCTTGCCGGAGGTAGAGCTACTGGATGGCTAATGGGCCCTATCAGGTTACTGACGTCAGCCAAACTCCGAATGCCGGTAAGTGAGAGCGCAGCAGTGAGACCGTGGGGGATAAGCTTCATGGTCGAGAGGGAAACAGCCCAGACCACCGACTAAGGCCCCTAAGCGTGTGCTAAGTGGGAAAGGATGTGGAGTTGCTTAGACAACCAGGAGGTTGGCTTAGAAGCAGCCACCCTTGAAAGAGTGCGTAATAGCTCACTGGTCAAGTGATTCCGCGCCGACAATGTAGCGGGGCTCAAGTACACCGCCGAAGTCGTGGCATTCATACAGTCCCTAGCCTTCGTGGTTCAGGGGTGTGGATGGGTAGGGGAGCGTCGTGTGGGCAGTGAAGCTGCGGGGTGACCTAGTGGTGGAGCCCACACGAGTGAGAATGCAGGCATGAGTAGCGAAAGACGGGTGAGAAACCCGTCCGCCGAATGATCAAGGGTTCCAGGGTCAAGCTAATCTGCCCTGGGTGAGTCGGGACCTAAGGCGAGGCCGACAGGCGTAGTCGATGGACAACGGGTTGATATTCCCGTACCGGCGAAGAACCGCCCCTACTGATCCGGGGATACTAACCGCCCCAACCGGTCACCGGGTTCCCTTCGGGGTGCCCACCGATCGTGCGGCGTGGGACCTGATCCGGGGAGGTAAGCGTATTAACAGGTGTGACGCAGGAAGGTAGCCAGGCCGGGCGATGGTTGTCCCGGTCCAAGCAGGTAGGCTGTCCCATTGGCAAATCCGTGGGGCGTGACGGCCGAGACGTGATGGGACCCCCGTTCGGGGGAATCTGGTGATCCTCTGCTGCCGAGAAAAGCATCGACGCGAGGTTCTAGCCGCCCGTACCCGAAACCGACACAGGTGATCAGGTAGAGAATACCAAGGCGATCGAGAGAATTATGGTTAAGGAACTCGGCAAAATGCCCCCGTAACTTCGGGAGAAGGGGGGCCTGCCCCGTGACGGCACTTCGCGTGCTCGAGCGGGTGTGGGCCGCAGAGACCAGGGGGAAGCGACTGTTTACTAAAAACACAGGTCCGTGCGAAGTCGCAAGACGATGTATACGGACTGACTCCTGCCCGGTGCTGGAAGGTTAAGAGGACCGGTTAGTGCCCCTCGCGGGTGCGAAGCTGGGAATTTAAGCCCCAGTAAACGGCGGTGGTAACTATAACCATCCTAAGGTAGCGAAATTCCTTGTCGGGTAAGTTCCGACCTGCACGAATGGAGTAACGACTTCCCCGCTGTCTCAACCATAAACTCGG
>NZ_MRDE01000124.1 GCF_001968835.1 Tersicoccus phoenicis
CGAAATTGCACTACGAGTAAAGATGCTCGTTACGCGCAGCAGGACGGAAAGACCCCGAGACCTTTACTATAGTTTGGTATTGGTGTTCGGTGCGGCTTGTGTAGGATAGGTGGGAGACTGTGAACCCCGCACGCCAGTGTGGGGGGAGTCATCGTTGAAATACCACTCTGGCCGCTTCGGATGTCTAACTTCGACCCGTGATCCGGGTCAGGGACAGTGCCTGATGGGTAGTTTAACTGGGGCGGTTGCCTCCTAAAGAGTAACGGAGGCGCCCAAAGGTTCCCTCAGCCTGGTTGGCAATCAGGTGTCGAGTGTAAGTGCACAAGGGAGCTTGACTGTGAGAGAGACATCTCGAGCAGGGACGAAAGTCGGGACTAGTGATCCGGCGGCACCTCGTGGAAGGGCCGTCGCTCAACGGATAAAAGGTACCTCGGGGATAACAGGCTGATCTTGCCCAAGAGTCCATATCGACGGCATGGTTTGGCACCTCGATGTCGGCTCGTCGCATCCTGGGGCTGGAGTAGGTCCCAAGGGTTGGGCTGTTCGCCCATTAAAGCGGTACGCGAGCTGGGTTTAGAACGTCGTGAGACAGTTCGGTCCCTATCC
>NZ_MRDE01000125.1 GCF_001968835.1 Tersicoccus phoenicis
GTCCCAGCGCATGCGGGACAGCGCGATGGTGTGCAGGGCGTGGTTGGCGGCGCGGTCGCCGCCGCGGTTGAGACGGTGTCGGTCCCGGCGTCCGGAGGAGGCCGGGATGGGGGCCACGCCGCACAGGTGCGCGAACGCGGCCTCGGAACGCAGCCGGTCGGGGTTGTCCCCCGCGGTGGCCAACAGTTGGCCGGCGACGTCTGGGCCGACGCCCATGCGATCTATCAGGGTGGGAGCGGCCTGGGCGGTCAGGGCCTTCAGCTCGGCGTCGAGGTCGGCGATCTCCTCGCCCAGGGCCAGGATCCTCCGGCCCAGGCGGCGCAGTGCGGCCTTGGTCGCCCCGATGGGATCGGCTAGGTTGCCGGGGCGTAAGCGGGCGCAGGCCGGGGCCAGCTGTGCCGCCGAGAGGCCGCGCAGCTGGGCACGCAGCGCCTCGGGGGCGGTGACCAGCAGCTGACGGGCCTGGTTGATGGCCTGGGTGCGGGCCTTGACCGCCGAGCGCCGCGGCAACCGCAGGGCGCGGATGGCCTCGACGATCCCGTCGCGGGTCTTCGGCGAGCCGGTCGCGCGTCCGGAGGTCACCGCGGTGGCGGCGGCGTAGGCGTCGATCGGGTCGGATTTGCCCTTCATCCGCCGCGTCTTGCGGTCCGGGCGGTCGACCTCGACCACCCTCAGCCCGGCCCGGGCCAGCACCCGGGCCAGCTCGGCACCGTAGGCGCCGGTGCCCTCGACCCCCACCGCGGCCACGGCCCCGTGGGAGCCGAGCCAGGACAGCAACTGGCGGTAGCCGGCCCCCGTGGCCGGGAACTGCCGGTCGGCAAGGTGCCGGCCCAGGGGGTCGATCACTGCGGCGTGGTGCGTCTGGCCGTGGGTGTCCACCCCGGCGA
>NZ_MRDE01000126.1 GCF_001968835.1 Tersicoccus phoenicis
CCACAAGAGCGAGGGCCAGGCGACGCTGTTCGACACGTGGCGATTCCACGCCTTCTTCACCACCACCGACCCCGCCACCACAGGCACGGTCGCAGCGGATCAGGTGCATCGCCGACATGCGATCATCGAGAACGTCCACGCCGATCTGAAAACCTCCGCCCTGGCCCACCTGCCCTCCGGCGTGTTCAACGCGAACGCCGCCTGGCTGGTCTGCGCGGTCATGGCCTTCAACCTCACCCGCGCCGCAGCCACCCTCACGAACACGCCATCGCTTGCCCGCGCGACCACCACGACGATCCGACG
>NZ_MRDE01000127.1 GCF_001968835.1 Tersicoccus phoenicis
AACACGGCGGCGAACACGAAGTACTTGGCCACCTCGAGCACGGACGATGCGGGTAACACGTCGGCCTACACGTTCAACGGGGCCGGGAACCGGCTGACCTCCACGGACGCCCTGGCCGCTCAGGCGGTCTTGACGTACAACCCGGACGGGACGGTCGCGACGGCCACGGCGCCGGGGAACGGGTCGAACCGGACGGTCTACGGGTACAACACCGACCACAGCTCACCACTATCACCCCGGTGGCGGGGGCGGGCCTGGGCGCGAAGTGGCTGACGTATGACAACCTGGGTCGGACGAGGACGACGAC
>NZ_MRDE01000128.1 GCF_001968835.1 Tersicoccus phoenicis
CCACAAGAGCGAGGGCCAGGCGACGCTGTTCGACACGTGGCGATTCCACGCCTTCTTCACCACCACCGACCCCGCCACCACAGGCACGGTCGCAGCGGATCAGGTGCATCGCCGACATGCGATCATCGAGAACGTCCACGCCGATCTGAAAGCCTCCGCCCTGGCCCACCTGCCCTCCGGCGTGTTCAACGCGAACGCCGCCTGGCTGGTCTGCGCGGTCATGGCCTTCAACCTCACCCGCGCCGCAGCCACCCTCACGAACACGCCATCGCTTGCCCGCGCGACCACCACGACGATCCGACG
>NZ_MRDE01000129.1 GCF_001968835.1 Tersicoccus phoenicis
AACACGGCGGCGAACACGAAGTACTTGGCCACCTCGAGCACGGACGATGCGGGTAACACGTCGGCCTACACGTTCAACGGGGCCGGGAACCGGCTGACCTCCACGGACGCCCTGGCCGCTCAGGCGGTCTTGACGTACAACCCGGACGGGATCGTGGCGACGGCCACGGCGCCGGGGAACGGGTCGAACCGGACGGTCTACGGGTACAACACCGACCACAGCTCACCACTATCACCCCGGTGGCGGGGGCGGGCCTGGGCGCGAAGTGGCTGACGTATGACAACCTGGGTCGGACGAGGACGACGAC
>NZ_MRDE01000130.1 GCF_001968835.1 Tersicoccus phoenicis
GCCTGGGAAACTGGGTCTAATACTGGATACGACCATTCCACGCATGTGGTGGTGGTGGAAAGCTTTCGGGTGGTTTTGGATGGACTCACGGCCTATCAGCTTGTTGGTGGGGTAATGGCTCACCAAGGCGACGACGGGTAGCCGGCCTGAGAGGGTGACCGGCCACACTGGGACTGAGACACGGCCCAGACTCCTACGGGAGGCAGCAGTGGGGAATATTGCACAATGGGCGAAAGCCTGATGCAGCGACGCCGCGTGAGGGATGACGGCCTTCGGGTTGTAAACCTCTTTCAGCAGGGAACAAGGCCAGGCTGTTGTCTGGTTGAGGGTACTTGCAGAAGAAGCGCCGGCTAACTACGTGCCAGCAGCCGCGGTAATACGTAGGGCGCAAGCGTTGTCCGGAATTATTGGGCGTAAAGAGCTCGTAGGCGGTTTGTCGCGTCTGCTGTGAAAGCCCGGGGCTCAACCCCGGGTCTGCAGTGGGTACGGGCAGACTGGAGTGCAGTAGGGGAGACTGGAATTCCTGGTGTAGCGGTGAAATGCGCAGATATCAGGAGGAACACCGATGGCGAAGGCAGGTCTCTGGGCTGTTACTGACGCTGAGGAGCGAAAGCATGGGGAGCGAACAGGATTAGATACCCTGGTAGTCCATGCCGTAAACGTTGGGCACTAGGTGTGGGGGACATTCCACGTTCTCCGCGCCGTAGCTAACGCATTAAGTGCCCCGCCTGGGGAGTACGGCCGCAAGGCTAAAACTCAAAGGAATTGACGGGGGCCCGCACAAGCGGCGGAGCATGCGGATTAATTCGATGCAACGCGAAGAACCTTACCAAGGCTTGACATGGACCGGAAAGGCGCAGAGATGTGTCCCCCACTTGTGGCCGGTTCACAGGTGGTGCATGGTTGTCGTCAGCTCGTGTCGTGAGATGTTGGGTTAAGTCCCGCAACGAGCGCAACCCTCGTTCCATGTTGCCAGCGGGTCATGCCGGGGACTCATGGGAGACTGCCGGGGTCAACTCGGAGGAAGGTGGGGATGACGTCAAATCATCATGCCCCTTATGTCTTGGGCTTCACGCATGCTACAATGGCCGGTACAAAGGGTTGCGATACTGTGAGGTGGAGCTAATCCCAAAAAGCCGGTCTCAGTTCGGATCGTGGTCTGCAACTCGACCACGTGAAGTCGGAGTCGCTAGTAATCGCAGATCAGCAACGCTGCGGTGAATACGTTCCCGGGCCTTGTACACACCGCCCGTCAAGTCACGAAAGTTGGTAACACCCGAAGCCGGTGGCCTAACCCTTGGGAGGGAGCCGTCGAAGGTGGGACCGGCGATTGGGACTAAGTCGTAACAAGGTAGCCGTACCGGAAGGTGCGGCTGGATCACCTCCTTTCTAAGGAGCACTTGAACCCCTGGCCGGGTCGCCCACGCTGTGTGGTGGGCGGGTTGGTCGTGGTCCTGCCGTTCAGTGGTGGGGTCGCGTGGGGGTGAGAGGGAGAAGCCCGTTGACTCACCTGGGTGTGGGTGCGGGTGCTCATGGGTGGAACATCAACGAAACTCGTGTCCGTCGCCGGTGCTGGTGGCTGGCCGCTCAGTACGCCCGGTGGGGTGGCTGCTTCCGTTGTGGGGTGGTTGCTCGTGGTCGGGTTGGGACGGTGGCTGGTTCTCCCTGGTGGGTGGTGGGCCTAGGCAACACACTGTTGGGTCCTGGGACAACAGGTGCCCGGCGTCGTCTTCTGCTGGTCCTGGTGGCTGGGTGGGTGTTCCTCACGGTTGGTGGGGGTGCTCGTCCTGGTTGCTGGGGATCTGGTGGGTGGGGGTGCGGGGTCTGGTTGTTTCTGGTGTTCCCTGTGTCTGGCGTGCCGGCACCCCTGTGGGGGTGGTCCGGCGGGGTGCGGGGGTTGTTGTTTGAGAACTGCATAGTGGACGCGAGCATCTTAATTCTGATTGTTCTGTGTGTAAGTTTCTAAGGGCACACGGTGGATGCCTTGGCATCAGGAGCTGATGAAGGACGTGGGAATCTGCGATAAGCCTCGGGGAGACGATAACCGGTCTGTGATCCGAGGATTTCCGAATGGGGTAACCCGGCCGCATGTCATGTGTGGTCACCGCCGTCTGAATATATAGGGCGTGCGGGGGGAACGCGGGGAAGTGAAACATCTCAGTACCCGCAGGAAGAGAAAACAACAGTGATTCCGTTAGTAGTGGCGAGCG
>NZ_MRDE01000131.1 GCF_001968835.1 Tersicoccus phoenicis
CCGCCCTGACCTGACCACGTTCTGCCGCCTCGATGAGCTCGACCTCGTCGTGACCGGTCAACGCCTCGAGCCCGCGCGAGCGGTGCTCGCCTGCCGGGTCCTGACCCCTGATGAGTGGTGCCGACGCTGCGGCGCCGAGGGCGCTGCTCGGGACACGGTCATCCGTCGACTCGCGCACGAGCCGCTGGGGTGGCGACCCACCGTCCTTGAGGTCGCGGTGCGTCGCTACCGCTGCACCGGCTGCGGACACGTGTGGCGCCAAGACACCACCCGCGCGGCCGAGCCACGGGCGAAGCTCTCGCGCCGCGGGCTGCGGTGGGCACTCGAAGCGCTCGTCGTGCAGCACCTCACTGTTGCCCGGATCGCCGAGGGGCTCGACGTCGCCTGGGACACCGCCAACGACGCGGTCCTGGCCGAGGGCAAGAGGGTCCTGATCGACGACGCCGACCGGTTCGACGGCGTGAAGGTCGTCGGCGTCGATGAGCACGTGTGGCGCCACACCAGGCGTGGCGACCGGTACGTCACCGTGGTCATCGACCTCACCCCGATCCGCGATGGCACCGGGCCGGCACGACTGCTGGACATGGTTGAGGGCCGCTCGAAGGAGGCATTCAAGACCTGGCTCGCCGCCCGCCCCGACTCCTGGCGCGACGGTGTCGAGGTTGTGGCGATGGACGGGTTCACCGGCTTCAAGACCGCGACCACCGAGGAACTTCCCGACGCGGTCGCGGTCATGGATCCCTTCCACGTCGGCCGCCTCGCCGGCGACGCACTCGACCGGTGCCGCCGGCGTGTGCAGCAAGCCATCTACGGCCACCGCGGGATGAAGGGAGACCCGCTCTACTCGGCCAGGCGGACCCTGCACACCGGCGCCGACCTGCTCACCGACAAGCAGGCCTCCCGGCTGAGGGCGTTGTTCGCGACCGAGAACCATGTCGAGGTCGAGGCGACCTGGGGCATCTATCAGCGCATGATCGCCGCCTACCGGCACGAGGACCGACGCCGCGGTCGCGAGCTGATGACCAACCTCATCGGATCGCTCAGCAGCGGTATCCCGAAAGCACTGGTCGAGCTCAACACGCTCGGACGGACCTTGAACAAGCGCGCCGACGACGTTCTGGCTTACTTCGACCGACCCGGCAC
>NZ_MRDE01000132.1 GCF_001968835.1 Tersicoccus phoenicis
GACTCCTTTCCCGGCGAGGGCTTGGGTGAGCCGGATAGAGTCGCCTGAGGTCTGGCAGACGTGGGCGTGGTGGAGGAGCCGGTCGACGGTCGCGGTCGCGAGGGTTTTGGGCATGAGTTCGTCGAAGCCGGAGGGGTGCAGGTTCGAGGAGACCGCGATGGAGCGTTTCTCGTAGGCGGCGTCGACGAGGCGGTAGAGGCCCTCGGCGGCGTCGGCACCGACGTCGAGTAGCCCGATGTCATCGACGACGATGAGGTCGGCGCGCAGGGTCCGGGCGACGACCCGGTGGACGGAGTCGTCGGCGCGGTGCGCGCGGACGAGCGCGCCGAGGTCCTCGAGCCGGAACCACGCGACCCGCATGCCGGCCTCGACGGCTTGTTGGCCGAGGGCCTCGAGGAAGAACGTCTTTCCCGTGCCTGATGGCCCGCAGACGACGACGTTCTCCTTCCGGGCGACCCATTCCAGGGTCCGCAACGCGTGCTGCGTGGGGGCCGGGATCGAGGACGCGGCTTCGTCCCAGGTCTCGAACGTCTTCCCGGTCGGGAATCCGGCCGCCTTGCGGCGGGTGGCGAGCATGGACCGGGACCGGCCGGCGACCTCCTCGATGAAGAGGGCCTTGATGACTTCGGCCGGTTCCCAGCGCTGGGCCCGGGCGGTCGCGATCAGCTCGGGCGCCAACGCGCGGGCGTGGGGCATCTTCAGCTGCCGCATCAACGCCTCGAGGTCCGCGGTCAGGGCGGGTGGGGCAGTCTGGGTGATGCTCACGCGCTCTCCTCCAGCCCCTCGACGGCGGTGACGGGTGTGACGGGTTGCCCGATCGCGGCCCACCCGGCGGTGCCCTGCGCCAGCGACGCCTTCTCATCGGCCCGGTGCGAGGTGCCCTTGGAGCTGCCCGTGGTCAGGATCGAGGCGAGGTCACCGGTCGCGAACCGCCCGTAGGTGGCCGCCTCACCCAACGCCGCGTCGACCTGGGCGGTGCCGCTGATCTTGGCCAGCGCGACGGCCTCGGCCATCTTCACGTTCATCCTGGCGGTGCCCGCCGCGGCCGCTTCCAGCAGCCACGTGTGAGCGCCGGCGCCGATGGCCAGGAACTCGGCCTCCGCAGCGCTTCTGGCCGTGATCGTGTAGTCGCCCGGGCCCTTCTGCCGGTGGTCGGGGAAGTGGGCGTCATCGATGGCCGGGCTCCCCGGGCGGGCCCGCGGGTGTCGGGCGACTTCGACGGGACCATCGGAGCCGACGTGGACGAGGACGACCTGCTCGTCCGTGCCGACACCGTGGGAGCGGACGAACACGTGGGCCCCGAGCAGATGCGCGGGAACGGAGTACTGGCCGTTCTCGAACGTGACCATCGGCGTGTTCTGCGGCACGGCGCGTGAGAGGCCGAACGCGACCGTGTGCGCGGTGTCCGGGACCCGGTGCAACCGGGCCCGCTCCTCCTCCAGCATGGTGGCCGGTTTCCTGCGAGTGGCCCGGTGTTCCCGGGTGTTGACCTCGCCCATGAACGCCTCGCAGGCCGCTTCGAGCTCGGCGAACGATTCGTACCCGGGCCGCAGGTTCGTGTCCGTGGGCACGATGTCGGCCTTGGCCAGCTTCACCG
>NZ_MRDE01000013.1 GCF_001968835.1 Tersicoccus phoenicis
CTCTTATTTCTCTTTATTGTTAATGTGTTTGACGTTCAAGTTTAATTAGCAATAATGATCATCTTAGACATCTCTTGGTTAACAAACGGAGGTAGAGGCGTTTGTTTTGTTTGCTCATCTTTATTAGTCTGCCCTGCATTAATTAAGCTGCTTCTTAACTAAGTTTTGTTTTCTCCCACAGGTGGTGTAGCACACATCGCCAGCTATCCCGGCGTGTTGTGGTCATTCGATATGCAGCTAGAGAGTGTGCGGGGCGCTTCCCGACCCGTTAGTCGGAGGTTCGATTCCCGCACCAGGCTGCATGTCGAGCGTCCATTGAGCCCGACGCTGGGACCCCAATAGGCCCCCCAGGAGTGATCCTGGGGATTGTCGCTCCAGCGGCTGTGGCTGTTTGCCACAGTCGTCTGCTGCTGCTTTATGCAGCACCCAGTAGGCTGTAATGTAAGTCGCTTTGTCTGCTAAATGACGTAATGACCGGACACATTCCATTCGTTTCTTTTTGTTGAAGAATGTGGGTTCAATTTTCGGGGGAACGGTATCACATGACC
>NZ_MRDE01000014.1 GCF_001968835.1 Tersicoccus phoenicis
CGCTGCCTACACCGCCCATCCGGAACGCTTCGGCCACCGCCGACCCGCAGCACCCACACTGCCCGCCACAGCCTGGATCAACCAACCCTCACAGGAGGCCCTCATACAGACCGCCTGACGGAAACTGTCTCACCAGACTTGACACCTTCCGGAGCGGAACAGGGACCGCTACCAACCAACCGGCGATGAGGACGCGTTTGCGGCCGTACCGGTCAGAGAGTGTTCCCGCGAAGTAGTTTGTTGCGGCCTTGGACAGGCCGAAGGCGAGGATATACGTCAGCGCGCTCGTGTACAGGTCCAGTTGGAAAACCTGCCCTGCCAGCAGCGGAAGCACGGTGCGCTCCTGGCCAAGCGTCCCGCCCACCAGGGCGTTAACAGCCACCAGCAGCATGAACTGCGCCAGGTTCTGCCGCAGGCCCAGAGCGACACGGGTGGAGTCCGGGGCGCTTCCCGCCTTTGTTCTGGCCATCCTGAGTACTCCGTTCGTGCCGGGGACATAAGAGTGCCCGGACACGTGGGGGAACGCGTCCGGGCGGGCCCGGGCAGGAGGGGGGTCCTGCCCGGGCGGTCTTAGGGTTTTACTTTGCTGAGACGACGTTCTGTCGGGTCTGCTGGAAGGCGTCCCAGGCGGCGTAGCTGCCATCGAGTTCGACGACGTCGTACCCGGCCCGGCGCAGGGCGCTGGCCGCCACAGAGTTCCGGACACCGGACTGGCAGTAGGTCACGATGGTGCCGTCGGCGGGGAGCTTGTCCAGGTGCCACATGATCCGGCCGCCACTGAGCTGGTACGAGCCGGCGATGTTTCCGGCGATGTGTTCGCTGCGATTGCGGACGTCCACGATCATGGCAGCGTCAAAACCCTTGAGTTCCTCTGGCTGGATCAGCTTCGGGGTGGTCATGGGGAGGCCTTCGATGCTGGTGAGGTAGCCGGCGACGTTGTCGATGCCGACCCGTACCAGGTGGTCCCACATGTCCATGGCCTGTTCCTGGTCCTTGGCGAGGAGTACCAGCGGGTTCTTGTCGGTCTCGGGGTTCACTACCCAGGCGCCATAGCTGGCTACGGACTTGCCGGCCGGTACGTTCAGGGAACGGGCTACAGTGCCTTCGTGGACTTCGCTGTTGGGGCGGGTGTCGATGAACGTGACTTTGTCCGCCGCCAGGTCCTTTGCGACGTCAGCGGTGTCCAGTTCCTTGAGCGGAGCGCGTTCTCCCATGACGGCGGGGCCTTCACGGTTTTCGCGCTTCATCCGGCCGAAGTAGGCGTGCGCGTCGGGCTGGCCGTCGAGGAGCTCATCGATGAAGCCCTGCTCGTCGTTGGCGGCGAGGTAGGGGCCCCACCAGGAGTAGAGCCGCTCGTAACCTACGGTGGAGGACGGGATGGCGCCGAGAGCCTTGCCGCAGGCGCTGCCGGCGCCGTGGGCCGGGTGGACCTGGACGTAGTCCGGCAGGGTCAGGAACTTATCCCGCAAGCTCGCGAACAGCTGCTTAGCGCCTTCAAAGCGGGTGTCGATGCCGCCGGCTGCCTCGTCCAGCAGGTCCGGCCGGCCGAGGTCGCCGGAGAAAACGAAGTCACCTGAGAGCAGGTAGCCGGGCTGGTCGCTGAACGCGCCGTCGGTGACCAGGAAGGACAGGTGCTCGGGAGTGTGGCCCGGGGTGTGCACGGCTTGGATGCTGATGTTGCCGATGGTGATCTTGTCGCCGTCGTAGAGGCGCTCACCGTCGAATTCGTACTGCCAGTCCGGGCCGCCTTCGCCGGAGACGTAGATCTTCGCGCCGGTGGCGGCGGCGAGTTCGCGGGTGCCGGAGAGGTAGTCGGCGTGGATGTGGGTTTCGGTCACGGCCACGATCTTCATGCCGTTCTTCTCGGCCAGTTCCTGGTAGACGGCGATGTCGCGGCGTCCGTCGACAACAACGGCGGTGCCGTTGGCCTGGCAGCCGATCAGGTAGCTGGCCTGGGCGAGGTCTTCATCGTAAATGCGCTCGATAAGCATGTAGTGCTCTCCTTAGTTGAAAGGGGATTGGTTGTTGTTCTACATCCAGTATAGATACCCCCGGGGGTATCCCGCAAGCGGTCTGCGGCTAAGTAGATTTCGTGCGGAACAGCCTGCGCAGGCCTGCCGGGGCGTGGCCCGGCTGTTGCCGGGACGGGTTGTCCGGGGTGGGTTGATAGGTAACGGGGTGGCCGTTGCGGTACCACTCGGTGATCCCGCCGGCTACGTTGACCGTCTGGTATCCGCGGTCGGTAAGGATCCGTGCGGCCTGGCTGCTGCGTTTTCCTGACCCGCACATGAGGTAAAGCGTGCCGCCGGGGAGGTCGGCAAGCCGGGAGGGCAATTCGTCGAGGGGGATGTTCAGGCTGCCGGGGACGTGTGCGGTCGCATGCTCTTCCTGGCTCCGAACGTCCACCAGGGTGGCGCGTGGCCAGACCGTGGCGAGTTCGCCTGCCGTTACAGTGCGGTACCCCGGGCCCTCTGGCATCGCATCAGGCGTTCTGTCGTCCGGCCTGAGCGCGGAGTTCATTCATGTCGACGTTCTTGACGGCCTGGATGACTTCTTCGAGTCCGGTGGCGTTGAGGGCTCCGGGCTGGGAGAAGACGAGGGTCTTGTCCTTGAAGGCCATCAGGGTGGGGATGGAGGTGATGTCCGGGTGCCGTTCGGCCGCGGCACCGTAGGTGGGTGCGAACTGGCGGCAGGGGCCGCACCAGGCTGCCCAGAAGTCAACGAAGACGATCTCGTTGCTCTCTAGGGTCTGGGCGAAGGATTGCTGGGTGATGTCGATGGTTGCCATGGTCTGTTGAGTCCTTTCGGGCGAAGTTGGTTGGTTGCCCTGCGGCGTGGGGGCGCGGTGGGGCTTAGGCGGTGGGGAGGCCCGCGCGGGTCCAGGCGGTCATGCCGCCGGCCATGGTGTCTGCCTTGTAGCCGGCGCCGTTGAGGGCATCGGCGACGGCGGCGCTGCGGTTGCCGCTGCGGCAGACTGCGATGACGGGGACTGCGGGGTCCAGTTCGGACAGGCGTGCCTGCAGCTGGCCCATGGGGATGTGCAGGGCGCCGGGGATCATGCCTTCGGCGACCTCGAAGTCCTCGCGCACGTCGAGGATGCAGGCGCTGGTGCGCCGCTGCTCGGCTTCGGTGATAGTGATTTCAGCCATGGTGTTTTCTCCTTCGAAAAGAGTGGGCGGTTGTTAGCGGACGGGTTCGCCGGCTGCGCGCCAGGCGCTCATGCCGCCGCGCAGGGAGTAGGCCTGGTACCCCTGGGTGGCGAGGAGCCGGGCCGCTGACGCGGAGCGTACGCCGGATGCGCAGACGGCGATGACGGGCTTGTTCTTGTTGATTCCTGCGGTGCTGGTCTGCAGCCGGTCCAGCGGGACGTGCTTGGCCTGGGGCGCCCGTCCGGAGCGCCATTCCTGGGCGGAGCGGACGTCGATCAGCGCGGCGCCTGAGGACAGGAGGTCCTTGGCCTCAGCTACTGAGACCGTTGTGTAGGGCTTGCTGAAGGCTTTTTTCAGGGAGCTGATGAGGCCCATGGTGTTCTCCTTGGCTGGTTGTAGCGGGTTCAGGCGGGTGAGGGGACGTTGCTGCGGCGGCCGGTGCGGTTGCGCAGGGGGCAGGAGCTGATGAAAAACCAGCAGATCCCAGCGGTGACTGCGGTCAGGGCTGCGACACCTGCTGCGATGAACCATTGAAGGTCTGCCGGGGCTTGCTGGATCAGGACGAAGGTGCCCATGGCCAGGACGAACCAGCCGAAGGCCTTGCGCAGCGCCGCCTCGGGGATGCGGCCCGCGAGCTTGGAACCGATCAGGGAGCCAACGATCGCTGCCGCGGTCACGCCGAGGGTGATGCCCCAGTCGAGCTGGACGGTGGTGAGGTAGCCGGCGAGCCCGGCGAAGGACTTCATGGCGATGACCACCAGGGAGGTGCCCACGGCAACGGACATCGGTAGGCCGCCCAGCAGCGCCAGGGCCGGGACCACGAGGAACCCGCCGCCCGCGCCCACCAGGCCGGTGATAAGTCCGACGACGGCCCCGTCCAGCAGGACCCTGCCCAGCGGAAGCTCATGCTTTACCGGGGCGCCGCCGTCGTCGTTCTTTTTCTTCCGGCCGCGGAGCATGGCCACGGAGGTGGCCACCATCATGATGGCGAAGGCGATGAGCAGGATCTGGCCGGGGATGTGCCCGCCCAGCAGGCCCCCGGCGAATGCGCCGGCCATGCCGGCGGCGCCGAAGATCAGGCCGGTCCGCCACATCACCCTGCCCCCGCGGGCGTGGCTGATCACGCTGACGGCGGAGGTGACGCCGACAACGAAGAGGGACGCCGCGATGGCTTCCTTGGCTTCAAACCCGGCCACGTAAACCAGGATCGGGACGGTCAGGATGGACCCGCCGCCGCCCAAGACGCCTAGCGAGAGCCCAATGACCACCGAGAGGGCGAGAACCAGGACCAGGGTGGCTGTCATTAGGCTGCGGCTTCTGTGCTCTTGTTGCTGGCGGCGGGCAGGGCGAGGATGGCGCTTTCGCGGGTGGGCTCCTGGGCAGCCTTGTTCCACGGCATGGCCGCGATAGCCTTGCCCATGGCGCAGGTGTTGGTGGCTGCCGAGAACGTCAGGCCCGTGCCGATGACCCCCGCAAGCGTGCGGATCTTCGGGGAGACGAACTTACCGCCTGCCAGGCCCAGGACCACCAGGGAGCCGGCCACCAGGCGGACCTGCCGCTCCAGGTCCCAGCGGTCCTTGCCCTTGACCACGTCACCGCCGGCAGCGGCGAAGCCGGGTGCCCCGCCGGTCAGCACGTAGGCGGTGTCGATGCCGGCCTTGGCAAGGCGCTGGCGGGCCTGCTCTGCGCGCACGCCGGACTGGCAGACCAGGACCACCCGGCTGCCCAGCCGGGCGGCAAGCTCGTCCGCGTGTTCGGAGAGCAGCGGCAGCGGCACGTTGTAGGAGCCGCGGATATGCAGGGACTCAAACTCAGCGGCAGAGCGGACGTCAATCACCACGAGGTCCCGGTGCTCTTTGAACCAGGACTGCAGGGTCTCAGGGGCGAGTGCAGTAACAGCGGGTGCGGTGGAAGGGGAAGTCATTGCTGGCCTCTCGGAAGGGGTCGGGTGGATACCCCACCCAGTATTGCAGATACCCTGCGGGGTAGTCAAAACACCCTAGGGGGTATAGAATAGAGGCAAGCCCCGATCTTTGGAGAAACCCATGGAACTCAATCCCTCAGAACTCACCCCTGTCATCAACCGGCTGAAGCGCGCCCAGGGCCAGCTGTCCGCCGTCACCCGAATGCTTGAAGAAGGCCGGGACTGCAAGGACGTCGTCACCCAGCTCGCAGCCGTATCGAAGGCGCTGGACCGGGCCGGGTTCGCCATCATCGCCACAGGCCTGGAACAGTGCATCGTCCAGAAGGACGAAACCATGGACAAGAAAGACCTGGAGAAGCTCTTCCTCTCCCTCGCCTAAACAGACCAGCTGTCGAGCAGCCAAGGAGAACCATGACGTACACCCTCACCACCACCGTGGACCTTCCCTGGACCGAAGCCGTGGACCGCACCCGGGACGCCCTGTCAGCCCAGGGCTTCGGGATCCTCACGGAAATCAATGTCCGCTCCACCTTCGAAGCCAAGCTTGGCGCTGAAGCGGCGGACACTGTCGGTGACTACGTCATCCTCGGCGCCTGCAACCCGGCCCTGGCCCGCCGCGCCCTCGCAGCCGAACCGGAAATCGGCGCTTTGCTGCCGTGCAATGTTGTGGTGCGCCGAAACAAGGACGCAGAGCTGACCACGGTGGAAGCCATTGACCCCCAGACCATGGTCCAGCTCAGCGCCGCACAGGCCGTCAAGGACATCGCCGACGACGCCGGCACCCGCCTCCGGAAGGCCCTCGCCGACCTGGGCGAAATGGCGAAGTAGAGATGTCCGTGGAAACAACGGTTCCAGAGGATGAGCAGGCAGGGCCCGGCCTGTTCATCCACGCCGGCGGCCCGCTCGAACAGGATGCCTTCGTCGGCATCCTGCGCAGCGCCGCGAACGCCCGCGCCGCGCTCGGTCTGGAAGCTGGCATTGAAGTGGTCGTCCAAGGGCCCGGCGTCAAGCTCCTCGCCCAAAATTCACCCGCCGCCGAAGCCAGCACAAACGCCGGACAACTGGGCGTGGACATCCTCGCCTGCGGCAACAGCATGCGCTCGGCAGGCATGGGGGACAAAGACCTTGCGCCCGGCGTGGGAACGGTGCCCGCAGCCATCGCCCACCTGGCTCAGCGTCAATGGGAAGGCTGGGCCTACGCCAGGCTGTAGCGCCGCCCCTGATGATGTAGACCCCCTGGTGCAGGTGCTCCCCAGGAATGTCTCGGAAATCAAAAGCTTTTCAAGACACTGCCTTCTTCCTGGAGAAGCCCGATTGGAGCAGCGTCGGGACGGGCACCTCGTTGTCTTGGAAAGTTGTCTCGCCGTGTTTTTGTCTTACACGGGTGCTCGGACGGGGTTTCTGAGGCAGAATGAGCCGGTGAGACATCTCGGATATACGCGGGTGAGCACTGCGGGCCAGGACGCCAAGCTGCAGCTTGATGCACTCGTGGGCGCCGGGGTGCAAAAGCGTGATGTCTTCGCCGATGTCACATCTGGGAGCCGGACTGCCATCGAGCGGCCTGGGATGAAGAAGCTTCTGGATTATATTGAGCCGGGCGACACGGTCGTGGTGTGGCGGATAGATCGCCTCGGCCGGTCCCTGATAGACGTCTTGAACACCGTGAACCTGTTCCGGGAGCGTGGCGTGCAGCTGAGGTCAGTTTCGGATGGCATCGACCCTGCCACAACGTCGGGCCGGCTGATGCTGAACATGCTGGCCACCCTGGCGGAGTACGAGCGGGAGTTGATCGTTGAACGGGTCAATGCCGGGATTGCTGCTGCACGAAAGGGCGGAACCAGGTTCGGCCGGCCGCTCTCGGACCCTGTAGTGATAGCTGACAAGCTGAGGATCGTGACCGAAGCGCGGGCCAAGGGCCGCACCGCTGAGGAAGCGGCCCGCCTCGTCGGGTGGAGCCGGGCAACGCTCTACCGTCACCAGAAAGCCCTCGCTGCCCGCGAGAGCACCATGTAGCTGCGTTCATGAACGGCGTGGAGCGGTGGCGGATCCTTCGATTGCACGTCGAAGATAAGATCCCACTCGCGGAGCTGGCCCGGGCATCGGAGGTCAGCCTGCGCACTCTTGAGCGCTGGCGCCGGTCGTTCCAAGAGGGTGGCATCGCGGCGCTGGATCCGCGTCCCAGGGCCGATGCCGGCAGGCGCCGTACCGCAGCGGAAACCGTGGCATTCATCGAGAGGCTCGCGCTGACAAGGCCCCGCCCAAGCCTTGCAACCCTGCACCGGCTGGCTATCGCCGATGCCAGACAGAGGAACGCTCCGGTGCCTGGGTATTCGACGGTTCGGGACATCGTCGCTGCCCTGGATCCCGGTCTTGTCACCCTCGCCCTCGAGGGGCCCACGTCCTACCGCGACCGGTACGAACTCGTGTACCGCCGCCGGGCGGAACGGCCGAACCAGATATGGCAGGCCGACCACACCGAACTCGACATCCTCATTCTCGGCGCAAACGGTAAACCGGACCGTCCTTGGCTGACCACGGTGGTAGATGACTATTCCCGGGCAATCTGCGGTTACACCGTCTTTACCGGCGCACCCTCAGCCTTGAACACAGCCCTCGCTCTGCGGCAGGCGATCTGGCGTAAACAGAACCCTTCCTGGGTGATGTGTGGACTTCCTGACATCCTGCACGTCGATCACGGCTCCGACTTCACCAGCCACCACCTTGAACGTACCGCCGTCGCGCTGCACATCCGCACCATCCATTCCACCATCGGCCGGCCACAGGGGCGCGGCAAGATCGAGCGCTTTTTCGGCACAATCAACACCGAGGTCCTTGCGACCTTGCCGGGGTACCTTGCTCCCGGAAGCCGTTCACCACAGCCAGTGCTCGACCTGCCGACAATCGATCGGGAAATCGGCGCCTTCATCGCCGTTTACAACAACCGGGCACACAGCGAACTCGGCACGTCGCCCAGAGACGCCTGGGTTGCTGATGGATGGCTTCCCCGCATGCCGGACACCCTCGAAGAACTCGACGGACTCCTCCTCACCGTTCCGAAGAACCGCGTCGTGCAACGCGACGGTATCCACTTTCAGGGCCAGCGCTACCTCTCACCCACCCTCGCACCCTTTGTCGGACAGACCATCACCATCCGCTACGACCCCCGAGACATCTCCGAGATTCGCGTCTTCGACCATGACACCTTCATCTGCACGGCTATAGACGAAGACCACCCGAACCTCCGGCTGAGTCTTCGGGACATCGAAGCAGCCCGCCGGGCACGCCGGCGCGAGCTGCGCCGCACCATTAACGACCGCATCCCAACCGTTGCCGACCGCGAACAACCTCGCATCTCTGAACCACCGCGCCGCCGGCCGCGGCTTCGCACCTACGAAGAGGACTGATGATGGACCAGCCATTCATCGTGACCAAAGAACACCGGCGCTTCACCGAGTTTGCCAACGCCGTACGGAAAGAGCGCACCATCGGTATCTGCCATGGGGACGCCGGCGTCGGCAAAACCTACTCCGCCCGCCGCTACGCGAACTGGGATGCCCTGGAACCCTACATAACAGGCTCATCGCAATTGAGGGTGTATCGGGCGCTGTGATCGTGGGCGGCGCGTCGGTGCCCGTGTAGGGGTCGAGGTCTTCCGATGATGGGAGTTCTCACACCGCCCATCTGGAAGACCTCGACGTGCGTAACGCTACCTTCGCCTGCCCGGA
>NZ_MRDE01000015.1 GCF_001968835.1 Tersicoccus phoenicis
CACCCTGACCGGCGACTCCTACCGAACCCGCAGCCGCAGACAGCTCCTCGCCACCGGCGCCGAGCACTGACCAAACCAGACCATCAACAACCGAGCAGGGGGTCAATATTCGAACGACGCTACGGGGTCAATATTCGGCCGACGTTGACACCTGGTGTCGATCCGGCACACACTGCGCCAAGTGGTCAACGTCAAGGGCGACTGACCGGACCGTTATCGGTGGCCGGTCCCCCGGTTCTGCCGGGGGACCGGCCGCCGGTCCGAGCAGGGAAAGCTGGCGGTCGAACCAGGTGAGCGCCGTGCGGCCGACTCGTCCGCCAAAGACGTCAGGCCACTGTGGCCGGGAGCCGTGCCGGGTCGGGCAGGACTGGTTCAGCCCACCGACAGAACAGCGACCGGTTCGCTGCCGGCGGGATCCACGGCATCGGCGGCCTGGGCCAGACCTGCGGCGCTCACCGTCCCGGGCGGGCCGGCCGTCCCGACCCGCTCAACCGTGCGGGCCGTCCTGGCCGATACCGGGGTCCGGTTCGTCCCGGCCGACCCGGCCGTTCCGGCCGTTCTGGCCGTGTTGACGTTGCCGGTGCCGGGTGCCGGGGGTGCGGTGGAGGTGTAGGTGTGGCCGGTGGGGGTGGTGGTCACCACCGTGTGGCGTGGCCCGTCGACGGGGACGGCATCCCAGCCGGGGGCTTCCTTGGCGTGGTTGCACCGTTCGCACAGGCCCTGCCCGTTCACTTCGCTGGTGACCCCACCGGCGGCGTGGGCGTGCACGTGGTCCACGTGCCGGATCGGCGCGTCACACCACGGGGTCCGGCAGGTCCGGTCCCGGACCTGGATGAACCGGCGCAACCCCTCGGGCATCAACCGGGCCCGCGAGTCCATCCCGACCAGTTGCCCGGTGTCCGGGGCCAGGAACAAGCGACGGAGGAACACGTCGGTCCGGCCATCGACCAGCTCCCGCGCCCACGGAGCCGGGACCACCCCGTACCCGGCCAGATACGCCGGCTCCGCCCCACCGGCCAGCAACGCCCGATCCGTGATCACCACCTGCAACTCCACCCGCGCCCGGCTCACTACCCCACCGGCCCCGTTGTCGGCCCGGCCGGCCGGCCCGGGGAGCCCGCCGTCGGCCCCACCATTGGCCCGGCCGGCCGGTCCGGCGGGCAGTGGCGCCCCGGCACCGTGACGGTCGGGGGACACGTCACCGCCGGGCGCTCCACTGGCGAGCGCGTCGTCTCGGGACTGATCACCGGGCGCTGCACCACGGGAAACCTCATCACGGCCCGCTTCGCGACCGCGCGAGTCACCGCCGGGCGCGTGACCACGGCGCGCGTGGCCGCGTTCCGCTTCGCCGCTGGATGTTTCGTCCCCGCGATGCGCTTGGCTGCGTTCCGCTTCTCCGCCAGATGCTTCGCTTGGGCACCCATCAGCACGGGCTTGGTCGTCGCGCGGCGTTCCGTCACCGGCCGGACCCGGCCAGGACGGGCCCGGCCAGGACGGGCCCGGCAGCGTGCGCCGCGGCTGCCCGATCCGTACCTGCCCGCCGGGCGCCTGCCCGCCGGGCGCCTGCCCGCCGGGTGTCAGCTCGTCTGGTGCCTCCACGCCGGGTGCCTGCACGCCGGGTGCCTGCCCGCCGGGTGCGTACCCGCCGGCCTGCTCATTCGGCTCTTCGTTCGGCTCCATGCCGGACTGGGTCCGGCGGCGGGCGGTGACCGGGGGGTGGCCGGTGACCCGGGCGGTCAGGGTGTCGGCCATGATCTGCCCCCGACCACGCCCGTCCCCCCGACTGGTCAGGGTGTCCGCCTCCCGGGACAGGGCCGCATACACGGCCACCCCGTCAGCGACCGGCAGCAACCCGGTCAGATACGTCATCGTGTCCGGCGCCGGCCGGCACGTCACATGCCGGTCCGCCTCAGCCCGCCGCGCCCTGGCCGTCACCGCGGCCGGGTCCACCCGGTACGAGATCCTGCGGGCCGCCGCCACCAACGCCCCGTCGCCCAGGCCGTCGACCCCACCGGTGTCCGCGCTCAACGCCGCGTCCACCGCACGCCGGTCCGCCGCCTCACCCAGGTACACCGTCTCCCGGGCGATCAACGTCGCCCGCCACTCACTCAACGTCCCCGCGCTCATCGCCGCCAACGTGTGCGGCAGATCCGCCACCAGCAGGTGCGCCAACCCCAGATACCGGCCACCCCGGGCCGGGGACTCCCGACGCGCCAACGCCACCTGCGCCCCCACCCCCGCACCCCGCTGCCCCACCGGCACCCCCACCGCCGCCTGCGCGGCCCGCTGCACCACCGCGAACAGCGCGGTCGCCCGCACCTGAGCCGCCGCAGCCGCGGTCTTCAACTCCTCCAGAGCCCGGATCCGATCGATCAACCCCGCCCCGTCATCGGAGCGAGGATCGCCGGCCTCAACACCGCCAGCCCGAACACCGCCAGCCCGAACACCGGCGTCCACTCGGGAACCGATCCGGCGCGGGGACTCCGTCGACCACTCGGATCGACCAGTGACAGAGACCGGGACAGCCAGGGAACGGATCCAGGAACCGATCGTCGACGTGGTCACCGCCGTCCCCCGCGATGCTGACCCGTCCAACGGTTCGTCGGATGACTGTTCCATGAACCCACTTTACTCGAACATACGTTTGAATGGAATGCTCGGACGACACGAAGTTCGAGGTGCTCGCGCAGCGCGGTGTATGCCTCATCCGGGTTCTGCTCGCGGAATGCTGGCCGCGGCGGATGAGTGACCTCCTCGACGCGAGCGCACAGCCAGAGGGCCTCATGACGTGCATCCGCACGTTCCCCGACTGGCGTCAGGCCACCGTGGCCGGCACCCGTGCCGGGTCGGGCAGGTCGATGACGGCGTCGCCCGGGAGGATCTGCGTCGGGTCGTGGGTGACCAGGGCGACCATCCGGTTCCGCAGCCCGCGGCGCAGATCCGCCATCATCGCCTCGGCGGTGGCGGTGTCCAAATGCGCGGTGGGCTCGTCGAGCAGCACCAGCTCGCCCTCGGCCAACAGGGTCCGCGCGATCGCCACCCGCATCCGCTGCCCGCCGGAGAGGGCGCTGCCCGACGCCCCGATCCGGGTGTCGAGTCCGTCCGGCAGATCCGCCAGCAACTCTCGCAGACCGACCGCGGCCAGCGCCCGGCTCAGCTCCGTCTCGCTCGGCGGGTGCTCGCGGTCCCGGGCCAGCAGGAGGTTGGCGCGCAGACTGGAGTCGAACAGGTGAGCGTCCTGCGGGCACCAGGCGACGCGGGTGAGGCGGTGTCGGCCCGCGACGCTCGCGGTCGCGCTCCCGACCGGATCCCCATCCAGCGCGTATCGACCGTCGGCGGACGGCAGGAAGCCCAGCAGCCCGGACAGCAGCGTGCTCTTGCCCGATCCGGAGGGACCGGTGATCACCAGCCACCCCCCGGGACTGCCCGGGACCGGCAGCTGCCCGCTCACCGGCCCGACGGCGAACGATTCCCCGTCCCCCGTCGACGGCCACGCGAACACCGCGTCGTCCAGCTCGGCACCGGTCAGCGGATCGGCGTGCACGGGACCTTCTTCCCGCTCGTCCTCCAACCGCGTGCGCGGGGTGGCCGGTTCGGGACCGGTCAGATCGGTGAACCGGTCGACGGCCGCCCGTAGCGCGGGCAGCTGCTGCACGGCGGTCACCGTGCCGAGGAACGGGTCGACCAGGGCCAGCTGCGTCAGCACGACGACGGCGACCGCCTCGGGGTCGAGGGTGCCGGCGAGCACCGGGCCCGCACTGGCCGCCGTCATCACGACGGCCGACAGCAGCATGGCGAGCACGATCACGGCCCCGGCCGCGCCCTGTGCCCCCGTCGCCCGGCGCGCCGCATCCGTGGCCCGCCGGTCGGCTTCCTTCAGCCGGGACAGGAACGAGCCGGCCATGCCGTTGGCGCGCAGGTCGGGTGCGGCCAGCATCAGGGTCGCCGTCCGGTTCAGCACCTCGGCGCGTAGCCGCTGCTCAGCGACGGCCGCCCGCCGGTCCGCCAGCAGGGCGACGACGGGGGCGATCAGCAGGACGACGGCGAACGCCGCGAGTTGGATCCCCAGCAGCCCAGGTGCCAGTAAGCCGGTCGCGACCAGCACCGCGGCAGTGGTGGTGACCGCCACGACGGGCGGCAGCAGCACCCGCGGCGCGAGGTCCCGCAACTGGTCCACGTCGCCGATCAGTCGCGAGACAGCCACCTCGCCACGCGCCAGCACCCGCAAGGACCCGGCCCGGCGGCTCAGCGAGCGCCATACGGTCGTGCGCAGGTCGGTCAGGGACGCGAAGATCGCGTCGTGCAGCCACAACCGCTCGAGGTAGCGCAGCACCGACCGGCCGATGCCGAAGAAGCGGACGCCGACGATCGCCGCCAGCAGGTAGAGGATCGGCGGCTGCTCGCTCGCCCGCACGATCAGCCAGCCCGAGAGCGCCGTCAACGCCACGGCGAAGAGGGTGGAGAGGGTGCCGATGAGGACGGCACCGAGGAAGCGGGGCCGCAGCGGATCCAGGGCCAGGCGCAGGGCTTGCCAGCTCGCGGAGAGCGGGCGGCGCCTCGTCGGCGCAATCGGCGGGGTGGCGTCGACCGTCGCATCGGCTCCCTCCGCTTCCGAGAGCGTCGGCGCAGCGACCGGGGAGAGCACGGATGCGGCTCCGGAACCGGTGGCCGGTGCGTGAAGAGCGGCGACGTGAGTCGGCGTGGGAGCGGGTCCGGGTCCGAGCGGCACGGTCGTGCTGCCTTCCGGCCACCGGTCGAGGATGCTGTCATCGACGGGCCGGCGGTCGGCGGCGGCCGTGACCCGCTCACCGGTCACCGTATCCCCCGAGGGCGCGGACGGCAGGGTGATCACCGCGTCCGCGAGCGCCAGCGTCGCTCGGCTGTGCGCGACGAGCAGCACGGTGGTCCGGCCGCGGAGGGAGTCGATGACGTCCCCCATCAGTCGCGCGGTAGCGGTGTCCAGGTGGGCGGTGGGCTCGTCGAGCAGTACCGTTGTCGCGCCGCGCTCCACTCGCGCCAGCACCCGGGCGAGCCCGAGCCGACGCAGCTGGCCGGGACTGAGCCGGCCCGGGTCCGCGTCGGCCTGATCGCTCAACCCGACCCGGTCCAGCAGCCGCCGGACGAGGTCGCCCGCGCCGGCGCCACCGTGCATGTCGCCCTCGGGACCGGCGCTGCCGCCGACGGGTCCGGCCGCCCACGCGCGCACCTCCGCGGCCACGGTCGGTTCCGTCGTCACCGGATGCTGCGAGAGCCAGGCGACCCGGCCCGGGTCGACGCCGCCCACCCGCCCGGTCACGCGCGCGATCGCGGGATGGTCACCGAGGGTGCCGGCCAGAACGGCCAGCACGGAGGACTTGCCGCAGCCGCTGGGGCCGGCGAGGGCGGTGATCGCGCCGGCCGGGGCACGCACCGCCAGACCGGATACGGCCGGCCGGGCGCGGCCGTGGTAGGTGATGGTCAGGCCCTCGACGACGACGTCGGTGAGCGGCCCGGCGGTGGTGCTGTCGGCACGGGCAGCGCCGGCTGGACTCGTGCCGGGGGTCACATCGCCGAGCCGGCGCATCGGCGGCGCGTCGATCAGCTCCTCGGCCCGGACCCGGGCGGCCAGGCCGTCGTCGCTGGCGTGAAAAGCCGCCCCGAGCTGCCGCAGTGGGAGGTAGCACTCGGGCGCGAGGACGAGCGCGAGCAGCCCGGTCTGCAGGTCCAGCCGACCGTCGATGAGCCGGATGCCGATGAAGACCGCCACCACCGCCACCGAGATGGTGGCGATCAGCTCGAGCGCCAGGGAGGAGAGGAAAGCGACCTTGAGCGTGCGCATCGTTCGGGACCGGTAGTCGTCCGAGAGCGTCCGCAGCGCCCGCAACTGGGCGCCGGCCCGGCCGAGCCCGACCAGCACGGGAAGGCCACGCGCCAACTCCACCAGGTGGTCCGAGAGCCGGGAGAGCGAACCGGCCGCGGCGTTGACCGCGTCGCGCGTCTCGAGCCCGATCAGCATCATGAACACGGGTACCAGCGGCACGGTGAGCACGACGATGAGGGCGCTGACCCAGTCCGCGGCGAGGATCTGCAGCCCGACCAGCAGCGGCACCACGGCGCAGCCGACCAGGGCCGGCAGGTATTGCGTGTAGTAGCCGTCCAGGTCGTCGAGGCCGCGGGTGGCGAGCACCGCGACCGAGCCGGCGCCGCCACCGGGCAGGTCCCGGCCCGCGCCGTCGACGGCCCGGCGGGTCAGACGTGCCCGGAGCCGCTCCTTCTCCCCCAGCGCGGCACGGTGGGCGGCGACCTGACCGGTCCAGTGCGCAACGGCCTGTAGCACGGCCCCGACGACGCCGATCGCCAGGGTGGCGTCGGACGGTGCCCGGCCGGCGGCCAGGTCCGCGATGCCGGTGGCGATGGACTGAGCCACGGCAACGAGTCCGGCCGCCTTCAGCGCGGCGCACAGGCCCAGCAGGTACAGCGCCCGGGGCGCCGCACCGGCCCACGGCGAGGTCACGGCCCGACGACTCGTCCCCCGGCGGCTCTCCCGTTCCGGAGCGTCGGGGCCGGGCGCCAGGTCAGCGGCCGGCACGGTCGGCCGCTGACACGGGGTCGAAGTCGTGGGCGTCGGGAATGTGGTCCGCGCTCACCCGCTTGCGGAACACCCAGTAGGTCCAGCCCTGGTAGGCCAGTACCAGCGGTATCCCGAAGGCCGCAACCACGCTCATCACGCCCAGCGTGTACGCCGAGGACGACGCGGAGGAGACGGTCAGGTCCCAGACGGAGTTCAGGGACGACGGCAGCACCACCGGATACGCGGCGGAGAAGATCGCTGTCATCGCTCCGAGCAGGAACACCGCGAGCCCCGCGAACGCGCGGCCCTCCCGGTCGCGGCGCGCCTGGATCCAGGCGATCACCGCCCCGGCGACGGCGACGATGATCGGCAGCCAGGTCAGCAGCGTCCCGCCACGGGCCTGCACCACGAGCGCCCACGCGGTGATCGGCAGCAGTCCGACCGGCAGCATCTTCGCCAGCAGGGCGCGCGCCCGGTGTCGGATCGGGCCGTCCGTCTTGAGCGCGGTGAACGCCAGGGCGTGCACCAGGCAGAAGCCGACACCCGCCAGCGCGCCGAGGACGGCGTAGCCATTCAGCCACGCGAACGGGCCGCCGACCCGGTCCCCGTTGGCGTTCAGCGGCAGCCCCGTCGTCGTCAGCGCGAGCATGGCGCCCACCCCGGCGGCCGCGATCAGCGAACCGCCGGCGAGCGCCCAGTCCCAACCGGTGCGCCACCGCACCGAGTCCCGCTTGCCGCGGTACTCGATGGACACGGCCCGGAAGATCAGGCCGAGCAGGACGACGACGAGCGGGAGGTAGAGGGCGGAGAACAGGGAGGCGTACCAGAGGGGGAAGGCGGCGAACATGGCGCCGGCGGCGGTGATCAGCCACACCTCGTTGCCGTCCCACACCGGGCCGATAGTGTTCAGCAGCACCCGTCGCTCCCGCTCGTCGCGCGCGAACGTCTTCATCAGTATGCCGACGCCGAGGTCGAAGCCCTCGAGGAACAGGTAGCCGGTCCAGAGCACGGCGATGAGCACGAACCAGACGGTGGGCAGGACGTCCATCAGAACACTCCGGGGTGGTGGCGGAAGATGATCGATCGCATGGCCGAGTCAGTAAGCGAACCCGAGCACATCGCGGCCCTTCCCGTCGTCGGGCCGGTCCGGCGAACCTGTGTCGTCGCCGTCGCCGTCGGCGTCGTCGTCGGACGGCGTCGTGTGGGCCAGTTCGGGCATCGCCGAGGCCACGCCACCGCGGATGAACTTGACCAGCAGGCCGACCTCGACGACGGCGAGCACCGCGTACACCGACGTCAGCACGATCAGCGACGTCAGCACCTCCCCGAACGAGACGCCGGGCGAGACCGCGGCCGCCGTGAACATGAACACCTGATCCACGCCGCTCGGATCGGGATTGGGTGCGACGACGAACGGCTGCCGGCCCATCTCGGTGAAGATCCAGCCCGCCGAGTTGGCACCGAAGGGAGCGAGGATGCCGAGGACGGCGCTCACCATCAGCGGTTTCGACAACGGCACGGTGCCCTTCCGGGTGATGAGCAAGCCGATGAAGCAGGCCAGGGCGGACAGCGCACCGAAGGTGATCATCAGACGGAAGCCCCAATAGGTGACCTCCATGACCGGCACGTACTGGATCGGCTGGCCCGCACGCTCCCCGTACATGGGATCGTTCGGCAGGTTCGTCCCGTACTTCTGCTGGTACTGCGGAAGCAGCTCGTTGACTCCCTTGACCGGAGTGGTGAAGTCGGCGTTGGCCAGGAAGGAGAGCACGCCGGGCACCTCGAACACGGCGACCATGTTGGAGCAGTCGCGGGAGCCGAGCTGCCCCACGGAGAACACCGAGAAACTGGTGCCGGACTGGCAGGCGGCCTCCGCGGCGGCCATCTTCATGGGCTGCTGCTGAAACATGAGCTTGCCCTGCACATCGCCGGTGATCGCCGTACCCGCGAACGCGGCGACGGCGACCCAGCCGCCGATCACCAGCGAGCGGAACCACACCTTGTGCTCGATCACGTCCCGTCCGACGCCCTTACCGGCACCCGGGATGACGAAGCCCTTCGCGTCCACCGTGTCGATGCCGTCCTTGCGCCGGCGCCACAGGTGGTACCAGCTGACGCCGAACAGCATCGCTCCGCCGACGGCGAACGCGCCGACGATGGTGTGGGCGAAGGCGACGAGGGCGGTGTTGTTGGTCAGCACGGCGACGACGTCCGTCATGCGCGGCCGACCGTCGACCATCTGCACACCGACCGGGTGCTGCATCCAGGAGTTGGCGACGATGATGAAGTAGGCGGAGCCGATCGTCGCGAGGGACGCCGCCCAGATGCAGGCGAGGTGGATCCGCGGTGGGAGGCGCTTCCAGCCGAAGATCCACAGACCGAGGAACGTGGACTCGACGAAGAAGGCCAACAGGGCCTCCATGGCCAGGGGCGCCCCGAAGACGTCACCGACGAAGCGGCTGTACTCGCTCCAGGCCAGGCCGAACTGGAACTCCTGCACGAGGCCGGTGGCCACGCCCATGATGAAGTTGATCAGGAAGATCTTGCCCCAGAACTTCGTCATCCGCAGGTAGTGCTCGGCACCGGTGCGGTGCCAGAGCGTCTGCATCACGGCGACGCTGAGGCCCAGGCCGATGGTCAACGGGACCATCAGGAAGTGGTAGACCGTCGTGATGCCGAACTGCCACCGGGCGATCTCGAGGGGGTCCATACCGTGCGCTCCTCCACCGGGGAATCGTGAGCACCGTACACGGCGGGAGCGCCGCACCGGTTATTTCTACGTCGCGTAGAAAGCTCAGCTTCTACCGAGTGTAGAACAGCCGGGCGTGGCACGGTAATCTGGTGACCAGCATGACATCCACCGGTGCCCACGGGCACTCGCCATCCATTCAGAGGGGGAAGCATGGCGTCACTCGGGGATCTGGAGCGTTCGATCATGGATCAGTTGTGGTCCAGCGCGGATCCGATGACCGCGACCACGTTGCGGGACCGGCTGGCCGAACGCCCGGATACCGCCGCGGGCCGCGAGCTGGCCGTGACCACCGTGCTCACGGTGCTCTCTCGGCTGGAGAAGAAGGGACTGGTGGCCCGCAGCCGAACCAGCCGACCGCACCAGTACCGGCCGGTCTCCAGCCGCGAGGCGCACACCGTCTCCCTCATGAACGAGGTGCTCGGCGAGGCCCCGGACCGGGACGCGGTGCTCAGCCGCTTCGTCGGCTCCATGTCGGAGGAGGATGCCTCCCTGCTGCGGGAGATCCTCCGCGGCCGCGACTGACGCCGGCATGGTCGGCACGGGTCTGATCCTGGGAGTTCTGGCCGTCCTGCTCGCGTGGCCCGTGCCGGTGGTGCTCGTGCGCGCCCGCTGGCCGGCGCGGAGCCCGGCGCTCGCCCTCGTCCTGTGGCAGGCCATCGCGCTCTCCGGCGGCATGTGCATGATCGGCGCCCTGCTCGCCTTCGGACTCGCGCCCGCCGGGCACGACCTGGTCTCCGCGTCCACGGCCGTGCTGGCCTCCGTGGGCGGCGGCATCGATCCCGGTTCGACGTTGGGCGTGCTGTCCGTGTTCGCTCTCTGCGCGGCCGTGCTGCTGGGCGGACACCTGCTGCTGACGCTGGGGCTGACCTGGCGGCGGATCAGCCAACGCCGACGCGCGCACCGGGACGCCCTCCGGCTGCTGAGCCGTCCCGTCACGCGGGACGGTCCCGAGTCGGACAACCGGATGCGGGACGGAACGGTGCGGGACAACACCATCGTCGTCGACCACCCCACTCCCCTGGCCTACTGCCTGCCCGGGGGCACCAAATCGGTCACCGTGCTCTCGGACGGACTGCTACAGGCCCTCGAACCCGGCGAGCTGGACGCGGTGCTCGCGCACGAGCGCGCCCATCTGAGCCAGCACCACCACCTGCTGCTGCTCGCCTTCGCCGCGTGGCGGTCGTCACTGCCCTGGCTGCCGACCTCGCGCCTGGCGCTCGGCGCCGTCACCGACCTGGTGGAGATGCTGGCCGACGACGAGGCCCTGCACACCGTGAACCGTGCCACCTTGGTCCGGGCGATCGCCATCGTCGGGGGCGCTTCCGCGGCGGCCGACGGAACGAGTGCGGTCGACGCGGCCGGTACGAGTGACGACGGTCCGGGTGCCGAGACCACGGGGCCGGTGGTGGGCACCGATCCGGTGGTGCGGGTGGACGGCGTGGAGGCGGACGCGATGGCAACGCCGCGCCGGGTCACCCCGGCGCGGGTCACTCGCCTGCTGCGGCCGCAGGCCCCGATCGGCGCTCTGCCACGGGCCGCCGTCGGGCTGCTCTCGCTGCTCCTGGTCGTCGCGCCGGTGGCACTGCTCGCCTGAGCGCGGACCCACCCGTTCGCCGTGGGCTCACCGCGGAGGCCGTCCCTCGGCACGCCGACATCCGCCGGGACATCGCGCTTCACCCCCGAGTCACGCGACATGTTCCGACCTGATGCTCAGGCGTCGATACGGTCCCGGTCCAGCATCGCGGCGCCCGCGACGATGAAGTCCTTGCGCGGGGCGACCTCCGAGCCCATCAGCAGCTCGAACACCGTCTCCGCTGTGGCCGCTTCCCGGTAGCGGACCCGGCGCAGGGTGCGGTGGCGTGGGTCCATCGTGGTCTCCGCCAACTGGTCCGCGTCCATCTCGCCCAGACCCTTGTACCGCTGGATCGGCTCCTTGTACCGGCGACCGGACTTCTCCAGGCCGGTGAGCACCCGGTGCAGTTCGGCGTCGGAGTAGGTGTAGACGGTCTCGTTGGCCTTGCCGCCGGGGTTGACGATCTCGACCCGGTGCAGGGGCGGGACCGCGGCGTAGACCCGGCCGTCCTCCACCATCGGCCGCATGTACCGGAAGAACAAGGTCAGCAGCAGGGTGCGGATGTGCGCACCGTCGACGTCGGCGTCGGTCATCAGGATCACCTTCCCGTACCGGGCCGCGGTCAGGTCGAAGGTGCGACCGGAGCCGGCCCCGACCACCTGGATCAGGGCGGCGCACTCGGCGTTGGAGAGCATGTCCCCGATCGAGGCCTTCTGCACGTTGAGGATCTTGCCGCGGATCGGCAGCAGCGCCTGGTAGTCGGAGGAGCGGGCGAGTTTGGCGGTGCCCAGCGCGGAGTCACCCTCGACGATGAACAACTCCGACCTCTCGACGTCGTTGATCCGGCAGTCGGCGAGCTTCGCCGGCATGGTCGACGTCTCCAGCGCGTTCTTGCGCCGCTGCGTCTCCTTGTGCTGCCGGGCCGAGACCCGGGACTTCATCTCGTTGACGATCTTCTCGAGCAGCGCGTTGGCCTGGGTCTTCTCGCCCCTGGCGGTCGAGGTGAGCTTCGCCGTCAGCGCCTCCTCGACGACCCGGGAGACGATGCCGCGCACGGCGGGGGTGCCCAGCACCTCCTTGGTCTGACCCTCGAACTGGGGCTCGGCGAGGCGGACCGTGAGCACCGCGGTCAGGCCGGCGAACACGTCGTCCCGCTCGATCTTGTCGTTGCCGGCCTTCAGCCTCCGGGCGTTCGCCTCGACGGTCTTGCGGAACGTCTTGAGCAGCGCCTGCTCGAAGCCGGACTGGTGGGTGCCGCCCTTGGGGGTGGCGATGATGTTGACGAAACTGCGGATCGTCGTCTCGTACCCGATGCCCCAGCGCAGCGCGACGTCGACCTCGCAGTCCCGGGTGACCTCGGTCAGCCGGGAGTGGCCGGACCCGTCCAGCACCGGCACGGTCTCGGTGAACGAGCCACTGCCGTGGATGCGCCACGTGTCGGTCACCGACGCGTCGACGGCGAGGTAGTCGGCGAACTCGGCGATGCCGCCGTCGTGCTGGAACACCTCTTCCGCCATCTCGTGCTCGCCGGGGGTGCCGGGCAGGCCACGCTCGTCCCGGATGGTGATCCGCAGGCCGGGGACCAGGAAGGACGTCTGCCGGGCGCGGGTGACCAGCTCGTCGTAGTTGAACCGCGCGTCCGGGGTGAAGATCTGCCGGTCGGCCCAGTAGCGGATCCGGGTGCCGGTGACACCGCGCTTGGCCTTGCCGACGACGTCGAGCGTGGACGCCTCCTCGAACGGGGTGAAGACGGCGTCGGCGGTCGGTCGGGGGCCACGGTCGGCGAAGCGGCCCGGTTCCCCGCGGCGGAACGACATCTGGTGGGTCTTGCCACCCCGGTCGACCTGGACGTCGAGGCGGGCGGAGAGGGCGTTGACGACGGAGGCCCCGACGCCGTGCAGGCCGCCCGACGCGGTGTACGAGCCCCCGCCGAACTTGCCGCCCGCGTGCAGCTTCGTGAAGACGACCTCGACACCGGTCAATCCGGTGCGCGGTTCGATGTCGACGGGGACGCCGCGGCCCTCGTCGTGGATCTCGACGGAGGAGTCGGCGTGCAGGATCACGGTGATCGACTGCCCGTATCCGGCGAGTGCCTCGTCGACGGAGTTGTCGATGATCTCCCACAGGCAGTGCATCAGGCCACGGGAGTCGGTGGAACCGATGTACATGCCGGGGCGCTTGCGGACGGCTTCCAGCCCCTCGAGCACCGATAGGTGCCGGGCAGTGTATTCGGAGCGCTGGGCAGTCACGTGATTCTGATCCGTTTCGGTGGGGTCGTCCGGGTTGCGCGGCCGGCGACGTCGGTGCCGCGGGGGCGCGCTCTGGCGGTGGTCGGCTTCTCGATCCTAGGGCAGTGCGCGGTGCCGTGAAGGCAGGCGCACCCGTACGCGGTCAGCGAAAGAGGTTCGCGCCTGGGATGACTCGACCGCTCGGGGTGGTTGGATGGAGTACAGCATTCAGCGAGGAGGTAGTGATGAGTACAGCAGTGGCAGACCGGGAATTGACCGCCACGGACCGGTGCGACAGCTGCGGTGCGCAGGCGTACGTGCGTGTCGTGCTCGAATCCTCCGGAGGCGAGTTGGCGTTCTGCGCGCACCATGCGCGCAAGGTGGAGGCACAGTTGCGGCCCCTGGCCGCCTCGTGGCAGGACGAGACCGCTCGGCTTCACGAAGCCCCGGCCACCGCCTCGGACTGAGTCTGAGCCGACCGGCGCGAACCGGCCGACGGTGTCGGCCGGCCCATCGACGCACGAGAGGGCCCGCCCCCGGGGCGGGCCCTCTCGTACGTCCGGATACCTGCGGTTCGCCGCGGCGGGAGCGGGCTGCTCAGTCCAGGTAGTCCCGCAGCACCTGGGACCGCGACGGGTGCCGCAGCTTCGACATGGTCTTCGACTCGATCTGCCGGATCCGCTCGCGGGTGACGCCGTAGACCTTGCCGATCTCGTCCAGGGTCTTGGGCTGACCGTCGGTCAGACCGAAGCGCATCGCGACGACGCCGGCCTCCCGCTCGGAGAGCGTGTCGAGCACCGAGTGCAGTTGCTCCTGCAGGAGCGTGAAGCTGACCGCGTCGGCCGGGACGACCGCCTCGGAGTCCTCGATCAGGTCGCCGAACTCGGAATCGCCGTCCTCGCCGAGCGGGGTGTGCAGGGAGATCGGCTCGCGCCCGTACTTCTGCACCTCGACCACCTTCTCGGGGGTCATGTCCAGTTCGAGCGCCAGCTCCTCGGGGGTGGGTTCACGGCCGAGGTCCTGGAGCATCTGCCGCTGGACGCGGGCGAGCTTGTTGATCACCTCCACCATGTGCACCGGGATGCGGATGGTCCGCGCCTGGTCCGCCATGGCGCGGGTGATCGCCTGCCGGATCCACCACGTCGCGTAGGTGGAGAACTTGAAGCCCTTGGTGTAGTCGAACTTCTCCACCGCACGGATCAAGCCGAGGTTGCCCTCCTGGATCAGGTCCAGGAACAGCATGCCGCGGCCGGTGTAGCGCTTGGCGAGGGACACGACGAGACGCAGGTTGGCCTCGAGCAGGTGGTTCTTGGCCCGCCGGCCGTCGTGGATGATCCATTTCAGTTCGCGTTCGAACTTCTTGTCGAGCTGCTTGCCCAGACCGGTGGGGTCCGCCTGCATGTCGGCGAGCTTGTGCTCGGCGTAGAGGCCGGCCTCGATCCGCAGGGCGAGTTCGACCTCCTGTTCGGCGTTCAGCAGGGCGACCTTGCCGATCTGCTTGAGGTAGTCCTTGACCGGGTCCGCGGTCGCGCCGGCGGAGACGACCTGGACCGCCGGCGCGTCGTCGTCGTCGGCGTCGGAGTAGACGAAACCGGTACCGGTCTCCTCCCGCCGCGCCGCCGACGTGCCGTTGGCGTCCTGAGCGTTCTCCTCGTCGGAGGCGGTCGCGTCGTTGCCGTTGGTGCGGGAGTTGCCGTTCTCGTTGCCCTCGGGCACCGTGGCTTCCGCCTCGGCGTCGAGGTCCGTCTCGACGGGCTCCGAGTCCTCCATGGTGTCCTCGCCGACGGTCTCCGGACTCTGATCCTCGTCGGCTGCCGTGGTCTTCTTCCGGCTGCTCCCACCCGGGGTGGCCGTCGACTTCGTCTTCCGGGTGGTCTTCTTCGCCGTGCCCGAGTCCGTAGCGGACTTCGCCGTGCCCGAGTCCGTAGCGGACTTCGCCGTGCCCGACGTCGGGGCCGGCTTCGCGGTGCTGGACTTCGCCGCCGGCTTGGCAGCGGCCCTGGTGGCGGTGCCACTCTTGCGCGCCGGAGTACGGGAGGCGCGCTCCTCGGTGAGAGTGGCCGTGGTCTCGTCGGATGCGGTACTGGACTTCTTCGCCGGTGACACTGAAAACCTTTCGCAGACTGTCCGCGGCGCCCCGAGACTGGGTAACACCACTATGACCCTGTCAAGTCCGTCGCACGGCGCACCTGAAGGGTCTTGCTTCTTCAAACACCGGTGCCACCCGGAATGTTCCCGCAATTACGACAGAACGGAGTGAGCACCAGGATCGAACCGGGGGCGTGCTGGATGCCGCGGATGCGGCGAAACGGACTCGAAGGGTCGTCCGTCCATTGTGACACGGCGGCGGCGACCGCGGCGCATCCGGCGTGGGGTCCACGGTGGCTCACGCGGTGTCCGGGCTATCGCCCTTCCACGCCGTGGCCCGGTGGCGGGCCCATTCGTGCACCTGACCGAGATCGAGGAACCGGTCGAACAGCCGGGCCAGTTCGTACCTGCTGTCCACGCGCAGGGCGGCATCGAGGAAGTGATGCGCGCGGGACCCGCGGCCCCGGGCGAACTCGATCCAGCCGAGCAGGGTCAGCGTCGCACAGCGGACCTGCCCGTCCGCGTGCGGGGCCAACGCCTCGAGCAGCCGGTACGCGGCATCCAGCCGCTGCCAGTCCGGCCCCAGGGCCACGGACCCCGTGATCACCGATGCCAGCAACGGCACACCGCCGGCGCGCAGGCGAGCGTCCCGGTCCGGCGGCTCGCGCGGGCACTGTTCGGCGGGGGTACGCGTCCCTGTCCGCGCCGTCGTTGTCCGCGCCGCTGCTGTCCGCACCGTCGAGTGGTTCAGCGCGGGATCGCCCGAGCTCGGGTGGGCTGGGGCGCCGCCGGAGTCCGCGGACAGGATCAGCTCGGAGATGACAGCGGAGGGGCCCACGGCGCTCTGGAACAGCACCAGGTCCCGGATGGTCCGGCTGCGCAGGCCGGCCAGCAGCAGGCCCGCGATGTCCGGCCGCACCGGAAGCCCGGCCACGGGATCCGGTGCGGCGGCACTCAGGGCTCGGTCCCACGCCGCGGCGACCCGGCGTGCCCACGCCGGGTCCGGCGGGTCGGGGTGCGACCCGGGGTCGTGGACGCCGGCCCAGCGCCGGACCTCCTCGGCGTCCGGACCGGTCGGCGTCGGCACGATCACGGACTCCGGTGCCGGACCCCAGGCCCGTCCGGCGAACACCAGCTCGGTGTTGAGCACGCTCGCGGACACGGCGTCGAGTGACCGGCGACGGGACCACGGCGCGTCCGGCTGCGCGGCGTCGATGTGGCCCCAACCCTCGTCCCCGACGTAGAGGCAGTCCCGCACGGTCAAGCCGAGGCGTTCCAGCGTGCGGACCAGTCGGTGAACCAGGACCGGCAGGCCCGCACCGGCGCGCGGACGGTCGGCGGTGTACACGATGACGAACACGCCGCTCGGCGCTCCAGGCGCGAGGACGGCCTGCACGTAGCGGCCGATCTCCGCGCCGGCGGAGGCGGTGCACCGGGGCGGCAGGTCCAGACGGAGCAGCCCACCGGCCGCACCGCCCGAGTCGGCCAGCACGACCAGGCTCTCCCGGGGCCAGTGGCCCAGGCCGTGCGGGATGTAGGCGAGCAGGTCCTCGGCGGAACGGATGGCGGCGGAAGGAGGTCGAGTCATGAACTCAACGGTCCTCTCCGCCACCGGCGCCCGGGCCGCCGTCGGACCGCGTGTGGACAACCCGAGGCAGCCGGACGCCTGGGGAGGAAGACTGGGCCGGAGCGACAGCCCGGGGGCGGCGGTCAGGGCGAGCGAGTGCGGCCGCGCAGCACACGCCGGACCCGCAGCAGGGCGAGCGCGCCCAGAACGATGAGCACGCCCTGGACGCACAGCGCGATCCGGAAGGCGTCCAGGGCGTAGAGGTCACCGCCGGAGAATCCGGTGGCGTTGAGCACGTCCAGGACGAGGCCGATCAGGTACATGCTCACCAGAGCCGCGGTGAAGCCGCCGATGTTGACGATACCGTTGGCGGTCCCCAACCGGTGGGGTGGGTTGTACTCGCGGGCGAAGTCGAATCCGACCATGGACCCCGGGCCACCGGCGGCGAGCACGATGACGAGCACCGTGAGCAGGCCGAACGGCGCACGCCCCGGATACAGCAACACCGCCGCCCAGGCCAGCAGGATCGCGACCGCGACCCCGAGTACGAGTCGGGACCGCAGTCGAGGCCGCAGTGCGACCACGCGCCCGAAGATCGGGCCGCCGATCGCCCCCGCCACCACGAACACCGTCATCAGCACCGCCACCCGTTCGACCGGGACGCCCTCCGCGGAGACGAGGAACGGATAACCCCACGCCAGGATGAAGACCTGGCCGGGGAACTGCACGGTGAAGTGGCTCCACAACCCGAGGCGGGTGCCCGGCTCGGCGAACGCGTCCGCGATCAGCCGGCCGGTCTGCCGAACGGTGGGGGCCCGTCCCCGCACCGGGTGATCGGGCGGTTCGCTGCGGACCGCCGCCGCTGCGAGCGTGGCGGCGAGGACGCCCAGCCCGGCGAGCGAGAGGAAACCCACCGACCAACCGAAACGTTCCAGCAGGCCGGCGAACGGGATGGAGGAGATCAGCTGCCCGCCCATCCCGACGATGCCGGTCAGTTGGCTGAGCACGGGCACCTGCGCGGCCGGGAACCACAGCGGCACCAACCGGAGGACGGAGATGAAGGTCATGGCGTCGCCGGCTCCGACCAGCACCCGGCCGAAGACCCCGGCCGGGATCGTGGTGGCGACCGCGAGCTGGAGCTGACCGACCGCCATCAGGGCGGCGCCCCCGGCGACCATCACGCGGGAACCGAACCGGTCCGCCAGCACCCCCACGGGGATCTGCAGGCCGGCGTAGACGATCAACTGGATGACGGCGAACGCGGAGAGCGCCGACGCGGTCGCGTCGAACCGCTCGGTCGCCGCCACCCCGGCCACACCGAACGACGTGCGCTGCGTGATCGCGACGATGTAGGCGGCCAGCCCGGCGATCCAGACCACCCAGGCACGACGCGTTCCCACCGTCCCATTATGGGTACCGTCAGCCCCGCGGTCGGATCAGTGGTGCGGATCGCCGCCGTCGTCGTCCGGGTCGGCGGGCGGTGTGTCGAGGGTCAGCTGGTCCGCGTCGCCTGCGTCCATGGTGGCGAGGTAGGCCTCCACCGCCGCGCCCAGCTCGTCGGCGTCCGGCAGTTCGCCGTCCGGTCCCTCCAACAGGGACCGACGCGGCTCCCGCCCCCGGTGGTACTCGTCGTACTGGGCCTGCAGACCACTGACCAACTGCTGGACCTCGGCCGAGGCCGCGACCTGTTCGTCGATGGACTTCTCCAGTTCGCGCCCGGCCTCGCGCAGCCGGTCCGACGGCAGCATCAGCGCGGCCGCGGCGCTCAGGTGTTCCAGGCCCGTGACCGCGGCCTGCGGGAAGCGCGCCTCCGCGAGGTAGTGGGGAACGTGGACGGCGAAGCCGACGACGTCCTTACCGGCCTCCGTCAGCCGCACCTCGAGCAGCTGCCCGGCGGACGCGGGCATGCGCGCCGTCGGTTTCCAGGCGGAGATCCTGTCGATCAGATCGGGTCGGTTGCCGTGCGCGGTGACCGCCAGCGGGCGGGTGTGCGGCACGGGCAGGGGAAGGGAGTGCACCCAGCTGACCAGCTGCACGTCCAGTTGCTGGACGAGTTCGACGACGGCACCCGCGAACCGCTCCCACTGGTAGTCGGGCTCGAAGCCGCTGAGCATCAGGAACGGCTGACCGGTCTCGTCCTTGAGCGCGTGCATCTGCAGCCGCGGCCGTTCGTAGTCGGTGAAGTGGTCGCCCTCAAATCCGATGATCGGACGACGACCCCGGTAGTCGTAGAGCGCGTCGGCGTCGAACTCGATCACCAGTTCGTGCTCAAGTCGGTCGAGCAGTTCGGCCCGGATCTGGTCCGCGGCCTGGCCCGCCTCGGCGGCGCCGGTCAACCCGATGATCAGGTTGAGACCGCGGATCTGCGGGGTGTGGACCAGGTCCGAGACCGCTTCGTAGAGCGTGGACGGATCCTGCACGGTGACTCCTCGACGGTCGGGACGGCAACGGGTGACGGTGGTTCGCGCACGGTGACCGATGACGCCGCTGCGCTCACTCCTGTCGCTGATGTCAACGTTCGCACGGCCACCTCGCATTCCCCCGGCGGCGACGTCGCGTCGGTGCGGCGTGATTGGATCGACACAGCAGCCCGATACCGAACCGTGGAGGAGTCCCCGTGGCGCCGAAGAAGAAGAGCACCGACATCGCCCCCGGCGTGAGCACCGAGCCGATCCGCGTCGACGCCTGCCGGCAGGACCTCGCCCGGGTGCGGGCCGACGTGGTGGTGATCGGCGTCGCGCAGGGTCCGGACGGGCCCGTCCTGCTGGACGCCCCGCTGCCGGCGGCCGAACGGGCCCGGGTCGGCGCGGCGTTGACCGCCCTCGCGGCCACGGGTGCACCGGATGAACTGCTGCGGTTGCCGGCCGGTGAGACGCTTCCGGCCGCGCCCATCCTGGCCCTGGCTGGGGTCGGGCGTCTCCCGGAGCAGGCTGCGGCCCGAGCCGAGTCGCTCCGCCGGGCCGCCGGCTCGGCCGTGCGACAGCTGGCCGGCGCGGGCACCGTCGTGCTCGGGCTGCCCGCCGACACCGTCGAGGACGTGGCCGCGATCGCCGAGGGCGCCGCCCTGGGCGCCTACGCCTACACTCCCTACCGGCAGGCGACCAGCGCGGGCCTGCGCGCCCCCGTCGGTCGGGTGCTGATCCCCACCGGGCTCGGGGGCCGCGTGGTCCGCCCGGTCTTCGACCGGGCGCGAGCGATCGGCGCCGGTGTCGGGCTCACCCGCTCGCTGGTCAATCAGCCGCCTCGGGATCTCTACCCGGAGACGTTCGCCGATGCTGCGGTCGCCGCGGGCGCGTCCCGCCCGGTCACCGTGACCGTGCTGGACGCGGACAAGCTCGCCGCGCAGGGGTACGGCGGGCTGACCGGTGTGGGCCAGGGCTCGGTGCGCGGGCCCCGGCTGGTCCGGGTCGATTACGCCCCCACCGGCGCCCGCGCCCACCTGGCCGTGGTCGGCAAGGGCATCACCTTCGACTCGGGTGGGCTGAGCCTGAAGCCGCCGACGGGCATGACGACGATGAAGTCGGACATGGCCGGTGCGGCGGCGGTCCTCGGCGCGGTCCTGGCTGCCGCGGACCTCCGGCTCAAGGTGCGCTTCACCGGGTGGTTGTGCCTGGCCGAGAATCTCCCGTCCGCGACCGCTCAACGCCCCTCGGACGTGATCCGGATCAAGGGCGGCCGGACGGTCGAGGTGCTGAACACCGACGCCGAGGGCCGCCTGGTGCTCGCCGACGGTCTGGTCGCCGCCGGTGAAGACCGGCCCGACCTGCTGGTGGACATCGCGACCCTCACCGGTGCTCAGATGGTGGCGCTCGGCACCCGCGTCGGCGCGGTGATGGGCAGTGACGCCGCGCGGCAGGCGGTCGTGGACGCGGCCACCACCTGCGGCGAGGAGTTCTGGCCGATGCCCCTGCCCCAGGACCTGCGCAGCGGACTGGACTCGACGGTCGCCGACATCGCGAACGTGGGCGGCAAGTACGGCGGCATGTTGACGGCGGGCTTGTTCCTGCACGAGTTCGTGCCCGAGGTGGGTGGGCGGCGTGTGCCCTGGGCGCACCTGGACATCGCCGGACCGGCTTTCAACGAGGGCGGCCCGTGGGGGTACACGCCGAAGGAGGGCACGGGCGTCGGTGTGCGCACGCTGGTCTCCCTGGCGGAGTCCGTGGCGCGTCACGGCGCGGTGCGCGAGTAGAGTCGAGAGGCGCGCCCCCAGTAGGGTGAAGCGCGGAAACGACAGTCGAGCGGGGGACGATCCCCGCTCGTCGGACGAACAGGCGAGGGAGCATCCACGTGGCCGATTCGGCAGCTTCGCAGGCATTCGACATCCTGATCCTCGGCGGGGGTAGCGCCGGTTACGCCTGCGCGCTGCGCGGTGCCGAACTCGGCTTCTCCGTGGGGCTGGTGGAGAAGGGCAAGCTGGGCGGCACGTGCCTGCACAACGGCTGCATTCCCACCAAGGCCCTGCTGCACTCGGCGGAGATCGCGGAGAACGCGAAGACCGCAGCCAAGTACGGTGTGAAGGCTTCGTTCGAGTCGATCGACATGCCCGCGGTCAACGCGTACAAGGACGGCATCGTCGCCGGCAAGTTCCGCGGTCTGACCGGCCTGATCAAGTCCAAGGGCATCACCGTCATCGAGGGCGAGGGGAAGCTCACCGGTCAGGACACCGTCACCGTGGACGGGACCGCCTACACGGGCAAGAACGTCGTGCTCGCCACCGGCTCCTACTCCCGTAGCCTGCCGGGCCTGGAGATCACCGGCAACAAGGTCATCACCTCCGATCACGCCCTCACCATGGACACCCTGCCGAAGAAGGCCCTCGTCCTCGGCGGCGGCGTCATCGGTTGCGAGTTCGCCTCGGTGTGGAACTCCTTCGGCGTCGATGTGACGATCATCGAGGCCCTGCCGTCCCTGGTTCCCAACGAGGACGCCGCCATCGTCAAGCAGCTCGAGCGCGCGTTCAAGAAGCGGGGCATCGCCTACAACACGGGTGTCCGGTTCGCCGGCGTCGAGGAGAACGAGAACGGCGTCGTCGCCACCCTCGAGGACGGCAAGACCTTCGAGGCCGACCTGCTGCTCGTCGCCGTCGGGCGTGGACCCGTCACCGCGAATCTCGGCTTCGAGGACGCCGGCCTGACCATGGACCGCGGCTTCGTCATCACCAACGAGCGCCTTCACACCGGTGTCGGCAACGTCTATGCCGTCGGGGACATCGTGCCCGGCCTGCAGCTGGCGCACCGCGGCTTCCAGCAGGGCATCTTCGTGGCCGAGGAGATCGCGGGCCGGCAGCCGGTGGTCGTCGAGGACGTCAACATCCCGAAGGTCACCTACTGCGAGCCCGAGATCGCCTCCGTCGGGCTCACGGAGGCGAAGGCCAAGGAGAAGTTCGGCGACGACGCCGTCCTCACCCAGGAGTACAACCTGGCCGGCAACGGCAAGACCTCCATCCTCGGCAGCGCCGGCCTGATCAAGCTCGTGCGCCAGGCGGACGGCCCGATCGTCGGCGTGCACATGATCGGCGCTCGCATGGGCGAGCAGGTCGGCGAGGCGCAGCTCATCGTCAACTGGGAGGCGTTCCCCGAGGACGTCGCTTCCCTCGTGCACGCCCACCCGACCCAGAACGAGGCCCTCGGCGAGGCCGCCATGGCCCTCGCCGGCAAGCCGCTGCACGGCTGACGCCCACCCATCACGCGACCAGCATCACTCGTACACAGTAGAAACGGGGACGACATGTCTGAAACCGTCAGCCTTCCCGCCCTCGGTGAGAGCGTCACCGAAGGTACCGTCACGCGGTGGCTCAAGTCCGTCGGCGACGAGGTCGCCGTCGATGAGCCGCTGCTGGAGGTCTCCACCGACAAGGTCGACACCGAGATCCCCTCCCCCGTCGCCGGGGTGATCGAGGAGATCCTCGTCGAGGAGGACGAGACCGTCGAGGTCGGTGCCGCGCTCGTGCGCATCGGTTCCGGCGAGGGAGCCGCAGCGGCGGGGGACGACGACGCCGCACAGAGCGCGCAGGACACGCAGCCGGCTACGCAGGAAACGGAGCCGGCCCCCGGGCAGGAGAGCGCCCAGCAGAGCGAGCCCGCCGCGGAGGAACCGAGCCAGCAGCAGCCGGACCAGGGGCAGCAGGGCGGCGGATCCGGCGGCGAGAGCAGCGACGTGACGTTGCCCGCCCTGGGCGAGAGCGTCACCGAGGGCACGGTGACGCGGTGGCTCAAAGCGGTCGGCGACGAGGTCGCGGTCGATGAGCCGCTGCTGGAGGTCTCCACCGACAAGGTCGATACCGAGATTCCCTCCCCCGTGGCGGGAACGTTGCAGGAGATCAAGGTTGCCGAGGACGAGACGGTCGAGGTCGGTGCGGTGCTCGCGGTGATCGGTTCGGGCCCGGGTGCGCCCGCGACCGCCGAGGCCGGCGCCGAACCCATGGCCGCCGCTCCCTCCGGTGATCGGGAGGAGCCGGCGCCGGCGCCCAAGCAGCAGGAGGAACCGCAGCAGCAGGAGGAACCGCAGCAGCAGGAGGCGCCGAAGCAGGCTCCGCAGCAGGAAGCTCCCATGCAGCAGGCGCCCAAGCAGGAGGCACCGGCGGCCGGTCACGAGGCCGGTGGCTATGTCACCCCGCTCGTGCGGAAGCTGGCCCAGCAGCACGACGTCGACCTCTCCACGGTGACCGGGACCGGCGTCGGCGGCAGGATCCGCAAGCAGGACGTGATCGAGGCCGCGGAGGCGCAGAAGGCCGCGGCAGCACAGCCTGCCCCGGAGGCGGCGGCATCAGCCGCACCGGCAGCGGCCGGTGGGGTCTCCGAGGAGAGCGCGCGACTGCGGGGAACCACGCAGAAGGCGCCGCGGATCCGCCAGGTCATCGCGCAGCGGATGAAGGAGTCGCTGGACGTGTCCGCCCAGCTGACGCAGGTGCAGGAAGTGGACATGACCCGCATCGCGAAGCTGCGCGGCCGGGCCAAGGATCGGTTCTTCGCTCAGGAGGGCGTCAAGCTGACGTTCCTGCCGTTCTTCGCGAAGGCCGTCGCCGAGGCACTGAAGCAGCACCCGAAGGTGAACGCGTCCTACCATGCCGAGTCCAAGGAGATCGAGTATCACGACTCCGAGCACCTGGCCATCGCGGTGGACACCGAGAAGGGCTTGCTCGTCCCGGTGATCCACGATGCCGGCAATCTCAACCTCGCCGGGATCTCCCGGGCCATCGCCGATCTGGCCGAGCGGACCCGGACCAACAAGATCGCCCCGAACGAGCTGTCCGGTGGCACGTTCACCATCACCAACATCGGCAGTGTCGGCGCCCTGTTCGACACGCCGATCATCAACCAGCCGCAGGTGGGTATCCTCGGCACGGGTTCGATCGTCAAGCGTCCCGTCGTGGTCACCGACCGGGACGGGAACGACACGATCGCGATCCGGTCGATGTGCTACCTGTCGCTGACCTATGATCACCGCCTGGTCGACGGCGCCGACGCCGGGCGCTTCCTGCAGTCGCTCAAGCAGCGGCTCGAGGACGGCGCCTTCGAGGCCGACCTCGGCCTCTGACCCGGTCAGATGTCGGTACGGGGCGGGAGCGCGGTCGCGCTCCCGCCCCGCTGCTTCTCTGCGGTCGGTCGCCGGGCCGATCGGTGAGCCTTCCGATCGGTGAGCCTTCCGATCGGTGAGCCTTCCGATCGGTGGGCCGTCCGATCGGTGAGCCTTCCGATCGGTCAGCCCGTCCCGCGGACGAGTTCGATGCGCCAGCGCCCGCCGGATCTCGCCAGTTGCAATTGCACCTCTTGACCGGTTGACGCCTTCACCGTGCGTACCACGCGGCCGCTCGCGTCGACCTGACGATAGGCCGTGAAGCGAGCACAGATCCGGACGAGAGCGCGGTCGTCGGGCAGGCCGGGAGCCCGCACCCGCTGGCCGCACGTGAGTTGGACGCTCAGCCCGTCCAGGCGGCCGGAACCCGCGACCAGCTCGGTGGCGGCGGCCCGGTCGGCGGCCGCCGCGGACGAGCCCGGCACCGTGAGGTCCGCCAGCCGATCCCAGTTCCCGTCCCGGAAGACGCGTGTGCGCGTCTCGGTGAGGACTCGGGCCGCCACCACGGGGTCCGTGTCGCTCGCGGATGCGGATGCGAGTGGGGTCGACAGGGCGATGCCCGATGGAGGCGCCACCGGTCCGGGCGTCCGTTCGGGCGTGGTGGTGAACCAGCCGGCGCCGAACGGCGTGAGCAGCGTCGCCGCGCCAGCCAGGGTGATGACGACGATGCCGACCAGCAGGACGAGCGCCGATCGGTGCAGCCCGCGTCGTGACCCGGTGACCGTCCCCGTCGCGGGGTCGCGGCGCGTAGGTCCAGGACCCACAGCGAGCCGTCCGTCGCCTCGTTCTCGACCGAGGCGGGCGAGCACCCACACGTGGTCCCGGCGTTCGCGTCGATCCGGCACCGGGCCGGTCCCCTGCGCCAGTCCGCCGCGCAACCGGCGCCGCGGCCGTCCGCCGGCGGGGGTCTGCCGACGGGTCACCAGCTCGGGTCGTACACTCGCGTGCGCGCTGGCATGCAGATCCACCGGCTCGGGTGCCGTGACCGTGAACACGCCGCGCGCCAGCTCTCCGGCGTCCGGGCGCGCTTCCGGGTCCGGATCCATCCCCCGGTCCAGCAGCAGTGCGAGGGACCGCGGGGCCCCCGGGAGGAGCACCGGCAGCGGCGGCCGGTGCTCGGCGGGTCCCGGCACGCGCCCGGTGAGACAGAACCAGGCCAGGGCAGCGAGCGCGTACACGTCCGACGCCGGGTGCAGCCGGTCCTCCGCGCCCACCGTCGGGTCGCGGAACCCGTCCGTTCCCGCCCCGGGCGGCCCCGGCCGACCCGGCAACCCGGCCAGGTCCCAGTCCGCGAGGACCGGTCGGCCGTCCACCGCGAACAACACGTTGTTCGGGCTGACGTCCCCGTGGGTGAAACCGGCCGCATGACCGGCGGCCAGCAGTTGAGCCAGCGGCGTGATGACGGTCACCATCTCCCCGGGACCGAGCGGGCCACGGGCGGCCACCACCTGGGCGAGACTGCCACCGGGCAAATAGTCCATCAACGTCACCCGGTGCTGGTGCTCCGGCACCGCACAGGTGGCGACCAGATCACCTCTCGGTCGGGCCAGATGATCCAGTGCGAGCGGCCCGATCGCGCGCGCCACCCGGCCGAGCCGACCCGTGCCCAGCACGTCTGCGCCGGGCACGCCGCCGGACGGGGAGGCTTGGTTCGAGGATGACGCCGGATCCGATGAGGCGACGGTATCCGGCGTCGCAGTCACCCGACCCGCGAACAAGGCCCCGTCCTTCCGCCGGCGGACCAGCCAGACCACCGACGACGCGCCTTCCCCGAGCCGCCGCAGCACCTCGTGCTCGGGCATCGTCGGCGGGGTGTCGAGGATGCATCCGGCGGGTCTTGGTGCGGCGTCGATTCCGTCCATGCCCCAGTGTGCGCCGCGAACGGTCACCGTCGTGGAAGTTTTCCACAGGTCACGCAGCACCTCGGTCGCGTACCTGTCGGCGGGCCCAGCTAGGCTGAGTGCCATGACGTTGAGGTTCCCCCCCGCACGATTCGCCCCGGATTTCGTGGACTACCGCGAGGCCTGGGACGAACAGCAACGACTGCAACGCGCCGTGGCGGCCGGTTCCTCGCCCGACACCGTGCTGCTGCTCGAGCACCCACCCGTGTACACCGCCGGTAAGCGCACCGAGCCCGAGGACTACCCCTACGACGGCACCGACGTCGTCAAGGTCGACCGCGGCGGTCGGCTGACCTGGCACGGTCCCGGTCAGCTGATCGCCTATCCGATCCTGCGGCTGCCCCAGCCCCTCGACGTGGTCGCCTATGTCCGCGCCCTGGAGACGATCATCATCGCCACCCTCCGGGAGGTCGGCGTCGAGGGCGTCACCGTCGAGGGCCGTTCCGGCGTCTGGCTGCCCGGCGACAATCGCGGCCCCGACCGGAAGATCGCCGCCATCGGGATCCGCGTCGCCGATGGGGTGACCATGCACGGGTTGGCCATCAACGCGACCTGCGACCTGCGCCCCTTCGGCACGATCGTGCCCTGCGGGATCTCGGACGCCTCCGTCACCTCCGTTCGCGAGGAGACCGGGCGAGACGTCACGCCCGCGGACCTGGCCCCGCTGCTCCAGGCCCAGATGCTCGCTCACGAGGCGCTGCTCGTCGGCTCTGCCGCAGCCGCACCCCCCCTAACGTCCCGCTCGGAAGGAGCACTCCTGTGACCATCGCCCCCGAAGGTCGCCGCTTGCTGCGGGTCGAGGCCCGCAATGCGGAGACTCCGATCGAGAACAAGCCCGCCTGGATCCGCACCACCGCGAGGACCGGCCCCGAGTACAGCGAGCTGAAGTCGCTGGTTCACTCGGAGGGCCTGCACACCGTGTGCGAGGAGGCGGGTTGCCCGAACATCTTCGAGTGCTGGGAGGACCGCGAGGCGACCTTCCTCATCGGCGGCGCCCAGTGCACCCGACGCTGCGACTTCTGCCAGATCGACACCGGCAAGCCGGCACGGCTGGACGTGCAGGAGCCACGGAAGGTCGCGGAGTCGGTGGCGCGGATGGGCCTGCGCTACGCGACCGTGACCGGTGTGGCCCGGGACGACCTGGCCGACGAGGGCTCGTGGCTGTACGCCGAGACCATCCGCGCGATCCACGCCATGAACCCCGGCACCGGCGTGGAGATCCTGATCCCGGACTTCACGGGCCACATCGAGCACCTGGACGCCGTGATCGACGCCGCGCCGGAAGTGTTCGCGCACAACGTGGAGACGGTGCCTCGCATCTTCAAGCGGATCCGGCCCGCTTTCCGGTACGACCGGTCCCTCGGCGTCCTCACCCGCGGCCGTGAGCGCGGCATGGTCACCAAGTCGAACCTCATCCTCGGCATGGGCGAGACCCGCGAGGAGGTGTCGCAGGCGCTGCGCGACCTGCACGAGGCGGGTTGCGACCTGATCACCATCACCCAGTACCTGCGCCCCTCGCCTCGGCACCACCCGGTGGAGCGGTGGGTCAAACCGCAGGAGTTCGTCGACCTGCGGGACGAGGCCGAGCAGATCGGCTTCCTCGGGGTGATGAGCGGGCCCCTGGTGCGCTCCAGCTACCGCGCCGGCCGACTGTGGGCCACCGCCATGCGGAAGAAGGGGATGAGCATCCCACCGGAGCTGGCCCACATCGGCGAGTCGGGGTCGACGTTGCAGGAGGCGGCGAGCGTCCTCGCCCGCGTCAGCTGAAGCGTCTCGATCCACCGGAACGGAGTGGTCGGTCCCTGCCGGCGCCGGCCGCTTCGTCGCGCCCGGAGACCACCGTCCACCATTGACTTGGCTGGCCCTGCGGGAAAGGATCGGGACTGGGCACGGCGCCGGGAACCGACACTCGGTGTCGGCTCGACCGATCGGAGGTGGCTGAGAGTCAGCCGCCGGTACCAGGAAGGGAACCGTCTCCATGAGCACCAATCTCTCGATCGAACAGCTGCAGAGTGCGACCGTCGTCGATCAGGACGGAGACAAGATCGGCGACGTCGGTCAGGTGTACGTCGATGACGCCACCGGCGAGCCGAACTGGGTCACCGTGCGGACCGGGCTCTTCGGCACGAAGGAGACCTTCATCCCCCTGGACCGGGCCGAGAGCGACGCCAACGGGATCCGCGTTCCCTACGAGAAGCGCTTCGTCAAGGACGCACCGAACATGGATGAGGACCAGCACCTCTCGCCCGAACAGGAAGCCGAACTCTACCGCTACTACGGTCTGAACGCCGGGACCAGCTCGGTCGCGGGCATGGAGACCGGACGGGACGCCGACGTCGGGCGCGCCACCGGCACGGATACGGTGGGCCTCGAGGACGAGGCTGCCCGGGGGCCCGGTGCCGCGGCCGAGGGCGGGTACACCGACGTCGACGGACACCGCGCGGCCCAGCAGAGCGAGGGCGAGTACACCGACGTCAACGGTCATCAGGCGCTCCGGCACGAAGAAGGGGAGTACACCGACGTCGCCGGCGATCCACACCGCCCCGAGGGCGAGGGCGAGTACACCGATGCCGATCGTTCCCGCTCGCGGCTCACCGACACGGGCGACACGGCGGGCACCGCGGGTTACACACGCCCGGGATCGCCATCCCGCCTGGACGACACGGCCACCGGGACCAGCGGGGTCGACGACGAGGCCATCGGTACCACCGGCTACACCGCAGACCTGCGCGAACCCGAAACCACCTCGACCGACACCACGAGCCATACCACCGGGGCGACGGGACCGACCGGCACCGGGACCCCGGAAACCGGCAGACCGCGTCTGCGCAAGCATGTCGGCACCGGCACCGACCGGGGCACGAGGGACACGGACCGGCACTGACCCGTCCTGTCTGACCCGCTCTCCCGACGCCGAGCGGGACGGGGCCGCGCTCGCCGAGCACGGCCCCGTTCGGCGTCCTCCGGCGACGCAGCGCGACGCCACACTCGCACCGGCCATGACCTAGGATGGAGACGCTCCCGACCGCGATCGAGGTACTCCACCGTGTCCACATCACCGCAGCCGAAGAAGCGCCGATTCGGCCGCAAGCCCGCCGGCGCGCAGAAGAAGCCGGGCCGCTTCGCCCAGATGAAGCAGGTCTTCAGCATGACCCGCCGCCACGACCCGATGGTCGTGTGGGTCATGCTGGCCGTGTTCCTCGGCGTGATCGCGGTCAGCCTGGTCGTCGGGCTGCTGATCAACAACATCATCACGATGGTCATCATCGGCGTCCCGCTCGGCGTCCTGGCCGCCCTCGTCGTGCTCTCCCGCAAGGCCGAGCGCGCCGCCTTCGGGCAGATCGAGGGGCAGCCCGGCGCTGCCGGAGCGGCCCTGAGCACCCTCAAGCGCGGGTGGATCGTCGAGGAGCAGCCGGTCGCGGTCGATCCCCGGACCAAGGACACGGTGTTCCGCGTGGTCGGCCGCCCGGGCATCATCCTCATCACCGAGGGTCCCTCCCACCGGGCACGGCGCCTCGCCGACACCGAGCGGAAGCGGCTAACCCGGCTGCTTCCCAATGTCGCGGTGCACGTCATCGAGTCCGGCCGCGACGAGGGCCAGGTGCCCCTGCCGAAGCTCTCCCGATCGATCACCAAGCTCAAGCCCCAGCTGACCCGGCAGGAGGTCGGCGCCGTCGGCAAGCGACTCTCCTCCCTCGCACCGCGGCTGCCGATCCCCAAGGGCATCGATCCCACGCGCGCCCGACCGGACCGCCGCGCCCTGCGCGGTCGCTGACGTCAGAACCGGGTCAGGACGGTGCCGGCCGCCCGGTCGTGCAGGCCCCGCTGGTCCTGGTCGTTGATCAGCGCCGGTACCACGAGCAGTAACAGCAGCGTGCGCAGCGCGGACCTGCCGAGCCCCGGTGCAGTGCCGTCGAGCCGTTGCAGGCGCATCCTGAGCAGTCGATGGCCGACGCCGAAGCCGGCGGTACCGAGCAGCACGATCTGTTCCAGGGCGAAGATCGTCAGAATGGCGATGTTCTCTCTCCCGAAGAACGCCGAGGCGATCAGGTAGCACAGACCCCAGTCGATGAACAGAGCCAGGATGCGTCGGCCCAGCCCGGCGACCGACCCGGGACCGCGTTCCGGTGGGCCGAGTCTCTTGCCCGGGTAGTCCGTCGCGCGCGGCGGACCCTGCAACCACGACCCGATATCCCTGCGATCGACCACGCCCACAGCTTACCGGCCGCCTGGCCCGGATCGGCCGGCCGGTGGCCCGGCCCGGCGATGACCCGGTCGGCAGGAGCTCACCCCGCCCGCGTTACGTGGCCGAAACATCGCCGACACGTCCGAGCACATTCGTGTGCCTAGGGTGGAAACCAGCACCGCCAGCCGACAACCAGCACCGCCAGCCGACAACCAGCAGAGGGAGCACGGTCGATGTTCAACAGCGCCAGTGAAGTGCTGAGCTTCATCAAGGAGGAGGACGTCAAGTTCGTCGACGTCCGTTTCACCGACATGCCCGGTGTGCAGCAGCACTTCAACGTACCGGCCGAGACCGTCGACGAGGACTTCTTCGTACACGGGCAGTTGTTCGACGGATCCTCGATCCGCGGTTTCCAGGGCATCGCCGAATCCGACATGCAGCTGATCCCGGACCCGGCCACCGCGTTCGTCGACCCGTTCCGGGTGGAGAAGACGCTGGCGCTGAATTTCTCCATCGTCAACCCGCGCACCGGTGAGCCGTACCATCGGGATCCTCGCGGGGTGGCCCAGCGCGCCGAGGCGTACCTGGCGTCCAGCGGCATCGCCGACACCGCGTTCTTCGCTCCGGAGGCCGAGTTCTACGTCTTCGACGACGTTCGGTTCCAGAGCTCGCCCGGTCACTCCTTCTTCCGGATCGACTCGGAGGAGGCCCCGTGGAACACCGCCCGCAAGCAGGACGGCGGCAACCTGGGCTACAAGACGCCGTTCAAGGCCGGCTACTTCCCCGTCGCGCCGCAGGACCACCAGGCGGATCTGCGCGACGCGATGTGCATCGAACTCGGCAAGGCGGGCTTGAAGGTCGAGCGGTCGCATCACGAGGTGGGCGCTGCGGGCCAGGCCGAGATCAACTACACGTTCACGACGCTGCTGCATGCCGCCGACGACCTGCAGAAGTTCAAGTACATCATCAAGAACACCGCGTGGGCCTACGGCAAGTCGGTGACCTTCATGCCCAAACCGATCTTCGGCGACAACGGGTCCGGGATGCACTGCCACCAGTCGCTCTGGAACGGTAGCGAACCACTGTTCTACGACGAGACCGGGTACGCCGGCCTGTCCGACGTCGCCCGCTGGTACATCGGCGGCCTCCTGGAGCACGCCGCCGCGGTGCTCGCGTTCACCAACCCGACGGTGAACAGCTACCGCCGCCTGGTCAAGGGCTTCGAGGCACCGGTCAACATGGTGTACTCGCAGGGCAACCGGTCGGCCGGCATCCGGATCCCGATCACCGGCTCGAACCCCAAGGCCAAGCGCATCGAGTTCCGGGCGCCGGATCCCTCGGGCAACCCGTACCTGGGCTTCGCGGCCCAGCTGATGGCCGGCCTGGACGGTATCAAGAACCGCATCGAGCCGCCGGCCCCGATCGACAAGGACCTCTACGAGCTGCCGCCGGAAGAGGCCAAGGACATCCCCAAGGCGCCGGACTCGCTGGAGGCTGCGCTGGCCGCCCTGGAGGCCGACAACGAATTCCTGCAGGCGGGTGACGTGTTCCCGCAGGACCTCATCGACAGCTGGATCGCCTACAAGCGCGAGGTGGAGATTCTGCCGCTCGCCGCTCGCCCGAACCCGTACGAGTTCGAGCTCTACTACGGAGTCTGAGCCAGGCCGGCCCGCCACCGTGGTGGCCGCGCCCCGACCGGTGCGCGGCCACCACGTTCCGAGGCCTCCGGGCCGCGAACATGCAACACTTGAGGTGGCTGTCGTCCGCTTGGCACCCCGGATTAAGGTGAACGTTATGTACCCCGCAAGTACCGAGTCCACCGTCGAGGACGTCATCGTAATGGTGACTGCGGATCTTGCGGCGCGCCCACTTGATCTCAAGCCGAAATCGATGAACGCGACCGCAGTGAGGGACGGCCTCGGCGAAGACGCTTGGCAAGTCACCATCGTTCTCCCCAAGCCCGACGGTGCAACGTGGGACGCCGAGGCGCTATTCGCAGTCCGCCGAACCGTCGTCGACGCGTTCGATGGTGCTCTCGAAGGTCGCCTTGTACTTCCCGGACAGACTCTCGCAGTGGTGACGACCGATGAAGCCGATCCTGCTGACATCGCCGCCGAAGAAACGCCCGTCGAAGGGGAGGATCCGTCAGGTGATGCGAGCGAGAAGGCGACGTGACTCGCCCCATCCTTGCTTCTGGCTTGCTATTAACCGCCGAAAGGCTCGCCGGCGCAAACGCTGGCGCTGGCCGACCAGCATTGGCCGATCTTCGGCGCGCAACGTCTACTGCTTACTACGCCTTGTTCCACCAAGTCGTGACCCACGCCTCCAAAGATTTCCTCCCCGATGGGACGGATTCGGAGATCGCCGATGTGGCGCGATGGTTCACACATACGGGTGTCTACTCGGCGGCGGGAGTGGTGCTGGCTGGAGCTCGAACGGCTCAGCCGAGGAGGGACCTGGTTACTCCTGTACAGTCACTTCGATCGGCATGCGGCGGCACGGTGAGCCATGACCTCTTGGTCGTCGCCGACGCGTTCAAGAGCCTTCAGGACGCACGTCACGACGCGGATTACAACGGGAACTACGACCCGTCAAGAGCTGTGACCCTCGCGCACGTGCAGGAAGCGTCTCTGGCGGTACGCAAGACATGGGCATTGTGGAGCGCTCGAACGTCGCCCCGAAAGAACCGACAAGCCCTTCACGCGGGACACGCGACCTTCCTCCGCCTCTCGTTGCTGTACTCCGGTGGCCCGAAGGCGCGGTAAGGCCTCTCGCTCAGCGTCGCTCCGGCGTCGCTCCTGATCCGAGTGCGACGTCGTCCCGGGTCGAGCGGCGGGCCAGCTCGGCCGCGACGTGGGCGGCGTCCCGGCCCACGCCGCCGACCAGGCCGGAGGTGAGGCCGTACTGGAACGGCATCCCCACCACATACACGCCCGGCAGGCCGGTCACCACTCCCCGGTCCGTGGACGGCCAACCGTGCGCATCGGTACGCAGACCGTCCACCCAGCCGAACTCCGGCCGGTATCCCGTGCACCAGATGACGGTCGCCACCAGTTGAGCACGCCCGTCCTCCAGACGGGGCACCCCGTCCTCGGCCCCGGTGACGCGGGGCACGGCCGTGACGCCGGCGCGGGCCAGGTCCGCAACCGAGGACCGGATCAACGGCGCGCCGCGGTCATGGAAACCGCGCGCTGCCGCTCGTCCGACCGGTGTCCTCAGGGTCAGCAGATGATGCAACAGCGCCCAGTACAGTCCGCCGGCGTACCGCGTGACCGCGTGCGAGATCTGGACGGTGGGGCGGCCGGCGATGACGGTGCGGTGTGTCGCCGCCAGTTCGAGCGCGATCTCCACCCCGGAAGGGCCGGCACCCACCACCAGCACGTCCCCCGGGGGCAGCGATCCGGGATTGCGGTACTGCGCCGAGTGCAGCTGATGAATGGCCGGGGACAGGTCGCTGGCCAGATCCGGAATCCGGGGGACCGGCGTTCCGCCGGTAGCGATCACGACGTTCTCGGCGGTCAACTCCCGGCCCGCGCTGGTGCTCACCCCGTAACCGCCCGCGACGGGCCGCACCCGGAGAACGGTGGTCTGCGTGAGCACGGGGATCTGCTGCTCGGCAGCGTACCGCTCGACATAGTCGGCCATCTCGCCCTTGGTCGGGAAGTGGCCGCGGGGGCTGGGGAACGGCAGGCCCGGCAGCCCGTCGTACTGGGCCGGAGTGAAGAGCCGCAACGAGTCGCAGCGTTCGCGCCAGCTCTCCCCCACGCGGCGGCCGGCGTCCAGCACCACGAAGTCACGCCCCTGCCGCGCCAGATGATGACCGACGGCCAGACCGGCCTGTCCCCCGCCCACCACCACGGTGTTCCACCTGGTCCGTATCGTTGATCCTGTTTCACTCATGACGTCCTCGATCCGATCGAGCCAACGACATTAGAATAATGCTCCACTGACTGGAATGCTATTCTTTTCCGATGGCGGACGACGGCAGCGCATCCCGGACCGGTACCCGCCGCGCCGCCGCGCAGACGGCCACCCGGGAGCTGATCGTCAGCACGGCGCAGCAGCTGTTCCTCGAGAACGGATACATCGCCACCACGATCCCCGTCATCGCGGCGCGCAGTGGCGTAGCGGTGCAGACCATCTACAACGCGGTCGGCAACAAGGCGGCACTGCTCTCCGCCGTCCTGGATGCGATGGCCGCGGGACCGCACGCGCCGCTGGCGGTCCCGGACCACGTCCGGGCCGAAGTCAGCGCCGCATCGGACGGTCCCGCCGTCGTCCGGGTGCTGGCGGGGTGGTTCGCCGAGGTGAACCAACGCCTCGCCCCGCTCACGGTCGTCATCGCGCAGGCCGCGGCGGTCGACGTCGACGCCGCCGCCCTCGAGCGAGAATGGCGGCAGCGGCGACTCGCCCGCTATCAGCAGGCAGCCTCCGCGCTGCGAGCGCGGGACGCCTTGGAACCCGCGATGTCGGTCGAGGACGCGGCAGCGGTGATCTGGAGCATCGGCAGCCCCCAGACCTTCCGGACGCTGGTGGTCGAGCACGACTGGCCGATCGACCGGTATCGCCGGTGGGTGGACCACACGTTGAGCCGCGCACTGCTCGACCGGCCCGACCCCGCGTCGCGCCGCAAACGGTGACCCATCACCGTTTGCCGTACTTCTTGTGCACCGCCTGCCTGCTCACACCGATCAAGTCCCGTAGAACCGCCGCTCGAAGATTGCCCGCGCCCGGCGGGTCAGCCGGAGGTAGTCCTCCTCCAGTCGTGCCGCGGACCCGGCAGGGTAACCACACCAGCGGGCTACGGCTTCCAGCGCGCGGCGATCGGACGGCAGCACGTCGGAGGACCGGCCGGTCCAGACGATCGTCCCGCACCGCACCCGGCTGGCGAGCAGCCAGCTCGCTTCGAGCACGGCGGCGTCCTGGCCCGGCACCAGGCCCGCCTCCGCCGCGGCGTGCAGGGCGGCCAGGGTCGACGTCGTGCGCAGTCCCGCGACGGTCGAGGCGTGCTGGAGCTGGAGCAACTGGACCAGCCATTCGACGTCGCTCAGTCCCCCGCGGCCGAGCTTGACGTGCCGGGACGGATCCGCCCCGCGGGGCAGCCGCTCCGCCTCCACCCGCGCCTTGATCCGCCGCACCTCACGCACCGCTGCCGGATCCAGCCGCTCGGGGTAGCGGACCGGGTCGATGAGCTCGATGAAGCGGCCCGCCAGAGCGTCATCACCGGCCAGCGGGCGAGCTCGCAGCAGCGCCTGGGCCTCCCACGTGTCGGCCCAGCGCTGGTAGTACTCCCGGTAGGACGAGAGGGTGCGGACGATGGGTCCCTGCCGGCCCTCCGGGCGCAGCGCGGCGTCGAGGGTGAGGGGGCGCTCGGCCAGCACCGGTGGTGTGCACCGCTGTTGCAGCAGCGTGCTGATCCGGGCGACCAGCGCCTCCGCCGCGCGGCGCGCCTCCGCCGGCTCGGCACCGGGCCGCGGGTCGTGGACGTACAGCACGTCCATGTCCGATCCGTAGCCGATCTCCCGGCCGCCCTGCCGGCCCATGCCGACGACGAGCACATCGGTCGGCACGTCCCGCCGGTCCGGCGAGTCCCCGAACATCTCCCGCTCCGCGACGTGCAGGGCACCGAGGACCGCCGCCTGGTCGGCATCCGCCAGCGCCCGGCCCACTGCCGCCTGGTCCAGGAGGCCGGAGGCGTCGGCGATCGCCGTGCGCAGGATCTCCCGACGCCGGATCAGCCGCACCAGGCGCATCCGCGCGTCGGCGCCGGTGTGCCGAGACAGCTTGGAGCGGATCTCCGCCCACTGGGCCGCGAACGGCACCGGCCGCAGCTCGTCGTCGTTGCCGAGCCAGGCGACCGCCTCGGGTTCGACCTCGAGCAGGTCGGTGATCAGCCGCGAGCTGGAGAGGACGTGGCAGAGCCGTTCCGCCGCCGAGCTCGAGTCCCGCAGCAGACCCAGATACCAGGGACTGGTGCCGAGGGCCTCGGAGACGCGACGGAAGCCCAGCAGCCCGGCGTCCGGGTCCACCCCGTCGGCGAACCAACCGAGCAGCACCGGGAGCAGCTGGCGCTGCAGCGCCGCCCGGCGGCTCACCCCCGCCGTCAGCGCCTCGATGTGGCGCATCGCGCCGCGCGGGTCCCCGTACCCCAGAGCCGCCAGCCGAGCCTGCGCGGCCTCGGGGCTGAGTCGCACGTCATCGGCGCTCAGATGCGCGGCGGTGTTGAGCAACGGGCGGTAGAAGATCCGCTCGTGCAGGGCTCGCACGTCCCGCTTGGCCCGCGCCCACTCCCGCAGCAGGTCCTCCGGGGCGGGGCGCGCCGGCTCGTTCGGTTCGAGCACCGCCTTGGCCAGCGCCCGCCGGGCCTGCATGCTCTCGGGCATCAGGTGAGTGCGGCGCAACCGAACCAGCTGGATCCGGTGCTCGAGCAGGCGCAGGAACCGGTAGTGGTGTCCCATCTCCCGGGCATCCGCCCGGCCGATGTAGCCCGCGGCGGCGAGCGCGTCGATCGCCGCCGTCGTCGTCGGCACGCGGACCGACTCGTCCACCTTGCCGTGCACCAGTTGCAGCAGTTGGACGCTGAACTCGACATCCCGCAGGCCGCCGGCACCGAGCTTGATCTGGCGCTCCCGGTCCCGTGCCGGGATGTTCTCGCTGACCCGTCGGCGCATGCCCTGCACGGACTCGACGAAGCCCTCGCGCTCGCTGCTGGACCACACCATCGGTCCGAGGGCAGCCAGATACTCGTCCCCGAGTTCGAGGTCACCCGCCGCGGGCCGGGCCTTCAGCAGTGCCTGGAACTCCCAGTTCTGCGCCCACCGCTGGTAGTAGGCGATGTGGGAGGCGAGCGTGCGCACGAGCGGTCCCTCACGTCCCTCGGGCCGGAGGTTCGTGTCGACCTCCCACAGCGGGGGCTCGGGTGCGGTCGCAGAGATCACGCGGGCGATTCCGGCGGCCAGTGCGGTACCGATCGCCACCATCGTCTCCTCCGGCAGTTCCGGCCCGGCACCGTCGGGTTCGCCGGTGACATCGGGCGGCGGGCTGGACGTACCGACCACATGGACGACGTCGACGTCGGAGACGTAGTTCAGCTCTCGCGCCCCGCACTTGCCCATGGCCAGCACGCACAGCCGGACGGCGGCGACGTCGCCCGGGTCGAACGCGGCGGCGGCCTCCGCGCGCGAGACCGCCAGCGCCGCGTCCAGGGCGGCGGAGGCAAGGTCGGCCAGTTCGGCGCCCACCACGGGCAGGAGCGCGAGCGGGTCCAGGGCACAGACATCGCGGATGGCCAGTTCCGTCAGCAGCCGGCGGTACGCGACGCGCAGCGCCACCCACGCGTCCGGCCCGGTACGGTCGGCGACCGGGGCCCGGGCGTCCGGGTCGGCGCCGACGGCCGTGAGCAGGGCGGCCCGGAGCCGGACCGCGGGAACCCCCTCCGGTTCGGGATCGGGCCGGACGGTCAGCACGTCGAGGTGCTCGGGCCGGCGCATCAGGAACTCGGCCAGTGCCTCGGAGGCTCCGAGCAGCCGGAACAGAGGCAGGGTGGCCGCTTCGGGCTGCTCGAGCAGGCTGCGCAGTTGCGGCCGGGACGCGAGCAGCCGGACCAGCGACTGCAGCGCCAGATCAGGATCGGCGGCCTGAGTCAGGCCGGCGAGCAGCCGCTCGCGGTCCAGGCAGCCGAGTTCTGGGGCCTCGAGGAACCGGGTGGACTTCTCCAGGTCGGCGAAGCCGCCACTGATCAGCTGCCGGGTCAGGCTCATCGTCGTCCTCAGAGCACGCTCAGGTGCCGTTCCAGCTCCCAGCCGGTCACCTTGCGCCGGTACTCGTTCCACTCCTCGCGCTTGTTCCGCAGGAAGTGCTCGAACACCTGTTCGCCGAGGATCTCCGCGACCAGTTCGGAGTCCTCCATGGCGCGGATCGCGTCGTGCAGGCTGGACGGCAGGGGGTCGTGACCGAGAACCCGCCGCTCGGCGCTGCTCAGCGCGGAGATGTCCTCCTCGGCGGCCGGGGGCAGGTCGTAGCCCTCCTCGATGCCCTTGAGCCCGGCGCCGAGAATGCAGGCGTAGGCCAGGTACGGGTTGGCGGCCGAGTCCATGCCCCGGTACTCCAGCCGCGCCGCCTGGCCCTTCTCCGGCTTGTACAGGGGGATCCGGATCAGGGCGGACCGGTTGTTGTGGCCCCACGACAGGTAGCTGGGCGCCTCACCGCCACCCCACAGCCGCTTGTACGAGTTCACGTACTGATTGGTCACGGCGGTGAACTCGGGTGCGTGGCGCAGCACCCCCGCCATGAACTGGCGGGCCGTGCGGGAGAGCTGGAACTGCGCCCCGGCCTCGTAGAAGGCGTTCGAGTCGCCCTCGAACAGGGAGAAGTGAGTATGCATGCCCGAGCCCGGGTGCTCGGAGAACGGCTTGGGCATGAACGTCGCATAGGTGCCGCTCATCAGGGCGACCTCCTTGACGACGGTGCGGAACGTCATGATGTTGTCCGCCGTCTGCAGCGCGTCCGCGTACCGCAGGTCGATCTCGTTCTGACCCGGGCCGGCCTCGTGGTGGCTGAACTCCACCGAGATGCCGACCGACTCCAGCATGGTCACCGCGGTCCGACGGAAGTCCTGCGCCACGCCGCCCGGCACATGGTCGAAGTACCCGGCCCGGTCCACGGGTACCGGCTCGCCGTCGCGGCCCACCTCGTCGGACTCGAGCAGATAGAACTCCGCCTCCGGATGGGTGTAGCAGGTGAACCCGAGGTCGGCGGCCTTCGCCAGGGCCCGCTTCAGCACGTTCCGCGGGTCGGCCGCGGACGGTTGCCGGTCGGAGGTGCGGATGTCGCAGAACATCCGCGAGGTCTTCTCCTGCTCACCGCGCCACGGCAGGATCTGGAACGTCGTCGGATCCGGGACGAGCAGCATGTCGGACTCGTAGATGCGGGCCAGCCCCTCGATCGAGGACCCGTCGAACCCGAGGCCCTCCTCGAACGCCCCCTCCACCTCCGCGGGGGCGAGCGCCACGGACTTCAGTGTGCCGACGACGTCGGTGAACCACAGCCGGACGAAGCGCACGTCCCGCTCCTCGATGGTTCTCAGAACGAACTCCTGCTGGCGGTCCATCGGGCCCTTCCCTGACGACGACGGGCGGTCGTTGCCACTCTACTGGTCGGCTTCTTCCCGATCGGCGGCGCCCGCGAGGAGACTCACTCCTCGTCGCCGGCGTCCCACGCGTCGTTGTTCGCCTTGACCCTCGCCATCGCCTGCTGCGCCTCCGCTTCGGTGTCGTAGGGGCCCAGCAACTGCGTGTAGTCCGACTGCGCCCCCTTCTCGACCTGATGGGTGTTGACGTTGTACCAGTAATCGGCCATGGCCGGCCTCCTCCATCGCAGGTAGCGAACCGCCGTCGCGGCCCGGGACTCCATGCTAGGCGCGCCCGGGAATACCTCGGTGGACAGAGCGTTGTACGAGGTGATTCAAATTTTAAACAATCCACCAGCACCGCAGGAGTGGTCATGCAGTTCGGCATCTTCACCATCGGGGACATCACCACCGACCCCACCACCGGGACGACCTCCACCGAGCATCAGCGGATCAAGGACACCGTGAAGATCGCGAAGCACGCCGAGCAGGCCGGCTTCGAGGTCTTCGCCACCGGTCAGCACCACAACCCGCCGTTCGTGGCGCCCGGCAACCCGCCGACCCTGCTGGCCTACCTCGCCGCGCAGACGGAGAAACTGACCCTCTCCACCGCCACCACCCTGATCACCACCATGGATCCGGTGCGCCTCGCCGAGGACTACTCCTACCTGCAGCACCTGGCCGAGGGCCGCGTGGACCTGACCATGGGCCGCGGCAACACCGGCCCGGTCTACCCGTGGTTCGGCAAGGACATCCGCCAGGGCATCGGGCTCGCGGTCGAGAACTACAACCTGCTGTACCGGCTCTGGCACGAGCAGCACGTCGACTGGACGGGCCGGTTCCGCACCCCGCTGCAGGACTTCACGCTGACGCCACAGCCGCTGGACGGCGTCGCCCCGTTCGTCTGGCACGGCTCGATCCGCTCCCCCGAGATCGCCGAGCAGGCGGCGTACTACGGCGACGGGTTCTTCCACAACAACATCTTCTGGAACAAGGAGCACATCATCGCGATGGTCCAGCTCTACCGCCAGCGCTACGAGTACTACGGCCACGGCAAGGCGCACCAGGCGTACGTGGGCCTCGGGGGTCAGGCATTCATGGCCAAGAAGTCGCAGGACGCGGTGAGCCGGTTCCGGCCGTACTTCGACAACGCGCCGGTCTACGGGCATGGCCCGTCGTTGGAGGACTTCTCGACGATGACGCCGCTGACCGTGGGATCGCCGCAGCAGGTGATCGAACGCACCCTGTCCTTCCGGGACTGGGTGGGCGACTACCAGCGGCAGATGTTCCTGATCGACCACGCCGGCCTGCCCACCGACGTCGTGCTCGAGCAGATCGACATCTTCGGCGAGCAGGTGCTGCCGGTGTTGCGGAAGGAGTTCGCCGCCCTGAAACCCGCCGATGTGCCGGATGCCCCGACGCACGAGTTCCTGGTCGCCCGCCACGAGCGCGGCGAGGACCCGGTGCCCGGCGGCGCCGAGGGTTCGGCTGCTTTCGCCGAGGCCCGCGAGCGCGCGGAGAACGCTGCGCGCGCGGAGAACGCTGCGCGCGCGGAACAGGCGACCGCTCCGGCGGCGTCGACCGCGAAGGGGGCGTGAGCGGTGGCGAAGTTCCCGGGTCTCGGCGCCGGCGCTCTCGGCGGGGAGGCCACCGATCCTTTCACCCCGGGCGCACGGCACCTCGTGGTGGTCTCCGGTGGCCTGAGCGACCCGTCGTCGTCCCGGCAGCTGGCCGACCGGATGGCTGCCGCGGCGGCCGACGCGTTGTCCGCCGACGGCATCGTGCTCCAGCTGCACGTCGTGGAGTTGCGCCTGATCGCCATCGAGATCGCCGAGGCGATGGTCAACCCGTCACAGTCGGAGGCACTGCGGTCCGCCCTGGCCGAGGTCGAGCAGGCCGACGCCGTCATCGCGGTCTCACCCACCTTCAAGGCGAGTTACTCGGGGCTGTTCAAGTCCTTCTGGGACCTGGTGGACGACGACGCGCTCCGCGGGGTGCCCGTGTTGCTGGGGGCCACCGGCGGCACCCCGCGGCACTCGCTGATGATCGACACCGCCCTGCGACCGCTGTTCTCCTACCTGCGCACCCGGATCATGCCGTCTTCGGTCTTCGCCGCCTCGGACGACTGGGGGGAGGTCGAGGGCGGCCAGGTCTCGGCACGCACCGCTCCCCTGCAGTCCCGGATCGAGGCGGCCGGGACCGAGCTGGCCTCCGTGGTCGGCCGCCTGCCGGCGCGCCCCCGCCGCGACGTCGGTGCGGCCAAGCCATTGGCGGTGATCCCCTTTGACCAGCTCCTCGGCGGCAACTGACCGCGACGACACCGACGATCGGGTGGACGCCCGGACCCTGTCTGCCATCCCCGGTGCGGGCCGTCCGACCGAGAAGCGGCACGCCTGGCGGGCCTACTTCGAGACGACCGCCGCGCTGCAGGACCGGCTGGAACGGTCGCTGCGGGCGGGCACCGGACTGCACCTGGCCGACTACAACCTGCTGCTCCTGCTCGCCGAGGCGCCGGGCCACCGGATGCGGATGGGCGAGCTGGCCGGCCGCATGGTCTTCTCACCGTCCCGGCTCACCTACCAGGTCAGGACGCTCCAGGAGCGCGGGCTGGTCACCCGGTGCGCGGCGCCGGGAGACCGGCGCGGCGCGGAGGCCGTCCTCACCGACGAGGGCCGGCACCTGTTCCGCCGGGCGGCCGCGCTGCACTTCCGTGATGTCACGGACCTGGTCCTCGACCGGATCGACGACGAGGAGGCCGACGTGCTGCTCCGCGTCTTCTCCCGGTTGGGGGACGCGCTGGGCGACCGCGGCTGATTGCTCTGACAAGATCTGCTTCGACCATCGACGCGCGCACCGGCATGGCGATCACTTGTCACTCATCTCGGCAAGCAGGTTCTACTTCCCGACCTCGTTCCCAGATTTTATTGACACTGCAGGTGATAAGGCCCAGGGAACTATTGCTGCGAAAACGCGGATCGCCCACAACAAGAGAGCTGCACGTACGCCCCCAACCGATGCCACAACGCCCCCCACGACCGCTCCGAGCGGCATAATTCCGAGAGTGACCGAGCGCAGAGCGCCCAACGTCTCGGCCAGGACGCTCCGTGGGATCAGCCGAGGAATTGTGGCCTGGCCCGACAATCCGACGAGTATAGTCATGAACGCCCATACTGCGGTCGCCACTAAATACCATACTTCTATACTGCCGGGAAGCACGCCGAGTCCAAGCTGAATCATTACAGAGACGCCCGCAATGCTGAGAGCGACAAGGCGAAGCAGACCCACACCTACGATGCGAGAAATCCGTTCAGCCGTCACTGCCGCCAACAGCCCCGAAATTGCACCCACAGCGTTCGATGCTAGATAAACGGGCTCTTCGCAGCTGAGAGTGTAGTCGGGTTGGGCGCGTCGGTCGCTGGATAGGGGTCGAGGCCCTCCGAGGATGGAAGTTCTGACACTGCCCATCCTGAGGACCTCGACATGGATCACGCTACTCGCCGACGTGCCTCAGCTTCTTTGAGCGCGGGGGTCGGGCCGGTGCCTCAGCTTCTTTGAGCGCGTAGTCCCCGGTGGGCGGGGCAGGCTTGCCGATGTGGAAGGCAAGATTCCGATGGCCGCGAGGCGACACGTCACCAACAAGCTCCGGG
>NZ_MRDE01000016.1 GCF_001968835.1 Tersicoccus phoenicis
CGCTGCCTACACCGCCCATCCGGAACGCTTCGGCCACCGCCGACCCGCAGCACCCACACTGCCCGCCACAGCCTGGATCAACCAACCCTCACAGGAGGCCCTCATACAGACCGCCTGACGGAAACTGTCTCACCAGACTTGACACCTTCCGGGCGGGCGTCGACGTCGCCACCACCCGCAAGAGTGAGCTCGTCCGGCATTCCCACCCGGCGATCACACCGCTGCTGGAGTACAAGCAGCTGTCCCGGTTGTTGACCGCCAACGGCTGGGCCTGGCTGGACGAGTGGGTGCGGGACGGCCGGTTCCGCCCCGATTATGTGGTCGGCGCGGTCGTCACCGGACGCTGGGCCACCAGCGGCGGCGGCGCCCTGCAGATCCCGCACCAGATCCGCGCGGCGGCGCACGCGGACCCGGGGCATCGGCTCGTGGTCGCCGACGCCGCGCAACTCGAACCCAGGGTGCTCGGGGCGATGGCGGCCGACGACGCGCTGGCGGCCGCCGCGCGGGGCCGCGACCTCTACGCCGGCGTCGCCGAGCGCGGCTTCGGCGGTGAGCGGTCCGCAGCCAAGGTCGCGATGCTCGGCGCCATGTACGGTGCCACCACCGGGGAGGCCGGCCGGCTGGTGCCGCAGCTGGCCCGGTCCTTCCCGCGCGCGGTGGCCCTCGTGGAGGCGGCGGCCCGGTTGGGCGAGGCCGGTCGACCGGTCAGTACCCACCTCGGCCGGAGCACCCCGCCGGCCGGTCCGCGCCTGCGTGACGCTCTCGCCCGCGGTGACCAGCCCGCGCTGCGCGCCAACGGCCGGTTCACCCGGAACTTCATCGTCCAGGGATCCGCCGCCGAGTGGGCGTTGTGCTGGCTCGCGGAGCTGCGTCGGCGCCTCCGTGACCAGGCGCTGGCCGCGCGGCTCGCGTTCTTCGTGCACGACGAGCTGGTCCTGCACGTGCCCGACGACGAGGTGGACGCCGTCGTCGAGGCGGTGGAGGGTGCCGCCGCGGCGGCGGCCGGGCTGCTCTTCGGTGCCGGCAGCTCGGACTTTCCCGTCAGCGTCGCCGTCGTGGACAGCTATGACCAGGCCAAGTGAACCTCGAGCGGAGCGGGAAGGTCAGAGCGGGGAGGTCAGAGCGGGGAGGTCAGAGCGGGGAGGTCAGAGCGGGAACGATCACAGCGGCGCGGGGATCCGGCGTGCGGCGTCCCACGGCACGGTCCAGCCCAGCCGGTCGAACGCGCCACTGAGGAGCAGTCCGGTGAAGCCCCACACGATTCCGTCCTCGCCCCCGCCGAGCAGGAACGCCGGGGACAGGTGCCGGTGGGTGCCGCGCTCGACGACGGCGGTGACGCGGCGGGCCGGGTCCAGCAGGTCGGAGACGGGCACCCGGAACACCCGCGCGGACTCCTCCGGGTCGACGACGGCGACCGCCGAGGTGGCGGCCCACCAGCCCAGCACCGGGGTCACGCGATACCCCGAGACCGGTATTCCGACCTCGGGCATGCTGCCGAGCACCTGCACGCCGTCCGGGTCGAGTCCGGTCTCCTCCCGCGCCTCCCGCAGGGCGGCCGCCTCGACGGACCCATCGAGGTGGTCCACCCCGCCGCCGGGGAAGGCGATCTGCCCCGGGTGATGGCCGAGCCCGCGGGAGCGCTCGACCAGCAGAACGTCCAGGTCGGCAGGGGCGTAGGCGTTGCCGGTGTCGGCCGGGTGGTCGTCGAGCACGCCGAACAGCATTAGCACGGCGGCCGCCCGGGCGGTGGCCGGGTCCAGCGCCAGCAACGGATCGGCGGACGGGGTCCGGGTGAGCCGGTCGCCCCGGGCGCCCAGCTGGACCAGGTCGGTGTAAGCGCTCATGTGCCCAAGGAGAACCCCTCGGCGCGCAACTGCTGCCGGGTCGCCCCCGACAGGACCCGGGCCAGCAGGTCCTCCCGCCCGGGAGCGAGTTCGTACTTGAGCAGCTGATGGGCGGCGGCCGGGTCGGTCTCCCCGATCCCCGCCGATGGGCACAGGCCGGCGATGACGCAGGCTCCGCAGGCGGGCTTGCGCGCGTGGCACACCCGGCGGCCGTGGAAGATCAGCCGGTGCGAGAACATCGTCCACTCGGACCGTTCGATCAGCTCCGCGACGTCCTTCTCCACCTGGACCGGGTCCTCCGAGGTGGTCAGTTCAAGTCGCCGGGACAGCCGGCCGAAGTGGGTGTCGACGGTCAGACCCGGGATCCCGAACGCGTTGCCGAGCACCACGTTCGCGGTCTTGCGTCCGACGCCGGGCAGGGTGACGAGCGCGTCCAGGTCGGCCGGCACCTCGCCGTCGAACTCGTCGACCAGGCGGTTCGCCAGGGCCAGCAGGCTACGGGACTTGGCACGGAAGAAGCCCGTGGGCTGGACCAGCTCCTGCAGCCGGGTCTCGTCCGCCGCGGCCAGGGCGTGCGCGTCCGGGTAGGCGGCGAACAGGGCGGGGGTGACGGCGTTGACCCGCACGTCGGTCGTCTGTGCGGAGAGCACGGTGGCGACGAGCAGCTCGAACGGGTTGCCGAAGTCCAGCTCCGCCACCGCGTACGGGTAGGTCTGCGCCAGGAGCCGGTTGATCCGACGGGAACGCCGTTTGCGCGCCAACGGGGACTCGGCGCTCATCGACCGCGCACCGGCGTGGCGCACCGCGCGAGCCGGTGGGCTCGCCCGGCGAGCGCCGGGGATCACCGGATCAGGCACGTTCGATGCTGTTCAGGTCGTGCAGGACGGCGGTCCGCCCGTCCGTGTGCTGGACCAGGAACGCGTTGCCGCGGTCCTGCAGCGCCAGGATCCAGGCGCCCGGTTCGAGCATGAAGCGCTGGGCACCGGTGCGTTCGTCGAACGTCGGCCGCGGGTAGGCGACGGCGAACCAGAAGGCCTCGAACGGCTCCTGCCTCTCCTCGGTGCGGGAGCGATCGCCGTGCCCCGGCTCGTCCGGATCGACGACGGCACCGATGGTCGGGGACACGGCCGAGGACCCGGTCCGGCGCTCGTCGCTGCCCTGCCCCGCCGGCTCCCACCAATCGGGCTCGGCCGTGGTCCGCCGCTCCTCGGTGTCCTCGGTGTCCTCGGTGTCCTCGGCGGGAACGCCGGTCACCGTGTGGGCGTCGGCGTCGGCGTCGATCGTCGCGTCCGGGCTGGCCAAGGCACGGGGCGCCGTGTTCCCATCGGTCACCGACGTCGCGGGCGTGGTGCCGGCCGGCGTCTCCTCGGTGACCTGCTCGGCCCGCTCCGCGTCCGCCTCCGCCGGGCGGGCGACGAGCCGCGCCTCGACGGACGGACGCACCGTGAAGTCGGCGGCGAAGACCGGGATGTGCGGGCCGCCGACGGTCGCGACGAGCAGGCCGAGGGCGCCGATCAGGGCGATGATCGGTCCCGCCTGGAAGAAGCTGGCGACGCTGAGGAAGTGGAACACGGTCGCCACCGACGCGACCACGGAGGCGAACTGGTCCAGGGAGAGGGAGCCGATCCTCAGGACCTCGTCCTTGCCGCTGAGCCGTCGCGCGATGAAGAGAGCACCGACCACCAGGGGCAGCATGAGCCCGAAGACGACGACCTGAGCCGTGGAACCCATGCTCCACAGGTTGATGTACGGGCTGTAGCCGTTGCCGAAGTCCACGAACAGCGGGATGACGCTGCCGATGAGCAGGACCACGATCGACCCGAACACCGTCAGGTCTCGCACCGTGAACGGGCCCGCCACGGCCCGCTGCCGCTCGTCCCGTCCAGCCGGAGTCCGTCCAGCCGGAGTCCGTCCAGCCGGATCGCGCCCAGCCGAGTCCTGACCAGTCGTGTCGCGGGTCCGGGTCTCTGCCGAGCGCCCGGCCACGGTCCACGCCTTCGGCGCCCCGGACGACGTCCCGGACGCGTCGTGCGTCGTCGTCTCCGGCCGGCCGGAGCCGGCACTTCGGCTCTCGAGCGGATCCTGACCCATGGGCCCTCCTCGGTGTGCATCGCCGGGTGCCGCGGCGTACGGCGTCGATCTGCGTCCAGCCTAGCTGGGCACCGCTGCGCGCGAACCACCGCGCACCACCTCCGAACCGACCGCGGCCCGCCGGCGCAACCAGCCAGCGGTCACCGATCCGTGACCCACGGCACAACGGGTGGGGGCGTCCCGTAGTCTGACGGCAGCGAGACCGTGCTCGGATGAGAACGCGACGAGAGAAAGGCGCACCATGTCATCGGACGAGTCCACCCCCCTCGACAACCTCTCCCACGAGGAGCGCTCGTTCGCTCCCGACCCCGCGTTCGCCCGCGACGCTGTCGCCCAGGCGACGCTGTACGCCGAGGCCGACCAGGACCGGCTCGCGTTCTGGGCCCGGCAGGCCCGCGAGCTGCTGACCTGGGAGACGGACTTCACGGACACCCTCGACTGGTCGAACCCGCCCTTCGCCCGCTGGTTCGGCGGCGGGAAGCTCAATGCCGCCTACAACGCCCTGGACCGGCATGTGGAGGCCGGCAACGGAGACCGGGTGGCCATCCACTTCGAGGGTGAGCCCGGCGACACCCGCGCGTACACCTACGCGCAGCTGACCGAGGAGGTGAAGAAGGCCGCCAACGCCTTCGCCGCCCTCGGGGTCACCGCGGGCGACCGGGTGGCGGTCTACCTGCCGATGATCCCCGAAGCGGTCATCACCATGCTGGCCTGCGCCCGGATCGGCGCCGCCCACTCGGTGGTCTTCGGGGGCTTCTCCGCCGACGCGCTGCGCAGCCGGATCGACGACGCCGAGGCGAAGCTGGTCGTCACCGCCGACGGCACCTGGCGGCGCGGCAAGCCCAGCCCGCTCAAGCCCGCCGTCGACGCCGCTCTGGCCGACGGGCAGTCCACCGTCGAGAACGTCGTCGTCGTCCAGCGCAACGGGGAGCCGGTCGAGTGGACCGAGGGCCGGGATGCGTGGTGGTCGGACACCGTCGGCACGGCCTCCGCCGAGCACACCGCCGAGGCGTTCGACGCCGAACAGCCGCTCTACATCCTGTACACCTCCGGTACGACGGGCAAGCCGAAGGGCATCCTGCACACCACCGGCGGTTACCTCACGCAGACCGCGTTCACCCATCGCAACGTCTTCGACCTGCGGCCCGAGACGGACGTGTACTGGTGCACCGCGGACATCGGGTGGGTCACCGGGCACAGCTACGTGGTGTACGGCCCGCTGGTCAACGGCGCCACCCAGGTCATCTACGAGGGCACGCCGGACACCCCGCACCAGGGCCGCTGGTGGGAGCTGGTGCAGAAGTACGGGGTCACCATCCTCTACACGGCGCCCACCGCGATCCGCACCATGATGAAGTGGGGCGACGACATCCCGGGCCAGTACGACCTGTCCTCGCTCCGCGTGCTCGGCTCCGTCGGTGAGCCGATCAACCCGGAGGCGTGGATGTGGTACCGCCGGGTGATCGGCGCGGACCGCTGCCCGGTCGTGGACACCTGGTGGCAGACCGAAACGGGCGCCATCATGATCTCCCCACTGCCCGGCGTCACCGCGACGAAGCCGGGCTCGGCGCAGGTGCCGCTGCCGGGTATCACCGCCGACGTCGTCGACGACACGGGCGCCTCCCTCGGGGACGGTGAGGCCGGCTACCTCGTGCTCCGGGAGCCGTGGCCGTCCATGCTGCGGAACATCTGGGGCGACCCGGACCGGTTCGTGCAGACCTACTGGTCCCGGTTCCCGGGCATGTACTTCGCGGGTGACGGCGCCAAGAAGGACGACGACGGCGACGTCTGGTTGCTGGGCCGGGTCGACGACGTCATGAACGTCTCCGGGCACCGGCTCTCCACCGCCGAGATCGAGTCCTCCCTGGTCGGCCACCCGGCGGTCGCCGAGGCCGCCGTCGTGGGCGCCGCGGACGAGACCACGGGGCAGGCGGTGATCGCGTTCGTCATCCTGCGGGGCTCCGCGGCGGAGGAGGATCACGACGCGATGAGTGAGACCCTGCGGCAGCACGTGGGCAAGGACATCGGCGCGATAGCCAAGCCCCGGAAGGTCCTGATCGTCCCCGAGCTGCCCAAGACCCGATCCGGGAAGATCATGCGGCGCCTGCTCAAGGACGTCGCCGAGGGCCGCGAGGTCGGCGACGCCACCACGCTCGCGGACAGCACCGTGATGAACCAGATCGCCGCGGACTTCGCGAAGTAAGACACCGAGCACCGGGAGCCCGGGCCACGAGCCGGCTGCGGCACACTGGTTCCCATGAGTGATCGCCGCAGTCTGCTCGTGCTCAACGGGCCCAACCTGAACCTGCTCGGCACCCGCAGGCCCGAGACCTACGGCCGCGACACCCTGGCCGACGTCGAGGCGCGGGTGCGCGACGCCGCGGCCGCGCGAGGCCTGGACGTCGCGTTCGTCCAGTCCAACCACGAGGGCGCACTCGTCGACGCCATCCACGCCGCCCGCGGTGTGCGCTCCGGCATCATCATCAACCCGGGCGCCTACGGGCACACGTCGATCGCGTTGCACGACGCCCTCGAGGCGGTCCAACCGCTGCCGGTCGTCGAGGTGCACATCAGCAACGTGCACCGGCGCGAGCCGTTCCGGCAGCACTCCTACGTCTCCCCCCAGGCGGACGCCGTCATCGTGGGCGCCGGCGTGCACGGGTACACGCTGGCCGTCGACCACCTCGCGGAACTGCTGACCGGGAACTGACCGACGCCCGCGACTGACGGCCGCGGCAACCGGGAAACAGCCGCGTCAGCCGCGGACGCACGCTCCCGTCGACACGCCGGCGGTGCCCGCGCCGTCGACGACGGACCGCACCTGCGCGAGCGTGAGCGCATACCCCACCGGGACGTTCTCCCGGGACTTGGCGAACACCATGCCGACCACGCGACCGCGCGTGTCCAGCAGAGGACCGCCCGAATTGCCCTGCTGCACGTCGGCGGAGAGCTGGTACACCTCGCGGGGCGACGTGCCACTGCCGTAGATGTCCGGCACCCGCACCGTCCCGCGGGACTGCACGCCCGCCGGCTTGGCCTGGTACGGCCCGCCGAGGGGATACCCGGCGACGACGGCCGAGTCCCCACCCGCCAGCTGACCGCCCGCCTGCAGGGGGGCGGTGCCGAGGCCGTCCACCGCGAGCACGGCGACGTCCTGCGCGGGATCGAAGAGCACGACGTCCGCCGGCAGCGCGTTCTGTCCCGGAACCTCCACCACCGGCTGGTCGACACCGGCGACGACGTGGGCGTTGGTCACCACCCGACCCGGGGAGATCACCCACCCGGAGCCGGTCTGGTTCTGTCCGCACTGGTAGGCGTTGCCGGTGATCCGCAGCACCGAACCGGACGCGGCGCGCAGCGCCGGGGTGTCCGTGGTCTCGTCCGGCACCGGCACCGGTGTGTTCTGCAGGTTCTCGGCCAGGATCCGCGGGATACCGCCGGTGGTGAACAGGCCGGCACGGGCCTGGGCCATTGAGGCGGCGACCGGCGGCGGGGTGAGCCGGTCGATGGTCTGCAACACCGTCGAACCCGCGATGGCCCGCGACAGCATCGGCACGCCCATGGTGGAGACCGCGAACGCGATCAGGCTCAGCGCGAGAGCGCACACGACGACGTTCACGGCGCCGCCCAGCGCCCGGTCCAGAGCACGGATCGGGCCGATCCGGCCGATCGCGCGCCGGATGGCCGCACCCACCCGGGACCCGAGTCCACTGCCGAGCACGAGCAGCAGCACGACGACGGCGATCACCGCGGGGGTGCGCCACGCGCTGTCGGTGACCCACTGACTGACCAGAGGGACCGCGAAGAAGGCGGCCACTGCACCGAGCGCGAAGCCGGCAAGACTGCCGATGCTGACCAGGAACCCGACCCGCAGGCCGTGGATCAGGTAGCCGAGGAGGATCAGCACGAGCAGGACGTCGAGCAGGGAGATAGGGGGCACGGGTGTTCTTCCTTCCGCGGTCCCCGCCTCGGTGGCCGGACGGACCGTGCTCCCGAGCGTATCGGCCGGCGCTGGCAGCCGTCTGGACCGGACCCGGCAACTCCCCGATGCCCGCCGTCTGCGGCAGCCTCCGGGGTGGCTGCGGCCCTCGAAGGCGTTTGCCGTTGTCAGCTGACGGTCATGGTCCGTGGGTAGAGTTCCCGGGGAGCCCGCTAGCCCGGTGCGCACGCCTCGGGCTGTGGCTCATGCCACAATGAACGCAGACGACGTCGTGACCGATCGCGGTCAGGACGAGAACGATGCCGCGCCCGGCGGAGAGGAACGCTCATGGCCATGGACCTGGAGGTACTGCGCCAGTCGGCGCTGTTCGCCCCGCTCGCGGACGACGTGTTCGCGGCCGTCACGGAAGGGCTGACGGAGGTCAATCTCTCCCGCGGCTCCTCGGTGTTCCGGGAGGGTGACCGGGGCGACGAGCTGTACTTCATCCTCGCCGGCAAGATCAAGCTCGGCCGCACGGCCGTCGACGGCCGGGAGAACCTGCTGGCGATCCTCGGCCCGGGAGACCTGTTCGGTGAGATGGCCCTGTTCGATCCCGCCGCCCGCAACGCGACCGCGACCGCCGTGTCCGAGACCCGGCTCGTCGCCCTCAAGCACGACGACCTCCGCACCGCGATCGAGACCCGGCCCGAGGTCTCCACCCAGCTGCTCCGCGCGCTCGCCCAGCGGCTGCGCCGCACCGACGAGTCGCTGGCGGACATGGTGTTCTCGGACGTGCCCGGCCGCGTCGCCAAGGCGCTGCTCGACCTGGCGGACCGGTTCGGTCGCCCCGCCACCGACGGCATCCTGGTCGCGCACGAACTCACACAGGAGGAACTGGCTCAGCTGGTCGGTGCGTCTCGCGAGACCGTGAACAAGGCGCTGGCCGAATTCGTGCAGCGCGGCTGGCTGCGACTCGAGGCGCGCGCCGTCGTCATCCTGGACATGCAGCGCCTGCGCCAGCGCTCCCGCTGACACCGGCCCGGAGACTGGCGCGATCCGGTTCGGGCGGAAGGGGGACGTGTCGACCGGAGCGAGCTCTGCGAGCGCCGGGAGATCCAGTCCCCCGTGCCCGGGCGGGGCCGGGTCGCGCCGACCTCTCGCCGGATTCCCGATCGGCGTGAGGTTACAGCGAGTGCACGACCGGACGGGCGGGGGCGGGCAGCCCCTCGACCCGCAGCATCAGCGTCCCGGCCTCGGTCGCCAGAACCGGTTCGAACTGGCGGGACGGGCGCTTCTCCGAGATGTAGGAGATGGTGCAGGTCAGACTGGCGAGTTTGCGCAGCATGATCAGCACCGCGGGCAGCACGAGTTCGTCCAGCCGCCGGCCCACCGTGTCGGGTTCGCCGATCTCGTCACCCAGCGCGGTGGAGTCCGCGTCGGCCAGCAGCGCCGTCGGCGAGCACCAGCGGCCCCATCCGGTCACGCCGTCCAGCGGCGACGGCTCCTGCCCCAGCGGCAGCACGACGGCGAAGTACTGGGTGCACAGGCGCTTGCGCAGGAACGCCGGGGAGAGCCACCGGCTCAGCGGCCGCAGCAGGCCGGTGTCCAGGTCGAGGGCGCGACGGCGAAGCACGTCCGCGAGGGTGCGCTCCTCGTCGTGCACCTCGCGTCGTCGGCGGTCCCCGTCCGGGCCACTGGTCACCTCGGCGGTGTGATCGCCGCCGCTGTTGGCCAGCAGCACGCCCGCTCGTTCGAACACGACCCGGGCGGCACCGCAGACCAGCCGCTGCGCCAGGTGGGGATCCTCGACGTCGAGCATGCGACCCCAGTGCGCCGCCACCGGTCCGGCCCACGGCAGCGGAACGGTGTCGTCCTCGCGCAGCGGCGCCCCGACGAAGGTCACCGCTCCCAGGCCGGACCGGGCGCCCTGGTACTCGAGGAACACCTCCACCCCGTCCGGGCCGTCACGCAGTAGCATCACGGCCACGGCCCAACGGGGCTTGGCCGCGGGCAGTGCGTCGTCGGGGTTCCACCCCTCCGCCTCGTCCCGCCACTGCGCCGGAACCGGGAACAACCGACTAGTCGAACTCGACAACCAGCTCCACCTCGACCGGCGAATCCATCGGCAGCACGGCGACGCCGACGGCCGAGCGGGCGTGCACGCCCGCGTCTGCGAACACGGCACCGATCAGGTCGGAAGCACCGTTGAGCACCTGCGGCTGACCGGTGAAGGACGGGTCGGAGGCGACGAACCCGACGACCTTGACGACGCGGACCACCCGGTCCAGGTCACCGATGACGCTCTTGACGGCGGCGAGCGCGTTCAGGGCGCTGGTCGCTGCGAGCTCCTGGGCGATCTGCGGGTCGACCGTCCCGCCGACCTTGCCGGTGGCGGGTAGTCGGCCGTCCACGAACGGCAGCTGACCCGAGGTGTACGCGTAACGGCCGGTGACCACGGCAGGCGCGTACGCCCCAACCGGGGCGGCGACCGCCGGGAGGACACGGCCGAGGTCGGCCAGTCTCCCCTCGACGACCCCGGTCGCCGAGCCGAAGGAGGGATCAGTCATGGCTGCGCCCGATCGTCACGTCGTCGGGGAGCCTGCGGCCATACAGCATGCCGCCACCCTAGTCCCCGATCGGTCGTTTGAAGTAGGCGACGGGGTTGCCCGGCGGCGGCGGGACCATGTTGCCCTCGGGCGTCGTGCTGGGGGCTCCGGTGGGCGCGCCCGCCAGGACGGTCACCAGTTCCCAGCCGTCCGAACCCCAGTTGTCGAGGATCTGCTTCGTCGCGTGCACCATCAAAGGCACCGTGGCGTACTCCCAGGTGATCATGAGGTCAGCGTAACCCGCCCTTGTAGACTGGCGCTCATGGCATCAGGCAAGTCCCGCGGGGCCCGCACCATCGGCACGCTGGGCCGGTTCCTTCTCTTCCTGGGGGTCAGTGCGCTGTGCGGCGTCCTCACCGCCGGGTTGGTGGTACCCGCCGCCGCGGTCTCCGCGATGGGCGCCACCGCGTCGATGGACTTCTTCGACGAGTTGCCCACCGAACTGCAGGTCGGACCGCTGTCCGTCCCGTCCCGGGTGCTCGCCGCCGACGGCACCGAGCTGGCGTCCTTCTACGTGGAGAACCGCACCCCGGTGAAGCTGGACGAGGTATCCCCCTTCATGCCCGAGGCGCTGCTCGCGATCGAGGACACCCGGTTCTACGAGCACGGCGGCGTCGACGTGCAGGGCACCATGCGCGCCCTGTTGAACAACATCAGCGGCGGAAGCACCCAGGGCGCATCCAGCATCACGCAGCAGTACGTCAACAACGTGCTCAACGAGGCACGCATCAGCGCGGGTAAGGACGCGAGCGTCACGCTCAACGGGGCCAAGACCATCGGGGACAAGCTGCGCGAGGCCAAGCTCGCCATCGCGGTGGAGAAGAAGTTCAGCAAGGACCAGATCCTGGAGAACTACCTCAACATCGTCTACTTCAACCCCAACGCCTACGGGGTGGAAGCCGCGTCGCAGTACTTCTGGGGGGTCTCTGCCAAGGATCTGAACCTGCAGCAGTCCGCCATGCTCGCCGGCCTGGTCAATGGGCCCAGCCTGTACAACCCTGTCACGCAGCCCGATGCGGCAGTCAAGCGCCGAAATCTGGTGCTCGACGTCATGCTGGCGCAGAAGAAGATCACACAGCAGCAGTACGACGCGGCGGTCAAGGCGCCCCTGGCTTTGAAGCTGAACCCGCCACAGCAGGGCTGTGCAGCGGCGAGCCGGGCCGCATACTTCTGCTCCTACGTCGAGCAGCAGGTCTACAACAACCCGGTGTTCGGGCAGACCCGGGAAGACCGGCAGGCCCTGCTCGCCCGGGGCGGCCTGACGATCAAGACGACGCTGGACCCGCGTCTGCAGGACGCCGCGCAGCAGCAGGTCGACCGGGTCGCCCCGCCACGGGCCAACCCCTCGAAGATCGGATCGTCCCTGGTCACCGTGCAGCCCGGCACCGGCAAGATCCTCGCCATGGCACAGAACTCTCGGCTGACCGGCAAGGACAACTGGGTCAACGCCATCAACTTCAACGTGGACAAGAAGGACGGCGGCGGCAACGGGTGGCAGCCGGGTTCGACGTACAAACCGGTCACCCTGGCCACCTGGCTGGACGAAGGCCACCGCACGCAGGAGATCGTGGACGGGTCCAAAAGGCGTTACCCCGCCGACTTCCCGTGGAAAGCCCCGTGTCAGACCCCGGACCGCCAGGTGAGCGGTGCGTACGACTCCACCCTGCCGAACTCGAACGACCTGAAGAACGCGGAGGAGGGCTGGTACCGGAAGATGCCGGCCGCCGAGGCGATCTACAACTCCATCAACACGGCGACCTACGCCATGGCCGCGCAGGTCAACCTGTGCAACATGGGGCAGATCGCCCAGAACCTCGGCATGCACAACGCTGCGACCGGCGCACCCATCGACTCGCTGCAGATCTCCAGCTTCATCGGCGGGACCGAGGGCGTCTCCCCGCTGACGATGGCCAGCGCGTTCGCGACGTTCTCCACGGACGGCAAGTACTGCGCGCCGGTCGGTATCACGTCGGTCACGGACCGGAAGAACAAGACCTACGAGGTGCCGCAGGCGAACTGCCGGCAGACCATCAAGACCGAGGTGGCCCAGGGGGTGAACAGCGTCCTGCAGGAGGTACTGGTCCGCGGTTCCGGGTACCAGCGCGGTATCGGGGTTCCCGCCGCGGCCAAGACGGGCACCACCGACAACTCCGAGTACACGTGGATGGTGGGCTACACCAAGGGCCTGGCGACCGCCTCGTGGCTGGGGTACCCGGACGGGTACCGTTCCCCCAACGCCCGCGACGGCAACCCGGGCGCCCAGTTCTACGGCGACGGCACGACGATGCCCTACGTGGACGGGGCGACCGTGGCCGGCGGCGCCTGGCAGGGCTATATGAAGGAGGTGGCGCCGCTGTACAACACCGACGACTTCCCGAAACCGCCGCAAAGTGTCGTCGAGCCCAAGAACCCCCACTCCGGCAATCAAGGATGAGGTGTGAGCGGTGCGCCCGGGCAGGCCACCGTTCTCACCGTCCGTAGCACCTCCGACCACAGGATGGCCATGACACCCACTCGCACCCACTCGCACGCTCCCCTGCTGGCCGGCGCCGCACTCGCCGCCGGCACCGCCGTCGCCGGCGGTCTCGGTCTGCTCGGCTGGGGCACGGTGGTCGAACGCCACCGGTTCACACTGCGGGAGGCGACCTTGCCGATCCTGCCGTCGGACGCACCGACCACGCGGGTGCTGCACCTCTCCGACATCCACATGGTGCCGGGCCAGCGGCTCAAGACCTCATGGCTGCGGTCGCTGGCGGACCTGGAGCCGGACTTCGTCGTCAACACCGGTGACAACCTCGGCCACCGGGACGCCCTGGCACCGCTGCTGGACGCACTGGAACCGTTGCTGCGGTTCCCGGGCGTGTTCGTGCCCGGGTCGAACGATTACTTCGCACCCGTGTTCAAGAACCCGTTCACCTACTTCACCGGCTCCCGGGGCCGGTCCTCGAAGCCGCCCGAGGCGCTGCCCACCGGGGCCCTGCACACCGCATTCGGCAACGCCGGTTGGATCTCCTTGGCCAACCGGCACCAGTCGGTGGCGATCAAGGGCACCCGGCTGGACTTCTCCGGCGTCGACGATCCCCACCTGGGTCGTGACCGGTACACCGGTTTCCCACTGGGCGCCGTCAACCAGGACCAGTCGGGCCACGTCCGGATCGGCGTCGCCCATGCGCCGTACCGGCGGGTGCTCGACGCGTTCACCCGGGACGAGGCGCGGCTCATCCTCGCCGGGCACACGCACGGCGGTCAGGTGTGCGTGCCCGGGGTGGGCGCCCTGGTCACCAACTCGGATCTGCCGACGTCGATGGCGAGCGGTGTGCACCGCTGGAAGGTCGCCGGCCGGGAATCCTGGTTGGAGGTCTCCGCGGGCTTGGGCACGTCCTTCTACGCACCGGTCCGCTTCGCGTGCCCGCCCGAGGCCGTCCTGCTCACGCTCACCCCGACCGACCGCTGAGCCCGGGTCCAGCGCGGCTCCCGTCCCCTGCCGGCGGGAACGAGTAGTGCTACTCGTCGACGCGGGCCGGCGACCGGGATAGATTCGACGTGGATCAGCGTTGATCCCCTTGACGGCACGATCCGCAGCGAACACACCGTTCACCCTGGCAGGCTGCGGAGACCTGCCGCCGGCGCCCGGGGCCGTGATCGGTGCTTACCCCAGATTCGCACCGCGCACGGCGACCCGCGCCGCGTGGGCCCGGCACCTCGCGTGCCGGGCCCACGTCCGTCCCCGGCTGCCACGTCACCGCCTGACGTCGCCGGTTTCTGGATCGGGGCCCGCGTCGGCTATCCTTGACAAGTTGCTCTGGCCGCTCTTCGCGGCCTTGCGACGGGGTGTGGCGCAGCTTGGTAGCGCGCGTCGTTCGGGACGACGAGGCCGCAGGTTCAAATCCTGTCACCCCGACCAGCGTCGATGGCGCAGCAGTCACCCGGCGAGAATTCGCTCCGCGTTCTGCGCGCCCACCTTCCGGGCATCCAGCACCGTGGTGATCTCGGCCTCGTGCTGACGCAGGAACGTGGCGAGGTACCGGTTCAGCTGGCTCGTGCGAACCTGCTCGTATCGAACGGACTCACGGCACTTCGCATCGGCCAGCGCGATCGCCATGCTGCGATCCGGCTGCTGGCGGGCGTTCATGGTCGCGAGGTCGGGCGTCGGGAAGTTCTCGCCCGCCTGCTTCATGCACGCCGACCACTTGCCGGTGACGTCGGACATCTCCTGACTCGCCAGAGCCGCGTTGACAGCGGGAAGCATGGCATTGTCGACGACGCCCGTGGCCTGCATGCCGGACTGGACCGACCCATAGACCTCGGCCAAGCTCTTGCCGAGGCACCCATCCGGGTTGACCTGGGACTTGATCCCGAACAGATCGGCGGAGACGGGCGCCTCGGTCTGACCGGTACCGAGGAAAGCCTGTCCCCCGCCCTGCGCCTGCTCTCCCGTGGACCTGTCCTCGTTGTAGCCCCGCTGGCGGGCTTGCTCGATGGTGAGCGGCCGCAGAGCCAACAGGTCGTACACCGTAGCCTTCTCCGGCGTCTGCCTGGTCCAGGAGCCGCCCGCTGCCGCCATACAGGTCTCGAGCACCACCTGGCGCGCCTGTTCCGCCGCCTCGTTGGGTGAGAGCAGCGCGTTGGCCTGCGCCACGGTCTGCGGATCGGCATTCTGGGCGGGGCTGATCTGCGCCGACGCCGCACCGGGGTTGGTCCCACCGCTGCCGCCGCCGTTGCCGCAACCCGCAAGGGCGAGGGCGACGGCGATGGCGGTCGCTCCTGTGGTCATCACGTGCCTGCGCATGAGGCTCCTCACATCGATCGATTCTTCACGCATGGGACAGGGCCGCCACCGGGTCGATCCCGGCCGCCTTCCGGGCGGGGTAGACCCCCGCCACGAGTCCGAGCACGACGCCGGCGACCAGACCGAGTCCGATGGTCGTCCCGGAGATGACCGGCGTCCAGTGGTTCACCAGGCTGACCACCGCCAGCACGTTGACGGCAACCGCCGTCCCGCCCAGCGACCCGATCATGGCGGTCACCACGGATTCGAGTCCGAACTGCAGCGTCATGGCGCGCGGAGGTGCGCCGAGCGCCAGCCGGAGTCCGATTTCTCGTCGCCGTTCCATCACGGCGACGAGAAAGGTGTTCATGATGCCGACCCCGCCGATGACGAGGGTCACCAGTGACATACCGAGCAGCAGGATCCGCTGCTGCTCGTCGACGGCCTGCGTGAGCGTTCGTGGCTCGGGCGGCGCCGCAGCCAGCACACGATCGGGATGTTCGGGCAGGAAGGCCGGCGGGATCTCCCCGGCCACCTGCTGAGCCGCACCCAGCGACGTCTTCACGAGCACGGACAGAACACCGCTCGAACCCATCGCCCGCTCGGAGAGCGGAACGTACAACGCCGACGTCGCTCCACCCGCCGAGAGATCTTCCTCCACCACTCCGATCACGGTGTAGCGCTGTCCATCCACGTACAGTTGAAGTCCCGGTACCCACGGCCGCCCCAGTGCCTGCAGCGTGGCTCGACCGACGACCAACACGGGGTCACCGCGCCGGGCGTGCCCGGCGTCGAACATGCGACCCTGCGAGACCGTCGCCCCGAGCGCGCTCATGCCCTGGTCGGAGAGCGCCCGCACGGGAGCCTGCACTCGGCCCGGAAACTGGTCGCGCGGCTCCGGGGCAGTGGTGACGGTGACCGCACCACCGCCGACCTCCTGAATGACCCCGGCGGCCTCCACCCCGTTGAGGCCGTTGATGCGCCGGAGGGCAGCTGACTGGTCCCATGCCATACCGGTCGACAATGGTGCCCGCTCCAGGTCGGTTCGCGTGACGGTCACGCGTTGTGCGAGATAACCGTTGAACTTGTCCGACAGTTGAGCCGACACCGTCGCGGTGAATCCGACGGAGAGCACCAGAGCGGCCACGCCCAGACCCACGCCGATCATGGTGAAGAGATTGCGGCGCATCCGCGCCCAGACCGCCGCCATGGCTTCCCGGCTCGACACCGCGGCCCAGTGGCCCGGCCGCCCGGACCTCGACCTGCCGACGGACCGGTGGGTCACCTCCGTCGGCGTGGTGGCATCGGGGACCGCCGCCGGTGCCGTCACCTGGTGCAACTCGCCGTCATCGATGCGGAGGACCTCGTCGCATCGAGCAGCGACCGCTTGGTCGTGCGTGACGACGACGGTTGCCCGGTCATCCGTGGTGACCGACCGCAGCAGATCCATGACTTCGGCGGTTCGCCGGCTGTCGAGCGAACCGGTCGGCTCATCACAGAGCAGCACCCGGGGTTCGGTGACGATGGCTCGTGCGATCGCGACTCGCTGCTTCTCGCCGCCGGACAACGTCCCGGGGTGAGCGGTTGCGCGGTGCGCAATCTCCAACCGTTCCAGCACCTCGCCCACGCGCCGCGCCCGTTCTGCGCGCGGCAGTCCCAGGTGAAGAAGAGGGAGTTCGATGTTCTGCGCAACCGTCTTGTGCTCGATCAGATGGAACGACTGGAACACCAGCGCCGTGTTCACCAATCGCGAATGGGCACGGTCGTTGGCGGAACCCATGGCGACGGGCTCGCCCTCGATGAGCAGAGTCCCCCCGTCGGCGGGCAGGAGCAGACCCAGAAGATTCAACAAGGTGCTCTTGCCCGATCCCGAAGGGCCCAGTAGCGCGACCATGGATCCGTTGGCGATGCGAAAATGGGCGTCCTTGACCACGGTTTCGGCGTGGTCGCCCGAGCCGAAGCTCTTCCTCAAGCCGACCGCTTCGACGAGCGGCGCCCGCCCGGTGGTCTCGGGCATCAGGCACCCGGCTCCGAGACGAGCACCTGGTCACCGCGACGCAATCCTGAAGGTTCCACGGCTTTGACCGCGTTCCGACCGTCGGCGGAGTAGACGATCTCGACAGGGACGTCACGACGGGCATCCCCCTCGAGCACCGTCACGACGGTGCGGGAATCCTTCGACCACAATGCTGCGCTCGGCACGACGAGCTGGTCGGGCGCGGAGGAACCCAGCACCAGCGTTCCCGTGCCCCGTTGTCCCACCTTGCCGACGCTGGTCGCGGCCAGTTGCAGGCGGCCGCTGCCAGCCGTCGCCGCGTCCGCCGGCGAGCCGGCCTGACCGCCGGCTGACGGGTTGGTCCCGTTGGCGGCACCACCCGCTCCCGGTCCCGGTTGGCCACCGGTCGACGAGGATCCCAGGGGCGTCGTCTGTTCCTGGGCCGCCGCAACCACCGTGACCGGCCATTCACCGGAGCCGCTCAGACTGGTCGTCGCTTTCTGACCGCTCTTTGCCTCGGTCGGGAGCTTGCCGTTGACTCCGCTGCACTCCACCACGGCCCCGCCCATCGCCACCGTGGCGAACGGACCCGTGAGAGAGCCGGGAGTCCTGGGGGCACCGGCAACGGTGGCTCCCTTCGGCACCACGAGGAAGTCGGTCGCAGATACCACCGGCTTACCCTTTGCCGGTGGCTCGTATCCGGCACGCCGGTAGAGTTCGGCCACTGAGTCGACCGCGTCCTGATGGAGCACGGCGGCCACGTCCGGTGCGGGTGGTGCCATCAGTTCAAGGCGAACGAGAGCGGCATTGACCATGACAGCATCGGGACCCTTGTCGCCCTTGGCGAGGGACCGGTACAAGGGGAAGTCGCCGATCAGAGCGAACAGCGGACGTCCGTTGATCTCGGCCAGAAGGGAGCCGTCGGTCAGTTCCTCACCGTCCTTCACCGTCGTGCGGGTCAGGACGAGGGGTGGCGCACCCGAAGCCTTCAGCGCCGTCGTCGATCGGTACACCGTTTCGCAGGTCAACGGGACGGTGTCCTTGATCGACCCCGATTCAACCGTGACCGTGACATCGGACCGGGCAGGTGGGCTGGCTTCCGCCGCTTTCTGCTCGGTCGATGTGAACAGTGAGGCTGCGGCAACAGTGCCGACGGTGACGAAGAGAACGGCAATGACCACGATGAACCGGTAGGTGAATTTCACGAGAGACCTAAATTTTGGGTGGGCTGTGCGCCACACGCACGCTTGACGCACAGCCCGAACGATCAGTTTCCGCGCTTCATCTACTGTTGAAGGACGAAATCGGCTCGATCATTGAAGCCGATATCGCTGAGGTTGTTGTCTTTCCACCCGGCGTTCAGCCTCTGCGCGATGAATTGACCACCATTCACCCACTCGCCAATTCCCATGCGTTGTGAGTTGTTGGCGTTAATCCACGATGACGCCCGATCGTGGATTCCGGGAGCGAGGTCGGCGTACGCGCTGAAGCCGCTGGTCTTCTGCCAAGCATACGACCCGCCTGTCAAGAAGTTGGCTTCGGCATAGACGCACACGTTGCTCGTCGGGCAGGAGAGGACAGAGGCCTGCGCGGGGACCGCCGCGATGCCTACCAAGAGAAGTGTTCCAACTGCTACCGCCGAAGCGGTGAGGACTTTTTTCATCGTCGAAACCCCCAGGTTTGTTGTGCCGAGTCACTGAACGTGACATTGATCACCGTAGCCCGTTGTGCAGCTCGGAGTCAAGTTATCGACAGGGTGTCGCCGGAGCCATCCGGGCAAGTTGGGTTCTCGGCCTCTGTAGGGCGTCGCGCTGGCACGGCCCGCCCGCGACACTCTTCGCCGAAGCGGGAGCATGCCACCGCGGTGCAACGCAGGAAAGTTCTAGCCCAAGTATTCGGCTGTATCACGTCTTCTCAGGGCAGGACGTCCTTGCTGGCGAAGCGGGCCCACGCCAAGCCGAAGAATACGACGGTGTATCCCAGTTGCAGGACGGCGTTGTCCCCGAACGACGCCCATGAGATGGGTGAGCGCAGCAGGTCCCCGAGGTCGAGCCAGTAGTGGCTGAACAGCCACGGGTGCAGCCAGGCCAGCTGGTCCAGCGAGTCGAGGATCTGCGCGGTGACCGCGAGCACCACGGTGGCGGCCATCGCACCGACCGGCACCGTCGTCAGCGTCGACAGGAACAGCCCGACGGCGGACAGCCCCAGCAGGGACACCGTCACGTAACCGGCCATCAGCAGCAGCCGGCCGAACGCCGCACCGGCGTCGACGGTGTCCCCCGACAGCAGGGTCGCCGGGCCGAGCGGGAAGAGCACGAGGCCGGTGACGGCGCCGCTGAGGACGACGGTCAGAGCGGCCGCGGCGCAGAACACGGCGGCTCCGGCGTACTTGACCAGCAGCAGGCGCAGCCGCCCGGTCGGGGCGACCAGCAGGTAGCGCAGCGTGCCGAGGCCCGCCTCCCCGGCGATGGTGTCACCGGCGACCACACCGACGGTCAGCGGGAAGAACAACGGCACGCTGACGATCATGGCGACCACACCGACGAACAGGCCGTTGTTGGTGACCTGGTCCAGGAACGCGGGGCCCCGGCCGCTCGGCGGGCGCCCCGGCGAGAACCGGACCGCCAACCCGATCAGGACCGGCACGGCCGCCAGCGCCGCCAGCAGCGCCCAGGTGCGCCAGCGGCGGAACAGGACCGCCAGCTCCGAGCCGAACAACCGCAGCCCGCCGCCGTGGGGCGGCCCCGCTGTCCGCTCCCACCGCGCCACCCGAGCCCGACCGTCGTCGTCACCGGTCCGGGGACCGTGCGCAACCGCGGCGGGTGCCCGGTCACTGGTCGACATCGAAGCCCTCCCCGGTCAGCTGCACGAACCGCTCCTCCAGTCCGGCGCGCTCCACTGCGAAGCCGCGGACCCGCACGCCGCCGGCCACCAGTCCGGCGACCAAGGACTCGGGCGCGGGACCGTCGTCGGGCAGGTCGGCGCTCACGACGCCGGGCGAGAGTTCCGGCGCCACCGTCAGGCCGAGGGCGGTGAGCACGGCGCGCGCCCGATCCCCGTCGGGCGTGTGGACGACGGCGCGGCCGGTCCCGGACCGGCGCAACTCGTCCAGGGTGCCCTGGGCGACGAGCCGGCCGGCTCGCAGCACCGCCGCGTGGGTGCAGATCTGATCGATCTCCGCCAGCAGGTGACTGGAGACGAAGACGGTGGTGCCGTCGTCGGCCAGGGAACGGATCAGACCACGGACCTCCCGGGTGCCCTGCGGGTCCAGCCCGTTGGTGGGCTCGTCCAGCACCAGCAGCTCCCGGGGCGCGAGCAGCGCCGCGGCCAGGCCGAGGCGCTGCTTCATTCCGAGGGAGTAGGCGTGCACCTTCTTGCCCGCCGCCTGGGTCAATCCCACGCGATCCAGGGCGCCGGCGACCCGGGCGCACCGGGTCCTCGGGTCGGCGCGCCGGTCCGCGGTGTCCAGCCGGACGAGGTTGGCCGTTCCAGAGAGGAACGGGTAGAACGCCGGTCCCTCCACCAGGGCCCCGACGCGGGGCAGGACCGAGAGCAGCCGCTCGGGCACGGCCTCTCCCAGCACGCGCACGCGCCCACCGGACGGCGCCACCAGCCCGAGCAGCATCCGGATGGTGGTGGTCTTGCCGGAGCCGTTGGGCCCGAGGAACCCGAACACGCTGCCGCGCGGGACGGCGAGGTCCACGCCGTCGACGGCGAGTTGGTGCCGGAACCGTTTGGTCAGTCCCGCGGTGGCGATCACCAGCCCGTCGTCGGGCTGCCCCCCCGCTGCCGCCGCCCGGGCGCGCGTGGCGGCGGCCGGGCTCACCGTGCCGCCGCGGCCTGCAACGCGCTCAGTGGCACGGCACCGGCCAGCACCCGGCCGTCGTCGGCCAGCAGCACGGTGACCAGGGAGGTGGAGAGCACCCGACCGCCGGGCACCGGCGTCGCGAGCCTGGTGATCAGCGGGGAGGAGAGCGTCCCGGCGGGCACGGCGGCAGCGGGGACGACCATGATGGCGTCCCAACCCGACCCGCGCACCGCGGGGCGCTGGCCGGCCGGCGCGGGCGTGTGCTGCTTCGCCGTGGGCGTCGGCAGGGCCTGCTGTGTGACCGTGGCCCCGGCCGGTGGGGTGAACCGGAACCGGGAGGCGTCCGGCGCCCGCAGGTCCAGCGCGGTGAACGCGGTGTGGAAGGCCGGCTGCTGCTGCCCTCGGGCGAACACGTCGACGCTCAGGGGCAGCCCGGTGCCGGCGTCGACCGCGACGGCGACGGAGCTCACGAGCGTGGCCGCGGTGCGCGGGGTCAGGATCAGCTGGTAGGCCGAGCGGCCCGCGACCGTGGTGGCCGGGCCGAGACCGACCGCGGTGCTGGGTGCGGCACGGGTGAGGAAGCGCTGGGCGAGCCGATCCGGGGTCACCGTGGGCGCGGTCGGCGTCGGGTCCGCCGAGGTGGACGGCAGGGTCAGCCGGGTGGCGGCGTTCGCCTTCGAGTCCCAGGTCCACACCTGCGTGCCGTCTCGGATCACGTCCCGCTCCGCGAGCCGGTCCAGGACCTGGATCCGGGTGCGGGTGGGGCCGTCGGCGTAGACCCGGGCCGTGTGCGTGCCGGTCAACAGGTCCAGGGCCGCGGCCTGCCCGGCCAGCGTCCCGGCACCGGGCGCACTGCCGGAGCTGGGCGACGACGCGCCCGGTGACGCGGAGCCGAGTGCGCCGGACAGGGACGGGATACCCAGGTCGGAGCGCTGTTCGACGTCACCGGAGAACTGCCTCGCCTGGCTGCCGGCGGCCAGGGCGAGCACCTGTTCCGCCGTGCGGGGCGGCGGCGGGTCCTGGGCACTGGCCGGCAACGAGCCGACCAGCACACCGCCGACGACTACCGCGGGCAGCGCCACCGCCGGCATCCAGTTCCACCATCGGCGTTGCATCGTCCATCACTTCCGCCGTCACGTCACCTGTGGGGTCCACGGTACGCCGCGGCTCTGGGAGTCACCAGAGCGCGTGCCGGTATCGGACCGGTCGACGGCACCGCGGTGACGCCGGCGCTCAGCCGCCTTCCGGGCCGGAGCCGTCCGAGGCCATGTCAGAACGTGCGGCCGGTGAGCCGCTCGTATGCCTCGAGGTAGCGGTCCCGGGTGGCGGCGACGACGTCGTCGGGCAGGGCCGGCGGCGGGGTGTCGGCGGCCCGGTCCCACCCGGACGCCGGCGAGGTCAGCCAGTCGCGGACGAACTGCTTGTCGAAACTGGCCTGCGGCCGTCCCGGCTGCCAGGCGGCGGCGTCCCAGAACCGGGACGAGTCCGGGGTGAGCACCTCGTCGGCGAGGGTGATGGTCCCGTCGTGCACGTCCAGGCCGAACTCGACCTTGGTGTCGGCCAGGACCAGGCCGCGCTCGCGGGCGATCCGCTCGGCCCGGCCGTACACCCGCAGGGTCAGCTCGCGCAGCCGGTCGGCGACGTCGGCGCCGACCGCCTCGACGGTCTGCTCGTACGTGATGTTCTCGTCGTGCTCGCCGACCGCCGCCTTCGCGGACGGGGTGTACAGGGGCGGTTCCAGGGCCGACCCTTCGGTCAGCCCGTCGGGCAGGGAGAGTCCGCAGACCGTGCCGGATCGCCGGTACTCGGTGAGCCCGGTCCCGGTGAGGTAGCCGCGGGCGATGCACTCGATCGGGAACATCGACAGGTTGCGGCAGATCATCGCCCGGCCGGCGACCTCGTCGGGCACGTCGGCCGAGACGACGTGGTTCTCCACGTCGTCGAGTTGCTCGAACCACCACAGCGAGAGCTGGGTCAGGATCCGTCCCTTGTCCGGGATCGGGGTGGCGAGCACGTGGTCGTACGCGCTGATCCGGTCCGTCGCGACGACGAGGACGTGCCGCTCCGGGATGAGCTGTGGGTCGCCGTCGCCGTCACCGTGTTCCGGCACCGTCGGTACGTACAGCTCCCGGACCTTGCCGGAGTAGACGTGCGTCCAGCCGGGGATCTTCGGCGCCTCCAACAACCCCGGACTCATACCGTCGTCCCCATCGTGGACGTGACCGGTTCGATGGTGCCGGTCTGCCCCGCGGACGCGGGATCGGGGCGACGCGGCGGCCGGGCGGCGGCGGCCGGCACCTCGATCCGGCCGGCGGCGGCTGCGGCGGCGATGTCCCGCCGGTACCGACCACCGTCCAGCCGGATGTGGCCGATGCCGGTGTAGGCACGCTGGCGGGCGGCGTTCAGGTCCTCCCCGCGGCCGACGACGGCCAGCACGCGGCCGCCGGTGGCGATGACCCTGCCGCCACGGTCGGTTCCGGTGCCGGCGTGCAGCACCGTGACGTCGGGTTCCGCCGCGGCCTTCTTCAGCCCGCGTACTCGGTCCCCGGTCCGGGGCGAGGCGGGATAGCCGTGGGCGGCGAGCACGACGGCGACGGCGCTCTCGTGCCGCCAGCGCAGTTGCTCGTCCTCGTCGAGCCGGCCCTTCGCGGCGTCCAGCAGCAGCGAGCCGAGCGGCGTCTTGAGCCGGGCCAGCACGGCCTGCGTCTCCGGGTCGCCGAACCGGACGTTGAACTCGACCACGCGGATGCCGCGCGGCGTGAGGGCCAGCCCGCAGTACAGGACGCCGACGAACGGGGTGCCGCGCGAGGCCATCTCGGCGAGCACCGGGGTCGCGACGCGGTCCATCACCTCGTCCACCAGCCCGGCCGGCGCCCAGTCCAGCGGGGTGTAGGCGCCCATCCCCCCGGTGTTGGGACCCTCGTCGTCGTCGCCGATGCGCTTGAAGTCCTGGGCCGGGCTCAGCGGGATTCCGGTGCGGCCGTCGCAGAGCACGAACAGGGAGACCTCGGGCCCGCGCAGGTACTCCTCGATCAGCACGGTGCCGCCGGAGCGGAAGCAGTCCTGCGCGTGCGCGAGCGCGACGTCCCGGTCCTCGGTGACGACGACCCCCTTGCCCGCGGCCAGCCCGTCGTCCTTGACGACATAGGGAGACCCGAAGGTGTCCAGGGCCTCGGCGGTCTCCTCGCCGGTCGCGGCGACCCGCGCCATCGCGGTGGGCACGTTGGCTGCCGCCATCACCTCCTTGGCGAACGCCTTGCTGCCCTCCAACCGGGCGGCACCGGCCGACGGGCCGAAGACGGCGATCCCCGCCGCGCGCAGGTCGTCGGCGACCCCGGCGACCAGGGGCGCCTCGGGGCCGATCACGACGAGTTCGACGCCGAGCCGACCGGCGAGTTCGACGACGGCGGTGCCGTCGACGGTGTCGACGGGGTGACAGGGCACCTCCTGCGCGATCCCGGCGTTGCCTGGCGCGGCGTGCAGGTCGGTGACGAACGGGTCGGAGGCGAGGGAGCGGACCAGGGCGTGTTCGCGGCCACCGGAACCGAGCACGAGTACCTTCACAGTGGTCCAGCCTACGGGGGCCGTCCGGCTCACCGCGATCCGGGTGTGCGATCCGAGGAGGGTGGATCCAGGATACTGGGACGCATGCCACAGACCTTCGCCGCGGACACCGCCGTGGAACTGGCCGTCGTCGAGCGCAGCGGCTTCATCGAGTCCCGGCACGTCGGTGCCGCCGTCGTCGTCGACGCGGAGGGCCAGGTGGTCCTCGAACTGGGGGACGTGCGGGCCCCGATCTTCCCGCGGTCCTCGCTCAAACCCTTCCAGGCGATCGCCTCCATGCAGGCCGGGGTGCCGCTGCGCGGGCCGCAGGTGGCCTTGGCCGCCGCCAGCCACGAGGGCAGCTTCGACCACCTGGACGTGGTCGAGGGCATGCTGACGGCCGCCGGCTGCGCCGAGTCGGACCTGCAGTGCCCACCCGACTGGCCCGCCGACGCGGCGGCCCGCGAGTGGCTGGTGCGCAACGAGCGGGGGAAGACCCGGCTGGCGATGAACTGCTCCGGCAAGCACGCCGCCTTCCTGTGGGCCTGCACCGAGGCCGGCTGGGACACCGAGACCTACCTGGACCCGCGGCACCCCTTCCAGCAGCGGGTGATCAAGGTGATCGAGGAGTACACCCGCGAATCGGTGACGCACGTCGGGGTCGACGGCTGTGGAGCTCCGCTCGCGGCCGTGTCCCTGCACGGACTCGCCCGTGCCTTCTCCTCGCTGGCCCAGGCCCCGGGCGAGGTGATGGCCGACGCCCGGGCCGCGACCGTGTGCACCGCGATGCTGGACTATCCGTGGGCGGTGCAGGGCCACGGCGCCCCGAACACCGTGGTGATGGACGAGCTCGGCGTGCTGGCCAAGGGCGGCGCGGAGGGCGTCATCGCGATGGCCACCCCGTCCGGCGCCGCGGTGGCGCTGAAGATGCTCGACGGCGCGGAACGGGCAACCTCGCTCGTCGCCCTGACCCTGCTCGCCGCGTCCGGGGCCCTCGACGCCGACCGGGTCACCGCGGTGCTGCCGAAGGTGGTGCGCCCGGTGCTCGGCGGCGGCGAGCCGGTGGGCCACGTCAAGCTCGCGGCGCCGGTCACCGCCCTGCTCGACTGATTCGCTTGTCTCGGGCGCCGAACGGGAGCTGACATGGCACGACGACGGATCGAGTGGGCCGACGGGGACGCGGCGCTGAGCCGTTGCGCCGAGGGCGCGACCGACCGCCCGACCGTCGCGACCGCCGTCCGGTACGCCCTGGAGGAACTGACCGCCCGGGCCCCGGGCAACAGCGTGGAGGTCCGGGTGCCGCCCTTCGGCGTCGCCCAGTGCGTGGCCGGTCCCCGGCACACCCGCGGTACCCCGCCGAACGTGATCGAGACCGACGCCGCGACGTTCCTCGGCCTCGTCACCGGGCGCCTCGACTGGCACGGGGCGCGGGAATCCGGCGCCGTCACCGCCTCCGGCACCCGGGCCGACCTGACGGCACTGCTCCCGCTGTGGTCGCGGTTCGCCGCCGGAGACGCGTGAGCGGCCGGGTGGCGCCGCGACTACGCTGGACGGCATGAGTTCCGCCGCGCCACCCCCCGACGCCGACCCGGCCGCCGACCCCGGCCCGGGCGCCTCCGCACCACTGCGACGCCGGGACGCCGAGGTCCCGGAGCAGACGCCCCGACTGGTGGAGTCGGTCGAACGCCGGGAGCTGGCCGTCCGCCGGGCACCCCGGTTCACGCCGTTCCTGCTCGGCGGCGCCGTCCTCGGTTTCGTCGTCGCCGGCGTCCTCGTGTTCGCCCGCCCGGAGGACCCGCAGTACACGCCCGCCGCCGCGTTCGGCTTCTTCGCCATGATCTTCGGGGTCGTCGGCGTCGGCGCCGGCGCCCTGCTCGTGCTCGGCCTGGACCGGCGCAGCCACCGGCGGATCCGGAGAGCGACGGCCGACGAGGTCACCGGGACCATGCGATAATCGACCCGTGGCTCGTCCCGACGGAAGACTCTCGCACGACCTGCTGCCCGGGGAGAAAGGCCCCCAGGACGCCTGCGGCGTCTTCGGGGTCTGGGCCCCGGGCGAGGAGGTCGCCAAACTCTCCTACTTCGGCCTGTACGCCCTCCAGCACCGCGGCCAGGAGTCGGCCGGGATCGCCGCGAGCGACGGCGAGCGGATCAGCGTCTACAAGGACATGGGCCTGGTCTCCCAAGTGTTCGACGAGGCCACCCTCACCACCCTGCGCGGGCACATCGCCGTCGGGCACTGCCGTTACTCCACCACCGGCGCCTCCGTGTGGGCGAACGCCCAACCGACGCTCGGCGCCACCTTCGGCGGCACCGTGGCCCTGGCGCACAACGGCAACCTGACCAACTCCGCGGCGCTGTACGACCTGGTGCGCGAGCGTTACGGGGCCCCACGGTCCGGGGAACTGGCGCAGGGCAACACCACCGACACGGCACTCGTCACCGCGTTGCTGCAGGGTCGACCCGGCGAGGACCTCGAGGCCACCGCGATGGAGATCCTGCCGCAATTGGAGGGTGCCTTCTGCTTCGTCTTCATGGACGAGGGCACCCTCTACGCCGCGCGGGACCGGTACGGGGTCCGCCCGCTGGTCCTGGGTCGGCTGCAGCGCGGCTGGGTGGTCGCCTCCGAGACCTCGGCCCTCGACATCATCGGCGCCTCCCTGGTCCGGGAGATCGAACCCGGGGAGTTCATCGCCGTCGACGAGGGCGGCCTGCGATCCCAGCGGTTCGCGGAACGCGGTGCGGCCGGCTGCGTCTTCGAGTACGTGTACCTGGCCCGGCCGGACACCACCATCGCCGGGCGGAACGTCTACGCCTCCCGCGTGGAGATGGGCCGCCGCCTCGCCGCCGAGCACCCGGTCGAGGCGGATCTCGTCATCCCCACCCCGGAGTCCGGGACGCCGGCCGCCATCGGCTACGCGGAACGGTCCGGGATACCCTTCGGCAACGGCCTGGTGAAGAACGCCTACGTCGGCCGCACGTTCATCCAACCCAGCCAGACGATCCGCCAGCTCGGTATCCGGCTCAAGCTCAACCCCCTCAAGGACGTCGTGCGGGGCAAGCGGATCATCGTCGTCGACGACTCGATCGTGCGGGGAAACACGCAGCGAGCGCTGGTCAGCATGCTCCGCGAGGCGGGCGCCGCGCAGGTGCACGTGCGGATCTCCTCTCCGCCGATCACGTGGCCCTGCTTCTACGGCATCGACTTCGCCTCCCGTGCCGAGCTGATCGCCACCGGCCTCGGGGTGGACGACATCCGCACCTCGATCGGCGCGGACTCCTTGGGCTACATCTCCGAGGAGGGCATGATCGCCGCGACCGAGCAGCCACGGGAGCGACTCTGCACCGCCTGCTTCACCGGGCAGTACCCCATCCCGCTGCCCGCGCCCGACCGGCTGGGCAAGAACCTGCTCGAGCGCCAGGACCCGGGCGGCTGCGAACCCGGTCCGGACGTCGACCTGGAACGGGTGCTGAATCCGGAAGAGCAGCACGCCGCACAGGACACCGCCGCGAGTCTGCGGGCCCGCACATGAGCCGGCCACACCCGGCAGCGGCCACCGAGGAGAGCACCGCGCCCGGCACCGCCGGCAACACCGACGTCAGCGTCGCCCAGGGCATCACCTACGCCAGCGCGGGCGTGGACGTCGAGGCCGGGGATCGCGCTGTCGAACTGATGAAGGACGCCGTCCGCGCCACTCAGGGCCCTCAGGTGCTCGGCGGGGTCGGCGGATTCGCGGGTCTGTACGACGCGAGCGCGCTGACCGGCTACCGGAAGCCGCTGCTGGCCACCTCCACCGACGGGGTGGGCACCAAGGTCGCCATCGCGCAGGCGCTGGACGTGCACCACACCATCGGGTTCGACCTGGTCGGCATGGTGGTCGACGACATCGTCGTGGTCGGCGCGAGACCGCTGTTCATGACCGATTACATCGCGTGCGGCCGGGTCGTGCCCGAGCGGATCGCCGACATCGTCCGCGGCATCGCCGCCGCCTGCGAACAGACGGGAACGGCCCTGGTGGGCGGGGAGACGGCCGAGCATCCCGGCCTGCTGGCGCCGAACGAGTACGACGTCGCCGGTGCGGCGACCGGCGTCGTGGAAGCGGACCGGGTGCTCGGCCCGGACCGGGCCCGCGCCGGCGACGTCGTGATCGGCCTGGGGTCCTCCGGCCTGCACTCGAACGGCTACTCACTGGTCCGCCGCGTGATCAACCACGCGGGCTGGGCGCTCGAGCGGCAGGTCTCCGAACTCGGCCGCACCCTCGGTGAGGAACTGCTCGAACCCACCCGCCTGTACACCGCCGACATCCTCGACCTGGCCGACGCGCTGGGCGACGGCCTGCACGCGGTCAGCCACGTCACCGGTGGCGGGCTCGCCGCCAACCTGGCACGTGTCCTGCCGCGCGGTCTCACGGCGACCGTGGACCGGGCGACCTGGCAGTTGCCACCGGTGTTCGCGCTCGTCGGCCAGCTCGGCGGTGTACCGCAGCCGGACCTGGAACGCACCCTCAACCAGGGAGTGGGCATGGTTGTCGTCGTGGCCGAGGACGTCGCCGACGCCGTGGTTGCTCGGCTGCGCGCGCGTGGGACCGAAGCGTGGGTGATGGGTCACGTGGACGTCGACGCTGACCTGGCCCCGATGTCCGCGCACGATCCGGACGTGGTGCAGGGCGCCAAGGGGGTCGACGGCGGGACCGTGCGGCTGGTCAACCGGTACGCCTGAGCAGCGCGTCTCTCGATCCGGGAGTCTCCGGGCCCACCGGGTGACCCACGGTTCGCCCACATCGGTGAGGTGGTGCGATCAGTCCGCGAGCACGGCGTGACCGACGACGGTGCGCCCCGGCTCAACCGAGGCGGCGGCTCCCGCGGTCGTCGTCGTCGTCGGTGTACCGGTCGACGGAGGAATCATCGTCCTCGGCCGGCTCCGGATATCGGCCGGCAGGGGTATGACCGGGGGAGCCGGCCAGTTCGCGCTGCAGCGCCGAGTAATCGGTCGTGGGACTGTAGTACTTGATGTCCCGCGCCTGCTTGGTGGCTTTCGCCTTCTGACGGCCGCGCCCCATGGCGTGACCCCCTCTGCTCTGTCAGTACTCCGCCGGGCTGGGCACACGCGTGCGGGCCCACGGATGATGTGGTCGATATTTCGTAGCACTAGGGTACATGCTCGGCCGTCCCGGTCGGCACGCCCGAACGCCCGCCCGCCAGGCTCCACCGTCCCGCGAGTCCGGCACTCCCGCCTCCACGGAGCGGGGAGAGGGGCGCCCGTTCGAGCCCGTCACCGTGCCTTCATTCGGGGGTACGGTGACGGCCAGTAGCGGATCGGCTAGGGTGCCAGCACGGAACCGGGCGCTTCCGGTGATCCCGGCGGGGCACCGTCGACCCCCGGCTCGGCGTCCGTGGTGTTCCGTTGGTTCGTCGATATGTCCGTGAATCTGTCCGTCGAATCGTCCGTCGAGAGGTTGATCACCCATGAGCGAAACACCAGGGCAGGACGACGCAATGCCGGGTGGGGCGGATCCGACGCTGGCCACCGGCTCCGTCCCGGAGATCACCGACCCCGACGCTGTGTCCCTGCCCGAGCCGGAGCTCGAGGATGCGGTTCTCTCCGCGGAGGTCGAGGACGAGGACGTCCGTTCGGCCCTCGCGGAGGCGAACGCCGTCGAGGGCGAGGCGCAACGCGCCAGCGACGAAGTCGGCGGGTCGTCGACCTCGGGTCCCGACCTGGACGCCGATCCGTCGTCCGGGCCACGGTAGCCGTGATATGCGCCAGCCGGCACGGGCCCCCTGAGTTCTGTCGGTGGTGTCGGATTCACTGGTGTCATGGAAGGCACGGACGCCTCGACACCCGGTACGGCACCGGGGACCCAGCCGCCTGCCGGTTCCCCGGCTGCCGCCGATCCTCCACCGCCTGCGACCTCGACCACGTGATCGCCTGGGCCCACGGCGGTGATTCGACACCGGCGAACCTGGCCCATTTGTGCCGCAAACACCACGTCCTCAAACACCACTCCGGCTGGACCGTCAGCGCAGCGAGGGACACCGCCAACACCGTCGACACCGACCGCCACGACGGCCACGACCGCCACGACCGCCACGACCGCCACGACCGCCACGACACCGTTGGACCAGAGGAGCGGGAGGCGCTCTCGTCAAGCGTTCTGACCTGGACCTCGCCCGCCGGCCGCCGTTACACGACCCGGCCCGCCGACCCACCACCCTTCTGACGGCCACAGCGCCACACGCGCGCGCGGTCCTGCCGGTCCTGCGGGTTCTGCCGGTCCTGCGGGTCCCACCGGTCCTGCGGGTCCTGCCGGTCCTGCGGGTCCTGCCGGTCCTGCGGGTCCAGGACCGCCCACACCTGAGGACACCGTCGCGGAGTCCCCCACCTGCTCGTAGGCTCGTAGGCTCGACCACGATGCACCGCACACGGACGAAGGGGAGGAACTTGCCATGGAGTACACCCGTCTCGGCACCACCGGCCTGGAGGTCTCACGGATCGCCCTCGGGTGCATGAGTTTCGGCGACCCGGACCGCGGCAGTCATTCCTGGAGCCTGCCGGAGGAACCGAGCCGTGAGTTGATCAAGCAGGCCGTCGACGCCGGCATCACCTTCTTCGATACCGCGAACGTCTATTCCGCGGGCAGCAGCGAGGAGATCGTCGGCCGGGCGCTGGCCGACTTCACGGATCGCGACACCGTCGTGCTGGCCACGAAGGTCAACGGCCGGATGCACGAGGGACCGAACGGCGCCGGCCTCTCCCGCAAGGCGATCATGGCCGAACTCGACGCGAGTCTGCGCCGTCTCGGCACCGACTGGGTCGACCTCTACCAGATCCACCGCTGGGACCCCCACACCCCGATCGAGGAGACCATGGAGGCCCTGCACGACGTCGTGCGCGCCGGGAAGGTGCGTTACCTCGGTGCGTCCTCCATGTGGGCCTGGCAGTTCGCCAAGGCGCAGGAGGTCGCACTCACGAACGGCTGGACCCCGTTCGCCTCGATGCAGGACCACTACAACCTGCTCAACCGTGAGGAGGAACGGGAGATGCTCCCCCTGTGCGCGGATCAGGGCGTCGGTGTCATCCCCTGGAGCCCGCTCGCCCGCGGACGTCTGGCCCGCCCCTGGGACACCGACACCGAACGCTCCGCGACGGACGAGTTCGGCAAACAGCTCTATCCGGAGTCCGACCGGTCGATCGTCGAGACGGTCGGCGTCGTCGCCGACCGGCACGGGGTGTCACGGGCGCAGATCGCCCTTGCCTGGGTGTTGCGCAATCCGGTGGTGACCGCACCCATCGTCGGGGCGACGACGGGACAGCATCTCGACGACGCCGTCGCCGCCCTCGAGGTGAGGTTGAGCGACCAGGACGTCGCAGAACTGGAGGCGCCCTACACTCCGCACGAACCCGCCGGCTTCTGACCGGGCGAGAACGACGGACGTCGTCAGCAGCCGTCCGGGCCGCAGGCCCGGCCGTCGAGGTCGGCCTCGCGATCGGCGTTGCCCTCCGGGGTCACCATGACGAGCGGATTCGCCTCGGTCCACGCCGTCCGCAGAGCCTGGTCGAACAGCTCGACGGGCTGGGCCCCGGAGATGCCGTACTTGCCGTCCAGGACGAAGAACGGCACGCCGGTGATGCCCAGGCTCTGGGCGCGTCGGATGTCGGCGCTCACCGCGTCGCGGAAGCGCCCGGAGTCGAGCGCCGTCGTGATCTCCTCCGCGTCGAGACCGGCGCCGGTGCCGATCCCCACGAGCACCTGGCGGTCACCGATGTCCAGGCCCCGTTCGAAGTGGGCGGAGAGCAGCGACTCCTTGACGTCAGCGGCGACGCCGTGTTCGGCGGCCAGGTGCAGCAGCTGATGGCCCGAAAGGCTGTTGGCGACGACGAGAGCGTCGAAGTCGTAGGCCAACCCCTCCCCCGCGGCCACCTCGGTGACCTGCGCGAACATCTGGGCGACCCGGTCGGCGGGCATACCCTTCCGTTCGCTGAGGTACTCCAGTTCGGTCCCCTCGTAGTGCGCCGGGAGGGCGGGGTCGAGCTGGAAGCTGTGCCAGCTGACGGTCACCGCGTCACGGTGCTCGAAGCGGGCGAGTGCGGACTCGAAGCGACGTTTGCCGATGTAGCACCAGGGGCAGGCGATGTCGGACCAGATGTCGATGTTCACGCAGGCGACAACGGGAAGCGAACCGCCGGCATTCCGGCATCCGTCACTCGAGGTCTCGCCATCGCGCGATCATGGCCTCGACGTCCACGATCGGCGCGACGATCCGGGACTCGCGGCTGAAGCGGGACTCGACCCGGTCGGCCCTGACCCGGTGGTTGAAGTCCTCCAGGTAGGCCCGCACGTCGTCCTCCCGGGTGAACCGGCGCAGTGAGGCCGGGAAGCCGTCCGCCTCCCGCCGCAACTGGATGACCATCGGGGCGAGGGTCGACGTGTCGATCTGCTCGCGCTGCATCCATCGTTTGATCCACCACTGCGGGTCCTCGACGTCGGAGAAGTCCAGTGGTCTACCGGCCAGGGGCAGGTCGTCGAACTCCCCGCGTTCCATGGCCTCCCGGATCCGGCGTTCGGCCAGGCTCTCGAACCGGTCCATCAGGTGCCGCTCTCGGACGTCACTTTCATTCCCCGGGCCGCAGCCATGATGAATCGGCCTCGCTCACCTGGTCGACGGCGCCGCCGGTTGGCGCACGTCGGACGACAGAGCATGCGCCACGATGGCGGTGGTCGGCGTCGATGGCGGACGGCTCCCGAGCGCCGCGAACGTCAGACCCACGCCGTCCTCGATCAGCGCGGCGGACCAGGTCCAGCCGAGCTCGCGTTGCGCCCAGCTGCGCCAAGCCGCACCGCCCCACGATCCGAGCAGGGCACCCGTGACGCCGGCGACGACGGGCAGATCCAGGGTGGCCCGTTCCCGCCGGGCGAGGATCACCGCGCCGCTGCCGCCGGAGACGAGGCGGGCGGCAAGTGCCCCCGGCGCCAGCCGGCTCGGCGTCATCGGCAACTTGTCGCCGACTAGTTCGCCCGCGACCGCCAGGCCCGCGACCGCCCGGCCGACCCGGCGTCCGGCCGAGACGGAGCCGGGATGCGGCGTGTACACCGGACCCGCCACACCCAACGAGCTGCGGATACCGGCGGCGACACCGAGCACCCCGGAGCGCGCGACCAGGGACAGCGAGGGTCGGCCCGCCCGCCGTCGCGCGCGACGCTCGACACGCGCCAGACCGCGGTCGACCGGCCGGCCCGGCTCGGCGGCCCCGAGCGCCGCCCGGGTGGCGATGCCATAGGCCAGGTGGCCCGCGACATCGGTCGCCCAGTCGGTCGAGGACCAGGCGCGGGGGTCGCTGACCCGCAGGGCGGCCATCGGCACGTCGCTCGCGGCCATCGCGGCGGCACCGGTCAGGGCGGCACCGGTGGGGGCAGAGAAGCGCAGGCCGGCCGACCGGGCCGCACTGGCGAGGACACCGATGCCGACGCCCACGGCGATGCCGCCGACGGCGCCCAGCGCACTGCGGCGGTTCTCCCGCTCGGCACCGCGGCCGGGGATGTCGACGTCGAACCGGCGCAGCGCCGCCTGCACGGTCCGACCGGGTGCGTCGCTGGCGGACCGGCCGCGGAGCGCCATGTCGAGGTAGGTGACGGCGTTGAGCGCGGCGGTACCGGCCGCGCCGGCGAGGATGCCGCGGGTCAAGGTGTTCGTCATGACGGCCCTTCCGATCGAGGACGAAGCATGCTGGCCATCCTTGCACCGTCGACGCCGTGAGCACACCCCCTTTCCCGAGGGTGACCAACCGTCAGCTGGAGGGCACCACGGTGCGCACGGTGAGACCGTCCCCTTCGCTGCCGTCCTCGGCGGTCAGCCGTTCGACGCGTACCGTGTCGCCGTCGGCGATCTCCCCGGCCAGGATGCCCCGAGCGAGCCGGTCCCCGATCTCCCGCTGCACCAGCCGGCGCAGGGGCCGGGCCCCGAAGGCGGGATCGAACCCGGTCAGGGCCAGCCACTCCCGGGCGGCGTCGGCGACGTCAAGAGTCAACCGCCGGTCCGTCAACCGGGACGCCAGATCCCGCACCTGCAGGTCCACGATCCGCGACAGTTCCTCGATGGTCAGCGCGTCGAACACGACGATCTCGTCCAGCCGGTTGAGGAACTCGGGCTTGAACGAGGCATTGACCACCCCCATCACCAGGTCGCGCTTCCGCGCGTCGTCGATGGACGGATCCACCAGGAACTGCGAGCCCAGGTTGGAGGTCAGCACGAGGATGACGTTGCGGAAGTCGACCGTGCGGCCCTGACCGTCGGTGAGCCGACCGTCGTCGAGCACCTGCAACAAGATGTCGAACACCTCCGGATGGGCTTTCTCCACCTCGTCGAGCAGGACGACGGAGTACGGCCGGCGGCGCACCGCTTCGGTGAGCTGTCCGCCCTCGTCGTAACCGACGTATCCCGGAGGAGCGCCGACCAGGCGGCTCACGGTGTGCTTCTCGGAGTACTCGCTCATGTCGATGCGCACCATGGCGTGCTCGTCGTCGAAGAGGAAGTCCGCCAGCGACTTGGCCAGCTCGGTCTTGCCGACGCCGGTGGGTCCGAGGAACAGGAACGAGCCGGTGGGCCGGTCCGGGTCGCTGATCCCGGCCCGGGCACGCCGCACCGCGTCGGAGACGGACGCCACGGCCTGCCGCTGACCGATCAGCCGCTCACCGAGGAACTGCTCCATGTGCAGCAGCTTCTGCGACTCGCCCTGCAGCATCCGGCCGGCCGGGATGCCGGTCCAGGCCGAGACCACCTCGGCGATGTCGTCCGCGGTGACCTCCTCGCTGACCAGCAGCGTCGTCGTCCCGAGGTCGACCCGCTGGGCCTCGGCGTCGGCGGCCTGGAGTTCGCGTTCCACGGTGGGAATCTCGCCGTAGAGGATGCGGGAGGCCTCCGCCAGGTCGCCCTCGCGCTGCGCCTTCTCCGCCGTCGAGCGCAGGGCGTCGATCCGGGCGCGCAGGTCACCGGACCGGTTCAGGGACGACTTCTCGGCCTCCCACCGGGAGTTCAGCCCGTCCAGTTGCTCCTGCTTGTCGGCCTTCTCCTCCCGCAGCGCGGCCAGCCGTTCCACCGAGGAGGCGTCGGTCTCGTTCTGCAGGGCGAGCTCCTCCATGGTCAGCCGGTCGACGGCGCGCCGCAGTGTGTCGATCTCCTCCGGCGCGGAGTCGATCTCCATCCGCAGCCGGGACGCGGCCTCGTCGACGAGGTCGATCGCCTTGTCCGGCAACTGCCGACCGGAGATGTACCGGTGGGACAGGGACGCGGCGGCCACCAGCGCGGCATCGGCGATGGCCACCTTGTGGTGCGCCTCGTAGCGTTCCTTCAGCCCGCGGAGGATGGCGATGGTGTCGTCCACGCTCGGCTCGCCCACGTACACCTGCTGGAACCGGCGTTCCAGTGCCGGGTCCTTCTCGATGTTCTGGCGGTACTCGTCCAGGGTGGTGGCGCCGATCAGCCGCAGCTCGCCGCGAGCCAGCATGGGCTTGAGCATGTTGCCGGCGTCCATCGCGCCCTCGGACGCACCGGCGCCGACGACGGTGTGCAGCTCGTCGATGAAGGTGACGACCTGGCCCTCGGCGTTCTTGATCTCCTCGAGCACCGCCTTGAGCCGCTCTTCGAATTCGCCGCGGTACTTGGCGCCGGCGATCATCGCGCCGAGATCGAGACTGATCAGGGTCTTGCCGCGCAGGGACTCGGGCACGTCGCCGGCGACGATGCGCTGGGCCAGACCCTCGACGACGGCCGTCTTGCCGACGCCGGGCTCGCCGATCAGCACCGGGTTGTTCTTGGTGCGGCGGGAGAGCACCTGCACGACGCGGCGGATCTCGGCGTCCCGGCCGATCACCGGGTCGAGCTTGCCCGCGCGGGCGACGGCGGTCAGATCGGTGCCGTACTTCTCCAACGACGCGAACGTGGCCTCGGGATCGGGACTGTCGACCTTCCGGCCACCACGCACGGACGGGATCGCCGCACGCAGCGAGTCCGGGGTGGCGCCCGCCTCGCGCAGCAGGGTGCCGGCGGCGCCCTGGTCGGCGGCGACGCCGAGCAGCAGGTGCTCGGTGGAGACGTACTCGTCACCGAGCCGCTCGGCCTCGGTCTGCGCGGCCTGCACGACGGCCAGACCGGCACGGGAGAGCTGCGCCTGCTGGACCGAGGACCCGGACGACGCCGGCAGTGCGCGCAACGCCGCGGCGGTCTTCGGCAGGAGCACTGCAGGATCGATATCGGCGCCGCGGAGTACCGCCACGGCAACGCCGTCGGTCTGCTCGAGCAGGGCCGAGAGCAGGTGCAGCGGCTCGACCTGCGGGTTGCCGGCGGTCGACGCGGCCGTCACGCCGGCCGACAGCGCTTCCTGGCTGCGAGTGGTGAATCGGGGGCTCACCGGAGTCCTTTCGACGAGAGGGGTGCAGAGAACTCAAACTTGAGTCTAATCAACTCAATTCGGGGAGGGAAGTGGACATTCCCGGCCGGCCGTGCCCGCACCTCGCTTTACGTCGCGGCGTCAGTGCAAGGGACCGACGACCGCCTCGACCGTGCGCACGAGCTGGCCCGAGGCGAGGTAGTCGTCGAGGTCGGCGATGTCCGGGGCCAGGAAGCGGTCGGGGCCCGGGGTCCCGATGCGGGCGGTGACGTCCGCCAGCACCGCCGCTCCCGCCGGACCGGGTTGCAGGGGGCTGCGCAGCGCGATCGCCCGGGTGGCGGTCAGCAGCTCGACGGCGAGCACCCGCCGGAGGTTGCCCACCCCCTGGCGCAGCTTCCGCGCCGCGTGCCAGCCCATCGAGACGTGGTCTTCCTGCATCGCGGAACTGGGGATCGAGTCCACGGACGCCGGCACCGCCAGCCGCTTCAGCTCCGAGACCAGTCCCGCCTGCGTGTACTGGGCGATCATCAGCCCCGAGTCGGTGCCGGGGTCCTCGGCCAGGAACGGCGGCAGACCGTGGGACCGGGCGGGGTCGAGCATCCGGTCGGTGCGGCGTTCGGCCATGGACGCCAGATCGGCGACGGGGATGGCCAGGAAGTCCAGGACGTAGGCGACCGGAGCGCCGTGGAAGTTGCCGTTGGAGGAAATGGTGCCGTCGTCGAGCACCACCGGGTTGTCGATCGCGGCGGCGAGCTCCCGGTCGGCGACCTGCGTCGCGTGGGCCGCGGTGTCCCGCGCGGCCCCGGCGACCTGCGGGGCGCACCGCAGCGAGTAGGCGTCCTGGACCCGGTCGTCCCCGTGCCGGTGGGATGCGACGATGGGCGAGTCGGCGAGCACGGCGAGCATGTTGGCGGCCGCGTCGACCTGACCGGGGTGGGGCCGCAGCGGCTCGTGCAGTTCCGGCACGAAGACGCGGTCGGTGCCGAGCAGCCCCTCCACCGAGAGCGCGGCGGTGATGTCGGCGACGGTGAACAGCTCCCTCAGGTCCGCGAGCGCGAGGATCAGCTGCCCGAGCATGCCGTCCGTGCCGTTGATCAGGGCGAGCCCCTCCTTCTCGGTCAGAGTGACGGGGGCGATGCCGGCCTCGGCGAGTAACTCGGGAACGGGACGCTCGACGCCCTCGGGCCCGGTGGCGCGGCCCTCCCCCATCAGCACGAGCGCGCAGTGTGCCAGCGGGGCGAGGTCGCCCGAGCAGCCCAGCGAGCCGAACTCGTGCACCACCGGGGTGATCCCCGCGTTGAGCACATCGAGTAGGGTCTGCAGGGTTTGCGGCCGGATGCCTGTCCGACCCGACGCCAGGGTCTTGGCGCGCAGGAACATCAGGGCGCGGACCACCTCGCGCTCGACGGCGGGACCGGCACCGGCCGCGTGCGAGCGAATCAGCGACTTCTGCAACCGGGTGCGCTTCTGCGGCGGGATCGGGGTGTTCGCGAGGGCGCCGAAGCCGGTGGAGATCCCGTAGACCGGGGTGTCGGATGCGGCGAGCGCGTCGATGTGCGCCCGGACGCGGCTCACCCGCTCGCGCGCCTCCGGGGCGAGCTCGACCCGGGCGTCGTGCCGGGCGACGGCGATCACGTCCGCGGTCGTGGTCCCGGACGTCGACAGGGTGACGGGAGCCGCCCGATCGGTGGCAAAGACGGTGGTGGTGGCGGTCACGGAATTCCTCCTGGGATGACGAACTGACGGGGTGGTGGGATGACGGGCTGACGAGGGTGTGGGGTCGTGAATCGGGAGCTCAGGGGCGGCCGACGGGCCGGACGAGCTGCTCGCCGCGTCGCCAGACGGCCCAGGTCAGCGGCATTCCGGGGCGGTAGGCCAGGTGCACGGCCGACGGCGCGTCGAGCACGTGCAGGTCGGCGCGGGTGTCCACGGCCAGGCGCCCGATTGCGGGCCGGTCGGCGGTGCCGATGTCGCGTCGAAGGGCCCGGGCGCCGCCCAGGGTGGCCGCCTCGACCGCCTCGGCGACCGACAAGCCCATCTGCAGCACGGCGGTGGCGACGCAGAAGTTCATGGAGGTGGTCCAGCTGGTGCCGGGGTTGGCGTTGGAGGCGATGGCGACCGTGGCCCCGGCGTCGAGCAGCTGCCGGGCCGGGGCCAGCGGGGCGCGGGTGGACAGGTCGCACGCCGGCAGCACCGTTGCCACGGTCGCGGACCCGGCGAGTGCCTCGACGTCGTCGTCGGTGAGGTGGTTGACGTGGTCCACCGAGGCGGCACGGAGTTCGACGGCCAGGGCGACGCCGCCGCCGGGGCCCAGCTGGTTGCCGTGCACCCGCAGCCCGAGCCCGGCGTCCCGGCAGGCGGTCAGCACGCGGCGGGACTGCTCGACCGTGAAGGCCCCGCGTTCGCAGAACACGTCGGCCCAGCGCACGTGGGGAGCGACCGCGGAGAGCATCGAACCGCACACCAGCTCGACGTAGTCGTCCGGGTCGAGGCCGTCCGGCACCAGGTGCGCCCCGAGGAACGTGACGTCCTCGACGTGGGCGGCGGCGATCCTGGCGCTGCGGGCCTCGTCCCGGACCGTCAGCCCGTAGCCGGTCTTGGTCTCCAGACTCGTGGTGCCGCCGGCCAGTGCCTCCCGCACCCGAGCGGCGACGAGGGTGTCGAGCCGCGCGTCGTCGGCGGCGCGGGTCGCGTCGGCGGTGACGGCGATGCCCCCGGCCTCGTACGCCTGGCCCGCCATCCGGGCGGCGAACTCCGGGGCCCGGTCCCCGTCGAAGACCAGGTGGGTGTGCGAGTCGACCCAGCCGGGCAGCACCGCGCGGCCGCCGACGTCGACGGCGCGGTCCGCCGCCGGCGCGCGTGACGCGGGCCCGGCCCAGGCGATCCGCTCACCTTCGATCACGACCGCCGCGTCGGGAATGGTGCCGAGCTCCTCGTCCACGGTGGTCAGCTCCGCGATGCCGGTGATCAGTACGGACCCCCGGTCGGAGAGGCTCATTCCCGGTTCCGCATGGGGATGACGATCCCGCGCTCGTCGGCCACCTCGAGCGCCCGGACGTAGCCGGCGTCGGCGTGCCGGATGACGCCCATGCCGGGGTCGTTGGTGAGCAGCCGTTCGAGCTTCTGCGCGGCCAGCGGCGTGCCGTCGGCGACGCCGACCTGACCGGCGTGCTGGGAGCGGCCGATGCCGACGCCGCCACCGTGGTGGATGGACACCCAGGTGGCACCCGAGGAGGCGGCGGTCAATGCGTTCAGCAGCGGCCAGTCGGCGATCGCGTCGGACCCGTCGGCCATCGCTTCGGTCTCGCGGTACGGGGAGGCGACGGAGCCCGAGTCCAGGTGGTCCCGCCCGATCGCGATCGGCGCGGAGATGGTCCCGTCGGCCACGAGCTCGTTGAACCGCAGCGCCGCGCGGTGCCGTTCACCGTAGCCGAGCCAGCAGATCCGCGCCGGCAGGCCCTCGAACTCGACGCGCTCGGCGGCGGCGTCGAGCCACCGGTGCAGGTGTTCGTTCTCGGGGAACAGCTCCTTGATCGCCGCGTCGGTCACCTCGATGTCGTGCGGGTCCCCGGAGAGCGCCACCCAGCGGAACGGCCCGAGACCCTCGCAGAACAGCGGCCGGATGTAGGCCGGTACGAAGCCGGGGAAGTCGAACGCGCGGCCGTACCCGGCCAGCCGCGCCTCGTCGCGGATCGAGTTGCCGTAGTCGAACACCTCGGCACCCGCGTCGCGGAATCCCACCATGGCCGTGACCTGGGTGGCCATCGACTCGCGGGCCTTCTTCGTGAACCCTTCGGGGTCGGCGGCGGCCTCCGCCTGCCACGCGTCGACGGTGTACTCGGTCGGCAGGTAGGAGAGCGGGTCGTGCGCGGAGGTCTGGTCGGTGACGACGTCGACGGTCAGCTCGCCGGCCCGGTGCCGGCGCAGCAGCTCGGGGAAGACAGTGGCGGCGTTGCCGACGTACCCGACCGAGACGGCCCGCCGCTCGGCCCTGGCCGCGGTCACCTTGGCGATCGCCGTCTCCAGATCCGTTTCGACCTCGTCGAGGTACCGCTTGGCCTGGCGGCGGCGCAGCCGGCTCTCATCGACGTCGACCACCAGGCACACCCCGCCGTTGAGGGTCACGGCCAGCGGTTGGGCGCCGCCCATCCCGCCGCAGCCACCGGTGAGGGTGAGGGTCCCGGCGAGGGTGGGCTCGGCGAGCCGTCCGTCCTGGTGCATCACCTTCGCGACGGCGTGGAAGGTCTCGAAGGTGCCCTGCAGGATGCCCTGGGTGGCGATGTAGATCCACGAGCCGGCGGTCATCTGGCCGTACATGGTCAGGCCCTCGGCCTCGAGCCGGCGGAACTCGGGCCAGGTGGCCCAGTCGCCGACGAGGTTGGAATTGGCGATCAGTACCCGCGGCGCCCACACGTGGGTGCGGAACACGCCCACGGGCTTGCCGGACTGCACGAGCAGTGTCTCGTCGTCCGCCAGATCGCGCAGGGTCTCCACGATGGCGTCGAAGGCGGCCCAGCTGCGGGCCGCGCGGCCGGTGCCACCGTAGACGACCAGGTCGTCCGGCCGCTCGGCGACCTCCGGGTCGAGGTTGTTCATCAGCATGCGCAGCGGTGCCTCGGTCTGCCAGCTCCGGGCGCTGAGCTCGGTGCCGCGGGGGGCGCGGACGGGTCGGGCTCCGGGCAGGGCCATGGTCGTTCTCCTGTCGGGTCGAGCGGGTCAAGCGCACGGGCCGGTGACGCGGATCGGGTCGGTGAGGCCGTGACGGGCCCGCGACTGCCTCCATGGCACCACGTCGGGCCTGCCCTGTGCGGCCGTCCCGACACCATCTGTCCGGGATCCCAGACACGGGCGGCACGTGCTCAATCCGACCGCGGAACCCCGTACAGCCGGGCCGCCAACGCGTCGGCGGTCCGCCGCAGGTGCACGACGAGACCACGGCGGCGTTCCTCGTCGATCCGATGAGAGAGAAACGTGACGGCGAGACCGGCCACCGGCAGGCCGCGATGATCGTGGGCGGCGACGGCGACGGACGCGAAGTCCGGAGTGACGTCGCCCTCCTCGACAGCCCAGCCCCGCACCCGAGTGCGTTCCAGCTCGGCGCGAAGCCGGCTCGGACTGGTGATCCCGGTGCGCTCGTCGCGGTCGGTGCGCCGGGAGCTGAACGCGGCCCGGTTCGGGTACAGGGCCCGGACCTGGGCGGGGGCCAGGTCGGCGAGCATCGATCGTCCACTCGCGGTCAGGTGCGCGGGGATGCGCACCCCCACCTCCGTGACCAGGGACGGGCGGCCCGGTGCGCGCTCCTCCACGACGTACACGACGTCGCGCCCGTGCAACAGCGCCAGGTGGGCGCTCTCCCCCACCGTGTCCACGAGAGCGTGCAGCAGCGGAGCGCCGAGACGCGCCATGGGGTCCTGCCGCACCCAGGCCGACGACAACTCGAACGCCGCGATGCCGAGGCCGTAGAGCCGCTCCTCCGGTAAATGGGTCACGAAGCCCTCGGCCGTCATCACCGCGAGCAGGTGGTACACCGACGAACGGGGCAGCTCGAGCGCCGTGGCGATCGACGCGGCGGTGACTGGTCCCCGGCGCGTTGCCAGGAAGCGGAGCAGGCGCAGCGTGTTCGTCGCCGCCGGGACCTTGGAGCCCATGGTCGTTCCTCCTCCGATGCCATATCTGGGATCCCAGACATTACCGGCTCCGCCGGCGGTCGTGGCGCCGGCCCGACGACGGCAGAATCGCAGCATGACCTCCGACCCGTCCCCCGCCGCGGCGCCGGCGTCCTTCGCGTGGAGCGGGCGCACCGACGGTCCCGGCCCCGAGCACCGTCGCTGGCACCAGGCGGTTTGCACGGCGGAGACCGGCGCCGGCGACGGACGTGGCGGTGTCACGCTCATCGGCTTCGCCAGCGACGAGGGGGTGCGGCGCAACCACGGGCGGCCCGGTGCGGTCGAGGGGCCGGATGCCCTGCGGCGGGCCCTCGCCCCACTGGCCGTGCACACCGAGCTGCCGATCGTCGACACGGGCACGGTGACGGTCGACGGCCCCGATCTGGAGGGCGGTCAGGACCGGCTCGGTGACCGGGTCGCGGAGGCTGTGGACCAGCACGACCTCGTCGTGGTGCTCGGCGGCGGCCATGAGACCGCCTGGGGCAGCTATCTCGGGCGGAGGCGAAGCACCCGCCTGGGTGGCGCCGGGCAGCGGGGCCGGCGGGTCGGCGTGCTCAATCTCGACGCCCACTTCGACCTGCGCACCGCGGCCGCCCCGTCGTCGGGCACCCCGTTCCGGCAGATGGCCGACGCCGACCGGGCCGACGGCCGCGACTTCCGCTACACCGTGCTGGGGATCAGCGAACCGTCCAACACCCGCGCCCTGTTCGACGCGGCGGCGGAGCTGGACGTGCGGTACCTGACCGATGAACAGTGCACGCCCACGAACCTGACCGCGGTCCTGGCGGCCGTCGACGCCCTGCTCGCCGACGTCGACGCCCTGCACCTGAGCATCGACCTGGACGTGCTCCCGGCCGCTGTCGCCCCCGGCGTCAGCGCGCCCGCCGGCTACGGGGTGCCCCTCGAGGTCGTCCACGCCGTCTGCCGGCACGTGGCCGCGAGCGGAAAGCTGGCCCTGGTCGACGTCGTCGAACTGGCACCCCGGCTGGACGTCGACCAGCGGACCGCGCGCACGGGCGCCCGGCTGATCACGACCCTCGTTCACGAGGCCGCCGCCGCGGCTCGAGCCGATGGAGGTCGGTAGACGTCGACTGGAGCACCCCAGATCATCAGCACTATGATGGACGGGCACAGCGGCACGTCGGTGCCGATCGGGAGTCGATGGTGAGGAGAACAGTCCGAGCATGGCAACGAACGATGCGACATTCACGGTTCCAGGCCTGAGCGTGGAGGACGGACACCGGGTGGGCGATCTGCTGCAGATCCGTCTGCACGCCCTCAACGACCTGCAGTTGACCCTCAAGCACGCGCACTGGAACGTCATCGGGCGCGACTTCATCGGGGTGCACGAGATGCTGGACCCTCAGATCGAACTGGTCCGCGGCTTCGTCGACGACCTCGCCGAGCGAATGGCCGCACTCGGAGTGCCGCCCAACGGCCTGCCCGGGGACCTGGTGGCCCGCCGCACCTGGCAGGACTACTCGATCGGCCGCGCCAGCACGGTCGAGCACCTCGCCGCGCTGGACCTCGTCTACAACGGGGTGATCGAGGACCACCGCAAGGACATCGCGATCCTCGACGACCTGGACCTGGTCACCCAGGACATGCTGATCGGCCAGGTGCAGGCGCTGGAGAAGTTCCAGTGGTTCATCCGCGCCCACCTGGAGAACACGGGCGGCGGCCTGCGACACGAGGGTGCGACGTCCGAGAAGGAAGCCGCGGCCAAGGCCTGACCGGTCCGTTCGGTCTCGATGCCGACCAGCCAGGCCTCGCGTAGCCTCATCGCAGCGTCGTCATCCGTGTCCAACCCGACCCGACGGTGGGACCCCCGCTGACTCGGCCCGCGGCCACCGGGTAGTACCGCAGGGACCCGTCGTCGAACGTCGCCAGCAGGCCGGTACTCGTCGGCGCGGTGAAACCGTGGACCACCGTCATCCCGCGAATCCGGTTCCAGCCACGGCCGACCACGGTGGGGGCGCCGGTGAGGCGCCCGGCGCCGTCGCCGCGATACAGCCGCAGCAGCCCGTCACCGGTACGGGCGAGCAGATCGGCGTGCCCGTCTCCGTCCGTGTCCAGCATCACCGTCTCCACCGCCGGCCACGAGGAAGCGATCAGTGTGCCGGCGGCCGTGGTTCCCGCACTCGGATTGGCGTAGTAGAGCAACCGTCCGTCCGGGCTCTTCGCCACCACGCCGGGATACCGCGCCGCGTCGATCCAGGTACCGGGAATGACCTGATACCCACCCCAGCCCCGACCGATCGTCACGGGCGGGGCGAACCCGCCGCCGTTGTACCCCGGGTAGAGCTTCAGATCCCCGCCGGTGAAGGAGGCGACGATGTCGAACGTGCCGTCGCCGTTGTAGTCCACGGTGGCACCGGACCGCATGGCGCCCCAGCCGGTGCCGATCCGGCGAGCGGGCAGCACGGTTCCACGACCGGAGCCGGCATAGTCGAGCAGGTCGTTGTTCGAGCCCCGGGCGATGAGGTCCGCCGAACTCGGGATGCTGGGACTGCCGCTGGTCGCCTTGGTCCGGGTGACGATGAGGGCCGCCTGATTCACCTTGGCCGCGAAGGCGGAGTCGGACCGCGCCCGCGCCAGCACGGCGTCGTACATCTGTGCCGTCATCGTCGGGCTGGCGCAGAGCACCATGCTGCCACCGGCACCGATGAAGTTCACGGCGCGCTGGGCCGGGGTCCACGCCGCGACCTGCTTGGCGTTGCACAGGTCGTCCGAGATGACGATGCCGCCGAAGCCGAGGTCGGACCGCAGCATGCCCGACAGCACGGTGGGTGAGAACGCCGCGGGCCGGGCGGCGTCGATGCGGCTGTAGTAGGCGGTGGAAACCATCATCCAGCGGGCACCGGCGGCGACCTGGTCCCGGAAGGGCTGCAGGTACGGGTCCGTGCGGGTGGTCTGCCTGTCCGTGACACCGGCCGTGGTGTCGGTGTTGCCGGTGACCCGGCCCAGGCCCGGGAAGTGCTTCGGTGTCGGCGCCACGCCGGCGTCCCGCAGGCCCGCCGCGAAGGCACGGGACTTCGCCGAGACCTGCGCGGGTGTGTACCCGTACTGGCGAGCGAAGGCGCCGATCGGGGCGTTCGACGGCGCGAACCGGGGACTCGGGACGGTGTCGGCGACGGGCGCCAGGTCCACCGTCACTCCGGCGTACAGCAGTTGGCGCCCCCAGGCGGCGGCCGAGGAACGCAGCGTCGCGTCGGACCAGGTGCCCTGCGTCAGGGCAGACGGGATGGTGGAGAAGCCCGGACCGCGGAGCACCTGGACGGCGCCGCCCTCCTGATCGGTGCCGACGGCGAGTCGATATCCTCCCGTGGCCGCGCCCGCCGTGGCCTGCAGGTCACGGCTGACGGCAGCGGTGGCCCCGATGCCAGCGCTGCTGCGCCCACTGAGCATCACGTTGCCGATGTGCCGGCCGCGGATCAGTGCCGTGACCGCCGGGTCGACGCCGGTGGCCGTGTTCGCCGTCATGAACAGCTGACCCACGCGCTGTTCGAGGGTGAGTCGCCCGGTCAGGTTGCCGGCGCCGGGAATGACGCTGGCCGGGACGGCGCGAGCCGGCGCCACGGGCGCTCCCTGCGCAGGCGCGACCGTCGCACTGACCAGGCCCAGGGCCATCAGCGCGGCCGCCGCCGTCCGCCCCCTCCTCACCCGCGGACGAGCCCGCCGGGTCGGCGCGGACGGTGTCGGCTTCGATCGCCACATCACGATCCACTCCCTTCGTTGCACCGTCGTCACGCTACGCGCCCACGCCGACCGCCGACGGAACGATCCGGTAACGGTGTCGGCCGTAGAGTCGGCCTCATGACTGAAGCGACCTCCGCCGGCCGGCAGCCGCGTGATCGTGCGTTCACCCAGGTCGACGTGTTCACCGCCGAGCCCTACCGGGGCAACCCCGTCGCCGTCGTCCTGGACGCCGACGGACTGGACGCGGATGCCATGCAACGCTTCGCGGCGTGGACGAAGCTGTCCGAGACGACATTCGTGTGCGCTCCCACCGCACCAGGCGCCGATTACCGGCTGCGGATCTTCACGCCGGCGCGCGAGTTGCCGTTCGCCGGTCACCCGACCCTCGGCAGCGCGCACGCGTGGCTGACCTCCGGCGACGCTTCGCGCCCGGAGGACCGGATCGGCGACGTCGTCCAGGAATGCGGCGCCGGCCTGGTCCGGATCAGGCGCGACGGCGGGCGGCTCGCGTTCGCGGCACCTCCGACGGTCCGATCCGGGCCTCCGGACGAGCAGACGCTCGCCCTCGTCACCACGGGACTGCGGATCGAGCCGGACCAGGTGGTCGCCGCCCGGTGGGTGGACAACGGGCCCGGCTGGCTCGGTGTCCTGCTGGCCGACGCCGACGCGGTGCGTGCCGTCGAGCCCGACGTCACGGCCCTGAGCGGCTTGAACGTCGGCATCGTCGGGCTCGAGCCGGTGGGCGGGCCGGTCCGGGCGGAGGTGCGTGCTTTCGCCGTCGGCGCGGGCGTGGCAGAGGACCCCGTCACGGGGAGCCTGAACGCGTCCCTGGCGCAGTGGCTGATCGGCGAGGGCGTGCTGCCCCCGTCCTACGTCGCGGCGCAGGGCAGCCGGGTGGGCCGGGCCGGCCGTGTGCACGTGGACGCCGACGGCGACGACGTGTGGGTCGGCGGGAACGTGGTCACCTGCATTCGCGGCACCGTCCGCCTCTGAGCCTCCGGGCGCCCGCCGCCCCGTCCGGTCTGGGCGGCGCCGCCGTGGACTACAGCTCGGTGCTGCCCCTGTTGCCACCGTCGTACGTGGCGCCGGTGACCTTGGCCTTGACGAAATTGAGCAGGGCGCCCGCGCCGCCGCCGGGCTGGTCCCAGTATTCGGCGGAGTCCGGGCTGACGGCGATCAGGGTCAGCCCCGGTGTCTGCTTCCCGTCCGGGAAGAAGGCGTCCGTGGCCGAGTCCCACAGCTCGTCGATCCTGGTCCGACTGTGCTCGAGCCGCGCGCTCCCGGCGAGCGAGACCCAGTGCCCGGAGCCGGCGAAGGCGACGTTGACCTGCGGGTGGGCACTTAACTGCTCGGCGAACGGGCCGTTGTCACGGGCGAAGAACCACAGGGTGCCGTCGCCCTCGACCTTCTGGACCGTCATCGGCCGGCTCTGGATCGATCCGCTCTCCAGGACCGTACTGACCATGACGGTGTGGTCCTTCCGCATCAGCTCGATGATCTTCGCGCTGTCGTCGGACTGGCTGGCCTGGCTCATGTCACTCTCCTTCACCGGCGAGGTCGCGGTTCGTTCAGCCTAAGCGCCTCGGCGCGCCCGGTCCACGGCCCGAAGGCCTTGGAGCCGGACCGCTGGCAGCGACCTGGCCGATGCCACGCTCCCACGGCGTCCAGAGCCGCGCCGTGGGCCGCGGGGAGGATCCCTGCGTGGTCAGCCGGGGCTTCACCCAGCAGCCCGGTAGGGTCGACAATATGAGGAGCGGTCACCGTGGTGTCTCCTTTCGAGGATTCTGTGCAAGGCTGACTCGAAGGACCACACCGGTGGTCGCGTCCACGTCTGCAATGACGTGCTGGCCACCGGGGCATTACACCACTCTTATGAGGCACTACTTATGAGTGATTTCGAAGGGCCGGGTGCCGCCCCGGTGCTGGGACGTTGGGTGGACCCGACGGAGGTTCACGCGCGCGGCCGGGCGCTGCGTGAGAGTGTCGATCACCAGGTGCACCGGTCTGTTGTCCTGGCCGCCCGCAGGCCTGCGGTGAAGGAATTCGTGGAGTCGAGCAACGAAGGCCGGCGGCCGGAGTTGGTGCCTCTTCGCGTAAGCAGGATGCTCGCCTCGCCCTTCGCTTTTTTCCGGGGCAGTGCGGCGCTGATGGCCGGGGACCTGGCCGCCGGCCCGCGCACCGGTCTGGAGGCCCAGTTGTGCGGGGACGCGCATGCAGGGAACTTCGGGCTGTACGGCACGCACGATGACCGGATCATCATGGACATCAACGATTTCGACGAGACGGCGTCGGGTCCCTGGGAGTGGGATCTGAAACGCCTGGCGGTCAGCCTGATCCTGGCCGGCCGTGTGGGCGGTGTGTCGGAAAGCGGGTGCAAGGACGCGGCGGAGGACGCCGTGCGGGCCTACCGCCAGACCAGCAAACATCTGGCCGGGTTGCCGTTCATGGATTCGTGGACCGCGCTCGGGGATGAGTCGGTGCTGAACAGGGTCAAGGCAGACAAACTGCTGGACGACTTCGCCCAGGCCGCGCGTAAAGCCACAAAGAACACCAGCGCGAAGGTCGCGGCCAAATGGACCCGCATGGACGGGCGGGAATGGCGCTTCATTGCCGACCCGCCGGCGCTCAGCCAGGTCAGCTCCGCGACAGCGAACGCTGTGATCGGCGGGCTGCCCGGCTACGTGACAAGCCTGCACGAGTCCCGCGGGCATCTGCTCGCGCGCTACAGCCTCTCCGATGTGGCCTTCCGGGTGGTGGGCACCGGCAGCGTCGGACTGCGCAACTACCTGATTTTGTTGCGCGGCAACGGAGACGAGGCACTCATCCTGCAAGCCAAGCAGGCCGTACGGAGCGCAGTGAACGATGCCCTGGGCCGTGCGCCGGCCTCGCATGAGGGTAGGCGGATCGTGCACGGCGCGCGACTGGTCCAGGCGGAAACCGACATCCTGCTTGGCTGGACCACGATCGGGGGGCGACCGTTCCTTATCCGGCAATTCCGCAACCGGAAAGGTGAAATCGACCCCACCGGGCTCAGACGCGACCACCTGGACGACTACGGCCGCCTGGCAGGGGCACTGCTGGCGCGGGCCCACTCCCGATCGATCGACCCGCGGCTGCTGGCAGGTTACTGCGCCAACGGCGAACCGATGGACACCGCGTTCACCACCTACGCTGTCGGCTACGCCGACCAGACCGAATCCGACTACCATGAACTCGTCAAAGCAGTCAAAACCGGCACGCTGGAAGCAGCCAGTGAGAACTGACTCCCTGCATCGAAGAACCTTGGCTAGTTTTTTTCCCGGTTCCGATGGTTCCTGTCCACTCGGTGAACGCACCGGTGGCCGCGGTGGCCGCGGTGGCCGGGGACCCTGCCGGCGTTTGAGGCCGGCATCGCGGCGTGACCTTTCCTGGGCGACCATGGGTTACGCGCAGCATGGATAATTTTGCGGAACGATGTCCGGCGTCGGACGCCCGTTCTAGCATGGGGAGATGAACCGTCCTCTCGTGGTGCTCATCGGGATCCCGTTGCTCTTCGCCCTGGCCGGCTGCGGCCAGGTGCAGGACGCAGCGAAGAGCGCCGCCGGGGCCGCCGCCTCGCAGGCAGCAACGGCCGCTGCCGATGTGGTGCGGGGACAGATCTGCTCGCCGCTGCAGGACGGGCAGCTCGGCGCACAGGACCGGCAGGTCCTCTCGGGCCTGCTCTCCACCGCCAAGGCAGCGGGGGTCCCGGCCCAGTTCGTCACTCCGCTCGAGGAGATTGCGAAGGCCGGCGACCAGGTTCCGACCGCCTCGGTCACGGCCCTGCTCACGGCCTGCGGTCTCACACCGAGCCCGGCGCCAAGCAGCAAATAGCTCTGGACGGATTCACCTGGCCGTCGTCTTCGCCGCCGCCGGGTCGAGGCACCGCCGGCCGGCTCAGTCCGCGGATCGCTCCCGTCCCTCGGACACCCAGGAACGGTCGCGCGAACGGGCGCCTGCCACCCGGGCCGCGGCGCTGTCGAGCTCGGCGACCTGCTCAGCCGAGAGGCTGATGTCCACGGCGGCGGCGTTCTGCCGGTTCCGTTCGGGATGCCGGGACCCGGGAATGGGCACCACGGTCAGACCGGCGTCCTCGCCCTTGGCGTACAGCCACGCCAGGGCCATCTCCGCGAGCGTGATCCCGGTCTCGTGCGCGCTGGCCTCGATCTCGGCGAGCAGCTCCAGGTTCGCACCGAGGTTGTCGGCGTCGAACCGCGGGAAGTCGTGCCGGGCGTCGTCGGGCCCCAGGTCCGCCACGGAACGGACGGCACCGGCGAGGAACCCGCGACCGAGCGGCGCGAACGGCACGAACCCGATACCCAGCTGCGCGCACGCGGGCACGACCGCGTGCTCGACGTCCCGGCTGAACACGGACCACTCGCTCTGCACGGCGGTGATCGGGTGGACGGCGTGCGCCTCCCGGATCTCCGCCGCCGTCACCTCGCACAGTGCCAGGTGGCGGACGAGACCGGCATCCACCAGCGCCGCCATGGCCCCCACCGTCTCACTCAGGGGAACCGAGAGGTCGCGCCGGTGCAGGTAGTACAGGTCGATGACGTCGGCGCTCAACCGCCGCAGGCTCTCCTCCGCGCAGCGGCGCACGTAGGCGGCGTCGCCCCGGGCGTGCCGGGTGCCGTCCGCGCCGTGCACGATGCCGAACTTCGTCGCGACCACGACCTCGTCGCGCCGGTCCGCCAGCAGCCGGCCCACCAGTTCCTCGTTCGTACCGTCACCGTAGACGTTGGCGGTGTCGACCAAGATGATGCCGTCATCGACGGCGGCGTTCAGCACGGCGAGCGCCTCGTCAGCCGACAGGCCGCCGTAGGCGGAAGTGAGCGCCATGCCGCCGAAGCCGAGGGCACTGACGGTGAGGGGCCCGGCCGAGCCGGCGCCGAGGGTGACGGTCTGCATGAGCTCCTCGCGTCGGGCGGGTATGGTTCGCAGTGCGAGTCAGCGCGCGTCGTCCACGCATGCGCCGATCGCGGGCCGGCCGCCCACCGCGGCCGGGTTGCGCAGGCAGCAGATCACGCCCGCAACGGCGTAGGCGACGGCCAGCCACAGGCCGCTCGGGACGAACCAGATCAGGTTCAGCAGGGTCCTCATGCTCCGATTCTGTCCCGGAACCGGCGCGGCCGCCACCGGTCGGCAGTGACCACCACCGGCGATCAGCGTCGGCGAACCCGTGCCGATGTCGGTGATCCCGGGTAGCATCGCCTGTGCCGGGCCGGGTGATGCCGCTCACGCTGGCGCTCGGTTCCGCTTCGGCGCACGCGTACGCAGGAGGGCACCATGACAGCACCAGGACAGGCGTCACGATCGGCTCGGGCGGACAACCCGTACTCCGTGCTCCGCCGCAAACCCATCGGGGAGATCGAGCCGGAGGTCGAGGAGCACTCCCTCAAACGGACCCTCGGCCTGTGGCAGCTGACCGCGATCGGCGTCGGCGGCATCATCGGTGCGGGCATCTTCTCCCTCGCCGGCGCCGTCGCGAACGGCAAGGCAGGACCGGCGGTTCTGCTGTCCTTCCTGATCGCGGGCGTCGCGAGCGCCGCGGCGGCATTCTCCTACGCCGAGTTCGCGGGCATGGTGCCGAAGGCGGGGTCCGCCTACACCTACGGCTATGCCGGGCTCGGGGAGATCGTCGGCTGGTTCATCGGCTGGGACCTGCTGCTGGAGTACATCGCCATCGTCGCCGTCGTCGCGATCGGCATCTCGGGTTACTTCGGTTTCCTGGTCGGCCAGATCGGCATCGACCTGCCCCCCTGGATGCTCGGGGCGCCCGGCACCGGCGAGGGGCACGTGGTGGATCTGTTCGCGATGGTCCTGTGCCTGCTCACCGCGTTCATCCTCACGCGCGGCATCAGCAGCGCCGCCCGCGCCGAGATGATCTTCGTGGTTCTGAAGGTTGCGCTGGTGTTGCTGATCGTGGTGCTCGGCGCGTTCCAGATCAACACCGCCAACTACACGCCGTACTTCCCCTTCGGGTTCTCCGGGGTGATGGCGGGCGCGGCCACCGTGTTCTTCGCCGTGTTCGGGTACGACGCGATGAGCACCGCCGCCGAGGAGTCCAAGGACGCGACCAAGCACATGCCCAAGGCGATCCTCTATTCCCTGGCCATCGCCATGGCGCTGTACGTACTGGCCACCCTGGTCCTGACCGGGATGCAGAAGTACACCGAGATCGACCCCACCAGCGGCTTCGCCTCCGCGTTCAACTCCGTGGGCCTGCCCGTGGTCGCCAACATCATCGCCGTCGGGGCGATCATCTCGATCCTGACCGTCATGATCACCTTCATGCTCGGCGTCACCCGGGTCTGGTTCTCCATGAGCCGGGACGGCTTGCTGCCGGAGTGGTTCGCGAAGACGGACACCCGCCGGAAGGTGCCGGTGCGGGTGACGTGGCTCGCCGGCATCGGCTCCGCCATCATCGCCGGGGTGCTGCCCATCGAGGAAGCCGCCGGCCTGACGAACATCGGCATCCTGTCCGCGTTCGTCGTCGTCTGCATCGCGGTCATCGTGCTGCGCTATCGACGCCCGGACCTGCCGCGCGAGTTCCGTGCCCCCCTGATGCCGATCACCCCGGCCGTGGGCGTGCTGTTCTCCCTCTGGCTGATCGTCTCCATCCAGAACGTGGAGACCTACATCCGGTTCGTCGTCTGGCTCGCGGTCGGCCTGGCCATCTACTTCCTGTACTCACGCCGCAACTCGGTGATGAACCCGGACAGCCCGCGGCGTTCGGCCGCCACCCAGCCCGGTCCGGCCCGTCGCTGAGCACCGGCTGTCCGGGACTTCCGGACCTCCGGTGCGACGAGCCGGCAGCGACCGCGGTCAGCCCTGGCGGGCGCGGGCGGTGTTCGGGGAGTCGGCCCGGCGCGGACCGCGCCGGTGACCCACCGTGGTTCCGGTCCCCCGCGCACCGGCGCTGCGGCTACCGCCGGACGCGGCTCCGCCCGGCGCCCCGGTGGAGGTGCTGTAGGCAACCGAGGACGAGGGCCGGGAGTTCTTCGCCGGACCGCCACGTCCGCGGCGAGAGCTGTTCCGGGAGCGGCCGACGCCCTCACCGCCGGTCCGCTCCGCCTGCCGGGACTCCGCCTGCCGAGAACCTGCGGTGCCGGACTTCGCCGGGCGGGAACCCACCGTGCCGGACTTCGCCGGGCGCTGTGCCGGGGTGCGGGCCGGCGCGGCAGCCACGTGCGGGGCGACCTCGCCGACGACCGCGGCGACCTCGGGCGACTCGGGCGTCACGGATTCGAACGCGGCCTCGACGCCGGCGGCGCGCAGCAGCTTCCGCACATCCTGGCGCTGTTCGGGCAGCACGACCGTGACGACGGTGCCGTCCGAGCCGGCGCGGGCGGTGCGGCCGGACCGGTGCAGGTAGGCCTTGTGCTCGGTCGGCGGGTCGATATGGACGACGAGTTCGACGTCGTCGACGTGCACCCCACGAGCCGCGACGTCGGTCGCGACGAGGACCCGGACGTCACCGGACGAGAACTCGGCCAGGTTGCGGTCCCGCGCGTTCTGGGAGAGGTTGCCGTGCAGGTCGACCGCGGGGATCCCGGCGGCCGTGAGCTGACGGGCCATCTTCTTGGCGTGGTGCTTGGTGCGCATGAACATCAGCCGTCGGCCGGTGCCCGAGGCCAGAACCCGGACCAGGTCCTTCTTCTCGTCGGCGCCGACGACGAACACCCGGTGCTCCATGGTGGCGACGGTCGCAGCGGACTCGTCCACCGAGTGCACCGTGGGGTCGTGCAGGTAGCGCTTGACCAGCACGTCGACCCCGTTGTCCAGCGTGGCGGAGAACAGCAGTCGCTGGGCGTCCTTCGCGGTGCCGTCCAGCAGGCGCCGCACCACCGGGAGGAAGCCGAGGTCGGCCATGTGGTCGGCCTCGTCCAGGACGGTGATCCGCACGTCGGCCAGGGTCAGGATCTGCTGCCGCAGCAGGTCCTCGAGGCGCCCGGGGCAGGCGACGACGATGTCGGCGCCGGCGGCCAGCGCGGTCTCCTGTCGCTTCTGCGGGACACCGCCGAAGATGACGGTGGTGCGGAGGCCGAGCGCGGTGGCCAGCGGTTCGAGCGTCGCGTTGATCTGGGTGGCCAGCTCGCGGGTCGGGGCGAGGATCAGCCCCGTGGGCCGACCGGGCCGGCGTCGCACCCGGGCACCGGCCAGACGAGCGACGAGCGGGATACTGAACGCGAGGGTCTTGCCGGAACCGGTGCGGCCGCGGCCCAGGACGTCGCGGCCGGCGAGCGAATCGGGCAGCGTGGCTTCCTGGATGGGGAACGGGGCAGAGATGCCACGGACGGCCAGGGCGTCCGCGAGAACGGTGGGCACGCCGAGAGCGGCGAAGGATGTCACGAGGGTGGAACCTCTCAGTGGTCGGGCCCGCGCGCGGGATGGCGGCGGGTGCGCCGGAAAAGGAAGGGCCGCACGAGCGGCGGGTCGTCAGATTCGCGACGCGTACCGGCGGGTGATCGCAACCGGCTGGAGCCGGTGCGGCGGGAACCGCAGGCGACCCGCGGGATCGACGACGTCGATCAGTCGTCACGGGCCGATGATGGCGCACCAGGACGAAAGAACCGTCCGACGAGCCGGTACTATCTCCGATCTTACGGCTCCAGGGGTGCCGAGGTGGGGATCGAGCGCGGAGTGATTGGTCACATCCGACCGGCCGCCTCGCCGCCGCCCCGCACAGCAGCTGGCCGATGCCCTGAAGGCGGACGTGGAGGAGTAGCGCCGCGAACCGAATGGGACACGTCCTACCGTTGAGGCGGTGTGGGGCACCGCCTCCTCGGGAGGAACTGTCCCAGTCAGCGGTGTCCACAAGGAGAACAAGTCTGCGGAAGTCCCTGCGCGTCCTGCACCTGCTCTCCGTGCCGATCTGCTGCCCAGCTAGGCTGGGTCCCCGTGACGCAACATGAGGACGGCAGCGCACCGGGAACCGGCGGAACGCCGTCGGCCGCCGCCGACGAGCGCCGAGGTGTGGTCTCCTTCGTGCGCCGGGGCACCCGCCTGCAGGGCAAGCAGCTGGCCGCTTGGCAGCGCCTGGCCGGGCGCTACCTGATCGACGTCCCACGCGGCAGCGCGGCGACCTCCGTCGACCCGACCGTTCGGTTCGACGCCGCCACCGTCTTCGGGCGGCGTGCGCCGCTCGTCGTCGAGATCGGATCGGGTCTCGGTGACGCCGTCGTCGCGGCAGCCGTCGCCGCGCCCGAACACGACTTCCTCGCCGTCGACGTGTACCGGCCCGGCCTGTCGGACCTGATGCGCAAGGCCGACCGGGCGGGTGCGGTGAACATCCGCGTCATCGAGGCGAATGCGCCCGACGTCTTCCGAACCCTGCTCGCGTCCGGTTCGGTCGACGAGGTGTGGACGTTCTTCCCCGACCCGTGGCCCAAGAAGCGGCACCACAAGCGGCGGTTGGTCTCCCCCGCCTTCGCGGAGCTGGTGGTCGGCGTGTTGCGGCCCGGCGGTCGGTGGCGACTGGCGACGGACTGGCAGGAGTACGCGGAGCAGATGCGGGACACCCTGGACGCCGTCTCGGGCCTCGCCCCCGCGAACGACGGCCCGGACGGCTTCGCTCCACGGTTTCCCGGGCGCATCGCGACCGGGTTCGAACGGAAGGGCATCGCCGCCGGCCGGGTGATCCGCGACCTGACCTACGAGCGGCGCTGACGGTTCGGGTCAGCGGGCTAGCCCTCGCCAGAGCACCACGGCCTGCGACCGTGGACGCGGTCGCTGACCGCGGGCGAGGGAGACGACGTCGCCGGCCATCCCGGCCGCGAAGACCCGGGACGGGTCGAATGAGCCGCCGGCTCGGGCCCGGGCGAGTTCGGCGCTGAGCTCGGTGACTCGGCTCTGCAGCGCCCGCACCTGGTTCTCCAGCAGCATCACCCGGCGGATCCCTTCCAGCGAGACTCCTTCCTGGGAGAGGCGCTGGACGGTGCGTAGCGCGTCGACGTCACGCCGGGAGTAGCGGCGGGAGCGGCCCGGCGAGCGCTGGGGCGTGACGATCCCCATCCGGTCGTACTGACGCAGGGTCTGCGGGTGCATCTCGGCCAGCTCGGCGGCGACCGAGATCACGAAGATCGGGGCATCGGCGTCGAAGTTCATCCCTCACTCCTTTCGGGCAACGGTCACAGCCGCGCGCGGGTCACGAGATCCCGGCGAGGGTCCGCGTCACCGGTCGCCTCGGCGAACGCCCGCACGGCGTCCTCGGCCGCGCCGCTGAGCTTCTGCGGAACGGCCACCTCGATCTTGACGAGCAGGTCACCGGAGCGTTTGGCGGTCGTCACCCCGCGGCCCTTGACCCGCAGCGTGCGGCCGGACGGCGTGCCCGCAGGAACCCGAACCGTGACGGTGTCCCCGTCGGTGGTGGGCACCTGGAGGGACGTGCCCAGCGCCGCCTCGGGGAACGTGACCGGTACCGTGATGCGGATGTCGTCGCCGTCGCGGGTGAACAGGTCGTGCGGTTTGACCTGCACCGTGACGATGAGGTCGCCGGCGCCGGCAGCCCCGGGGTGGCCCTTGCCGCGGACCCGGATCTTCTGACCGTCCCGCACCCCGGCCGGGACCCGGACCTCGATCACGTCTCCGGCACCCTCGCGCAGCCCGATGGTGGTGCCGCGGATGGATCCCGCGAACGAGATCGAGGTGGTGGCCTGGCGGTCCGCCCCCTTCTGCGGGGTCTGGCCGTAGCCGCCACCGCCGAAGGTGCCACCGCCGAAGCCCCCACCACCGAACAGGTCGCGGAACTCGGGGGGCAGGTCCGAGGCGTCGAATCCGCCTCCGCCGCCGGTGGTGTAGCGGGTACGGGTGCGGCCGCCGCCGGTGTTGAAGAGGCCCCCGAAGATGTCCTCGAAGCCACCGGCGGAACCCGCACCGGCGCCGCCGGCGCTGAACCGGGCCCCGGAGCCCATGGCCCGGATCGCGTCGTACTGACGTCGTTCCTCCGGGTCGGAGAGCACCGAGTTGGCCTCGGCGATGTCCTTGAACCGCTCCTCCGCGGCGGTGTCGCCGGGATTCTGGTCCGGGTGGTACTTCCGGGCGAGCTTGCGGTACGCCTTCTTGATGTCCGCGTCCGTGGCGTCCTTGGAGACACCGAGGACCTGGTAGAAGTCTTTCTCGATCCAGTCCTGACTGGCCATGGCGTCTCGATTCCTGTGCGTGTGGTGTCCGGCCGGTGCGGCCGGTGATTCTCGTTGCGGGTCGGCCTCCGCGTCGGCCCGGATGGACGAACCGCCGTCGCCCGCTGCGGTCAGCGCGCGACGGCGGTGGTCCGTCGGGTTCCTCGCCGGGGCGGTGGGCGCCGCCCCGGCGAGGAGGTGCTCACGCGGCGACGCCCACCTGAGCGGCCCGGATGACCCGGTCCCCGACCCGGTAGCCGGCACGCAGCACCTGACTGATGTGTCCGGCTTCGACGTCGTCGCTGGGCTGCTGGAGCAGCGCTTCGTGGAGGGACGGGTCGAACGGCGTGCCGACCTCCCCGTAGCGTTGCAGGCCCTGCTGGCCGAGCAGCGTGTCGAGCTTGGCCGCGATCGCCGCGAACGGGCCCTCCGCCAGATCACCGTGCTGCCGCGCCGCGTCCAGATCGTCGAGGACCGGCAGCAGCGCCGTCAGCGTGGAGATCACCGCGTTGGTACGGGCCACGTCCCGGTCGCGTTCGACGCGGCGCCGGTAGTTGACGTACTCGGCCTGCAAGCGCTGCAGATCGACCAGACGGTCCGCCGCGAGTTGCTCGGCCTCCGATACCGGTCCGGTCCCGGAAGACCCTCCGGTGCGCTCGCCTGAGTCCCCGGCCGTGCCGTCCAGGATCGCCTCGGCCTCCGCCACGACGTCCTGATCTCCGCCCGCCGGTGCGTCGCTCCCGTCGTCAGGGACCGACGCGCCACCGGCACCGGCCTGGTCACGGACCTCGCCGGTCACCGGGTCGATCCGGCGATTGTCCCGGAACACGGGCCGCTCGCCATTCTCCGGTTCGCGTTCCGGCTCCTGCGGTTCCTGTGCTGATTCGTGCTGCCCCATGCCTACTTCTTGTCTCCCTCGTCGTCGATGACCTCCGCGTCGACGATGTCCTCGTCGGAGGCGGTTCCACCAGCGGCGTCGGGCCCGCTGGCGTCGTTCGGGGCGCCGGCCGTCTGGGACTGGGCGTAGATGGCCTCACCGAGCTTGGACTGGGACGCCTGCAACTTCTCCAACGCCGACTTGACCGCATCGTCGTCGGTGCCCTCGAGCGCCGTCTTCAGCGCGTCCACGTCACCCTGGACCTCGGTCTTGACGTCCTCGGGCAGCTTGTCCGCATTGTCCTTGATCAGCTTGTCCGTCGAGTACGCGAGCTGCTCCGCGTTGTTGCGTGCATCCGCGGCCTCACGGCGCTTCTTGTCCTCCGCGGCGTGCTCCTCCGCTTCGCGGACCATCCGGTCGATGTCATCCTTCGGCAGCGACGTCCCCCCGGTGATGGTCATCGACTGCTCGGTGCCGGTGCCCTTGTCCTTCGCGGAGACGTGCACGATGCCGTTGGCGTCCAGGTCGAAGGTGACCTCGACCTGCGGCACCCCGCGGGGAGCCGGGGCGATGCCGGTCAACTCGAACGTGCCCAGCGGCTTGTTGTCACGGGTGAACTCGCGCTCACCCTGGAAGACCTGGATGGACACCGACGGCTGATTGTCGTCGGCGGTCGTGAAGGTCTCGCTCCGCTTCGTCGGGATCGCGGTGTTGCGCTCGATCAGCTTGGTCATCACGCCGCCCTTGGTCTCGATACCGAGCGAGAGCGGGGTGACGTCGATGAGCAGCACGTCCTTGCGCTCGCCCTTGAGGACACCGGCCTGCAGCGCGGCGCCGACGGCGACGACCTCGTCCGGGTTGACGCCCTTGTTGGGCTCCTGGCCGCCGGCGAGCTCCTTGACCAGATCGGAGACGGCGGGCATGCGGGTGGAGCCGCCGACCAGGATGACATGGTCGATGTCGGAGACCTTGACGCCCGCCTCGGAGATGACGTCGTGGAACGGCTTCTTGGTCCGGTCCAGCAGGTCCGAGGTCAGCTCCTGGAACTTGGCGCGGGTGAGCCGCTCGTCCAGGTGTACCGGCCCGTCGGGGGTGACGGAGAGGTACTGCAGCGACACGTTGGTGCTGGTGGCGCTGGAGAGTTCCTTCTTGGCCTGTTCCGCCGCCTCGCGCAGCCGCTGCAGCGCGATCTTGTCCTTGGACAGGTCCACTCCGGTGCCGGACTTCGCTCGCTCGAGCAGGAAGTCGACGACGCGCTGGTCCCAGTCGTCGCCACCGAGGCGGTTGTCACCGGCGGTGGCGCGGACCTGGATGGTGGAGAAGCCGTCCTCGTCCTTGCCGACCTCCAGGAGGGAGACGTCGAAGGTGCCGCCACCGAGGTCGAAGACGAGGATGAGTTCGTCCTCCTTGCCCTTGTCCAGACCGTAGGCCAGGGCGGCCGCCGTGGGCTCGTTGACGATGCGGGAGACGTTCAGGCCGGCGATCTCACCGGCCTCCTTGGTGGCCTGGCGCTCGGCGTCGTTGAAGTAGGCCGGGACGGTGATGACGGCGTCGGTGACCTTCTCCCCGAGATAGCTCTCGGCGTCGTGCTTGAGCTTCATCAGGATGCGTGCCGAGATCTCCTGCGGCGTGTACTTCTTGTCATCAATGGCGATCGTCCAGTCGGTGCCCATGTGGCGCTTGACCGAAGCGATGGTCCGATCGATGTTGTTCACGGACTGCCGCTTGGCGATCTCGCCGACGAGGACCTCACCGGCCTTGGAGAACGCGACCACGGACGGCGTGGTGCGCGAGCCCTCAGCGTTCGCGATGACGGTCGGCTCGCCGCCTTCCAGGACGGAGACGACCGAGTTGGTGGTGCCGAGGTCGATGCCTACTGCACGGGACATGGGGGATTCCTTTCGACGGACAACGGGTCTTGAGCGTTCCTGACTCAAGCCTGCCTGCAGTTCGGGGTCGTGTCAAGCGGGATTGAGTTCACCTGGCTCAACTTGCCGGGGCGCCGTGGTATTCCCTCTACTCTCGGCGGTGGGAAGTCGGTAACGTGCCCTTCGTGACCACTTCCGTGACGCCGCCACCAGTGGCCTCGGCCAAGACCACGCTGCACCGGCACCTCCGCGGTGTCCGGCAGGACCTGGAGTGGAAGCTGGAAGGCCTGGACGAGATGCACCTGCGAATGCCGATGACCCGGACGGGCACCAACCTGCTCGGGCTGGTCCGGCACGCCAGCGGCGTCGAGGCGGGCTACTTCGGGGAGGTGTTCGACCGGCCCTACTCCGAGCCGATGCCGTGGGATCCCGAGTACGCCGACAACGACGACTTCTGGACTCCCGCCGATGTACCCGCCCACGAGGTGCTGGCCCTCTACCATCGCGTGCAGAAGCACGCCGATGCGACCATCGCAGACCTGCCGCTGGACGAACCCGGGTTGGTGCCGTGGTGGTCCGCCGAACGGCAGCGGGTGACCCTGCACCAGATCCTCGTCCACGTCATCACCGATCTCGCCCGTCACGCCGGACACGCGGACGTGGTCCGCGAGGCCATCGACGGCCGCGTCGGCCTCTCGGAGGGCAACGACAACCTGCTCACCGACGACGAGCAGTGGTGGGCGGACTACCGGAACCGGCTGACGGGTATCGCCGAGTGTTTCCGGGACCGGGGAGCCGGCAGCGCGGGCGGTGGACGGTGACGAGCTCGGGCGACGCCGTCCTCCCGATCTCTGATCCCTTCGGCCTCGACCGCTTCGTGCAGGCGCAGGCCGACGGGATGTGGGAGAGTGCCCTGGCCGAACTCGAGCGCGGGCGGAAGACGACCCACTGGATGTGGTTCGTCTTCCCCCAGATCGCCGGGCTGGGGCGCAGTCCGATGGCGCAGCGGTATGCCATCGGCTCGCTCGAGGAGGCGCGGGCCTACCTGCGTCACCCGGTACTCGGCCGCCGGCTGGTGCAGGGCGCCGAGACCGTGGCGGCGGCCGAGGGCACCGCCGAGGGGATCTTCGGGAACATCGACGCGATCAAGCTCCGCTCGTCGATGACCCTGTTCGCGCGGGCCGATCCCGACCACGAGGCGTTCTCCCGGGTGCTCGAGCGGTGCTTCGACGGCGAACCGGATGCCGCCACCCTGGCGCGGCTCTGACCGGTCTCCCGGATACCGCCCGAAGGCGCTGATACGTTGACGACCCGCTGGTTGACCAGGCTGGTGGCCAACACGCGTGTTAAGAAGGCAGGTGCCCCGAGCCGTTCTCTCGGGGCACCTGCAGGACTCGCTGACGATCGATGACATGCCATCCAATTGGGGGGGCGATGGACTTGGTCAGGATCGAAAGCCTGTCGGCGAGATGCTCCCGAGGTGCACCGGGTTTGGGTCGATGAGTGCACAACGGGTGACACGTCGCCAGCTTCGATCCTCGGCGGCGAAGCGCCGGCCATGGATCAGGGGCAGCGAGCCCCCATTGGTTCTGTCGGGCCAGTTACCGACCGCAAGAACCGGTCTAGAAGTGTTCGTTCAGGCAGTGATGGTGGAGTTCGTGCGGTCCGGCCAGTTGCCCACGGCAGGGGTCACCGAGTAGAAGCGGTCCGGCCAGTTGCCCACGGCAGGGGTCACCGAGTAGAAGCGGTCCGGCCAGTTGCCCACGGCAGGGGTCACCGAGTAGAAGCGGTCCGGCCAGTTGCCCACGGCGGGGGTCACCGAGTAGAAGCGGTCCGGCCAGTTGCCCACGGCGGGGGTCACCGTGCTCGACGACGCCGTGACCGATGTGGCCGCCTGTGCCGCGGTGGCCCCCACAGCCACCATCGGCAACGCCAGAGCCGCACTCAGCAGGAGCGGTAGAGCCTTCACGGCGCGAGTCTTCACCTTCATGGTTCCCCTATACCTTTCCGCCCGAGACAAGCGGCGATCGTCCCTCGGTGAGACCTCCGAGGTGCCCGCACGTTGGTGTGCGACGTTGGCATCAGCGTACGGGACAACCCGCACTATGACAAGCGTCAACTCAGAATGGCCTGACACCACATGTCATAGTCGCAGTCATGGGCGGGCTGGTAGCATGACACCATGCGGATCAGCACGAGTTTCAGCAAGAAACTGAAGGAAGCCCGGCTGGCTCGCGGACTCACGCAGGCCCAACTCGCCGGCGATTCCTACACGGCCAGTTACATCTCCCTGCTGGAGAGCGGACGACGACGCCCGACGGACGCCATCTTGAGCGAACTGGCGACACGCCTCGGTGTCGGCCTGGACGATCTGCGCAGCTTCCGGGAGGAAATCGGCTCCGGAACCTCGATCACCTCGATCGAACTCGAGATGCAGGCACGGCAAGCCTGGAAGAACTATGACTACCCACTAGCGGCAGATTATGCCGCTCAGGCACTCGCAGGCATCAACGTGGAGCAGAACGCGTCGGCGTGGTGGTCGCTGAGCATGCTGTACGCCGAATGCCTCATGGTCAGCGAGAAATACGAGCCCTGCTGGGAGGTCTCCCAAGCTCTCCGCAACCATCCGATCGCCCGCGAATCGATCAACCTCGCGGCCGAGGCGGAGATCATCGCGGCCTCGAGCAAGCAGGGCATGGGTCGGCTCCCTGACGCGGTACACCACGCGCGGGCGGCAGTCGAACTGCTCGTTGAGCATCCATCCCGAAATCCCTCGACGCTGCTCGAAGCTCAGTGTGCGCTGATCGCTACCCTGGCGGAGAGCGACCAGCTGACGGAAGCCACGGAGGTGGCGTGCCAGGTCGACCTGCAGCCCACTCCGGGCGTATCCGCTCAGATGCGCGGTCGCGGAGCATGGGCGGTCGGCAACCTGGCCTTCCTTCGGGGCGACCCACAGGAGGGCGCACGATTGCACAGCCAGGCGATCGACCTGCTCTCGCCCGCCATGGGCTTGCGGCAGTGGGGGCGCTTGAACAAGGCCACTGCCGACATGAGAATCACCAAAGGCGCGGTCAGCGGCCAGATCACCGAGTACCTCGACCGCGCACAGTTCGCGATCGACGTCGTCGGCAACCGCAGTGACAAGCTCGAACTGGCCATGGTGAGTGCCCGATGGGCCCTCGAGTCCGCACGGCCCGCCGAGGCATTGACGCATCTCACTCCCGTGCTGGCCGAGCTGGAGACGCTCGCCCCGCAGACCGCTGGTGAAGCGGAGATGATCCACGCGCGGATCCTGGAGTTGACGGGACGGATCGGGGACTCGGCGCACGCTCTCCTGCGAGCGGCGCACGCGTTCGAAGCCGCCGGCGCCTACGAACGTGCGACCGGCGCCTTCAAGCAGTACGTCGCCCTCACCGCGCCGGCATCGGCCTGACCCACGGGCGGAAACCAGCGGATCGCGCCCGGATATCGGGACATGTGACGAGATACCAACATCCAAATGACAGATTCTGTCAGGTGACGCCGGGCAGGCTGATCGCTCGGGTCAACGGCACCGGGACTCCACGCGAGGCGCGCACGGCGCGTCGACGTCGTCGTGATCAACGGGCGTACTCCTCGGCCCCGACCGGGATCGGTACGGTGGTCTCATGTTCCGCGTGATGACCGTCTGCACGGGCAACATCTGCCGCTCCCCCATGGCCGCCCGCATGCTTCGCCGCGCCCTCCGGGACGCGGGGCTCGAGGACGATGTCGAGGTCGGTTCGTCGGGTACGTCTCGGTGGGAGTTGGGCAAGCCGATCGACCCGCGAGCGCGTGCGGTACTGGAAGCGGACGAGATCGACTCCGCCAGCCACCGCGCACGCGAGTTCGACCCCGCGTGGTTCACCGACCTGGACCTGATCCTCGCGATGGATGTGGACCACTACGACGAACTGCGCGAGCTGGCCCCCGACCGGCGGGCCGCGGAGAAGGTGCACATGTTCCGTGGGTTCGTCGACGGCACCGGCGACCTCGACCCCCAGGACGCAGGAATCAGCGACCCCTGGTACGGCACGGACGCCGACTTCGCGACCACGCACCGATTGATCGCCGAGGCGTTGCCCTCGCTCGTCGGGTGGATCCGCGACCACCGTGACGCCGGTATCGCGCACCGGTGAGCGCGGCCGATCGGACCTGGCTGATCGGCATCGACGGCAGATCCGGTGCCGGCAAGACCACGCTGGCCGCTGCGCTCGCCGCTGCGCTTGCCGCGGCCCTCGCCGGGGAATCGGACCGGCAGCGGGAACCGGACCGGCAGCGGGAACCGGATCGGGAATGGCGTCCCCGGCTCGACCGCGTACCGATCGACGTCTTCCATCTGGAAGATGTCTACCCCGGCTGGGACGGGCTGTCCGCCGGGATGGACCGATACCGGGCAGAGGTACTGGAGCCGCTGGTGGCCGGTCGGTCCGCCCGGTGGACCGACTGGGACTGGGCGAGCCACCGACCGGGCCGCACCCATCTGATAGCACCCGGCGGCCTGGTGATCGCCGAGGGTGTGGGCGCCGGGCACGCGGCGGCCCGTCCCCTGCTGGACGTGCTGGTGTGGGTGCAGGTGCCGGCGGACCAGCGGCGGCAGCGTGCGCTGGCGCGCGACGGCGACCTGTTCCGGCCGCACTGGTCCCGGTGGGCGAGGCAGGAGAAGAGGTGGCTGGAGGGCGATGACGTCGCGGCGGCCGCCGACGTCGTCGTCGACGGCAGCGACGACCCCCATCACGAGCCGGACACGGACGTGATTGCCCGCCACGTGCTGTGCCGGCTCATCGGGAAGCCGGGCCGCCGCTGACGCGCAGCCGGACCAGGCAAGCACGGCGGAGACGGAACCGGCAGTTAGCGTACTCGGCCGTCCCCCGGCACCGATGCGAGGAACCGCCATCTCCGCGTGACCGCCTCGCTACTGTGGGTCCATGAGCGCCCTCGTCCTGCTGACCCCGACGGATCCGGACGGCCGCGTCGTCGACCCCCACGCCCCACAGCTGCTCGTCACCGACCTCGGTGTCGTCCGCGGCGACGGCGTGTTCGAGACGCTGCTGGCCGTCGACGGCCGCGCCCTGCAACTGGACGCCCACCTGGACCGGCTGGCGTCGTCGGCCACCGCCCTCGACCTGAGCCTGCCCGACGGTGCCCACTGGCGCGCCGCCATCGACACGGGGCTGGCGGAGTTCGCGCGTCGCCACGGGAACGTCGATGCGGTGATCCGACTCGTGGGTACGCGCGGCGTCGACCCGGCGGGCCCGCCGACCTGCTGGGCGTACCTGCAACCGGTACCGGCGAGCAGCCGCGAACAGCGCGACCGCGGGATCGACGTCCTGCTGCTGGACCGCGGCTACTCCAGCGAGGCGGCATCGGAGGCGCCGTGGCTGCTCCTCGGGTCGAAGACCATCTCCTACGCGGTGAACATGGCGGCACTGCGGCACGCGCACCGGCAAGGCGCCGACGACGCCATCTTCGTCAGTTCCGACCGGCAGGTCCTCGAGGGGCCGACGTCGACCGTGCTCATCGCCCGGACCCGCGACGGGGTCCGCGAACTGGTGACACCGTTGCTGCGCAGCGGCATCCTGGCCGGCACCACGCAGGGCGCCCTGTTCGCCACCGCGCAGACAGCCGGGTGGTCACTGGGGTACGGTCCGCTGACCCCGGACGATCTGTTCGGCAACAACGGCGTCTGGTTGGCCTCGAGCGTGCGACTGCTCGCCCCCGTCCGCAGCGTCGACGGCCGTGCGATCCCGGTCAGCGCCGAGCTCACGAGCGAGCTCACCGAGCTGCTGCTCACGGCCACCCGGCACTGAACTGGTCCTCTCCCCTCACCGGTGATGACGTCACATCGGGGAGACCGGCGCCGCAGCGGCGGGTAGATGGATGACACTGGTCAGATGCTGCACAGCACCGACGCCATCCGGACCACCCACGTGGGTTCACTGCCCCGCACCGACGCCCTCCTCGCCGCCAACGCGGAGCTGACCGAGCAGGGCCGCACCCCCGCGTTCGACCGACTGCTCGCTGACTCGGTCACCGACCTCGTCCGCCGTCAGGTCGAGACGGGCATCTCCCAGGTCGGCGACGGCGAGTACGGGCACGCGATGAGCCACTCGGTGGACTACGGGGCCTGGTGGAACTACTCGTTCGCCCGGCTCGGCGGCCTGGAGCCGAGCGGCCTGGACCGCTGGGCGGACACGTCGGTCCGCCGCTCCGGCCCGGGCAACGTCGTGCTGACCACCTTCCCCGACCGGCGCGATCGGCGGGCCTTCGCCGAGGCGTACAGCGACCCCGACTCAGGGATCCTCACCGGCCGGCGGAGGGCGCTCCAGCCGAAGGTGACCGGCCCCCTGACCTACACCGGGCAGCAGGCCGTCGCCGCGGACATCGCGAACCTCCAGGCGGCGATGGCTGCCGCGGGCGCCGACGAGGGTTTCATCCCGTCGCTCTCCCCCGGGTCCTGCTCCCGCATCGCCAACGAGTACTACGCGACCGAGGAGGAGTTCGTCTACGCGTGCGCGGACGCCATGCGGGAGGAGTACCGGGCGATCCTCGACGCCGGCCTGGTGCTGCAGATCGATGATCCGTCGATCGCCGAGAACTGGGACATGATCAACCCGGAGCCCACGGTCGCGGACTACCAGGCGTTCACCCGGGTCAGGATCGAGGCGTTGCAGTCCGCGCTCCGGGGTCTGGACACGTCCCGCGTCCGGTTCCACGTGTGCTGGGGGTCCTGGCACGGTCCGCACACCACCGACATCGGCTTCGAGCACCTGGTGGACCTGATGCTCTCCGTCGAGGTCGGCGGCTACTCGTTCGAGGCCGGCAACGTCCGGCACGAACACGAGTGGCGGGTGTGGCAGGACCGGGTTCTGCCCGACGGCGCGGTGATCCTGCCGGGGGTCGTCTCCCACGCCACGAACGTCGTCGAGCACCCGCGCCTGGTGGCCGACCGCATCGTCCGGTTCGCCGGCCTGGTCGGCAAGGAGAACGTCGTCGCGTCGACGGACTGCGGGCTGGGCGGGCGGGTGCACCCGCAGATCGCGTGGGCCAAGCTGGCCGCGCTCACCGCGGGGGCCGCCCTGGCGTCGGCCGAACTCTACTGATCCGCGCCGCACCCGTCAGAGGATGGGATTCCAGGTGCCCGCGAGCACGGCCGCGGTGACGGCGACGACGGCGAGCAGCACCCCGCCGGCGACGACGACCGCGTCCCGGGGGTGGAACGTCGACGGCCGCGCCCAGGTGCGCCGGCCCGACCCGAATCCGCGGGCCTCCATCGTGATGGCCAGTCGACCGGCCCGGCGGATCGCCTGGACGAGCAGCGCCACCGTCTGACCCGCACCGGCCCGGAGCCGGCCGAGCACTCCGCCGATCCCCCGGGCACCGGCACCGACGCCCCGCGCCCGCCGCGCCATGCTGAGGGTCGACCACTCGGCCACCAGCAACCCGACCAGACGCATCGCCGCGAGTGCCCCGAGAACGAACCGGTGCGGCAGGTGCAGGCGCTGTGCGAGGGCGTCCGCCAGGTCCGTCGGGTCGGTGGTCGCCAGGAGCAGGATGCCGGGCACCGCGAGGGCCAGACCGCGCAGCGCGATTCCGACCCCCGCGGTCAGCGCCCCGCTGGTCAGGTCGAAGGGTCCGGCTTGCAGCAGCACGGCTCCGGAGGGCGGGGCGAGGACCGTCGTCCCGTATCCGGAGACCAGCGCGGCGACCAGGATCGGCCAACCCCGGACGAGCAGGGTCCGCAGCGTCAGCCCGGCCAACGGCACCAGGACCAGTTCGCCGACGAGGGCGACCCCGGCGCACACCGGGTCGGTCGTGGCCAGCAGCGCGACGGTCAGTACCAGGGCGGCGGCGAGCTTGGCCAGCGGGTGGGCCCGGGCGAGGACCGACCGTGCCCGGGCGTCGCGCCCCTGGCCCGGTCGTGGCGCGGCCGTCGCCGTCATCGGGCCCCCGTCCGGGCCGACGCGGCGCCGGCGGGATCGGCGGAGGACCGGCCCGGCAGGTGCAGTCGGTCTCCACCCAGGACGGCCGTGAACGCGGCATCGTGGGTGACGGAGACGACGGCCCGGCCCTCGTCGAGCAGCCCGGAAAGGAGTTCGGCGAGCCGGTGCCAGGTGACGGCGTCCTGCCCGAACGTCGGTTCGTCGAGCACGACGATGCGCGGACTGGCCGCGAGCACGGTGGCGACGGAGAGCCGCCGCTTCTCGCCACCGGAGAGGGTGAACGGGTTGGCCGCGGCGAGGTGGCCGAGCCGCAGCCGGTCGAGCAACTCGTCCACCCGCGCGTCGAGCGCCGCCTCCCACCCGGCGGACTGCCGGCCGGCACGGTGGGCCACGCGACGCGGACCCAAGGCGAGTTCGTCCCGCACGGTCCCGGTCACGAACTGGTGCTCAGGCTCCTGGAAGACCGTGCCGATGCGCGTGATCAACTCGCCGGGACGCCACCGGTGCGGCTCCGGGCCCGCGGCCCCGGCGAGCGCGGGCGCCGCCGTCAGCGTTCCGTCGGCGGGCGGCAGCAGCCCGGCGAGGGTGAGGGCGAGGGTGGACTTGCCGACCCCGTTCGGCCCGGTGATGCTCAGCGCCCGCCCGGCGGCCAGCGTCGCATCGACGCCGGTCGCGACGACCGCCACGCGGTCCGGACACCGGTCGTTCCGCCCGGCGCGATCCCGGCCGCGTCGGGCTCGTGACCCCCGCGCGTGCCGGCTGACGGCGAGATCCCGGGCGGTCAGCAGTGGCTGCCCGCCGCTGGGGAGGCGGACGGGTAGTTCCGGTTCGTGGCCGGGCACCCAGATGCCCGCCGCGGCCAGCTCGGTACCATGCGCGCCGAGCACCTGCTCGATCGGCCCGTCGTACAGGATCCCGCCGCTGCGCTCAGCACCCCCGGCGAGCACGACGACCCGGTCCACCACCGGCGCCCACACGGTGACGCGATGCTCGACGACGACGAGGGTGGCACCGGTCGCGTCCAGGGCCGCGGCCACGGCGTCCCGGACCTGCAGCACGCCGGCCGGGTCCAGGTTGGCCGTCGGCTCGTCCAGCAGCAGCAGGCCAGGCGCCATGGCGAGCAACCCGGCCAGGCCCAGCCGTTGCTGCTGGCCGCCGGAGAGCGCGCCGGTGGGATGGTCCAGCGGTAAGGCCAGCCCGACGGCGTCGAGCGCGTCCCGGACCCGGGGCCAGATCAGCTCGCGCGGGACGGCGAGGTTCTCGGGCCCGAAGGCGACGTCGTCGCCGATGCGGGAGAGGACGATCTGCGCCTCCGGGTCCTGCTGCAACAGCCCGGTGCGGCCGCGGGCCGCCGTCGCGGGCACCCCGTCGATGAGCAACTGCCCCCGCGACTCGGCGTCCTGGGGGTCGAGCAGTCCGGCCAGCCCGTGCAGGACCGTGGACTTGCCCGCCCCGGACGGCCCGAGCAGCAGGACCCGTTCCCCCGGCTCGATCCGCAGGTCGAGCCCGTCGACGGCGGCAGCGCGACGTCCGCCGTGACGCCAGCCCCAGCCGCGGGCCTCGACCGCGGCCGGGTGCGGACCGGTCCGGCCGTCGATGGGGCTGCCCGCGCGCGCCGGCCCGGGCACAGCGCTCAGACCCGCTCCCGCGCGGCCCGGCCGGAGGCGAGCCCGGTGAGCACCCCCGTACCGGCCAGCGCCCGCACCGCCAGCCAGCCGAGCAGCCCCGCGACCACCATGCCGGAGGCGACCGCGAGAACGGCGTACAGCACCTGCCAGCCGACGGCCCACTCGACGTTGTAGAGCAGGTTCTCGCTGATGCCCATGGCCAGCCCCGACAGTGCGCCCGCGAACAGGGCGACACCGAGACCGAACCGGCGGTACCGGGCGAGGGCGAACACCAGCTCGGCGCCCGCCCCCTGGATCAGCCCGGAGAGGAGGACGGTGAGCCCGAAGTAGGTGCCCAGCACGCCTTCGACGCTCGCCGCGATCACCTCGCAGTACAGGGCGGCACCGGGTTTGCGGATGATGAGGCCGCCGACGACCCCGGCGATCAGCCAGCCGCCGCCGTACAGACCGCCGAGCGGGGGGAAAGCGGCGGTCACCACGGCGACGGCGGCGTATCCTTGGCTCCACGCCCAGAACACGACACCGCACGCGACGCCGACGACAGACGCGACGATGATGTCGACGACCCGCCAGCCGCGTCTCGCGGTGACGGGGGTGGCGGGAGTGAATCCGCGGGATGTGCTCATCATTGATCCTCCTGATCTCAGGAGGGGGAAGCAAGGTGCTTCGAGAAGCTCGACTCCCTTCGCCGGTACTAGCCGGATCAGGTTCGAGGGTCTGCGGCGGTCCGCACTCTCAGCGCCGGCCACCCGCCGGCCGGAGCCCGCGAGCAGGAGGCGCTCCCCTGTCGTTCGGTGGACACCAGTGTACGCGCACGTTCACAGTAGGCTGAGCAGGATTCGGTGAGCTGTGCACGAATCGACACGACGCCGACGGAACGGGGAAAGCGCACGATGGACACACTGATCAAGCTGGCCGGCACGGGGATCTCGGTCGGCGCCGTGATGGCGGCGAACAAGGTGCTGCAGGCGGGCTGGCACAAGGCCACCGGCAAGGACGCACCGACGAAGCCCGGCGACAACGACGACGACACGATCAAGGAGATCCTGATCTGGGCGGTGCTGACCACCGTGGTGAGCACCGCGATCAAGTTCGGGGTGGCGAAGACCACCCAGCGCGCCTCCCGCTCGATGCGGGACCCGCGCGAGGTCTGACCCGCCCGCCGCCGTTCCGGACCCCCGGCAGGCCGGATGCGGGTGAGGCCGAGCGCCGGGTCCCCTCGGACCGTCAGGGCGTGTCGCGGGACGCGCGGTCGGGGTCGACCCGGCCGGCAGCGGGCGGGGCGCTGCCGGACCCGGCCGCGGATCCGGGTGCGGGCGACCCGGCCCGCTCCACCACCTGCGCCAGCTCGTCGATGGCCACACCGCGCCGGTCCACGTGGCGGGTGCGGTAGCCGGCCCGCGCCACCATGTGGCCGCCGACCGGGATGGTCAGCAGTTGGAAGATCCACATCAGCACCAGCAGCGGCAGCAGCGTCCACGCCCGCAGGGCGAGGGCGACGGCGAGCAGGAGGAGCAGCAGCCCGAAGACCTGCGGTTTGGTAGCCGCGTGCATCCGGGTGATCAGGTCCGGGAACGTGAACAAGCCGATCGCGGCGGCCAGTGACATGGCGGCGCCCAACACCATCAACACGGCGGCGACGCCGTCGAGAATCTCGTTCATCGTCTCCTCCTTCGCTCCGCCGCTGCGCTCACGCCTGTTCTCGTGCCGGTCATCGCCGCGATGCCACGAACCGGGCCACGGCCACCGAACCGATGAACCCGACGAGGGTGATCGTGACCATCAGCGGCAGCGAGTCGGTGCTGCGCCGGTAGATCGCGTCCACGGCCAGCGCCGAGACGATGATCACCAGCAGCACGTCCGCCGCGAGTACCCGGTCCAGCAGGGACGGGCCGCGGCCGAGTCGGTAGATGGCGCCCGCCGCGGCGGCCACCAGCAGCACGGCGCTGACGACGACGGCGACCTGCATCATGTACGGCCGCCGATCCGGGCGCGCTCGGTGGACGCGAGCCGGTCCAGTTCCTCGCGGGAGCCCATCATCTTCAGTAGCCGCGCCTCGGTCGCCCGCACCGACACGCGCACCGCGTCGGCGGCCTCCGGTGTGGCGACGTCCAAACAGTGCACGTAGAGCGTCGACCCGGCCCGGTCCACCTCGATCACGACCGATCCCGGCACCAGGCCCGTGATGCTGGCCGTCGCGGTCAGGATCAGGTCCGACCGGGTGCGCAGGGGGACCGCCACGATCGAGCTGCGCACCGAGCCGCCCCGGAACAGTGCGAGCCGGAGCACGTGGAAGCTGGCGACGGTGAGACTGAGCACGAACTCGGCGGTGGCGACGATCAGCTGCCAGACGTTGAACCGGCCGCCCAGCTGGACGGGCGGCAGATAGAACGTGTGCACCACGACCAGGGCCAGGATCGCCCCGAACACCAGGGTGCCGGGACTGAAGTCACGCCACAGCGCGCCCCAGACGAGCACCAGCCACACGAGCAGCGGCGCCTCGGTGCGCAGGGAGATCCGCTGCCGGGTCATCGACCCACCGCCCCAGGACCGAGCACCGACTCGATGTACGGGGTGCGAGCAAGCATGGACGACGCCGCGGAGTCGGCCAGCGCGAACAGCGGACCGGCGGCAACGGTCAGGGCCACGCTGACGGCGACCATGCCGATGGTCGCCCCCACCATGCCTGTCGGCAACAGTCGGACGGACCGCGCGCCGGCGTAACGCCCCTGGGCGGCGTCCGTCACGACGGCACTGGTCCGCACCGACCCGCCGTCGTCCCGGCTGGCGAGCAGCACCGGGTCCGGGTACTCGGCGTCCTTCGGGCTGCGCCAGAACACCCGGTTCCACACGCGGGCCAGCGCCAGCAGGGTCAGCAGCGAGACCACCACACTCGCCACCACCAGCGCCAACGCCAGGGGGCTACCGTCCTGGACGCCCGCCTGCAGCAGCCCCAGCTTGCCGAGGAAGCCGGAGAACGGGGGAATCCCGCCCAGGTTCATGGCGGGGATGAAGTACAGGATCGCGAGCACCGGTGCGATCTTCGCCATCCCGCCGAGCCGGTCGATCGCCGTCGTGCCCCCGCGGCGCTCGATCAGCCCGACGACCAGGAACAGCGCGGTCTGGACCACGATGTGGTGGACCACGTAGTAGACGGTCGCGGCCAGTCCGACCACGGTGGAGAGGGCGAGACCGAAGACCATGTAGCCGATGTGACTGACCAGTGTGAACGAGAGCAGCCGTTTGATGTCCGTCTGGGCGAGCGCGCCGAGGATGCCCACCACGAGGGTGAACAGGGCCACCACCAGCAGGAGGTTGTTCAGTTCGTCGCCGGGGAAGAGGAGCGTCTCGAGCCGGACGATGGCGTACACGCCGACCTTGGTCAGCAGCCCGGCGAACACTGCGGTCACTGGCGCGGGCGCGGTGGGGTACGAGTCCGGCAGCCAGAAGGACAGCGGGAACACGGCGGCCTTGATGCCGAAAGCGACCAGCAGCATCAGGTGCAGCATGGTCCGGGTGGGTCCGTCCAGGGACCCGAGGCGGACGGCCACGTCGGCCAGGTTGACCGTGCCGGTGGCCGCGTAGACCAGCGCGATGGCGATCAGGAACAGCACCGAGGAGATCACGCTGACGACGACGTAGGTGACGCCCGCGCGGATCCGCGGGGACGTGCCGCCGAGGGTGATCAGCACGTAACTCGCGGTGAGCAGGATCTCGAACCCGACGTAGAGGTTGAACAGGTCCCCGGCGAGGAACGCGTTGGACACCCCGGCGACGAGGATCAGGAACGCCGGGTGGAACACCGAGATGGGTTCTTCGCCCTCCCCGTCCGCGGCCCCTTGCGCGGTCGCATAGATCAGCACGGCGAGGCTGACGACGCTGGAGACGACGAGCATCAGGGCCGAGAACTGGTCGACCACCATCACGATCCCGTACGGGGCCGGCCAGCCCCCGAGTTCGATGGACCGGGGACCGCTGGTCCACGAGATGGCGAGCAGATAGCTCTCCAGGCCGAGCGTGAGCGCCATCACGCTGTTGGACATGATGGCCTGGGCCCGTCGCCGGCGGATCAGCAGGAACGCGAGGGCGGCGCCGAGGAAGGGCAGGATCACGGCCAGGGGCGCCAGGGAGTACGGGTCGAAACCGGTCATGCGTCCACCCCCCGTCGGTGCTCGTGCGCGTTCCCGGCGGCCCGCTGAGCGTCGGCGTGCCCGACCGACCCGGGCCGCTCTTCCTGCTCGGCGGAAGCGGTCTCCGCCGCACCGGTGAACTCGGAGGTGTCGTGTGGGATGACGGAGTCCTCCTCGCGCTGATAACTGTCCTGGTGGGCCACGCGTCGGTCCTCGATGTCGTCCTGAACCTCGTCCTGGCGTGCCAGCATCCAGGACCGGTAGATCACGCCGAGCAGAAAGGCCGTGACGGCGAAGCTGATCACGATGGACGTCAGCGTCAGCGCCTGCGGCAGGGGATCCGTGTACGCGTCCGGTGGCGTGCCGGAGATGACGAGCGGGGCCAGCCCGACCCGTCCCGCCGTGGCGACCAGCAGCAGGTTGGTGGCGTTGGTGATCAGGATCAACCCGAGCATCACCCGGGTGAGGGACCGCTCGAGCAGCAGGTAGACCCCGCACGTGTACAGCGCGCCCATGACGATCAGCAGGGTCAGGTTGATGCTCACCGGTGCCCCACCCCCGCCAGGGCGGGCGAACTCTCACCGCGCCGGTCCACCTCGGCACCGAGACTGCGGAGCACGTCCAGCACCAGCCCGACGACGACCAGATAGACGCCGCTGTCGAACAGCGTGGACGTGACGATCTTCACGCGACCGAAGACGATCCAGTCCATCTGCAGGATGGCGGTCTGGAACACCTCACCGCCGAAGAACAGGGGGAGCACCCCGGCGATGCAGGCGATGAGCAGACCGACACCGAGCAGCTGACCCGCCGTCATCAGGGTCGCCTCCGCCAGCTCGTACCGCCCACCGGCCAGGTACCGCACGGTCAGGGCGAGCCCGGCGACCAGGCCACCGGCGAACCCACCGCCGGGCGCATTGTGCCCGCTGAGCAGCAGGAACACGGAGAACACCACCATGGTGTGGAAGACCAGCCGAGCGATCACCTCGAAGATGATCGACCGGCGTTCCGGTGCCAGGGTACGACCGGCCACCAGCCACGGCTCGCGGTCCGTGTCGGCGAACCGGCGGGCGACCTGCAGCCGCCGCGAACCGACGTCCAGGGTGCGGCCGACCGACCCGACGTGCTCGTCGGTCGCACGCTGCAGCCGCCGACCGCGACCGTGCACGAACACCAGGGAGGCGACACCGGTGGCCGCCGCGGCGAGCACCGTGATCTCCCCGAACGTGTCCCACGCGCGGAGGTCCACCAGGGCCACGTTGACGATGTTGGACCCGCCGCCATCGTTGTAGGCGAGGTCCGGGAACGCCAGGGAGATCGGCGCGGCGGTACGGGCGGCCATCGCCGTCGCCGCGACGAACACCATGCCGGCGCCCACGGCGAGGGCCAGTACCAGCCGACCCACGCGGAAACCCGACGGGGTGCGCTGCCACAGCCGGGCGGGCAGCACGCGAAGCGCGAGCACCAGAGCGACGAGCACGATCGTCTCGACCAGCAGCTGGGTCAGCGCCAGGTCCGGGGCACCCTGCAGTGCGAAGACGACCACCAGCCCGTACCCCGTGACGGAGACCATGAGCACGGCGAGGAACCTCTTGCTGGCCCGGGCCGCCGACACCGCGCCGAAGACGATACAGGCGCCGACGGCGATCTGCACCGGGGAGTCGGCCAGCAGCCACCGCGGCTGACCGGCGGCACTGCCGGCGGGGCCACCGGCCAGGGCGGCCGCCCCGACCGCTGCGACGACGAACACGCCGAGGATGATGAACAGGTAGAACACCAGGGAGCCGCGCTGGGTGCGTCCGGTGACCCACACCGCCACGACGTCCAGACCGTTGATCACGTCGCGGTACACGATGTCGGCCGCCCGCACCCGGGGCAGCGCCCCCTGTATCCGTTCGACCCGTTCCCGGAACAGGATGAGGGTGATCCCCAGCGCGAAGGTGATCACGGTCAGTCCTAGTGCCGGGGTCAGCCCGTGCCACACGGCGAGATAGGGATCCGCTCCCTCGGCCGGGAAGCCCGCGAGATACGGGCGGATCCAGTCGTTGACCGGCGCCGGCCGCACCCCGTAGAGGACGGTCAGGACGGTCAGCAGCACCGGGGAGACGAGGAACAGTCCGGACGGCGAGGGGAAGGCAATCGGTTCGACGCCGCGTTTGCGCGCGAACGCGCCCCACACGAATCTGCCGCTGTACGCGACGGTCAGCACCGAGCCGGTGACGATGCCGATCAGGCCGAGAACACCCCACCAGCCACCGGCCTGCGCCGCGGCCACGAACGCCGTGTAGGCGGACTCCTTCGCGACGAAGCCGCCCAGGAGGGGAATGCCGGCCATCGAGGCGGCACCGATGACGGCGACCACGGTGAGCAGGGGGGCCTGCGCCCCGACCCCACTCAGGCGGCGGGTGTCGCGGGTGCCCGCCTGATGGTCGATGATGCCCACCACGAGGAACAGGGTCGCCTTGAACAGGCCGTGGGCGAGCACGAGACCCAGCCCGGCCAGGGCGGTCTCCCGGGTACCGCCGCCCGCATTGAGCACGAGGAAACCGAGCTGGCTGACCGTCCCGTACGCGAGCAGCAGCTTAATGTCGGTCTGCCGTAGGGCGGCCCAGCCGCCCAGCAGCATGGTCCCGGCACCGACGACCAGCAGTGTCCAGCGCCAGAGGGGGCTCTCGCCGAACACGGGCGCGAACAGGGCGACCAGATAGACACCGGCCTTGACCATCGCCGCGGCGTGCAGGTAGGCGCTCACCGGGGTCGGCGCCGCCATCGCTCCCGGGAGCCAGAAGTGGAACGGCAGCAGTGCCGACTTGGTGACGGCACCGGCCAGCAGCAGCACCACCACGACCCCGATCACCGGGCCACGGTCCAGCAGGTCGGGACCGAGCGCCACGATCCGGGAGATCCGGTAGGTGCCGGCAGCGGAGCCGAGCAGGACCAACCCGACCAGCATCGCCAGGCCACCGGCGGTGGTGACGACGAGCGCCTGCAGGGCGGAGCGACGCGCGGCCAGCTTGTTCCGGTTGTACCCGATCAACAGGTACGACAGGATCGTCGTCACTTCCCAGAACACGAACAACAGGATCAGGTCGTCCGCGACGACGAGTCCCACCATGGCGCCCGAGAAGGCGAGCAGCTGGGCACCGAAAGCCGGCAGGGACGCGTCGTCGCGGTGGAAGTACCGGGTGCAGTAGAGCAGGACCAGGGCACCGACGCCGAGGATCAACAGGCTGAACAGCCAACTCAGGGCGTCCATCCGGAACTGGAGCGAGAGGCCCAGCTGCGGTATCCACGGCACTCCCTCGTCGATCGCCGCACCCGGGCCGGCGTGCGTGGGACCGTACTGGGTGGCCAACCAGACCAGGCTGCCGGCGGGCACGGCCGCGAGCACCCCGAAGCCGACGGTGCGGCCGGCACGGAAGAGAAGGGGGGCGGCGAGAGCGACCACACCGTGGATCACGAGGACGATGATCACGGCGCACTCCTCGGATTCGCTCGACGGCGGCCCGCGCGACGTCCGGCCCCTGCTCCGGCTGCGGACCGATCCCGCCCGAGGCGGATGACGACGCCGCGGCGGTCGCTCCACCTTATCAAGGCCGCCGTCACCGCCTCGGCACCGGGTTATCCTGCAGCCATGCGCACCGCTGATGCTCCCGGGCGCCCCGACCGTCGTCGCGTGTTGGCGTGGGCGTGGTGGGACTGGGGTGATTCCGCGATCAACGCGGTGATGACGACGTTCGTCTTCACCGTCTATCTGACCTCGGCCGCGTTCGGCGACCCGGCGCGCGCCTCGTCCGTCCTCGGCTGGGCACTGGGCGCCTCGGGCCTCGCCGTGGCCGTGCTGGCCCCGGTCACCGGGCAGCGGGCCGACCTCGCGGGTCGGCGTCGGTTCTGGCTCGGCTTGCACACCGGCATCGTCGTCGTCGCCACGGCCGCGTGCTTCCTGGTCCGCCCGGCCCCCGAATTCCTGCTGCTCGGCGCGGCCCTGATCGCGGTGGCCAACGTTTTCAACGAGTTCGCGGGCGTGAACTACAACGCGATGCTGCCGCAGATCTCCACCCCGGCCACGATCGGCCGGATCTCCGGCCTGGGCTGGTCGATGGGCTACCTCGGGGGCATCCTCGCCCTGGCGGTCGTGCTGTTCGGTTTCGTCTCCCCCAACCTGCTGGGCATCCCCACCGCGGACGCCCTCAACATCCGCGCCGTGGCCCTGTTCTCGGCGGGGTGGTTCGCCGTGTTCGCGTTGCCGGTGCTGATCCGGGTGCCCGAGATCCGCCCGGACGTCGCCGGCACCCGCACCGGGTTCCTCGCCTCGTACCGGCTGCTGGCGCGCCGGGTCCGTGCCCTCTACCGGCGCAGCCCGCACACCGTCTACTTCCTCGCCGCCAGCGCCGTGTTCCGGGACGGTCTGGCGGCGATCTTCACCTTCGGCGGGGTGATCGCGTCCGGCACCTTCGGTTTCAGCCTGCAGCAGGTGATCGTGTTCGCGATCGCCGGCAACGTCGTCGCCGCCCTCGGCGCGGCGGTGGGTGGCGTCCTGGACGACCGGCTCGGCCCCCGCCGGGTGATCCTGCTCTCCCTGACCGGGTTGCTCGCCTCGGGCACCGCAATGCTGTTCGTGACGAGCCAGGCCGGCTTCTGGGTGTGCGGGCTGATCCTCTGCCTGTTCGTCGGACCCGCTCAGGCGTCGGCACGTTCGTTCCTCGGCCGGCTCGCCCCCGCCGGGCAGGAGGGCGAACTGTACGGGCTGTACGCCACCACGGGCCGTGCGGTCAGCTTCCTCGCCCCCACCCTGTTCGCCGCCGCGGTGACCATCTTCGGGGCGCAACGGTGGGGCATCCTCGGCATCCTGGTGGTGCTGCTGGCCGGGCTGCTGGTCCTGCTGCCCGTCCGTCCCCCGGAGCACGCTCCCCAGCCGGACCCGATCGACGCCGGGCCCGTCTGAGCCGGCCGGCACCCTGATCCGGGGACCTCGTCAGCGGGGCAGCCGCGTGCGGTGGAAGTTCAGGTGCGAGCGGGAGGCCGTCGGACCGCGCTGGCCCTGGTAGCGGTTGCCGTAGGGACCGCTGCCGTACGGGTGCTCGGCGGCGGAGGTGAGCCGGAAGAAGCACAGCTGGCCGATCTTCGAGCCCGGCCAGAGCTTGATCGGCAACGTCGCCACGTTCGACAGCTCGAGCGTCACGTGCCCCGAGAAGCCGGGGTCGATGAAGCCTGCAGTGGAGTGGGTCAGCAGACCGAGCCGGCCGAGGGAGGACTTGCCCTCCAGCCGCGCCGCGATGTCGTCGCCCAGGCTCACCGCCTCGTACGTGGAGCCGAGGACGAACTCGCCCGGGTGCAGGATGAACGGCTCCTCCGGGTCGACCTCCACCAGGCGGGTCAACTCGCTCTGGTCCTCGGAGGGGTCGATGTGCGCGTACTTGTGGTTGTCGAACAACCGGAAGAAGCGGTCGATCCGCACGTCGACGCTGGAAGGTTGGATCATCCCCTCCTCGAGCGGGTCGAGCACGATGCGGCCGGCGTCGAGCTGGCGGCGGATGTCGCGGTCGGAGAGCAGCACGTCCTGCAGGATATCGGACCGTGCCCGACGGAGGCTTACCGATCACGATCCGGTGTCGATAGCACACGAAGGGAAGCTCCCGTGCCGACGACACGCCGTGTTCACTGTTGCTGTTCGATAACGCCGCCGGAGATGTGATCTCGGGTCGGCAGCGGGAGCCGTCTCTGCCGCCCGACCGCATCGCCCCGAGGAAGCCCATGCCCAGACGATTCCTGGCCTGCCTGCTGGCCTGCCTGTTCTCCATCACCGCCGTGACCGTCGCCGCACCGACCGCGACGGCCGCACCCGGCAGCGTACCCACGACCGTGAGCAACATCGTCCGTGACTCCAACCTGACCCAGGTGCGTGAGCTGCTCAACGGGATCAACGCGTATCGCGCACAGAAGGGTCTCCGACCGGTCAAGTACAGCCCCACCGTCTCGGCGATGAGCCAGGAGTGGTCAGATCGTATCGCCGCGAACGAGACGCCCTTCAACCACCGGCCCAACTTCTGGCTCGACCCACGGGTCGGCTCGCCGCAGGCCGCGAACGAGATCATCGCCGTGGACTGGAGCCGGAACGTCGCGAACCTGATCGCCTGGTGGAAGACCTCACCGGCCCACAACGCCGCCCTGCTCCGACCGGAGTTCAACGTGATCGGCGTCGGCGTCACCTTCACCGACGGCAACTGGCAGACCACACCGAACCGGTTCAGCATGTTCGGCGTCGTCAACCTGTTCAAGTACGATCCGGTGCCGGCCAACGCGACGTCGACCGTCATCTCGACCCCGAGCAGCAGACCCGCACCGACGCCGGCGCCGGCCGGGATCTGCCCCGCCGGCGTCGCCGGTCGTGCCACCACGACGCCACCGGCCGCCGCGTCGATCGGCAGCGCAGCGGACGTGCTGGCCGTCGACTCGGCGGGCACCCTGTGGGACTACCCCGCCACGGGCAGAGGCGAGCTGGCGCCGCGCCGCTCCCTGCTGACCGGCTTCGGCGGTGCGAAGGAGGCGTTCGCTGCCGACTGGAACCAGGACGGGGTGGTCGACGTCGTCACCATCTGGAAGTCCGGGCTGCTGACGTTGAACCGGGGTCTGCCGACCGGTGGATTCGGTGGCGCCGTCCGCATCGGCGCCGGCTGGCAGAGCATGACCGCCACCGTGGGGAACTGGTGCTCCGGTGAACGCTTCCCGGGCATCGTGGCCTACCGACCGAACGGGCAGATGCTCTACTACCGCAACCCCGTCGGCAGTACCGCGAACAACGGGATCCCGATCGGCAGCGGTTGGCAGGGCCTCAAGTTCAGCATGGCCGACATCGACGGCAACGGAGCCGCCGACCTGGCGGTCCGCCGCCCGGACGGCACCATGCTGCTCTACCGGTCCGACGGCCGGGGCCGGTTCCTGTCCGAGCCCCGCCGACAGCTGGGTTGGGGCTGGAACGCGGTCAAATCCACCCGCACCCTGTACGGCTACGAGGGTGCCGGCAGCACGGGCCTGGTCGCGAAGTGGTACAACGGCGTGCTGACCTACTACCGGATCGCCGGTGGTGGGGTGGGTGCGCGGACCACCGAGGGCCAGGGCTGGAACCCGTACCTGCTGCTCAAGTGAGGGCGGCCCGCCGGCCGGCCCGGTCGACGACCCCCATCCCCGGGTGCGAGCCGCGGGGTCGGCGTGCGATAGGCTGACCGGTGACGTTGCCGATTCCGGCGCCCAGCCGAGGAACGCACGTCGACGCGGCTGTAGCTCAATGGTAGAGCGCACGCTTCCCAAGCCTGATACGCGGGTTCGATTCCCGTCAGCCGCTCAGCACGTCGGGCCCGTCATCGCGACGGGCCCGACGTCGTTGGCGACCGGGTCCGGGGCTGCTTCCCCGTCACGGTACGTCCCGCGTCGACCGGTACGCCCGGGGTCGCCGCCGCGTTGTCCGTGGCCGTCGCTAAGCTGGCGGCACACGCGACCGGGAGGCATCGACATGACCACACCCACCCACTGCCCCACAGCGGAGCAGCACCGGGGACCCTTCTGCACCATCGTGCCGCCGTATCTGCTCCAGCGGCTCGCCGGGATGCAGGAACCGCCGCTGCTCGACGCGGCCGGTGCCGCCCGGCACGCACTGGACCAGCTCGAACGTATCCACGCCCAGCGGCGCGGTCTGCGCGGCTCGGTCCCCCCGCCGGTGACCCGGACCGGCCTGACCCGCACGATCAGTGACGCCGGGAACAGCGAGACCCTCCCGGGTGCCACCGTCCGCACCGAGGGTCAGCCGCCGGTCGCCGACGCGGCCGTCGATCAGGCGTACGACGGGCTCGGCACCACGTACGACTTCTACGCCGCGGCGTACGGACGGCGATCCCTGGACGGCGACGACCTCCCGCTGGACGCGACGGTCCACTTCGGTCAGGGCTACGACAACGCCTTCTGGAACGGCGAACGAATGGTGTTCGGCGACGGCGACGGCGAGGTGTTCGTCTCGTTCACGTCCGCCCTGACCGTCATCGCACACGAGCTGACCCACGGTGTCATGCAGTACAGCGCCAACCTCGTCTACCAGGACCAGTCGGGCGCCCTGAACGAATCGGTGTCCGACGTCTTCGGCGTCCTCACGGAACAGTGGATCCGCCGGCAGGACGCCGCGTCCGCGGACTGGCTGGTCGGCGCCGGCGTCTTCGGCCCACGGGTCCGGGGCGTGGCCCTGCGATCGTTGAAGGCCCCCGGCACGGCTTTCGACGACCCCACGCTCGGCAAGGACCCCCAGCCTGCGCACATGGACGGGTACGTCGACACCACCGAGGACAGCGGCGGGGTACACCTGAACTCGGGAATCCCGAACCACGCGTTCTATCTGACCGCCACCGCGCTCGGCGGCAACGCGTGGGATCGGGCGGGGCGGATCTGGTACGACACCATCACCTCTGATCGGTTGCCCGCCAGCGCCGATTTCGCCCGGTTCGCACAGGAGACGCTCGACGTCGCCGCCGCCCGGTTCGGCGCCGACGGTGCGGAGGTCAGTGCCGTGACCGACGCGTGGCAGGGCGTGGGCGTGACGCCCGGCAAGTCCGCGCGCACCGCGGAAGGACCGGTTCCCGGCTGAGCCGGCGCCGGTTCCCGTTCGGCGCAGCCACGGGCCAGAATGGATCCGGGAGGCAGCCATGGAGATCACGATCACGCGCACCGGTGGTTTCGCCGGGCTGCGCCGGCAGTGGGTGGTGACCGTCGACGAGCCGACGGCTGAACGGCTGGTGCGGGAGATGGGCGACGGCGGTCACGACGTGGTCCTCGACGGGGGCCCCGCGGAACGGGACCGGTTCAGCTACGTCTTCGTCGCGGGCCAGCACCGCATGACCGTCGCCGAGTCCCGCCTGGACGGCCTCTGGCGGGACCTGGTGAACCGCGCCCGGGAGGGTGCCGGGCCGGCTACACCCGCGTGAGCGGGGTTCTCGCCGGGTTCTCGGTGGTCTGGGTCGTGATCGGAATCGGCTACCTGATCGGCCGCTCCGGGGCGCTCGGGCCGAACGCCCAGCAGGTGCTCAGCCGCACCGTGTTCTTCGTGGGTACGCCCGCCCTGATGCTGGTGACCTTCGCCCGCACGGACCTGCGGCAGGTCTTCTCCACGCAGCTGCTCGTGGCGGCCGCCAGCGCGGGCATCGTGCTGGGGCTGTATCTGCTCTGGTCCCGCCTGCTGCTCCGGCGGTCGTGGCCGACGGCCATCATGATGGGCGCCACCGGTTCCCTGGTCAACGCCGCGAACCTCGGCATCCCGATCGCCGTCTACGTGCTCGGCGACGCCGCGGTGGCCGCGCCGATCATCGTGTTCCAGATGACACTGCTGACACCGCTGGTGACGGCGGCCCTGGACGTGGTGTCGGCCCGGCGTGGCACGAGCGCGCTGCGCCGGATCGGACAGGTCGCCGCGAACCCGGTGCTGATCGCCTCCCTCGCGGGCGTTCTGATCTCGGTCACCGGGCTGGCGCTGCCCGACCTCGTCCTCGAGCCCTTCCGACTGATCAGCGGTATCGCCGTGCCCGGCATGCTGCTCGCGTTCGGGATCGGTCTGCACGGCACCCGGCCGCTGCGGGACCGGGCGCAGTGGATGGACGTCGCATCCGCGACGACCGCGAAGATCGTGGTTCAGCCGCTGCTCGCCCTCGCCCTGGGCGCCCTGCCGTTCGGCCTGACCGGCCCCGCGCTGTTCGCCGTCGTCGTGATGGCCGCCCTGCCGACCGCGCAGAACGCCTACGTCGTCGCCTCCCGCTACGGCGCGGCCGTCGGCCAGACCAAGGACACGGTGCTGGTGACGACCGTGCTCTCCGTACCGGTGCTCATCCTGGTCGCCGCCGCGCTCGCGTGAGCGTCGCACGGGCGGCCGGCGCTGTCGACTAGCCTTGGGCGCATGAGCGAGAACACCCGCCCGGACCGGGTGCGCGCCAACCCCGGCCACCGCGGGCAGGAGTTCGTCCGCGGGTTGGAGTTCGTCCGCGGGTTGGTCGGCACCTCCCGTCGTCGTCGCTGACGTGCGAGCCACGCGACGCTACCGACGAGCCGCCCTGCTCTGGGTACTGGCCTTCCTCGGGGTGCTCGTCATCGCGGTGGCGGTGGTCACGACCGTCAACGCCCGCGGCTACGGCCCGGAGCAGGCCGTGCGGGCGTACCTGTCGGCGTTGCGGGACGGGGACGGCGCCGGGGCTCTCGGGATGCTCGGCGCCGCGGTGCCACCGGGTGATCCCACGCTGCTGACCGGTGACCCGCTGCGGCGGTCGGTCGAGTCGCTCAGCGACGTCGAGCTGTCGGTGACGAGTAGGACGGGGGACGACGCCACCGTGACCGCCCGGTACCGGCTCGACGGGCGGACCGACTCGACCGCGTTCCCGGTACGCCGGACCGGCAGCAGCTGGATCTTCTTCGATCGGTGGGAACTGGCCGGCTCGACCCTGCCACGCACCACCGTCAGCTTCCCCGGCCAGGACCGGGCTCGGGTGAACGGTGCGATCGTGGCCGCACCGGGTGGCCGCGCGACTCTGCTCAGCTTCGCGCCGGCCCGGGTGACGGCCGGCTGGTCCGGGAAGCTGATGCAGGCCCCGGAACGCGGCACCTCGGTGACCGGGCTCGACGACAACCGGAGCGTGGCGCTGCAGGCCCGCCCGACGACGGCGATGGTGACAGCGGTCCGGGACCAGCTGCGTCGGGTGCTGGACCGGTGCGCCGGTCAACGCGTGCTCGCCCCCGCCGGTTGCCCGTTCTACCACTTCTCCGACAAGGCGATCACCGGACCCGTCACCTGGCGGATCACCCGCTACCCGGAACCGACGATCGCGTTCCGTGCCGGTGCGTGGAGGGTCCAGCCGTTGACCGGCCGGGCCGAACTGACCACCCGGGAGACGGACCTGTTCAGCGGGGTGGAGACCGAGCTGCGCGCCGCCCAGGATTTCAGCTTCACCGCGGAGCTGGAGGTCACCGGCGACGTCGTGACGGTGCGGCCTCGGGTCGCCGGGCCCGAGACCACCGGCTGAGCCCGGAGATCCCGGCCCGGCTCGAGTGCCCACGTGGGCGGATCCGGCGACTCGGTGCAGATCGGTGCAGGTCGGTGCAGATCGCTCAGGCGTTGACGCCGCGCAGGTCCAGCACCAGGTCGCGCTCGCCGTTCGCGGCCACCGCGACCGGGATACCCCAGTCCTGCTGGTACAGGTGGCAGGCGGCGTGGTCGGGGATCGGCCCGTCCTTCTCCCCGTCGCAGGCCGCGGCACGGGCGGTCAAATGCAGCACGCCCTCGGTCACGTCCGGATTGATCCGCAGTGTCCGGCTCAGGCCGGTGGAGGAACCGGCGCCGTCCAGCAGCAGTTCCGCCGGGGTGGCCGAGACCTTCAACTGGGTGGGGTCACCCCAGCGGTCGTCCAGCTTCTGTCCGGTGGGCGCCGTGAACCGGACGCTCACGTCGAAGGCCCCCGCGGCCACCGTGCTGCGGGGCCGTTGCGTCCGGGCGGCGCCCTCGTCCACGGTCAGGGCCTGCGCCGGCACGGGCAAACGCACCAGCTGGTGGGCGTTGGTCTCGACGACGAGCAGCAGCGGCTCCGGGCCGCTGGTGTCCAGCAGCACGTCCGAGGGCTCGGCGAGATCCCGGGCCAACGTGCTCACCTGCCCGGTGGCCGGCTCGTACCGGCGGACCGCGCCGTTGTAGGTGTCGGCGATCGCCACGGAGCCGTCCGGCAGCACGGTGACTCCGAGCGGGTGCTGCAGTCGTGCCCGGGCGGCGTCTCCGTCACGGAAGCCGAAGTGGAAGAGGCCGGTGCCGATCGCCGTCTGCACGGTCACCACGTCGTCGTCCTCTCCGTCGCCCGTGACCAGCAGTCGGCGCAGGGACGACGTCTCGGAGTCCGCGGCCCAGATCGCCCCTTCGGGCCCGGTCGCCAGGCCGGATGTCTGGGCGAACCACGCCCCGGCACCGGGGCCGTCCAGCAGGCCCTCGTTGCCGCTGCCGGCGAGGATCCGCATCGCGGGTGCGACCGGGTCGAAGTCGAAGATCTGGTGGGTACCGGCCATCGCGACCACCACGCGCGCCAGCTCCGGGGACCAGACGACGTCCCACGGGGAGGAGATGGCCACCTCCGTCGGGTCCGCGCCGGTCATCCGCTCCGGTTCGCGGGCGGCTGCCCCGGGGTCCTGGATCAGCCGCTGCACGCCGTTGCCCGCGACGGTGCGCACGGTGCCGTCGGCCAGGTTCAGGCCGCGCAGCAGGTGGTTGACGGTATCGGCCACGACGATGTCGTAGCCGACCCGCGCGGCGACGTCGCGCGGGAGCAGCGTCAGGCCCTGCGGCTCGTTGAACCGCGCCGTCGTGGGTTCACCGTCGACGGCGCCGCGTTGTCCGTCGCCGTACGCCCGGACGACGGTGGTGAGGTCGGTGTCGAGTTCGACGATCCGGTGATGTCCCGTGTCGCTGACCAGGTAGTGTCCGTCGCCACGGTCCCCCAGCGGCAGCACCTTGCCGGGGAAGCGCAGTGCCGACTCCGCGGCGGGTGGCGGTACGTAGGGGCCCTGACCGCGGTGCAGGGTGCCCTTGGCGTCGTGTTCCTCGACGAGTTCGGTGATCAGCGACGCGAGTCCGTGGCCGTGGCCCTCACCGGTCAGGTGGGCCACGATGTAGCCCTCGGGATCGATCACCACCAGCGTCGGCCACGCGCGCGCGGCGTACGCCTGCCAGGTGGTCAGTTCGGGATCGTCCAGGACCGGCCGGGCGATCTCGTACCGGTCGACGGCGGCGGCGAGGGCGTCGGGGTCGGCCTCGTGCTCGAATTTCGGCGAATGCACTCCGATCGTGACGAGCACGTCCCCGTACTCCTGCTCGAGCGGACGCAATTCGTCCAGGACGTGGAGGCAGTTGATGCAGCAGAAGGTCCAGAAGTCCAGGACGACGATCTTGCCGCGCAGCGACGCGAGGTCGACGTCGGCGCCCCCGGTGTTCAGCCAACCGCGGCCGACCAACTCGGACGCGCGCACCCGGTAGTCGGTGCGCAGGGCCGCCGTGCTGGTGCGGTCGGACGTGGTGCTGCTGCTCACAGGGTCTCCTCCGGGGTGTGAGGCGGGGTGTCGTGGGGGACGGTTCGCGTGGATCCGCGCGTGGGCTGGGCCACCTGACCGGGTCGCCGGTCGGCGCCTTCGGCCCCGCCGCCGTCGGCGGGCTGGCCCGTGCCCGGATCGTGCCGCGCCAGCCGGGCGAACATGTCGTTGTAAGCGGACAGCTCCGCCTCGTTATTCCGGTCCGCGGCGCGGTCACGGCGCCGGGACTCCCGGCTGTCGGCGCGCGACCACATCACCGCCACGCCGATCGCCACCAGCACGGTGGGGATCTCCCCGATGCCCCACGCGAACGCACCACCGAGCTGCTGGTCGGCGATCGGCGAGAGGCCCCAGGGGCGTCCGAGGTTGCCGAAGTAGTCGGGCTGCAGCAGTGTCGTCGAGCTCATCAGCGTCACCCCGAAGAACGCGTGGAACGCCATGGTGGCCAGCAGTAGGACGAGCCGCAGGGGGTAGACGGGCCGACGCGGCAGCGGATCCGTGCCGATCAGCACGAGCAGGAACAGGTACCCGGTGAGCAGGAAGTGCAGGTTCATCAGTTCGTGGCCCACGTACTCGGTCATGGCGAACCCGAAGAGCGGCGTGTAGTAGAAGACCACGAGCGAACCGACGAACAGGGCCGCCGCGACCACCGGATGGGTGATCAGCGCGGAGAACCGGGAGTGCAGGACGCGCAGGATCCATTCCCGCGGGCCCCGCGTCCCGTCGCGGCGGGGGCGCAACGCGCGCAGCGCCAGCGTGACCGGGGCGCCGACGACGAGGAACAGGGGCACCACCATGGTCAGGGCCATGTGGTCGACCATGTGCACGCTGAACATCACCCGGCCGTAGACGGACAGCCCACCGGAGGTGACGTACACCAGGGCGGCACAGCCAGCCAGCCAGCTGAGGGTGCGGAGCACGGGCACGGCGTCACCACGACGGTGCAGCACCCAGACACCGCGCAGGTACCCGACGGCGGCGAGCAGGGCGACCGCGACCCAGAGCCAGTCCCAACGCCACTCACTGAGCAACCGGGCGGGTGTCAGCTCGGGCGGCAACTCGTAGCCGGAGAGGAGTAACGCGGGCGACGCGTCCGGGGCCGGGACGAGTTCCTCCGGCGCGGGCGTGGCCGACCGGCTGAGGGCCACCCCCAGGCCCATGGTCGCCGCCATCACGACGACCTCGCCGACAATCAGCTGGCCGAGGGCCCGGCGGGCGCTCAAGCGGCCCGCGGTGAACCACGGGATCACCCAACGCCGGTGGGCGAATCCGAAGCCGCCGAGCACAAGTGTGGCGACCGTCTTCGCGATCACCAGGGTGCCGTACGGAGACGCCAGGGCCGACCAATCGCCGAGCCGGATCGCGGCGTTGATGACGCCGGACGCAGCCACCAGGACGAAGGCGATGCCGGCGACGGCAGAGAAACGCCGCAGGGTCACGCCGGTGAGCGACCCGAGGGCGGGAGCCGCGACGGCGAGCGCCCCGATGCCCCCGACCCACAGGGAGATCCCCACCAGGTGCAGACCGAGGGAACTGGCCGCGCCCGTATGGTCGCCGGCCGACGCGGAGTGCCCGATCAGGGACAGCGGGATGGTGGCGCCGAGCGCGAGCAGGGCGGTGAGGGCAAGCCCGGTGAGCCGGCGCACCCCGAGGGCGAGGGTGGTGACGACCGCGGCGATGACGGTGATGGCCAGCCAGGCCCGACCGGCGCCAAGGGCGGTGACGAAGTAGGCCAGTTGGGCGGTGAACGTCGGCTCGGCCGACAATGGGGTGCCGGACACGTCGGAATAGGTCAGCACCGTGACGACGACGGCAGCGAGGGTCCAGACGACGCCAGCCGCGGCGGCGGCCGTCATCAGTCGCCGGAAGGCGGGATGCTCGGTGTCCCGGTCCGGCGCGGCTCCGGGCCGCGGCCGGCGTGCATCCGCGAAACCGGGCACCAAGGAACAGGCGAACAGCAGACACCCGATCACCACGGCCATGCTGAGGTAACTGGCCATCTGAGCCGCGGGCAGACCCCACCGGACCAGAGCACCCGGGTCGGAGATCCCACTCCTGGCGGCGGCGCCCGTCAGTTGCAGCCCGGCAACGACCCCGACGACGGCGGCGACCGCGGCCGGTGCGAGCCAGAACGCGGCGTTGGACGGCAGGACCGGAATGTCGTCGGGGTCCGGAGACGAGGCAGCTGCCCCGCGTCTCCCTTGGTCATGTTGCGTGCTCACCACGAGCCCATTGTCCGTCATGGAGGGCACTGCCAGAAAACGGGTGACCCGCGTCACCCCTCCGGACCGTTCGGGGCGCGGCCGGACCGGTCCGACGGTCGGACGCGCACGAGGCGGGTGCCACCGTCATCGGTCACACCCGCCTCGCCGGTCCGGTCGCAGCGCAGGGCCGCGACCCGGACGATCACTTCGAGGCAGCGGCCTTCAGCTTGCTGCCCGCGGTCAGCTTCACGCTGTGCCCGGCGGCGATCTGGATGGTCTCACCGGTCTGCGGGTTACGACCGGTCCGTGCGGCGCGGTCCGTGCGCTCGACCGCCAGCCAGCCCGGGATGGTGATCTTCTCGCCGCTGCGCACCGACGAGGAGAACACGTCGAACAACGCGTCGAGGACGCCGTTCACCGCGGTCTGCGTGGTGCCGGCCTTGTCGGCGACCTCGGCCACCAGTTCACTGCGATTCTTAGCCATACGTCGGGTCTCCCTCTTGCTCGATCGGGTCTTCGTTCGGTTGCTCGCGGCGCCCGTCCGGTCGCCACTCAACGGCCAACCTACCAGCCGACCCGCGCGGTTCCGCTGGTTTCGGCCCCTGATCTGCCCTGATTTTCGCCGATTGTCTCTCCGCGGTGGGTTGGCGCCGGCTCGTACCGCGCCGGGCGGGTCCGGGCACGGCGAAGGCCCGCCAGCACGATGCTGACGGGCCTTCGTCGGAGCACGAGGTGACGTGTCGTCACCGCGGCGATGCGCCGCCGGGCCTCACCAGGAGGACTTGGCGACACCGGGGAGCTCACCGCGGTGGGCCATCTCCCGGAACCGCACCCGGGAGATGCCGAACTTCTGCAGGGTGCCACGGGGGCGACCGTCGATCTGGTCGCGGTTGCGCAGCCGCACGGGCGACGCGTTGCGGGGCAGCTTCTGCAGGCCCAGCCGGGCCTCCTCGCGCTGCTCAGCCGTCGCGTTCTCGTCCACCAGGGTCTTCTTCAGTTCGAGGCGCTTCTGCGCGAAGCGGTCGACGACGAGCCTGCGCTGCTCGTTCCGGGCGATCTTGGACTTCTTGGCCATGGGTCAGCGCTCCTCGCGGAATTCGACGTGCTTGCGCACGACCGGGTCGTACTTCTTCAGCGTGATCCGATCCGGGTCGTTGCGCCGGTTCTTGCGGGTCACGTACGTGAATCCGGTGCCGGCGGTGGACTTCAGCTTGATGATCGGACGAACGTCCTTGTCCTTGGCCATGCTCAGACCTTCTCCCCGCGTGCCTGGATCTGCGCCACGACAGCGTCGATACCGCGGACGTCGATCACCTTCATGCCGCGGGCGCTGACGTTGAGCACCACCGTCCGGCGCAGTGACGGGACCCAGTAACGCTTCTTCTGGATGTTCGGGTCGAACCGGCGCTTGGTGCGCCGGTGCGAGTGCGAAATGCTGTGCCCGAAACCCGGTTGGGCCCCGGTCACCTGGCAGTGCGCTGCCATGTTCTCCTCCAAATTGCTCGGACGGTACGCAGTGGTGTGGAATCACGTCGACCGGCACGTGGTGCGTGCGCGGAGTCGGCGGATCATGCGCGGTTGTGCTGCGTCCCGCCACCGTGGACACCGTGACGACTGCGGCGCTCGGAGCGGCCGGTATTGACGGCGTCGGAACGCCGCCCCGACCCGTCGCCGCGGGGAAGACGGTGAAGATCAGGTGTCGAGCAGTAATGACCACCTACGACAGCGATAAAGTCTATGGCCGGGCGGGGTCGGGCGCAAATCCTCGACCGGAGTGCCGCGGCGAGCCGGTTGGTGCGCCGCTCGATGATCGGTAGTATCTCCCTCGATGGTGAGACGGTCGGTCTCACGATCTCCATCCGCCGGGTCGGGAACCACGTCATCGTGAGGGCCAGTTACCGCCGCATGGCCGCCTCGGCCGATGGACCCCGTTCGGCCCCGGCCGGGCATCGTTTCCCCCGATGGTGCCCGGTCGGGGCTTTTCACGTGTCGACGCTCCTCCGTGCTCACACGCCGATGCCGGTTGACGGCGCCCGATCCGGTCCATGCGCGATCGTCGTGACCGCCACCGGCGTCGGCACCGGCCGTCGGGGTGCCAGATGCCGGCCGGATGAGGTGCGTCGGACCCGGCGGACGATCCAGGGCCCCACGTGCTGACGGGTCCACCGCGCGTTGGCGCGGACGGCGTCGAGCCGGCGCACCGGGACCAGAGCGGGCAGCGGGTCCTGCTCCAACGTGTGCTCGTGCCGGAGGGTGGCGAGCACTCGGCCGGCCATGGTGATGTGCCCGCGGGTGGACATGTGCAGCCGGTCGACGTCCCACATCCGCGGATCGTCGTACTCGTCGAAGCGCCAGTAGTCCACGACGGTGGCCCCGTGTCGGTCGGCGACCTCCCGCACCAGCTCGTTGTAGATCGCGGTCCGGCCGCGCGTGCGGGAGAACACCCGGGACGCGACCGAGTCGAAGCCGGTGAACAGCAGCACGTCGGCCCCGGTGGCGCGCAGCCGAGCGACGGCGTCGTCGTACCCGGCGATCAGGGCGTCGATGTCGACGCGCGGGCGCAGGATGTCGTTGCCGCCGGCGTAGAGGCTGACCAGGGTCGGGGCCATCGCGACGGCGGGCTCGACCTGCTCGTCGATCACCTGCACGAGCTTACGGCCGCGGATCGCGAGGTTCGCGTACTCGGTGCGGGGATCGGTCAGGGCGAGTTGCTCGGCCACCCGGTCGGCCCAGCCGCGGACGCCGTTGGGCAGGGAGGGGTCCGGGTCCCCGACCCCCTCGGTGAAGGAGTCGCCCAGGGCGACGAATCGGGTGTGTGCAGCCACGTGTTCAACCACCGGCCCAGTCTGCCACGCGGTTCGGGGCACCGGTCCGGTCCCCCTCCGTGCCGCTCGGTCCGGCTCAGTCGACGGTCACGACGGCGTCGGCGCGGGCGGCGGACGCGTCGATCAGCACCGCGTTGGCCTCGTCCGGACCGAGCACCCAGTTCCGGGCGGCGGCGGGCGTCATGCCGTGCCGCACGTGCCGGGCCACCAGCCGTTCCTGCCGGTCCGCCGTCGGCAGCGCCAGGTGCCACACCTCGTCGAGGCAGGTAGCAGCGTCGGGCCACGCTCCGTCGGCGGCCAGCAGGTAGTTCCCCTCCACCACGACGACGGGGCAGGCCGCGGGAATGGGCACGGCCGAACCGATCGGCTCGTCGAGCTCGCGGTCGAACCGGGGCGCGTAGACGGTCCGCCCGGCGACAGGGTGGCGCACCCGCGCCAGCAGGGCCGCGAACCCGGCGTCGTCGAAGGTGTCGGGCGCGCCCTTGCGGTCGCGGCGGCCAATCGCGGTCAGCAGGGCGTTGGCCAGGTGGAAGCCGTCCATGGCGAGCACGACGGCGGACGCCGGTCCGTGCGCCGTCCGGGCGCGGGCCACCAGGCGCTCGGCCAGGGTGGACTTGCCGGCCCCGGGCGCGCCGGTCAGTCCGAGCAGCAATCGCCGGTCGGCGGCGACCGCGGTGCCGACGGCGTCGTCGAACCGGCGCAGCGCCGCAGCCAGGGTGAGGGGCACGGGCATCCGCTCACCCTACCCGGGTCCCCCGGCCCTGCTCAGAGCTGGGTGGCGCCCTGCCGCCAGTAGCCCATGAACGCCACCCGTCGCCGCGACAGGCCGCGGTCACGGACCAGGCACCGCCGCAGGTGCTTGACCATGCCCGCCTCCCCCGCGATCCAGGCGTAGAGGTCCGCCTCGTCGTCCCCGGCCGGCGTCGTGAGGCCGGGCACCGGCTCGAGGCGGTCTGCGCCGGAGGAGTACTCCGGTGTCTCCCAGAGCAGGCTCTCCGCGGTGTCGGGGCCGGGCCCAGCCCCGCCGTCGGGCGGGACGGACAGCACGGTCATCCGCTCGGCGGCGTAACCGAGCAGCACGCAGTCCGCGCCGCAGTCGCGGTGGGCGCAGGTCAGGCCGAGTGCACGACGGACGGCGCCGATCAGCAGGTCCCCGTGCGGGGCGCCGTCACGGGCCAACCAGGTCACGGTGATGCCGGGCACCGGCGGCAGGTCGAGGATGTCGTCCGCGGTAGGCACCTCGAGGTACACCTCACCGGTCCGGTCGGGCCGGCTGGCGAGGATGGACGCGACCGCGGGCACGGCGGTCTCGTCCGCGACGAGCAGGAGGCGGCGGGCTGGTCCTGGGGCGAACTCGATCCCGGAACGGCCGCCGACCGCGCGGTTCGGGCCGAGCAGGCACAGACGATCGCCCGGACGGGCGGCGGCGGCCCACTGCGCGGCCGGCCCCGCCGGCTCGCCGTGGGCCGCGTCCGCAGCGACGTCGTCGGCCCCCCGGACGGCCCCGTGCAGGACGAAATCGACGGTGACCGTGCGACGCCCCGCCTCGTCGTCGGCCAGGGATCGGACCGTGTAGGTACGCATCCGACCGCGCGTGTCCGGGTCCGCCGCCAGCCACCGCTGGTACCAGCCGTCGTCGCCGACCTCGAGCATCGGGGTGGGCCGGCCCGGGAGCGGGAGGAGCAGCTTGATTCGCAGATCCAGGGGGTCGCGGTCGGGTCCGAGCCGCTCCAGTCCGGGGCCGCCGAAGACGATTCGCCGGTAGTGCGGGCTGAGCTGGTGGACGGCGACGACCTCGGCGTCGACGGAGACGACCGGGGACGCGGACGTGGTCACGGCGGTCATGGGCGCGCCTCCTCGTGGGATCGCGCCGGCGCGGCGCCGGTGGGTGGCTCCGCGTCGGAGCCGGTGGGTGTGCGGGTGGGTGTGCCGGTGGATGCAAGGCGGTCGTCGCCGAGCCGGCGCATCGCCCAGGGGACGCCGGGGACGGCGGCGTCGGGCCCCCCGGGCGGGACGGGTTGCTCTGGTGCCGTGCCGTCGGTGGTCTCGCCGATCGGGCTGACCGGCCGGTGGTGTCGTCCGACGGGAACGACCATCGGAGTGCCGCTGACCGGGTCGGTCAGTACGCGGGCCTCCAGCCCGAACACCTCCCGGACTCGCTCGGCGGTCAGGATGGCGTCGGGTGCCCCCTCGGCGACGACCGCGCCGTCCTTCATCGCGATGAGGTGGTCGGCGTACCGGCTGGCCAGGTTCACGTCGTGCAGGACGAGCACGATGGTGGTCCCCCGGTTCCGGTTCAGATCGGTGATCAGGTCGAGCACCTCGATCTGATGGGCGATGTCGAGGTAGGTGGTGGGTTCGTCGAGCAGCAGGATGTCGGTCTGCTGAGCCAGTGCCATGGCGATCCAGACACGCTGCCGCTGACCGCCGGAGAGCTCGTCGACGGGTCGGCCCGCGAGGTCGAGGGTGCCGGTGACGACCATCGCCTCCGCCACCGCATCCCGGTCCTGCTGGGTGGTCTGCTGGAAGAATCCCTGATGGGGGTAGCGGCCGCGGGTGACCAGGTCGACCGCCGTGACGGCGTCGGGGGCGACCGGCGACTGCGGCAGCAACCCCACCCGCCGGGCCAGCTCCTTCGCCGGGTAGCGGTGGATCGAGGTGCCGTCCAGCAGGACGGCACCCCCGCGCGGGGTCAGCAGCCGGGACATGCCCCGCAGCAGGGTGGACTTGCCGCACGCGTTGGCTCCGACGATGACGGTGATCCTCCCGGGGGGCAGGCCGACCGTCAACTCCTCGACGACGGTGCGACCGTCGTACCCGAGCGTGACGGCCTCGGCGCGGAGGGTCGGCTCCGGACCGGCGGACGAGGGTGGCGGCGAAACGCCTGGTGGGGTCATCGGATCCTCCCGGACCGGGAACGGTGAGAACGTGGTGGTCATGGGTCAGCCCTCGCTCTCGCCGGTGCGGCGGGTGAGCAGCAGCCACAGCATGAAGGGGGCGCCGAGCCCACCGGTCAGCACCCCGACCGGAACCACCGAGCCCGGGATCAGGTAGGCGGCGGCGTAGTCGGCGGCGAGCACGATGGCCGCACCGACGAGGGCCGCGACGACGATGGTGGCGCGGCCGGCGTTGAGGCGTCGGGCGATGGGCCCGGAGAGCAGGGCGATGAACGCGATCGGGCCGGCGGCCGCCGTCGGGAAGGCAGTCAGGGCGACCCCGACGACGAGCAGGCCGAGCCGCGTGCGCGCCACGTTCAGGCCGAGCCCGGCGGCCAGGTCGTCGCCGAGCGGGAGGATCTGCAGGCGCCGGCCGAACGCGATCAGGCCGGGGGTCGCGAGCACCAGCCCGAGCCCCAGCAGGGTCAGCCGCTCCCACGTGGCCCCGTTCAGACTGCCGATGATCCACTGCAGGGCGTCGTTGGCGCGGTAGACGTCGGTCCGGGACAGCAGGTACACGATCACCGCCTGCAGGAGCGCGGCGACGCCGATGCCGACCAGCACCATCCGGATCCCGGCGGTGGACTGCCGGCGGGAGAGCGCGAAGATGGTCAAGGCGACGACGAGGGCACCGGTCAGGGCCGCGACCGGCACGAGGGCGCCGGCGGCGCTGAAGGTCACGATGGCGATCACCGCACCGGCGCTCGAGCCGAGGCTGATCCCGATGATGTCCGGGCTGGCCAGCGGGTTGCGCAGCATGGTCTGGAAGACGGCACCGGCCGCGCCGAAGGACAGCCCGGTGAGCAGCCCCATCAGGGCGCGCGGCAGCTTGGACTCCATCACGATGAACCGGGCGCCGGGGATGTTCTCGCCGGCCAGCAGGCGGAGGAAGTCCGGCACGGTGACGGTGTAGTCCCCGAGCAGCACCCGGCAGAGGAACAGGCCCACGACGAGCACAGTCAGGCCGCCGGTCACGAGCGCCCAGCGCCGCCGTCCGGCGCGCCGGACGGCGGCGATCCGGGCGTGGACGTCGGCCGGGTCCGGCGGTGAGGCGGTCGAGGTGAGCAGCGGCGCCGTCACAGCGCACCGAGCTTCCGGCGGCGCACCAGCGCGATGAACACGGGAGCACCGAGGACCGCGGTCATGACACCGACCGCGACCTCGCCGGGCGGGGCGATCACCCGGCCCACGATGTCGGCGGCGAGCAGCAGGGTCGGGGCCAGCAGGACGCACAGCGGCAGCATCCGCCGGTAGTCCGGCCCGGTGAGCACCCGCACGACGTGCGGGACGACCAGCCCGACGAACGCGACGGGACCGGCGAGGGCGGTGGCACCGCCGACCAGCAGGACGACGCCCGCGCAGACCAGTGCACGGGTCACCCCGATCCGCTGACCGAGCCCGCGGGCGACGTCGTCACCCAGGGCCAGGCCGTTCAGCGCTGGCGCGCTGAGCAGGGCGAGGACCGCTCCGACCGCCAGGACCGGGGCGACGATGGCGACCTGCTCCCAGGTCCGTCCGGCGATCAGGCCGATCTGCCACTGCCGGTAGGCGTCGAAGCTCTCCTGGCTGGTGACGAGGACGCCGGAGATGATCGAGGCGAGGCCCGCGTTCACGGTGGCCCCGGTGATGGCCAGCTTGAGCGGGGTCGCCCCGCCCGGCCCGATGCTGGCGAGGCCGAAGACCACCACGGTGGCCACGGCGGCACCGGCCAGCGCGAACCACACGTACCCGGTGAGGGAGCCGACCCCGGCGGCGAAGATCGCGATCACGACGGCCACGGAGGCGCCGGCGTTGATGCCGAGGAGGCCGGCGTCACCGAGCGGGTTTCGGGTCACACCCTGCAGCACCGCTCCGGACAGGCCGAGCGCCGCACCCACCAGAAGTCCGGCGACGGTGCGCGGCACCCGGCCGCCGATGATGGTGTGCGCCGTGCTGGCCGGGTCCGGGGCGGTGAGCGCCGTGATCACGGTGGGCAGGTCGAACGGCTGGGAGCCCACCGCCAGGGACAGGATGCACAGCACCGTCAACGCGACGGCCGTACCGGCGGCCGTCGCCACCGCGCGGCGCGGCCGCGATCCGGCGCCCCCGGGACGCGGGGCGCTGGACCCGCGCGGGCGGGTGACCCGGCTCGTCGGACTGGTCGTGCTCAACGTGGTGATCGCTCCGTCATGTCTGCGTGCGGGCTCCCCGGTCCGGCGGGCCCTCAGCCGGCCTTCTGCGCCGCGGCGTCGAGCTTCGGCAGGTAGGTGTCGAGCAGGACCGGGATGGACAGCGGCGACGGGGTGGTCAGCGTGGTCGCTTCCGGCTCGTCGGTCACCACGACCGAAGCACCCCGCTTGACCGCGGGCATCTGGCTGAGCAACTTGTCCTTCGTCACCGTGTCGGCCTGGTCCGAGTAGACCATCGCGATGTCGGACTCGAGTTTCGGGGCCCGCTCGGCGGAGACGTCGTAGTAGAAGCCACCCTTGCTGGTGTCGAGTTGCTCGGCCACCGGCGCGAGCGTCAGACCCAGCTGGGAGAGCACGCGCACCCGGTTGTCGACCGGGGTGTAGACCGAGATCTTCGACGGGTCCGTCGACATGGCGGAAACGAAGAGGAACGTCCGGTCCTTCACGGCGGGGTACTCGTCGACCGCGCTGCGGATGCGCGCCAGGGTGTCCTGCTCGGTCTTCTTCGCCGCGGCCGGACGGCCCAACGCCTGTCCGACGAGGTTCAGGGAGGTCTGCCACGGCGTCGTCCACGGCTTGCCCGGATACGCGATCACCGGGGCGATCTTGGACAGCTTGTCGTAGTCGGCCTTCGTCAGCCCCGAGTTGGTGGCGAGGATGACGTCGGGGTTGGCCCTGGCGACCGCGTCGAACGGTACCCCGTCGTTCTCGTCCCACCGGGTGGGCTGCGTGCCGCCGATCTCCTTCAGCTTCGCGTCGAACCAGTCCGTGGATCCGGCGCCGTTGCCGCCGTAGTTGATCTTCGTGGCACCGACCGGCACGACGCCGAGGCTCAGGGCCATGTCCTGATCGCTCCAACCCAGCGTCGCGACCCGCCTGGGCTCCGTCTCGATCGTCGTCTCACCGAACGCGTGTTTGATGGTCACGGGAAAGGCGCCGGCTTCGGCCCCGCCCGAGGAGGAGGCGCCGGTGGCCGGACTGCCGGCGTCGGACGCCGGGCCGGTGGAGCAGGCACTGAGCACGAGCAGACCGCTGACCAGAACGGCCAGCAAGCGGAACACGCGGGTCATGGGGATCCTCGGGGGCAGGGCGGCCCGCGGGCCGCGACGAGCGGGTGAGGCAACCCTAACCCCCGGCACCCCGAATTAGAAACCGCTTTGCTTATGTAATCCGTGTCACCATCACTCGTTCCACAGGCCGTAGGACTCGCCGAGGTTGCGGATCTTCTGGGCGCGGGCCAGCCGGGGCAGGTAGCTGCCGTCGCCGCCCGCGGCACCGTGCTCATGGGCTTCCAGCAGCTCATGGGCCCAGAGGATCTCACTGGCACTCGGGCTGAGGCCGGCATTGATCGTCTCGGTCTGCTCGACCTTGAGGGTGAGCTTGCCGGTCATCCCCATCGTCGCGGAGACTCCGCAGGCGGCCATCAGGTCTTCACCGGTCGCGCCGACGCTCGGCCCGTCGATCGGCCCGGGCAGTTGACCGACGCGGGAGGCGATGACGAGTCGGCCACGCGCGTAGGCGAGCGCCATCGGGTCGTCGCCCGCACCGGTGTCACGGCGGAAGTCGCCGATGCCGAAGGCGAGGCGGAAGGTACCGGGCGCCTTGGCGATCTCGGTGGCGTTCTCGACGCCGAGTGCGGACTCGACCAGGGCGAGCACCGGCGTGCCGGGACGCAGCCGCATCGCCGTGAGCGTGACGTGTTCGGGCTTCTCGGTCTTGGCCAGCATCACCCCGCGCAACCCCGGCGCGTTGGCGAGCGCCTCCAGGTCGTCCTGCCAGAACTCCGTGTTGATGTCGTTGATCCGGACCCACCCGGTCAGCCCGTCGTTCAGTGCCGAGACGACCCGTTCGCGGGCCGCGGCCTTGCCGTCGGCGGGAACGGCGTCCTCGATGTCGAAGACCACGGAGTCGGCCTCGGAGGCCAGCGCGGCGGGGAAGTCGGCCGCCTCACCGGCGGACGCGAGCAGCCAGGAACGGGACAGGGTGGCGGGCAACGCGGCGGCACGCTGATTACGGAGAACGGGCATGGTTCAAGCCTAGAACACCGGCGGATTTTTCCGGCACACGGAATTCTCGTTCCGATTCGTGCTGACACGCGGGGCTGCGCCGGTCAGCGGACACTGCGAATGGGGACGATGAAGATGCCGCCGAGCAGACCGGCCAGGGCGGCGCAGCCGAACAGGGCGACGAATCCGCCTCCGGAGGTGACCAGCGGCCAGGCGATCACCGGGGCGAGCACCTGCGGCAGCGACGCGGCGATGTTGATCACGCCCATGTCCTTGCCGCGGTCGGCGGCGGCGGGCAGCACCTCGGTGAGCAGGGCGAAGTCCACGGCCAGGTAGGCGCCGAAGCCGATACCGAGGACGACGGCGGCGATCAGCGCGCCGGGAAACGTCGGCGAGAACGCGGCGACGAGCGAGGCGACCGCGATCACCAGGGAGGATCCGATGACGAACGGCTTGCGCCGGCCGACCCGATCCGACACGGGCCCGGCGATCACCGCGGTCACCAGGACCGCGGCGGCGTAGCACCCGGTGAGCACCAGCACGCCGAAGGTCGGGTCGGGGTACCCCACCGCGTCCTGCAGGAAGTAGAGCAGGTACAGGGTGAACAGGGAGTTGCCGAGGAAGACGAGGAACCGGGTGAGCCACGCCCAGCCGAAGTCGGGGTATCGGCGGGGCGAGATCCAGAAGCCGGCGAGCAGGTCCCGGGCGCGCAGCACCGGGCGCTCGTGCCGCTGCAGCGGCACGTCCCGGGCGGAGCGAAGATAGGGCACCGCCAGAGCGAGGAGGACGGCGGCGCACAGCAGGTACCCGGGCAGCAGCTCCCGCGCGACGTTCGCGATCACCATGCCGGCCAGGATGCCGGTGGTGGTGCCCAGGGCGATCCACCCGCCGACCCGGCCGCGCTGCCGCCGGGGCACCCGGTCCGGCACCGCGGCGGTCAGGGCGGCCGTCATCGCGTTGGCGCCGGCCTGCACGAGGGACCAGCCGAGCACCATGACGCCGATGCCGGGGCTGATCGCCAGCACGAGCAGGCCGACGACGGAGATGGCCGCACCGATGACGACCCAGGGCACCCGGCGCCCGAAGCGCGAGACGGTGCGGTCCGAGAGCATCCCGAACACCGGGTTGGCCACCAACGAGACGGCGGCCCCGACCCCGGTGACCAGCGCGAGCACCGCCTCCTTGTCGCCGGCGTCGAACCGCTCGGCCTGCAGGGCCAGGTAGATCTTGATGCACGCGAACAGCACCGCGTTGACCCCGAGCGTGGCGAGCGTGACCGCGAGCACCCAGCGCGGCCGCACACCCTCGACCGGCTCGGCGAGGGCGGCGGGCGTCCCGGACTCGCCGGCGCCGGAGGGGCTCCGGTGCGGGGTGCTGCTGGTGCTGCTGGACACGGCGGGCCACCCTCCTCGACCCCGGGCACCCGGGACATGGCCCAGCCTACGTTCTCGCTGTTCGCCCGGGCCGCTGTCAGTCCGTGCCGCCCTCCGCGGCCGCCGGGGCGGGCTGCTCCTCGTACATCCCGAGGATCGCCACGGTGATGGAGGCGCACGTGAGCTTTCTGTGCGCCAGCGCGTCGACGACGGCGAGCTGGACGCGCTCGGCGGTGTCGACCGACGGGTGGTCGATGACGACGGCGAGGTCGACGCCCACGAGGGCACCGGCGTCGCCGAGTTCGACGGTAATGCCGGGTGCGAACGTCGGTGCTGCGCCGTGGAACAGGGCGGTCCGGAGCCGGCGGGCGTGATCGGTCAGCGTCGGGGCGAGGTGGGCCACCCCCGGCACGCTCAGGACCGCGTCGGCGATCGCCTGGCTGAGCTCGGCCGGGCTCGGGGCCGGGCTGAGGAGTACCGGGTGCTGGTCAGCGGTCATAGAGGTCCTCCACGACGAGATCGACGGCGTCGGGGTCGGCGCGCAGGTGCTCCCCGAGGACCGTCACGATGTGGTCACGCACGGTGGCCGCGGTGTCGGGGATGACGACATCGGCGGTGACCGCGAGATGGCAGACCAACCGTTCGACCTCACCGGTGGAGCCGGTCGTCACGTGCAGTCGGCGGGCCCGGACCCCCTCGGTGGAGTCGATGGCGTGCCGGACCAGCGCGAGCAGGGTCTGCTCGCCGACCCGGATGGGCCCGTGCTCGGTGACCGCGACCGGGATCTGCCGGGAGCGGCGGACCTCCGCGCGGGCGATCGCCATCACGTTGGCGCGGACCCGGGAACTGGGGTGCATCGCCTCGTCGGGGTCGGTGTCGGCCTGCCGTTCGGTATCCCGGTAGGTCGCGGTCAGCCGGTGCAGCTCACGCAGGGCGTGCCGGGCCGCCGTGCAGTGCGGGCAGGTCTGCTCGTGGGCGTCGGCGGGTCGCTCCAGATCGGCCCACACGTCATCCACCGTGCGCCCGCAGCCGAGAACGGAGTCGTCGTTCAGCGCCATGACGTCATCCCTTCCGCCAGTCGTTCGCGGGCCCGGGCCAGCCGGCCCCGGACGGTCGACTCGGGTACGCCCAGGACCGCGGCGATCTGCCCGTAGGAGTGCCCCTGCACTTCGCGGAGCAACCAGCAGGCGCGCTGCTCCGGAGGCAGCAGGTGCACCAGCCGGGTCAACTCCTCCAGCCGCTGCCGGGAGACGACGTGATCGGCCGGGTCCTCCTCGGTGGGCCCGGGCCCGGGCCGCTGGCCGTCCGCGAGCACCGCCAGGGAGTCGGCGGCGTACGCCTCGGTCCGCTGCGCCCGGCGGCGCGCCAACAGGGTGAAGCACTGGCGGGTGAGCGCGCGGTAGGTCCACGCGCCGAAGGCGTCGACCGACGTCAGCTCGGGCAGGAAACGCCAGACGCGGACGAGGGTGTCCTGGAGGGCGTCCTCGGCGTCCTGCCGGTTGCCGAGCATGCTGTACGCGTACCGGTACAGGCGCGAACTGTAGCGCTGCACCAGTTCGTCGAACGCGGCGAGGTCCCCGTCCTGGGCGCGGGCCACGAGACTGCCCTGATCCAGGGACGACGTAGCCGTCGCCGTGGACGCGGTGCCGTGACCCACTTCTGACGCGCTCACTCCACCTCCTCCGTGCGGGCTCTTCTGCAATGTAACGCAGATCACACCGGACTGGGCGTGACGATCGGTCCGGTGGACGTGTCCTTACATCGTAAACATTCACCCTATGTGACCCGAAGGAGCACAGTTCCATGAGCCAGAGCACCAACCTTCCCAAGACCGGTGAAGAGCGCCAGCGCGACCAGGAGCGGGAGCAGGAGCGCCGCCAGCGGGAGAGCCGGGAGCAGACCAAGGCGGCACCGGTGGGCCCCCTGCAGACCGACAAGGGCAACACCACCATTGAGGAGACCGTCGTCTCGAAGATCGCCGGCATCGCCACCCGCGAGGTGCCCGGTGTCTTCGCGATGGGCTCGGCCGCACGCCGCGCCTTCAACTCCCTGACCGAGCGCTTCCCCGGCGGACAGACCAACGTCTCCGGCGGCGTGAGCGTCGAGAAGGGCGAGCGGCAGGCCGCGATCGAGGTCACCATCATCATCGAGTACGGCGCCTCCGTGGTCGACGTCGCCGACGACATCCGCCGCAACGTGATCCGCTCCGTGGAGCAGTCCACCGGCCTGGAGGTCGTCGAGGTCAACATCACGGTCGCCGACGTGCACCTGCCCGAGGAGGACGACAACCAGCGCCGTTCCTCCGGCAGCGGCGAGAACACCGACCTGGCCTGATCCACCCCGCGTGCGGATCGCGGCGCCGATGTGCCGCGATCCACACGCCCGGGCGTGCCGTTCGGCGCGTCCGACCCCCACTTCCTGATCGAGACCGTCTCGATCGTGAAAGGACCCTCCGATGTCCCTGTCCCGTACCGCCCTGTTCGTGGGCCTGCTGCTGGGCCTGGTCGCCGCCTTCGGCTCGATCGGCCAGTTCCTCCTCGTGGTGCTCTTCGGCGTGATCGGCCTGGTCGTCGGCCGCATCCTCGAGGGCAAACTCGACGTCGGTCAGCTCTTCGGCCGCCCGCGCGGCTGAGCCTGCCGTGACCGACACCGCATCACGCCCGTCCGGCCCGGGCACTCTCACCGTTCCCGCCGCCGTGGTGGCGAAGATCGCCGCCCAGGCCGCGTCCGAGCTGCCCCAGACCGGGGCCGCCGCCGGCGGCGTGCTGGGGATCGGGGCGCGCCGCGATTTCGACGACCGGCCGACGTCGCACGCCGAGCTCTACGGCAACACGGCGGTGATCTCCCTGGACCTGGGGCTCACGTATCCCACGCCTCTGCGCGCCGCCGCCGACGCCATCCGCAGCCATGTCCGGGACCGGGTCCGGGACCTCACCGGCTTCACCGTCGGGCAGGTCGACGTCACGGTCTCCTGGCTGCACGCCACCTCCAGCACCCGAGGAGCGCTCCAGTGAGTTCCCGAACCCCCGCCCTGCGGCGCCGCCCCGCTCGCGTCATCCCCTCCGTCCTGGTCTGCCTGGCCATCCTGGCCCCGGCCGGGTACCTGGTGTGGGCCATCGTGGTCCGACTCGGTCAGGGCCGGTGGCCGGCGCTGATCGCCGACGGCGCCCCCGCCGTGCTGGGGGCACCGTTGTCCGACCCGGCGGTGCTGACCGTCGCGGTCGTGTCGATCGTCGTCGGGATCGTGCTGGTGCTGTGCGCGGTCGTTCCCGGCCGTCACCGCGTCAGCGCGCTCCAGGTGCCGATCGATGTCTATGACGGCGAGAACGAGACCGTGCTGACCCACCGCGGCCTCGCCCACATCGTCAGCGCCCGCACCTCGCGGCTCGACGGCGTGGACTCCGCGAACGCGGCCGCCACCGACCGGCGGGTGCGCCTGACCGTCGATTCTCCGCTGACGGACACCAGCGAGGTCGCCGACCAGGCTCGCACCGCCGCCGAGTCGGCGGTGCAGTCCATCCCCTTCACCCGCACACCCGCCGTCACCGTCCGGCCGGGAAGGAACCGTCGATGAGAACCGTGTCCGCCGCACGCAACCGCACCCTGCTGCTCATCCTGGGGCTGCTCCTGCTGGCCGAGGGCATCGGCCTGACCCTGCTCGCCACCGGGGCCGCCGCGGCACTCGGCGGTGGCGCCTCCGGGTTGCCGGGGCCGACGGCGACCGTGGGCTCGCTGCTCGGACCGGCCGGGCAGTACCTCTTCGCGATCGGCGTCGCCGTGACCGTGCTGGCCGTCCTGTTCGGACTCTGGTGGCTGCTGCACCAGATCCCGGGCAAGCCGCGGACGACCACGTACCGGCTCGCCGGGGACCCGGAGAACGGGTCCGTCGAGGTGGATCCGGGCGTCCTGGCCCGGGCGGTGCAGGACCAGCTCGACGCCGTCCCGGGTATCGAGAAGGCCAGCGTGTCCCTGCTCGGCTCCGCCCGGCAGCCGGAGGCGGTCGTGAACGTGACCATCGGCCCGACCGTGCCGGTCGACTGGGCACTCGAGCGCGTCTACGGCGAAGCCCTGCGGGACCTGCGAACCGCACTGGAGACACCACTGACCCATGTCGCCCTGCAGCTGGACGCCGCCCGGCAGACCGGCACCTCGAACCGGTCCTCCACGCGCGGCCAGAGCCCTCGGTCCGAGGAGACGGCGCAGACCAGCCTGGCGTGACCTCCCGGACGCCGACCGGAACCTCGGGATAGGCCTCCGGACCGGACCGTTCGGACGAACCGGCCGACGGAACGAGCAGACGCAGAAGAGGGGCACCACCAGCAGGTGGTGCCCCTCTTCTCGCGCCCCGTTCAGCAGCGGCCGCGATGGCTCACCGCAGCGTCACTTGCTGGTGGGCGCGTCCCCGGGATCGGTGTGCTCACCGGTCTGCTGGACGTTCGGGCCGCTGTCGACGGCGTTGCCCGTCTCCGGGGTGTCGGCGGTGTCGCCCTTCTCGGGGGCCTCGGCGGCCTGGCCCTTCTCCGGGGTGTCGGCGGTGTCGCCCTTCTCGGGGGTGTCGACCGCTCCGCCGTTGGTCGAGGCGGAGCTGGACACGGACGGGGCCGGGGCCGGTGTGGTGGTCGCCGCGTTGGCCGCGCCCACGCCGATACCGGTCAGCGCCACGAGCCCGAGGGAGGCGGCGGCGATCTTGGCGGACAGCTTCATGCGGTTGATCCTTTCTTCCGGTGCGGCCGCGGGTGCGACCGCTCATTCCACGGTGGCAGGGGGCCACTGAGAGGGGCCCCAGACCGGTTGAGCGGAGGCTGAGCCCCGCCGTCCCCTCCGTGTGTCAGGATCGACGGCGACGGGTCGTGCCCGTCCCGCCGGGCGGGACGGGCAACGCGGGCGAGAAGGGACGTGGACGAGCGGTGTGGAACTGGGCACGACGCGGTCGGGGCATTCGCGGGCAGTCCGTGGCGGCGGCGGTGGTCGCGGTGGCATGCGCCCTGCTCGCCGGGGGCGTGCTGCTCCTGGTGCTGCTGCAGAACGCCCTGACGGCATCGACCGAGACCGTGCTGCGGACGAAGGTCAGCGACGTCGCCGCGCAGATCCATACGCAGGACGTCGAGGAGGCGGGCCGGAGCATCGCCACCGCCGGCGCGGCCGATCTGCTCGTCCAGATCGTGGACTCCTCGGGGCGGGTGGTCGCGGCCTCCGACCCGTCCCTGCGGTCGGCTCCGTTGACCAGCACGACGGTCGCTCCCGGTCAGACCACGCTGGTGCGGGTGTCCTCACCGCCCGGTGTGCGGACCGACGGCGACGAGGACTACGAGGTGGCCGCGACCGGGGCGACCGCCGGATCGGGTGCGAACTACACGGTGCTGGCGGCCCGCAGCGCCGGTGTCACGTCCAGCACCGTGCGCACGGTGGCCCTGTTCCTGGTCGCGGCGACCCCGCTGCTGCTGGTGATCGTCGGCGTGGCCGTGGGGGTGCTGGTCGGCCGGTCGCTGCGGCAGGTCGAGCGGATCCGGTCGCAGGTGGCGGGCATCGACGCCCACCGGCTCGGCACCCGCGTCGACGTACCCGGGACCCGGGACGAACTGGCCGCCCTGGCGACGACGATGAACGCGATGCTCGCCCGGATCGAGTCGGCCGACACCGCGCAGCGCCGGTTCGTCAGCCACGCCAGCCATGAGCTGCGCAGCCCCCTGTCGACCCTGCGCACCGGACTGGAGGTCAGCGTCCGCGACGACACCGGACAGTCCTGGCGATCCATGGCTCCGCTGCTGCAGGCCGAGACGGTGCGCATGGGCCGACTGGTCGAGGACCTGCTGACCCTGTCCAAGACCGATGACAGCGGGTTCGCCGTCGACCGGGAGGAACTCGACCTCGACGACGTCCTCACCGGCGAACTGGCCCGGCTGCAGGCGGCAGGCGCGCAGCGGATCACCGCCCGGATCGTTCCTGCCCGCGTGCGCGGCGATGCCGGCCGGCTGGCCCAGGTGCTGCGCAACGTGCTGGACAACGCCGACCGGCATGCGCGCTCCGCCATCCGGGTCGAGTTGGCCACCACGGGCGGTGAGGCGGTCCTGCAGATCGACAACGACGGCGACCCGGTGCCGCCCGGCGAGCGCGAGCGCGTGTTCGACCGGTTCGTCCGCCTCGACGAGAGCCGGGATCGAGACACCGGCGGCAGCGGCCTCGGCCTGACGGTGGCCCGTAGCCTCGTGCGCGCCCATGACGGGACGATCACGACCGGCGAGGCACCCGACGGGTTCTGCCGCTTCGAGATCCGGATCCCCCTGCTCTGATCGGCACTGCTCTGATCGGCGCTGCTCTGATCGGCACTGCTGTGATCGATCCTGCTGTGATCGGTGCTGCTCGGATCGGTGCTGCTGTGATCGGTGCTGCTGTGATCGGTGCTGCTGGGATCGATCTCAGTGCCGGGCGCGCTGCACATGTCGGACGCGGACCCGCCAGATGATCACCGCGACCACGACGACGAGGGCGACGACGACGGCGGTCGCCGTCCCGGCCGTGTGAGCGACCGCCCGGTAGGAGTTCCCGGCCAGGAAGCCGAGGGTGACGGCGGCCGTGCCCCAGATGATTCCCCCGGCCGCGTTGAAGAGCAGGAACCGGCGGTAGGGCATCCGCGCGGTCCCGGCCAGTGCGGGCATCACGGCCCGGAAGAACGCGGTGAACCGGCCGAGGAAGACCGCGCCCCCGCCGCGGCGCCGCAGCAGGTCCTGAGCCCGGTCCAGCTTCGGCCGGTGCCGGCGCAGGGACCGGTGGGCCAGGGCGCGGGCGCCGAGCAGGCGGCCCACTTCGTAGCCGATGGTGTCACCGAGCACGGCGGCGAAGACCACCACGGCGATCATCACCGGCAGGCCGACGTGCCCGCGGCTGGCGATCACGCCCCCGATGATGGCCGCCGTCTCGCCCGGGATCACGAAGCCGATGAACAGGGCGTCCTCGGCCAGCACGAGCCCGGCGATGATGACGGCCGCCAGGACCGTGTTCATCCCCACGATGCCGTCGATCACCGATCCCATGGCGGTCCGCCCTCCGATCCGGCCGGCGTCACGCGCCGGTGATGAACCGGGGCCGCAACCGGGAACCGCGCAGCGCCGGCTCGATGAGCCGGTTCCAGATCGGCAACCAGATCAGGAGCGCGGCCGTGGCGATGACCACGGAAGCGGTCACGTCGGTGGGGTAGTGCACCCCGAGATAGAGCCGGGACAGGCCGACACCGACGGTGAAGACGATGGCCGCGGCGACCAGCCACCGACGCTGCACGCCGGGCCGGGTCAGCACCAGGACCACCGCCCAGGACAGGGCCGCGGCGAAGGCGGTGTGCCCGCTGGGGAAACTGGCGCTCCCCGTCTCCAGCACCAGGGCGTGCAGGGTCTCGTGCGGGGGCCGCACCCGGGCGACGACGACCTTGCCGATCTCGGAGCTGAGCCAGCCGATCGAGGTGATGGACCCGAAGGTGAGCGCCTGCAGCAGATCCTTGCGCACGACGGCGAGCCACAGGCAGATGGCGGCCAGCAGGATGACCGCGCCCAGGGGTCCGATGCCGTAGTGGACGCCGAGAGCGACCGCGTTCAGCAGCGGATTGCGCCCCTCACTGATCTCCAGGTCGACGGTCATGTCGGGGCTGGTGACGCTGTAGGCGCGGATGGCCAGGCCCACCATCAGGGTCAGCACGAGCAGGACCACGCCCGGGACGGGCAGCCACCACGACCGCCACCGCCGGTAGAGCGGTTCGGCGGGTCGGGCCGGGACCGGCCGAACGGGTCGGGGTTCGGGCACGGGGCGATCGTTCGTCATGGGACCAGCGTCCGCGAACCGTGTTGAGGAAAGGCTGAGAGAAGCAGGGTTCCTCAGAATACGCTCAGGAACATCGGTCGATACTGGCTACCGAGAGCGAGTCCACGGAAGGAGTGTCAGGGATGCGCGTGTTGCTGGTCGAGGACGAGAAGGCACTCGCCGAGACGGTCCGCCGCGGGCTGACCGGGGAGGGCTTCGTCGTCGACGTCGTCCACGACGGCATCAGCGGCCTCTGGGCGGCGACCGAGAATCCGTACGACGTCATCGTGCTCGACCTGATGCTGCCGGGCAAGCACGGTTACGCGGTGCTCAAGGAGATCCGCGAACGGCAGATCTGGACGCCGGTGATGATGCTGACCGCCAAGGACGGGGAGTACGACCAGACCGACGCGTTCGACCTCGGGGCCGATGACTACCTGACCAAACCGTTCAGCTTCCTGGTCCTGGTCGCCCGGTTGCGGGCCCTGATCCGACGCGGTGCCCCGGAGCGGCCGGTGCAGTTGACCGTCGGCTCCCTGGTGCTCGACCCGGCCCGCCGGGCGGTCAGCCGGCACGGAACCACGATCGAACTGACCCCCCGGGAGTTCGGACTGCTGACCTTTCTGATGCGCCATCCCGGGGACGTGCTGTCGAAGGCCGAGATCCTCGACAACGTGTGGGACCCCATGTTCGAGGGCGGCGACAACGTGGTCGAGGTGTACATCGCCTACCTGCGCAAGAAGATCGACGCCCCCTTCGGGGTGTCCACGCTGTCCACGGTCCGCGGGATGGGATACCGGATCAACGCCGACTGACGGGGTGTGGGTCCTGCTGACCTCGGGCTGGTCGGCCTCGCCTAGCATGACCCGGGTGACCAACGACCCCGCGGTGGACCTCGATGCGACAGTTCTCACCTTGCTCGACGGCCTGGAAGCACCGGATCCTGCAGTGCGCGACGAAGGTTCGACGTGGCCGCTCATCGACCTTGTCACCAGTGGCACTCTCGACGACCAACGGCTCCGCACCTTGGGTGAGTCACTCGTCAAACGACTGGAGCATCCCCGGGTGGAGGCTCGTAGCTTCGCCGCTCTCGTGCTGGCCTACGTTGTGCGCGCCGGGGTCGAGGAACCGGGGTGGTTCTCCCGCTTCGCCCGGTGGTACGTCACCGAGCGAGAAGTCACCGGCTACGATCCGCAGCGGGGGTGGGTTCACGTCGTCGCACACGGAGCCGATGCCTTGGCTGCCTTCGGGCACACCGCTCGCCGTCCCCGCCATGTCCTCGATGCAGCGGTGGAGCGAATGCTGAACCCCGAACCGTCGGTGTGGCGCGAGCAGGAGGATGACCGGCTCGGCTACGCGATCGCGGTGACCCTGGCCAATTCCCAGCTGAGTGCTGAGGACGCTGTTGCGTGGCTGGACCCGGTGCGGCATGCCTTCGCCGCGGGTGAGCCCGGTCCGGTTCCACCGTTCGCCACCAACACCATGCGTACGCTGCGCATGGTCCACCTCCTGATCGCCACGCGTCTGCTCTACGCCGACACCGAACTGAGCGTGTCGAACGCCGAGGCCGTGCGGGAAGCACTGGCGGATGTCCTCCATGTGGTCACACCCTGGATGTGGAGAGCCACGCGCAACTGACCAGACGCGGGGAAAATCCTCGATCGGTCGTGGTGCCTCTTCACGGTCAGATCGGTAGAGTAATCCTTGCCTCCCGTTACGACGGGTCGGGAAGAAGGCCTGAGAACCCCAGCCGGACGACTGGATCTTGGGCCTTTCGCTTTGCATGGGGCGGAGCGAGCCTGTGGTGCGTCTCCCGAGACGTCGCTCGCTCTCGCCGTTCCAGTGCAAGTTGCTCTACTTTTGTCCGCACCCGGGGTGGCAGGGCCTCGAGCATGAGCAAATCGTCGGCGTCAGCCGTGGACCGCGTCGACCTCCGGTCGGACGGCTTCCGCGAGCAACTGGACCGACCGCAGCCGCACCGCCGGGTCGTGCGTGTAGGTCACCGTCATCAGTTCGTCGACCCCGGTCGTCGCCACGAACCGGTCGAGCTGCTCGCCCACGGTCGCCGGGCTGCCGACGGCGCTGGCGGTGAGCCGGGAGCGGACCATCGCCAGTTCGTACGGGTCCCAGCTGTCCACGGCGGCCGGGTCGGGGGGCAGCAGGGCGCGCCGGTCGTTGCGCACGATGCCGCGGGCCATCTGCAGGTGGGTGGTGAACTGGCGCTCGGCCTCGTCGTCGGTGTCGGCGACGACGACGTTGACGCCGGCCATCGCGTACGGCCGGTCGAGCTGCGCGGTGGGGGCCTGCGGGTCGAAGTACTGCCGGTAGACCGCGAGGGCGTCCATCAGGCTCTGCGGGGCGAAGTGCGAGGCGGCCGCGTACGGCAGGCCCAGCTGGCCGGCCACCATGGCGCCGGCCGTCGAGGAGCCGAGTACCCACAGCGGGACGTGCCGGTTCAGGGCGGGACCGGCCTTGACCGGCAGTTGCCGCTGATCGCCGAACCAGGCCTGCAACTGCGCGATCTCGGCAGCGAAGGCCGGTTCCGAGGAGTCCCCGCGGCGCAACAGGGCGGCGGTGCGCGGGTCCGTTCCGGGCGCGCGGCCGAGTCCCAGGTCGATCCGGTCGCCGTAGATGGCGGCCAGGGTGCCGAACTGCTCGGCGACGGTCAGGGGCGGGTGGTTGGGGAGCATCACTCCGCCGGAGCCCACCCGGATCCGCTCGGTCAGCTGCGCGGCGCGGCCGACCAGCAGCGCCGTGGCGGAACTGAGGAACACCCCGGTGTTGTGGTGCTCGGCGTACCAGAGCCGCCGGTACCCGGTGGCGTCGGCGACCACCGCCAGATCGGCGCTGGCCTGCAGGGCGTCGGTCGCGTCCTGCCCCTCGCTGCGTGGAACCAGGTCGAGGATGGAGAGCGCGACCACGGTTCACCCCTTCCCCTTCTCGTCCGCATGGCGCGACCCGCGACGGAAATCCGGGGCACACGCCGTCTCCCCGGGTACAACCGCGGGTAGGAGGAGTTATTCCGGGTGAGTCAGGAGACGAGCAGGTCCGGCGCGTTCTGCTCGACGCCGGAGAACAGCACGGCCCCCGGCCGCACGTTCGTCTTCGCGGCCCGGTCGATCGCCGGGCTGAGGGAGACCACGATCTGCGCCCGCGTCATGTCCTTGATCGTGCCGAACCGGCCCTTGGTGACGAGGATGAAGTGGTCCTCCTTCACCCCGACGATGTCGGTGCGCCGCCCGTGCGAGACGAACAGTGGGCTGCCCCCGGAGATGACGGTGCCGAGCAGTTGCCGAGCCTCCTCGAGGGAGGCGGCGGGCACGACGACGCGTTCCAGGGCGTCCGGTGCATTGAGACCACGGTCCAGCACGACGGAGTACGATGCATTCACAGTGTTCCCCCCACGGAAACTTGGCTGCGTACAGGTCAGTTCATGCTACGGGCTGGCGACCGGCGGTACAAGCGTTCGACGTCGGCCGCGCAGCGGACCCGGCCCCGCGTCGGACGAGGTCTCACCGCTCCGCGACCGGCCGGACGATCCGCTTGGGACGCGGGGGTGCGTAGGTGCGGATCTTGGACGTGGACAGGCCGAGCCGGACGAGGGACTCCGCGACCGTGACCGCCGCGGTCACGCCGTCGACGACGGGCACCCCGGTGGCCTCGCGCACGGCCTCGGCGAGCCCGGCCATCCCGCCGCAGCCCAGACAGATCACCTCAGCCCGGTCGTGCTCCACCGCCAGGGTGGATTCCCGCACCAGGGCCGCGACGGTGCGGTCGCGGTCCTGCTCGAGTTCGAGCACGGACAGGCCCGACGCGCGGACCGACGCGCAGCGGGCGGACAGCCCCGCCAGCAGCAACCGGTCCTCGATCAGCGGTACGGTGCGGTCCAGCGTCGTCACCACCGAGTAGCGGTGCCCGAGGTACTGCGCGGTGGAGGCGGCGGCCTCGGTGATGTCCACGACCGGCACGTCCAGCAGTTCCTGCAGTCCCTCCCGGCCGTGCTCGCCGTACCCGGCCTGGATGACGGCGTCGAACGGCTCCTCGGCGGTCGCGGCGTACGAGCGCACCGCCTCCTGCACCGCGACCGCCGCCAGGTAGGACTCGTGGTTGCCCTCGACGGACTCGGCGCCGAACGCGGGCGTGATCGGCACGATCTCGGTGTCCGGGCCGGCCACCGCGCGGGCGGCGGCCGCGATGGCGTCGGTCATCGACCCGGTGGTGTTGACGTTGGCGACGAGGATGCGCACGGGACTGCCTTTCGCGGGGGTGGTCAGTGGCGATGGATCGGGATGTGGTGGTCAGTGCCGGGGCCGGACCGCGATGCTCTCGCCGTCGACGGAACGGAAGTCCGCGTGCCGGTCGACGATGGCCAGGTAGATCACGGCCGACAGGATGGCACCGACGAACCAGGAGAAGCCGGAGATGAAGGTGAAGGCGGGCACCAGGGCGAGGACCAGCGCCACCAGGGCGGCCGGGGTGCCGGCGATGACGGCCTTCCGGTTGACCCCCCGGGTGTAGGCGTAGTCGCCGTCCGGCTCGTCCGAGTACAGGTCGGGTACGTTCACCCGGCCCTTCCGCACCAGCCAGTAGTCGGCCATGATGACGCCGAACAGGGGCCCGAGCAGGGCGCCGAGCCCGCCCAGGAAGTAGACGATGATCGCCGGCGTGTTGTACAGGTTCCAGGGCAGGATCACCAGGCCGATGACGGCGGAGACTATCGCCGCGCGGCGGAAGTTCAGTTTGCGGGGGAACAGGTTGGCCAACGTGTAGACGGGGGCGACGAAGTTCGCCATCAGGTTCACCGCGATGGTGAGCACGATCAGCGCCAGGCAGGCCAGCACGAGCAGGAACGTGTTGGGGATCGCGTTGACGACGTCCGTCGGGGACTCGATGACGTTGCCGTTCAGCCGGTAGGAGCCACCGGAGAGGACGACGACGATCGCCGCGAAGAACAACATGTTGATCGGGATGCCGAAGAAGTTGCCGCGGACGACGGACTTCTCGGACGGCGCACCCCGGGTGAAATCGCAGAAGTTGAGCACGAAGGTGCCGTAGACCACGACCCACAGGGCGGCGGACTGCAGGATCCGCACCCACATCTCGCCCCCGGTCAGGGCGCCCGGCGTGGACCAGGCGATCCCTCCGGCCTGGGTGAACACCCAGATGGCCAGGGCCAGCATGGTGACCAGGATGATCGGGCCGGCGAACGCCTCGTACTTGCGGATCATCTCCATCCCGAAGCTGACGATGATCACCTGCACCACCCACAGGATCAGGAAGGAGATCCAGCCCAGGGTGGACAGGCCGAGGACGGAGTCGGTGTCCAGGGACTTCAGGCCGGGGGCGAGCGCGACGATGAGTACCCGCAGCACCACGGAGGCGAGGTAGGTCTGGATGCCGAACCAGATCACGGCCACGCCACCGCGGACCACGGCGGGGATCTGAGAGCCGTGGACCCCGAAGGCGATCCGGCTCAACACCGGGAACGGGACGCCCAGCCGCTCCCCCATGAAGCCGGAGAGGTTGAGCAGGGCGAAGAGCAGGGCGGAGCCGAGCAGGAACACCAGCATGATCTGCCAGCCCCCGAGCCCGAGGGCGAACAGCCCGATCGCGAAGGCGTAGTTGCCCAGGGAGTGCACGTCGTTGGCCCAGAGCGTGAAGATGCTGTAGGCGTGCCAGGTGCGACCCCTCCGGGTGGTCGGGGCCAGGTCGCCGTTGTAGAGCCGGGGGCTGACGCCGAGCGGGATCGGGGCGGTGGTGCCGGGCACGTGGGTGATGGCGTCCACCCCGGGGTCACCCGTGCCCCACGGTTCGGGGTCGGTGCGCGGCGCCCGGTAGCGGGCGTCGGCGGCATCGCGTGATTGCTGGGCCGGTGATTTCTCGGACATGGGTCGGACCTTCCACTGGGGCGGGCGACGTCGGCGCCGTCCGGCCGGACATATCGAGGGACCACCGCGGTGGTCGGGGGGGGTCGTGGACCCCGGACGGGCGGGGCCTCAGGCCTCGCCGCGGCGGAGCAGTCGCCCGTGCGGCTGCTGGAAGTCGACGGCCTGCCCGCGCACGAACGTGCGGCGGACCCGGCCGGAGAGGGCCTTGCCCTGGTAGGGGGTGATCGGGTTCTTGTGGTGCAGCTTCCCGGCGTCGACGACGAACGCCTCGTCGGGCGCGAACACGGCCAGGTCGGCGTCATAGCCCAGCGCCAGCTTGCCCTTGGACCGCAGCCCGGCCCGCTGGGCGGGGCGGGTGGCCATCCACTCGATAACCCGGGGCAGGTCGACGCCGCGGCGCCGTGCCTCGGTCCAGATCAGCGCGAGCCCCAGCTGCAGCGAGGACACACCGCCCCAGGCGACGCCGAAGTCGCCGTTCTCCAGGTCCTTCAGGTCCAGGGTCGACGGCGAGTGGTCCGAGACGATGAAGTCGATCGTCCCGTCGATCAGGCCCTCCCACAGCAGTTCCCGGTTGCCGACCTCACGCACCGGCGGGCAGCACTTGAACGCGGTCGCGCCGTTGGGGATCTCCTCGGACAGCAGCGTCAGGTAGTGCGGGCAGGTCTCCACCGTCAGATCGAGTCCGTCCGCCTTGGCGGTGGCGATCATCGGCAGCGCGTCAGAGGAGGAGAGGTGCAGGATGTGGGCGCGGGCACCGGTCCACCGGGTGCGTTCGATCACCTCGGCGATGGCCAGGTTCTCGGCGCCCCGGGGCCGGGACCGGAGGAAGTTGTCGTAGACGTCGCCCTCCGGGTGCGGGGCCCGGTCGATCGCCCGGGAGTCCTCGGCGTGCACGATCATCAGGGAGTCGAACGTCTTCAGCTCCGCCAGATCCTCCTCGAGCTCGTCCGCTTCCAGGTGCGGGAACTCGTCGACCCCCGAGTGCAGCAGGAAGCACTTGAACCCGAACACGCCGTCGTCGTGCAGTTCGCGCAGGTGCGGCTTGTTACCGGGGATCGCCCCGCCCCAGAAGCCGACGTCGACGAACGACTGGTCCCGGGCGAACAGCCGCTTGTACTCCAGGGCCGGCGCGTTCACCGTCGCCGGGATCGAGTTCAAGGGCATGTCCAGCACCGTGGTGACGCCGCCGGCGGCCGCGGCCCGGGTGGCGGTGGCGAACCCTTCCCAGTCGGTGCGGCCGGGTTCGTTGATGTGCACGTGGGTGTCGACCAGGCCCGGGATCAGGGTCTCGTCGGGGGCGAGGTCGAGTTCCTCGGCGCCGGACAGTCGGGCGCCGAGCGGTTCGATCGCCACGATCCGCCCGTCGCGCACCCCGACCTCACGGGCCACGATGCCGGCGGTCGTCAGGATCCGCTCGCCCCGGATCACCAGGTCGAACCGCTGGTCGTCGCGGGCGTCGGTGCCACGGTCGGTGGCGCCCGGGTGGGGGTTCTCCTCGGCCGGGTCGTCGGGCAGACCGTGCTCCCGTTTGAAGTCGGCGATCAGGCCCCGGATCCGGTCCGGGTCGTTGACGTTCTCGCTCACCGAGAGCTTCCGGTGCTGCTCCGCCTGGTAGGCCTGCTCCAGCGGCGCCGGCTTCGTCGCCGAACGCGCCGAGTCCTCCTGGGCGACGGTGTCCGGGTTCTCCCGTTCACGGCCGGCAGCTTGTTCGTCCTTCTCCGTCATGACATGTCCTCGTCGTCGTTCCGTGCGTTCAGTGTGAGGTGCATCATAGGTGCCGTCTGCCGTGGGGAGCTCGGCCGCGATCCTTCGGCCCACCTGCTCGAGCAGCTCGGCCGCGTGGGCCATGCTGCGGGCCGGATCCGGCTCCAGCTCGCTGAGCGGGTACAGGCCGGCGAAGCCGGCGGCCTCGACCTGCTCGGCGGTGAGCAGGCTGCGCCCGCACACCGCGAGCACGGGCAGGCCCACCCGCCGAGCGGCCTGCAGCACGCCTATCGGGGTCTTGCCGTGCAGGGACTGCTGGTCCAGACTGCCCTCGCCCGTGATCACCAGCTCGGCGCCCTCAAGTTTGTCGGCCAGTCCGACGAGGTCGAGGACGACGTCGATGCCGGCCTCGCGATGGGCGTGCAGCGCGGCGAGCGCCGCGTAGCCGACGCCGCCGGCGGCGCCCGCGCCGGGCCGGTCCTCGAACCGCTCGTCCTCGATGCCGAGGGCGTCGCCGAGCAGCCGCGCGAACCGGGTGAGACCGGCGTCCAGGCGGCGGACGTCGTCGGCGGTGGCGCCCTTCTGGGGCCCGAAGACGGCGGCGGCCCCGCGTTCGCCGAGCAGCGGATTGTCCACGTCACTGGCGAGGACGACCTCGACCTGCCCCAACCGGGGCTCCAGCCCCGACGCGTCGACCCGGTCCAGCGACTCCAGCGCCCCGCCGCCGGCCGGCAGCTCCGCGCCGTCGGCGTCGAGCAGCCGGAGCCCGAGGGCGACCAGCAACCCGCTGCCGCCGTCGGTGCTCGCGCTGCCACCGACGCCGAGGACGATCCGCCGCGCACCGGCATCGAGGGCCGCGCGGATCAGCTCCCCGGTGCCGTGGCTGGTCGCCGTCAGCGCCGCCGGCTCGCCGCCGGGCAGCAGGTCCAGGCCGGAGGCCGTGGCCATTTCGACGAAGGCCTCGGTGCCCCGCAGCGCCCAGGGCGCCTGGACCGGTTCCAGGGTGGGCCCGTGGACGACGGCGACGCGGCGGTCGAAGCCGGCCGCGATCGCCGCCTCCAGCGTCCCCTCCCCGCCGTCCGCCACGGGGACGACGTCGACCACGACGTCGTCCCGCACGGCGCCGATCCCGGCCGTCAGGGCCGCTCCGACCTGCGCCGCCGTCACCGAACCCTTGAACTTGTCGGAGGCAACGACGATGCGCCGGTGGTCACTGGCCGCGTGGTGCATGGCTCTCGTTCCGATCCGTTCGGCGGGTGCTTCCGGTGCGCTCAGTCGAGCAGCGCGACCGCGGTGGGGGCGTCCTCGCCGCGTTCGGCCAGGGCCTCGAACTCGGTCACGTTGTCCAGCTCCGTGCCCATGGAGATGTTCGTGATCTTCTCCAGGATCACCTCGACCACGACCGGCACCCGGTGTTGGTCCAGCAGGGACTTAGCCTGCGTGAGGGCGTCCTGCAGGGCGGACGGGTCGGTGACCCGGATCGCCTTGCAGCCCAGGCCCTCGACGACGGTGACATGGTCCACACCGTAGCCCTGGGTCTGCGGCGCGTTGATGTTCTCGAACGCGAGGGAGACGTTCTGCTCCATGTCGAAACCGCGCTGGGACTGCCGGATCAGCCCGAGGTAGGAGTTGTTGACCACGACGTGCAGGTAGGGCAGGTTGAACTGCGCCCCGACCGCGAGTTCTTCGATCATGAACTGGAAGTCGTAGTCCCCGGACAGGGCGACCACCGTCTCGCCCGGCTTGCCCCGCACGACGCCGAGCGCCGCCGGCCCGGTCCACCCCAGCGGGCCGGCCTGCCCGGCGTTGATCCACTGCCGGGGGCCGTACACGTGCAGGAACTGGCCGCCGGCGATCTGGGACAGACCGATGGTGGAGACGTAGGTGACGTCCTTGCCGAACGCCCGGTTCATCTCCTCGTACACGCGTTGCGGCTTGATCGGGACCGCGTCGAAGTGCGTCTTGCGCTGCAGGGTGCTCTTGCGCAGGGCGCAGTCCTTCGCCCACACGTCCCAGTCCGGGATGGCGAACTGCTCCTTGCGCTCCCGTGCCACCTCGAGCAGCACGTCCAGGGCGGCACCGGCGTCGGAGACGATGCCCAGGTGCGGCGAGAACACCCGGCCGATCTGCGTCGGTTCGATGTCCACGTGCACGAAGGTGCGCCCGTCCGTGTACTTCTCCAGGCCACCGGTGTGCCGGTTGGCCCACCGGTTGCCGATGCCGAGCACGAAGTCGGACTCGAGGAACGTCGCGTTCCCGTACCGGTGGGAGGTCTGCAGGCCCACCATCCCGGCCATCAGCGGGTGGTCGTCCGGGATGGCGCCCCAGCCCATCAGGGTCGGGATCACGGGCACGTTCAGCAGTTCCGCGAGCTTTACCAGCCGGTCGGACGCGTCGGCGTTGATGATGCCGCCGCCGGCGACGATCAAGGGTCGCTCCGCGGCGACCATGAGGTCCAGGGCCTTCTCCGCCTGGATCCGGGTGGCCGCCGGGCGGTGCACGGCCAGCGGCTCGTACGCGTCGATGTCGAACTCGATCTGGGCGAGCTGGACGTCCATGGGCAGGTCCAGCAGCACGGGACCGGGCCGGCCCGAGCGCATCAGGTGGAACGCCTTCTGGAAGGCGCCGGGGACCTGGCCGGGCTCGAGCACCGTCATCGCCATCTTGGTGACGGAGCCGGCGATCGCGGCGATGTCGACGGCCTGGAAGTCCTCCTTGTGCAATTTCGCCACCGGCGCCTGGCCCGTGATGCACAGGATCGGGATGGAGTCGGCGGACGCCGAGTACAGCCCGGTGATCATGTCGGTGCCGGCCGGGCCCGAGGTGCCGACGCAGATGCCGATGTTCCCGGGAGCCGAGCGGGTGTACCCCTCGGCCATGTGGGCGGCGCCCTCGACGTGCCGGGCCAGGGTGTGCCGGATCCCGCCGTGGGCGCGCATCGCGGAGTAGAACGGGTTGATGGCGGCGCCGGGCAGGCCGAAGGCCTCGGTGGCGCCCTCCTTCTGGAGGATCGCGACGACGGCGTCGACGGTTCGCATTCTCGCCATGGTCGGTCTCCCTACGCGGTGGTCTCGGCGCTGGTCCCGGCATCCCGGCCGGAGAGCTGCAGCACCTGCTTGAACAGGCCGGAGTGGTCCAGCCCGCCGTCGCCCTGGTTGACGGTCGCGGCCACCAGCTGGGCGACGAGCGCGCCGAGCGGAATGGCGACGTTCGCCTCGCGGGCAGCCGAGGTGACGATGCCCATGTCCTTGTGGTGCAGGGCGAGGCGGAAGCCGGGCGCGAACTCGCGGTCCAGCATCTTCTGCCCCTTCTGGTCCAGCACCTTCGAGCCGGCCAGGCCGCCGCCGAGCACCTTCAGGGCGGCGTCGGTGTCGACCCCGTAGGCCTCCAGGAAGGCGATCGCCTCGCCCAGGACCTCGATGTTGACGGCCACGATCAGCTGGTTGGCGGCCTTGACCGTCTGGCCCGAGCCGGAGGGGCCCACGTGCACCACGGTCCTGCCGACCACGTTCAGCACATCCTGGGCGTCGGCGAAGTCGTCGGCGTCGCCGCCGACCATGATGGAGAGCACGCCGTCGATGGCGCCCTGCTCCCCGCCGGAGACCGGGGCGTCCAGGGGGCGCACGCCGGCGTCCCGGGCGGCGTCGGCCAGCCGGCGGGTGACGTCGGGGCGGATGGAGCTCGCGTCGATCCAGAGGGTGCCCTGCTTCGCGTGGGCGAAGACACCGTCATCGCCGGAGACGACGTCCTCGACGTCGGGCGAGTCCGGGACCATGGTGATGACGATGTCGACGTCGGCGACCGCTTCGGCGACGCTGCCGGCGCCGGTGCCGCCCGCCTCGACGAGGGCGTCGATCTTGTCCTGGCTGCGGTTGTAGCCGACGACCTGGTGGCCGGCGGTCACCAGGTTCCTGGCCATGGGCAGGCCCATGATGCCCAGCCCGATCACTGCGATGCTGCTCATTGGTTCGTCACTTCCTCGATCGTCGTCGTGGTCCTGATGTGGACATCAGGGGTGGGTGCAGAGCTGAAGGGAAGGGCCGGCCGGCTGGCTCAGGCGCCGCTGCGGTGCTCGGCCGGCAGCCACGCGAACGGGTCGTCCCCGGTGGCCTTGTACTCGAGGCCGACCGGCCCGGTGTAGCCACCGGCGGCGGCGGTGTCGATCCACCGGGCCAGGGGCAGGTCCCCGCTGCCGGGCTCGCCCCGACCGGGTGCGTCCGCGATCTGGACGTGACCGAAGTCCGCGGCGTACGCGGCGATCACCGCGTCCACGTCGTCCCCGTTGACGGACAGGTGGTAGAAGTCGGCCAGCAGCTTGACGTTGGTGACGCCCTGCTCCCGCAGCGCGGCGATGACGGCCAGCGCGTGTGCCGCGGTCTTGATCGGGTAGGTCTCGGTGCCGCTGACCGGTTCGAGCAGGACGACCGCACCGATCCGGGCGGCCGCGGTCGCGGCGGCCGCCAGGTTCTCCAGGGCCACCTCGTCCTGCTGCTCGGCGGACGCGTCGTCGGAGCGGTTGCCGTAGAGCGCGTTGAACGCGGTGGTGCCGAGCCGCTCGCCGATGCCGATCGCGACGTCGATGTTGTCCGCGAACTCCCGGCGCCGGGCGACCGAGGACACCAGCCCCCGCTCGCCGGCGGGCATGTCACCGGCGAAGAAGTTCAGCCCGGTCAGGCTGACGCCCGCGTCCGTGATGGCGGACTCGAAGGCGCTGATGTCGGCGTCACCGGGCACAGCGACGGGGAACGGCCACCAGAACTCCACCGCGTCGAAGCCGGCCTTCCTGACCGCCGCCGGCCGTTCGAGCAGCGGCAGGTCGGTCAGCAGGATCGAGCTGTTCACGGTGTATCGGGTCATGGCTGGCTCCTCACCCTTGGCGGTCGCGCTATCACGACGATTTCATATCGTGGAAGCGCGATACTGTCTTGCGAAAAGATTAGGTCCCGGATGTGAGCCAGGTCAACCCGCCGGGCCGTACATTTCTGATCATCCGTTTCTGTATGGTGGAAACACACGGCTCCGGCTCGTCCAGCTCCGGCTCGTCCAGCTCCGGCTCGTCCACGGGACCGACAGCTGCCCTGGCCTTTTCCCGATCGAGGTGCGTCGATGACAGAGAATCCAGCTCCGGCCCGCTCATCGGGCGTGCAGTCCGTCGAGCGGGGTTTCGAGTTGCTCGAGGCCATCGCCGACGCCGACGGCGAGATCTCGCTCAGTGGCCTGGCCGTGGCGTCCAAGCTCCCGTTGCCGACGATCCACCGGTTGCTGCGCACCATGGTGGCCCTGGGGTATGTCCGGCAACTGCCGTCCCGCGAGTACGGGCTGGGCGCCCGGCTGATCCAGCTGGGCGAGAAGGCCGGCCGGCAGTTGGGGTCGCTCGCTGCTCCGGAGCTGTCGGCGCTGGTGCACAACCTGGGTGAGACCGCCAACATGGCCATGCTGGACGGCGACATGATCGTCTACGTCGCCCAGAAGCCCTCCCCGCACGCGATGCGGATGTTCACCGAGGTCGGCCGGCGGGCGCACACGCACGCCACCGGCGTCGGCAAGGCGATCCTGGCCCAGTTGCCCGACGAGCGGGTCGAGCGGATCGTCGCCAGTGCCGGGATGCCCACCCCGACGCGGTACACCCATGGCACCGTGTCCTCCCTGCTGGCGGATCTGCAGCAGATCCGCCAGCGCGGTTACTCCGTTGACGACGGCGAGCAGGAACTCGGGGTCCGCTGCTTCGCCGTCACCGTGCCGGATGCGCCGACCCCGCTCGCCATCTCGGTCTCCGGCCCCACCACCCGGGTCGGTGAGGACTTCGCGACCCGCGCCGTCCCGCTGCTGCGCGCCTCCGCGGCCCGGATCGGCGAAGAACTCAACCGCCGGTAGCGGCTGCGGGGCCGCCACCGGCGGGGGCGGCGGGTGTCAGATCGCCTTGCCGGGGTTGAGGATGTCGGCCGGGTCGAAGGCCGACTTGATCGCCCGCTGCAGTGCCAGTGACGTCTCGCCGAGCTCCTCGCCCACCCACTGCCGCTTGAGCAGCCCGACGCCGTGCTCGCCGGTGAGGGTCCCGCCGAGGCGCTGGGCGAGGTGGAACATCTCCCCCAGGGCGGCCTTCGCCGGTCCCTCCGTGATCGATTCGTCCGGTTCGACGACGATCATCGGGTGCAGGTTGCCGTCCGCGGCGTGCGCCACGCTGAAGATCCGCACACCCGTCCGCGCCGCGATCTCCTCCAGGCCAGCGAACGCGTCGGCGAGGCGGTTCCGTGGCACCGCGATGTCGCCGATCGAGACCCGGCCGAGCTGCTCCAGGGCCGGGATGGCGTCCCGGCGCGCGGTGACCAGGGCGGCGGCCTCGGCGTCGTCCGCGGCTCGGTGCACGTGCGAGGCGAACGGGGTGATCGCCGTCGTGATCGCGTCGAGTTCGAGGTGGGCGCCGTAGCCGTCGGTCTGGGCCAGCAGGAACGCGCCGCCGAGTTCCCGGTGGCGCGTGCCGCCGGCCCGGTCCACGGCTTCCAGGGTCGGCCCGTCCATGAGTTCGAGGATGGAGGGCTGGATCCGGGCCGCCGTGATGGCGCTGGCCGCGCGGCCGGCCGTCTCGACGTCGTCGAAGTACGCCGCGAGGGTCTCCGTCCGCACCGGCCGCGGACGCAGCCGCAGGGTCGCCTCGACCACGATGCCGAGCGTGCCCTCGCTGCCGATGAACAGCGCGTTGAGGTCGTATCCCGTCACGCCCTTGATGGTGCGGCGCCCGGTCGTCAGAACGGTGCCGTCGGCGAGCACCACCCGCAGCCCGAGGACGGACTCGCGCGTGACCCCGTACTTCGCGCACCACATGCCCCCGGCGTTGGTGGCGATGTTGCCGCCGATCGAACAGATCGCCGTGCTGGCCGGATCGGGGGCGTAGAACAGGCCGTGCTCCCTGACCGCCGCGTTGACCTCGGCGTTGAGCACCCCCGGTTCGACGACGGCGATCATCTCGACGGGATCGATCTGCAGGATGCGGTTCATCCGGGAGACGTCGACGACCACCTGGCCGCGGTGGGCACTGGACCCCGCGGCGAGCCCGGTGCCGGCGCCGCGCGGAACGAGCGGGATGCCGTGCTCGTGCGCGAGGCGGACGGCCTGGACGACGTCGTCGACGGATTCGGCGTGCACGACGGCGTCCGGCGGTGTCGGCGGCTCGTACCCGGACCGGTCCGTGGCGGCGGCGGCCCGGGCGGCCGGATCCGTCGTCGCGCGCGGATGGGCGGCGAACGCGGTGGTGACGGTCTCGGTGGTTGCGGCAGGGGCACTCGGCCCCGCATGGACGGTCATGATCAGCCCTTTCGATCGGACGGGCGGGTGGCGGGGATCGGACGGGTCGGGGTCACGGCACCATCCAGGCGAGGACGCCGGTCTGCAGCACCACCAGGCCGGTGAGCAGGACGAGCAGGCCCAGGCTCCAGCCGATCAGTCGCCGGAACAGCGTGCTCTCCGCACCGTCGAGGCCGACGGCCGCGGCCGCGACGGCAAGGTTCTGCAGGGAGAGCATCTTGCCGAGCACACCCGCGGAGGAGTTGGTCGCGGCCATCAGCACGGGCGAGAGGCCGGTCTGGTTGGCGGCGGTGACCTGGAGCTGCCCGAAGAGCGCGTTGGCGGACGTGTCCGAGCCCGTCAGGGCCACCCCGATCCAGCCGAGCAGCGGCGACAGGACCGCGAAGAATCCGCCGGTGGAGGCCAGCGCCATGCCCAGGGTGCCGGTCTGCCCGGAGAGGTTCATGACGAACGAGAGGGCGAGAACCGAGCTGACCGTGAGGATGGTCCAGCGCAGCATCTTGAGGGTCTCCCCGTAGATGCGCACGCCCCGCAGGAAGGGGATCCGGTAGAGCACGAGCGTGATCAACCCGGAGATGAGCAGCAGCGTGCCGGTGGCTTTGAGGTGGTCGAAACGGATCACCTGGGAGGCGACCTGCTTGCCGGTCGGGTCCACGACGTCCAGTCCGGGCCAGCGGAAGGAGAAGCCGCCGACGGCGGTGAGCCAGGTCTTCACCGCGGGCAGCTGGGAGAGGGAGAAGACCACGATGATGACCAGGTACGGAGCGACCGCCATCCAGATCTCCCGCCCCGTGGGCCGGGAGTGGCCCTCGGCCGAACCGGCGGCACCGGCGGCACCGGGGACCGGACCGGTGTCCGCGTCCCCGGTCGCGTCCCCGGTCGAGCGGGACACGGTCGCCGTCGAAGCACCGCCGGCCGAGCGGGCCGAACGCGCCGAACCGGCGACCTCGGCCTCCACCTCGGCCCGCGCATCCGCACCCGACTCGACGGCGTCCGCCCCGGCCGTGGCGGGCGTCCACACCCGCAGCAGCAGCAGGACCGCCACGATGGAGACCAGGCTGGCGAGGACGTCGGTCAGCTCGACCACGAAGAAGTTGGACGTCAGGAACTGGACCACGGCGAAGGTCACGCCACCGACGACGGCGGCCGGCCAGGTCTGCCGCACACCGCGGCGCCCGTCGACGAGCAGCACCAGCAGGAGCGGGACGAGGAGGGCGAGGAACGGGGTCTGCCGGCCGGCCATGGCGGAGACCGTGCCGAGCGGGATCCCGGTGACGCCGCTGAGCGCGATCACCGGGGACGCCATGGCCCCGAAGGCCACCGGGGCGGTGTTGGCCAGCAGCGAGACCATGGCCGACTTGAGCGGCTTCATCCCGGCCGCCATCAGCATCGCCGCGGTGATCGCCACCGGCGCACCGAATCCGGCGAGCGCCTCGAGCAGCGCGCCGAAGCAGAAGGCGATCAGGACGGCCAGGATGCGCAGATCGCTCGAGATGGACCGGATGGTGGCGCCGAGCACGTCGAACCAGCGCGAGGCGACCGTGAGTTGGTAGACCCAGAGCGCATTGATCAGGATCCACAGGATCGGGAAGATCCCGTAGAAGGCGCCCTCCGCCGTGGCCGAGAGCGTCTGCCCGACCGGCATCCGCCACAGCACCACGGCGAGGAGGATGGACAGGACGAGGCTGGCCACCGCCGCTTTCCACGCCTTGGTCCGGAACACCCCGAGCATCACGAACAGCAGGAGCAGGGGCAGGGCCGCAACGAGGGCGGACAGGGGCAGCGACCCGAGCGGGTCCACGAGCTGCTGGAAGGTGGTCACACGGGCTCCTTTGCCGATGTTCGCCGGGACGGGCCGCGAGCGCGGCTTCTCGGATGGTGGAGTCACCATTCCGAGTCAGTCGAACGCTAGATGTAACGCAGATCATAGTCAATGGTCGGACCACAAGGCGGACTACGCGCTGTTACCCGTGCCGCGGCCAACTCGCCTCCGCAGGCGGAGAATCGACCCATGACGAGCACGCTGTTGACCGACGTCGCCACCCACTTCCGGAACCAGGGGACGGCGTGCGGTCGGCTCGGCTCCCCGCTCTACGCCACGCTGCTGCCCCGGCTCGCCGATGATCTGCTCGACGGCGGCCCGACCGCGGCGGTGATCGCCGGTCACGAGACACGACCCGAGTCCGATGCGCTCTCCCTCCGGCTCCTGGGCACGGCGCATCGGCTGGCCCTGGCCGGGCGGGCCCCCGCCCTGGCGGCGCATCTGCCCAGCTGCGGCGGCGGCGACGACGTCGAAGCCGCCTGGGTCGCGCTGCGCGAACTGCTGGAAACCCAGCGGGACGCCCTGCGCCAGGGCCTGGACCTGGCTCCCCAGACGAACGAGGTGGGCCGTTCCGCCGCCCTGCTCGGCGGGCTGCTCACCGTGCTCGGACGGGGCGACGTCGACCCGCGCACGCCGGTCCGGCTGTACGAGCTGGGCACCTCCGGGGGCCTGAACCTGCGGGCCGATCACTACCGGTACACGGATGACGACGGCGCCGGTTGGGGCCCGGTCGACTCCCCCGTCCGTCTCTCCGGGGCCTGGACGTCGGTCCCCGCGGGCGCGCCGGACCGCGTCCACGTCGTCGAACGCGTCGGCGGCGACCTGAACCCGATCGATGCCGCCACGGACGAGGGTGCACTGCGGCTGATGTCGTTCGTGTGGCCGGACCAGAGCGCCCGGATGGGGCGGCTGCGCGGGGCGATCGACGTCGCCCACCGGGTGCCGGCCCGGCTCGAGCGGGTCAGCGCCCTGCCGTTCATCGAGGGCATCGAACCCCGGGCCGGGTCCTTGACCGTGCTCTGGCACTCCGTGATGTGGCAGTACATCGAACCGCAGGAGGCCGCCAACAGCGCGGCGGCGATCGACCGGATCGGTGCCCGGGCCACCGCGGCGGCGCCGTTCCTGCACCTGGCGATGGAACCGGGCGACCGGTTCCGGCACGGCTTCCCGGTGACCGGCCGGCTGTGGCACGGCGCCGGCGACGATGACGCCGTCCGGGTCCTCGGCACCGCGCCGGCGCACGGCATCCCGACCCGGTGGGAAACGGCACAACGCTGATCAGTCCAGCACTGATCAGCACAGCACTGATCAGCACAGCCCTACCGGCACAGCACTGACCGGCCGCCGCGATGGGAGCGACGGCCGGTCAGGAGGCTGGGTCTTCTCAGCGCGCGGTGTTCCTCAGCGCGCGGTGTTCCTCAGTGCGCGGTGTTCCCGTTGCGGGGCACGCGCTGGATCGCTCCCGTCTTCACCGCCTCGTCGAACACCGCCGGCGTGACCACCTCGACCACGTTGCCGTCCTTGTCCATCAGCTTCCCGCCCTGGAAGTAGTCGCCCTCCTCCAGCGCCTCGAGCTCGTCGTCACGGACCATCCGCACCGGTCCCGCGGCGAACACCGAGGCGTCCGGCGTGTTCCCCGCAGTGATCACGTTGAACAGGATGTTGAGCAGGATAGCCATGATCGCGGCCGAGCTGATGCCCGAGTCGAAGATGGTGGCGAACCAGTCCGGGAACTTGTCGTAGATGGTGGGCCTGACGATCGGCAGCATGCCGAAGCCCAGGGACACCGCCACGATCACCAGGTTGAGGTTGTTCCGGTACTCGACCTTCGCCAGCGTGCGGATCCCGCTGGCGGCGACGGTGCCGAACAGGACGACGCCCGCACCGCCGAGCACCGGGTACGGGATGGCGGCGACGATCCGGCCGACCACGGGCACCAGCCCCAGCACCACCAGGATGACGCCGCCGGCGGTCACGACGAAACGGCTCTTGACCCCGGTGATGGCCACCAGGCCCACGTTCTGGGCGAAGGCGCTCTGCGTGAACCCGTTGAACACCGGCGCGACCGTGGAGGCCAGCATGTCGGCGCGCAGACCGTTGCCGACCCGGCGGGCATCCACCCGGGAGCCGGCGATCTCCCCCACGGCCAGAATGTCCGCCGTCGTCTCGGTCATGATCACCAGCACCACGATCACCATCGAGATGGTGCCGGCGACCGGGACGGTCGGCAGCCCGAACGCGAAGGGCTGCGGGAAGGCAACGACGGCGCCCGTCCCGACCTTGGAGAAGTCGGCCATGCCGGTGACCGCGGCGATGACCGTGCCGATGATCAGGCCGAGCAGGATCGAGAGCCGGGAGATGGCGGCGCTGCCGACCTTGGAGAGCAGCATGATGATCAGCAGCGTCAGCCCGGCCATCCCGAGGTTGGCCACGCTGCCGTAGTCGGGTGCCTTCGCGTTGTTGCCCATGATCCAGTTGCCCGCGACCGGCAGCAGGGACAGGCCGATCGCGGTGATCACGACGCCGTTGACCACGGGCGGGAAGAGGTGGACGACCATGGAGAAGAACGGGGTGATGAGCAGGCCGATCAGCGAGGCGATCAACACCGCGCCGAAGGCCGCCGGCAGTCCGCCACCGCCGGTGACGATGGCGGTCAGGGTGGCTACCGACGCGAACGAGGTGCCCTGGACGAGCGGCAGCTGGGAGCCGAAGAACGGGATGCCGACGGTCTGCAGGATGGTGGCCAGACCACCGACGAAGAGGCAGCTGGCGATCAGCAGCGCGATCTGATCCGGCGTGACGCCGGCCGCGTTGCCGATGATGATCGGCGGGGCGATGATGCCGCCGTACATGGTCAGGACGTGCTGCAGGCCGTAGCCGAACGACTTGCCGACCGGCAGCCGCTCGTCCTCCGGGCGCGCCGGGGCCGACGCGCGGGTGGTGCGGGCAGAACTCATGTGAGTGAACCTCCTGGCGGTGGTCGGTGGGTGGACGTGGCCACCCACCGACCGGTGAACGGGATCAGCAGAAGCCGGGAACGGTCGCCCAGACGGCGCTGGCGTCGTCGGCGTCCTCCCGGCGGATGGTGGCCTCGATGACGCCGTACGGACGGTCGGCGGCGTAGAAGACCACGTTGGGGTTGTCCAGGCCGGCGAAGGAGAGGTCGACGACGAAGTGGTGGTTGTTCGGCAGGGAGAGCTTGATCTCGGCGATCTCGGGGTGCGCCTCGAGCACCGCACTGCCCATGTCGAACATCGTCTGCTGCAGGGCGGTCGAGTACTTCTCGCCGAACTTCGCCAGCAGGATGGACGTCACGTCCGTGTACACCGCGTTGAAGTCCACGTCCGTGGTGGTGTACCGCCACCGGGCCTTCACGTCGGTGGACATGATCCGGTCGTCGGTCTCGGCCAGCGTGGTGTACGTGTCCTTCGGGTACCCCGCGAAGCCGGACCCCGTGGACTTGAGCACGGTCAGGTCTTCGACGCCCGCGATCACGGTGCGCTGCTGCCCGTCGGCGTGCACGACGGCGGTGCGTACCTCGCGGTTGTTGCGCACGAACGCGTGATCGTGATCGTTGATCCGGTCCCAGGCGTACTGCTCGGCCGCCCAGCGACCGCCGGTGACCCAGTCGAAGTCGCCGATGAAGTGGTCGGCCAGCCGCAGCAACAACTGCTCGGGAGAGCCGACACCTTCCCGCGCGAACGCGTAGACGGTGTTCTTCTGCGTGTCGGTGGGCACGACGTGCTCGTTGTTGCCCTCGGTGTGCGCCGAGAGGAAGTCACCGTGCAGCTGCGAGGTGACGTTCAGGTCCTCGATCGCGTGGCGCTCGGTGTCGCGGGTCACACGGACGACGCGCACCTCGGCCTTGCCGTACTGGTTCTGGCCCAGCACGATCCTGCCGGTCGCGTTGGTGTTCTGCGTGGTCATGGTCTAGCTCCCTCGGTAGGTGGAATATGCGAACGGACTGATGAGCAGCGGGACGTGATAGTGCTGCTCAGGATTCCGCAGGGAAAAGGCGAGCGAGACGAACGGGAAGAACGACTCCGTTCCGTTCCGCTCGAAGTACTCGCCGGTGGCGAATTCGATGCGGTAGTCCCCCGCATCGAGCTTTTCGGGGCCGAGGTCCTTGACCCGGCCGTCCGCATCCGTCATTCCTCTGCCGATTTCCGTCCAGCCGTCGGCCCGCCGGGCCTCGAGCTGGACGCTCACACCGGCCGCCGGCTTGCCGGAGGCGGTGTCGAGAATATGGGTGGTGACGTGGCTGACCGTCATGGCGTCACGATTCCTTCCAGGCGCAGCACGGCGATCTGGCGGAGCTGGTCCGCGATCACCGGCAGTTCTTCTTCGGGGGTGTGGTCCAGGCGCTCCTGCAGGACGGCGAGGATCTCCTCGGCGCTGCGGCCGGCCGCCCGGATCAGGAAGACCCGACCGAACTTCTCCTCGTAGGCGACGTTGCCCGCCCGCAGGCGCTCGGTCACGTCGGCGTCGACCACCAGGCCGGCCTGCTCGGACCGGGACAGGTTCGCCTCGGCGCTGCCGCCCTCCGCCCGCTGGCCGATGCGCGGGTGGTGCGCCAGCGCGCTCTCGAGCTCCGCGTCGGTGAAGGGGTCGGCGGCCCGGCGCGCCTGCGTCAGCAGCTCCTCGACGGAGGCGTACGGCCGGTGGTCCACCACCGCGTCGACCCAGCGGTCGATGTCGATGCACGGCCGCACGGCGGCCACGGCGGCGGTGTGGTCGAGTCCGTTGAACTCGGCGAGCTGCATGGGGAGAGCCTCCTCGGCCGGACTCCGCCGGCCTCTCGATCGATGCGGTCGCCCGCCCTCATCGTTTCTACATCGTGGAATTATGTTTCCGCTGAGATAGTAGCGCAGCTCACACGTTCGTTGTCAAGAGCACGGGCGCAATGCACCCGGGTGGACCGTCGCGCGGCCGGATGAGACCGGGCCGGACCGGGCCGGACCGGACGGGCGCGGCTGCGACGGCGGGCGCGACCGTCGCCGGCGTCAGTCCGGGGTCCCGGCGTCAGCTCGGGGGCGCCGGCGGCACCGAGAGCCGCAGCAGGTCCGCGACGGCACCGGACGGGCGCTGGCTGGGATGCCAGATGGCCCGAAGGGTGCGGGGCATGGTCAAGCCGACGACCGGGACGCGCACGAGGCGGCCCAGGTCCATGTCCTGGGCGACCGCCAGCACCGAGAGCACCGTCGCGCCGCCGGTCGCCCGCACCGTGTCCCGGACGGCCGCATTGCTGTCCAGAGTCTGCACCGGCGCGACGTGATCCGTCAGGACGTCGTCCAGGTGCCCGCGTGTGCCCGAGCCGATCTCGCGCAGGATGAGCGGGGTGCTCGCGAGCTCCTCGCGGCTGATGCCGTTCCGGCGTCGCGCCCAGGGATGATCAGGCGAGACGGCGACGACCAGCTCGTCGTGGGCGACGACGTGGGAGCGGACCGTCCGAGGCACCGAGGGGCCCTCTACGTAGCCGAGTTGCGCGCGTCCCTGGGTGACCGCCGCGATCGCCGCCTGCGAGTTGCCCGGGAGCACCTGCAGGGCCACGTCGGGGTGTTGACTGCGGAGCCTGACGGCCCACGTGGGAAGCAGCATCTCCGAGATGGTGCTGCTGGCGGCGACGGTGATCCGGTGCTGCGCGGACCGGACGCCGACCACGCCGTCGGCCAGGGCCCCTGCCGCCTGCATCACCTCCTGCGCCCAGGACAGCACCAGCTGACCGTCACCGGTCGGTCGGACCCCGGTGGACGAACGCTCGAAGACCGCCACCCCCATCACCTTCTCCGCGGCACCGACCCGGGCGCTGACGGCCTGCTGGCTGATGCCCAGCCGACGCGCGGCCTCCCCCATGCTGCCGTAGGCCGCCGTCGTCGTCAGGGCCTGCAAGTGGTCCAGGGTCGGCACGCGGCTCAGCGAGGTCATCCCCGCATGATAGGCGGACACAACGCCCGTTTGTGAGCGGACAACGACGGCCCGCCTACCGGACGGCGCCCGGCCGCGCCACGCTGGACTCATGACCACCGTGCCCGCCGCCGTCCACCGGCCCTCGTCCGCCCCTCACGCCCGGCCCCGTCCGACGGTGCCCCCGGCCGGCCCGGGCTGGTACTCGTCGGTGATGGGCACGGGCATCCTCGCCACCCTCCTCGGGCGGGAGACCGGCCGGCTCCCGTTCCTGATCGTGCCCGCGGTCGCCCTGCTGGTCGTCGGCGTCGGCCTGCTGGTCGGCCTGACGTCCGCGTTCATGGTGCGGATCGCCCGCGACCGGTCCGCCCTCACGTCCACCATCACCGACGCGTCGGTGGTGACGGCGTGGGGCACGGTGTCCATGGGGGTGCTCTCCATCGGCTCGGCGGTGCTGACCGTGGTGCCGCAGCTGGGCACCCCGGAGGCCACGCACTGGGCGGTGCCGGTGGACGTGGTGCTGTGGACCGCGGGCACCGCGCTCGGCGTGGTGACCGCCTTCGGGTTCGGTGCCGTGCTGATCAGACGGGACGTCGGGCACCCGATCCCCGCCTGGGGCCTGCCCATCGTGCCGCCGATGGTCTCCGCCACCACCGGCGCGGCGCTGGTCCCGCACGTCGCCGCCCCGCTCGGGCACCTGGCCCTGCTGGCCGTGACCATCGCGTGCTTCTGGCTCTCGCTGTTCCTCGGCGGGCTGGTGTTCGCGCTGGCGTATCACCACCACTGGACCGTCGGGACGCTGCCGATCCCGGCGTCGGCGTCGGCCTGGATCCCGCTGGGTGTCGTCGGCCAGTCGATGGCGGCCGCCCAGTCCATCGCCGCGCAGACCCGGTCCGTGCTCACCCCGGCCATGGCCGACGCCGGGCAGACCCTCGCGGACGTGTACGGCTTCGTCATGCTGGTGGTCGCGGTGCCCGTGGTGGCGTGGGCGCTCGCCATGACCATCCGCGGGTTCCGGGCGCGGATGCCGTTCAGCCCCGCCTGGTGGGCCCTGACCTTCCCCCTCGGCACCCTCGCCCTGGGCACCCGGATGCTCGGCCAGGCCACCGGCATCGGTGCCGTCAGCATCGTCGGCGCCGTCAGCATCGTCGGGCTGGCCTGCACGTGGACGCTGTGCGCGACGGCGACGCTGCGTGCCGTGTGGGAGCACCGACGGGCGGTGCCGGCGGCCTGAGGCCCGCGTCGGGCGAGCCCCGGTTCAGCCCCGGCCGACGAACGGCATCCCGGTCGCCGTAATCACCAGGGAGTCGACGGTGCACTCGGGCGGGAGTGAGGCCATGAAGAGCACCGCCCGGGCCGCCTCCTCCACCGGGAACGTCGGTTCGGCACGGCGGCTGCCGTCCGCCTGCAGCGCCCCCGACGCCGCGCCGATCCCGGCCAGCAGGCCCGTGGCCGTGTTGCCGATGTCGATCTGACCGACGCTGATGCCCGCGTCCCGGCCGTCCAGCGACAGGCTCCTGGTCAGCCCGGTCATCGCGTGCTTGGTGGCGGTGTAGGCGGCGCTGAGCGGGCGCGGCGCATGCGCCGAGATCGAGCCGTTGTTGATGATGCGACCCCCCCGGGGCGTCTGGGCGCGCATGCGCGCGAAGGCGGCTCGAGCGCACAGCAGGGCACCGGTCAGGTTGACGTCGATCACCTGGCGCCACGCGTCCAGCTCGAGACGGTCGGGAGGGACGGCCGGACCGAAGACTCCGGCGTTGTTCACGAGCAGGTCCACCCGACCCCACCGCTGGACCACGGCGTCGAACAGGGCCGCCACCTCCGCCTCGTCCGTCACGTCGGTGGGGACCACGAGCGCGGCCGGGTCCCCGACCGCGCTCTCCGCCAGCGTGTCCTCATGCCGGCCCGCGAGCGCGACCTGCCAGCCCGCCCCCAGCAGCGCCCGGGCGACCGCCCGGCCGATTCCGCTTCCGGCGCCGGTGACCACGGCGACACGATCCATGACTCCTCCGTTCAGCGGCCTGCACCGCAGCTCTTGAAGTTTCGCTGTTCAGAATCTATTGTCCATATTGTGGAAATACCTGTCCGGCAGCAATCGGCCCGGACAGCCGTTCCGAGCATCGCGCCCGACTCTGGAGGTACGCCATGACCACGAGCAATCCGACGTCCGACCGCCCGGTGGCCACCAGCCCCGGCTATGCGATCACCGTACGCGTCGAGTCGCCGGCCAGTGCCGGCTCCACGCGTGAACTCGCCGCCGCCGTCGGTGCGGCCGGCGCCGACCTGACCGCGCTCGACGTCGTCGAGTCCACCCACTCCGCCATGGTCGTGGACATCAGCTGCAACACCGCGGACGAGGCTCACGCGCAGCGGGTCGCCGAGCAGATCGGCGCGCTCGAGGGCGTGCACGTCCACAAGAGCAGTGACCGCACCTTCCTGATGCACCTGGGCGGCAAGCTCTCCGTCACCCCCAAGGTCCCGTTGCGCAACCGGGACGACCTGTCCCGCGCCTACACCCCCGGCGTCGCCCGCGTGTGCCTGGCGATCGCGCAGGAACCCGAGGCGGCCCGCCGGTTGACGGTCAAACGGAACACCGTCGCGGTCGTCACCGACGGGTCCGCGGTGCTCGGCCTCGGCAACATCGGCCCGGCCGCCGCCCTGCCGGTGATGGAGGGCAAGGCGGCCCTGTTCAAGCAGTTCGCCGACGTCGACGCCTGGCCGGTGTGCCTGGACACCCAGGACACCGAGGAGATCATCCGCATCGTCAAGGCCATCGCCCCGGTCTACGGCGGCGTCAACCTCGAGGACATCGCCGCCCCGCGCTGCTTCGAGATCGAACGCCGGCTGCGCGAGGAACTGGACATCCCCGTCTTCCACGACGACCAGCACGGCACCGCCATCGTGGCCCTGGCCGCGCTGATCAACGCCCTGAAGCTGACCGGACGGTCCATCGACCAGGTCCGCATCGTCGTCTCCGGCGTCGGCGCCGCCGGGCACGCGATCATCACGCTGCTGCAGGCGCAGGGCGCCCGCCACATCATCGCCTGCGCCCGGAACGGGGCACTGCACCGGGGCGAGCAGTACGGGGACGCCCACCGGGACTGGATCGCCCGGAACACCAACGCGGCCGGTTTCTCCGGCACCCTCAAGGAGGCGGTACGCGGCGCCGACGTGTTCATCGGGGTCAGCGCCCCGAACCTGCTCGACGAGGACGACATCGCGGCGATGAACGACGGCGCGATCGTCTTCGCCATGGCGAATCCGGACCCGGAGATCGCCCCCGCCGCCGCGGCCCGGCACGCCGCGGTCGTGGCCACCGGCCGCAGCGACTTCCCGAACCAGATCAACAACGTCCTGGCCTTCCCGGGCCTCTTCCGGGGCCTGCTCGACGCCGGTGCCCGCGACATCACCGAGTCGATGCTGGTGGCGGCCGCGCAGGCGATCGCCGGCGCCGTCGGTGACGACGAACTGAACGCGAGTTACATCGTGCCCAGCGTCTTCAACGCCGAGGTGGCGTCTCGCGTTGCCGCCGCCGTGGTCGTCTCGGCAGAATCAGGAGAGCAACACGCGAGCACATCGTGACCCGCCGGCACGATCGTCACCCCCATCGTCACTGCACAAGGAGCGCCGCATGACCATCGAGATCACCGACCGCACCCCCGTCGAGCGCGCCGAGGAGATCCTCACCGACGAGGCCCTCGCCTTCGTCGAGGCGCTGCACACCCGCTTCGCCGCGCGCCGCGACGAGTTGCTCGGCAAGCGCGCCGAGCAGCAACAGGCCGTGGCCGCCGCCGGCACCCTGGCCTTCGACCCCGCGACCCGCGACGTGCGGGAGGGCGACTGGACGGTCGCCCCGGTCCCGCCGGCGCTGGCCGACCGCCGGGTCGAGATGACCGGCCCGGCCACCCCGGCCAAGATGGCGATCAACGCCCTGAACTCCGGGGCGAAGGTCTGGCTCGCCGACATGGAGGACGCGAGCGCCCCGACCTGGCACAACGTCATCGACTCGGTGCTGAACCTGCGGGACGCCGCACGCGGCACCCTGGCCTTCACCTCCCCCGAGGGCAAGACCTACGCGCTGCGCACCGACGCCCCGTTGGCCACCGTCGTGATGCGGCCGCGCGGCTGGCACCTCGACGAGGTGCACGTGCGCGTCGACGGCCGGCCCGCCGTGGGCGCCCTGGTCGACTTCGGGCTGCACCTCTTCCACCTCGGCGAGCAGCTGATCGCCAACGGTGAGGGGCCGTACTACTACCTGCCGAAGATGGAGAGCTACCTGGAAGCCCGGTTGTGGGCCGAGGTCTTCTCCGCCGCCGAGGAGGCCCTGGGCATCGAGCACGGCACCATCCGCGCCACCATGCTGATCGAGACCATCCCGGCCGCGTTCCAGATGGAGGAGTTCCTCTACGAACTGCGCGAGTACGCCGCCGGCCTGAACGCCGGGCGCTGGGACTACCTGTTCAGCATCATCAAGTACTTCCGCGACGCCGGTGACCGGTTCGTGCTCGCGGACCGGTCCGCGGTCACCATGACCGCGCCCCTGATGCGTGCCTACACGGAGCTGCTGGTCAAGACCTGCCACCGGCGGGGCGCGCACGCGATGGGCGGCATGGCCGCGTTCATCCCGTCCCGCAAGGACGAGGAGATCAACCGGGCCGCGTTCGAGAAGGTCCGCAACGACAAGACCCGGGAGGCCCGGGACGGTTTCGACGGGTCCTGGGTGGCGCATCCGGATCTCGTCCCCGTCTGCCAGGACGTGTTCGACGGCGTCCTCGGCGAGAAGCCGAACCAGGTGGATCGCCTCCGCGAGGAGGTGCAGGTGACACCGGAGCAGCTGCTCGACGTCCCCTCGGCCGGCACCGAGCGCACCGAGGCGGAACTGAACGGCAACCTGTACGTGGCCGTCGCCTACACGGCGGTCTGGCTCTCCGGCAACGGGGCCGTCGCCATCCACAACCTGATGGAGGACGCGGCGACCGCCGAGATCTCCCGGTCCCAGGTGTGGCAGCAGATCGCCAACGGCGTGGTGTACACGGACACCGGCAACACCGCCTCCCGCGAGCTGGTCACCGCGGCACTCGAGACCCAGAAGCAGAAGCTGCGCGGCGAGGTGGGCGACGAGCTCTTCACCCGGTACTACGAGCCGGCGGCGTCCATCGTGGCGGACCTCGTGCTCTCCGAGGACTACGCCGACTTCCTCACCGTCCCGGCGTACGCGTGGGTCGTCGCCGATGGCCGCTGAGGGGGCGACCAGCGCCGCACTCACCGACTCGCTGTACGACGAGGTGGACGCGGCACTGGCCGCCACGGATACCGCCCTGGCCGAGAACTACCCCGGCGAGGACGGCCGGCGTCAGCCGGTGCACACCGTGTACGTCCCCGCCGACCGGTACGACGCCGGCCTGCCCGCCGCCTGGGGCGAGCAGGCGCTCGCGCTGGCGGCCGAGCACGGCGGGCTCGCGGCGGTGGCACGGCTCGTCGGCGTCGACGACGACCTCGCCGACCGGATCGCACCCCTGGTGGAGACCAAGCTGCGGGCCGAGCCGATCGAGGATCTGCGCATCGACTTCGAGGACGGTCTCGGTGCGCGCCCCGACGACGTCGAGGACGAGGTCGCGGTGGCGGCGGCACGCACGCTCGCCGGGACGGTCGTCGACGGTACCGCCCCGCCCTTCGCCGGCCTGCGGTTCAAGTGCCTGGAGGCGTCCACCCGGCGTCGCGGTCTGCGCACGCTGGACTTGTTCCTCGGTGGGCTGATCGACGCGGGCGGTTCGAGCCTGATCGACGCGGGCCGCCTGGTCATCACCCTGCCGAAGGTCAGCACCGTCGATCAGGTCGAGGCCATGGTGACGGTGTGCGAAGAACTGGAACGCGCCCACGGGTTGCCCACCGGCCGGTTGCGGTTCGAGGTGCAGGTCGAGACGCCGCCGCTGATCCTGGCCGCCGACGGCACCGCCCCGGTCGCCACCATGCTGCATCGCGCCGGCCGGCGGATCAGCGCGCTGCACTACGGGACGTACGACTACAGCGCGTCCCTGCAGATCGCCGCCGAGTACCAGTCGATGGAGCACCCCGGGGCCGACTACGCCAAGGAGGTGATGCAGGTGGCCGTCGCGGGCACCGGGGTGACCCTCTCGGACGGATCCACCAACGTCCTGCCGGTCGGCTCCCCCGACGCGGTGCACGCCGCCTGGCAGTTGCACGCCCGACTGGTCACCCGCAGCCTGCAACGGGGCTACTACCAGGGCTGGGACCTGCACGCCGCGCAACTGCCCACCCGGTACATCGCCACCTACGCGTTCTACCGGCGCGGCTTCGACGCGGCCGCGACGCGGCTGCGCAACTACGTCACCGGCACCGCGAGCGCGATCCTCGACGAGCCGGCGACAGCCAGGGCACTGGCGAAGTTCATCGACCGGGGGTACGCCTGCGGCGCGCTGGCCGAGGACGAGGTCCGCGCGGCCTGCGGCCTCGATCCGGCCACCGTCGCGGCGATCTCGCGGCCGCACTCGAACACCCGGCCGGCGCTCTGATCTGAAGGGGCCGGTGCTCGCGCGCCGGCCCCGCCGCCCATCCAGGCCGGTACCCGGCATCCGACACACGAGGAGACGACGCATGGCCTACTACACTCCCGCGGGCGGTCTGCCGCCCCAGACCCAGCTGACCACCGACCGGTCGATGTTCACCGAGGCGTACGCGGTCATCCCCCGCGGAGTCTTCAGCGACATCGTCACCAGTTTCCTGCCGGGCTGGGACGGCACCCGGCTGTGGGTGATCGCCCGGCCGCTGAGCGGCTTCGCCGAGACGTTCTCCCAGTACATCGTGGAGGTCTCTCCCGGTGGCGGCAGTGACGCCCCGGAGACGGAGCCGGGCACGGAGGCCGTGCTGTTCGTCGTCCAGGGGGAGGTCGACCTGACCGTCGACGGCGCCCCCCACCACCTGACCGAGGGCGGGTACGCGTACCTGCCGCCGTCGTCGGCGTGGACCCTGCACAACACGAGCGACGCGACCGCCACGTTCCACTGGGTCCGCAAGCGTTACCAGCCGGCGCCCGGCCTGGCCGAACCCGCGCCGCTCGTCACGAACGAACGCGAGATCGCGCCCACGCCCATGCCGGACACCGACGGCGCCTGGGCGACCACCCGCTTCGTCGACCCGGCCGACCTGGCCCACGACATGCACGTGACCATCGTGACGTTCCAGCCGGGCGGGGTGATCCCGTTCGCGGAGACGCACGTGATGGAGCACGGCCTGTACGTACTCGAGGGCAAGGCCGTGTACCGGCTCAACCAGGACTGGGTCGAGGTGGAGGCCGGGGACTTCATGTGGCTGCGCGCCTTCTGCCCCCAGGCCTGTTATGCCGGCGGTCCGGGACCGTTCCGGTACCTGCTGTACAAGGACGTCAACCGGCACGCCCCGCTGGCCCCGCCGCGCTGATCGGGTCCGCTCGCCCCGGCCCTTGTTCACCCGGCCGGGGCGGGTGAAGACTGCTGGCATGGCCCACCCGCGGATGTTCGACGAGCACGACCCGTACCTCGCGCGCGTCCGCGGCCTCTCCCTGGCGCTGCCGGGCGCGAACGAACTGATCTCGCACGGCCGGCCGGTGTTCCGCACCGTCAAGGTGTTCGCCATGTACGGGGGTTCGACGCGGGCGGACCCGCAGACCGGCGTGATCACCCGGTACCAGCAGTCCGTGCTCGTGCACCCGGACCCGTCCGAGCAGGCCTACCTGCTGGCTCAACCCCGGACGTACGCGCCGGCGTACCTGGCCGCGTCCGGCTGGGTCGGCATCGACCTGACCCACCGGGACGGCGCCGAGGCGGTCGACTGGATCGAGGTCGCCGAACTGATCGACGCCTCCTGGCGGGTGACGGCGCCACCGATCCTCACCCGCGGGCGCCGCTGACGTCGGGCCGGCGCTGACGCGCCCCGCCGGACCCTCGAGCCCGGGCCGGCACGACGCCGTTCGGCTCAGGTGTCGAGGCCGAGGTCCCGGCGCAGCTGGGCGACGTGCCCGTCGGCGTTCACGTTGACGTCGGCGACCACGATCGCGGCGTCGTCGCCGATCACGAACGTCGACCGGAGCGGGCCCACCCGGGTCTCCCCCTGGATCGTCTTCTCGCCCCACGCCCCGTACCGCTGGGCGACGGCGCCGCCCTCGTCGGAGAGCAGGCCGAAGTTCAGTGCGTACTCGCGGGTGAAGTCGGCCAGCTTCTCCACCGGGTCCCCGGACACGCCGAGCACGGTGTAGCCCGCCCCGGACAGGGAGGCCAGGTTGTCCCGGAAGTCGCAGGCCTCCGCGGTGCAACCGGGGGTGAAGGCGGCGGGGTAGAAGTACAGGACGACCCGCTTCCCGGCCAGATCCTGCAGGGAGACGGTCGCCCCGGTCGCATCGGGCAGGGAGAAATCGGGGGCGGCGTCACCGGGGGCGAGCTGAGCGGTCATGGGGGTCCTTCCGTAGACACGGACGCGCGGCCGGGCCGCGCGTCCGGCGCCGTCCTTTCGGCGCCGTCGTCGCGCCCGCGCGAACGACTCCCCCATCCTTGCAGGCATCCGGCCGGCGCGGCCAACCCGTCTCGACTGGTGGAGGAAGGTCGCGGTCCGGTCCACCGGATCGACGGTGGCCCGGTGTGGCGCCTCGGGACCGGCATAGGCTGGGGGCCGTGAGAGACGAGCACGCGCGGCCGACGTCGCCGGAGCAGGAACCACCGCGGTGGGGTCAACGCGTCGACGCGGCACCGGCCCGGACCCGGGCGCGAACTGGTGGGCCGGGAGCTGATGGCGTACCGGCGGATGGCCCGGGGCCTCTCGTTCTCCGCGCTGGTGCTCGCCCTGCTGCTGGGCACCGGCGGGCTGACCGCGGCCGGTGGTGGGCGGATCGCGCTGCTCGTGCTGGCCGGGTGGTTCGCGGTGGCCGGTGTGACCGGGTACGTCCTGGTCAACTCCGGGCGGCTGCCCCGCCACGCCGGGGTGAGCGGGCCGTCCCGGGTCCGCACGGTGACGGCCACGACACCGGGCCGGATCGCGATCGGACTCGCTGTCGTCGGGCTCCTCCTGCTCGGCGCCAGCATCGTGGTGGTCCCCCTGGTGGAGGGCTCCCCGGCGGAGCCGGACGGGACCTCTCTCGTCCTGGCGTGCCTGATGTCCGCCCTCGCCCTGTTCGTCGCCGCGGCGATCGCGGTGACCATCGCCGTCCTGTCCGAGGGCCAGGACGACGAGCCCGACCCGGACGGGCATGAATTCGAGGGTCACGGGTTCGACGAACACGGATTCGACGGGCCCGGCGGCGGGCCGGCCAGCGGTCGGCAGCGTGGCCACGCCGGCGGTCGCGGCCCGGTGAGCTACCGGTCCGACTGGATCACCCGTCCGCACCGCTGAGGCCGCCGGCCGGCCGGGCCATGCGGGCTCGTGCGAGCCGCTTCATCCCGTCGGCCGGGCGCACCGGCTCCGGCCAGCGCGGCTCGAGGTGATCGCCGAGCGTCACGCCGCGCAGCTTCCGCCCGGCCATCGGCAGCACCCAGTCGGCCAGCCACTGCCGCTCCGCGCGCACGGCCTCCCGCAGACCCCGACGCGCCGGGTCGTCGTCGGGCAGGTCCGGCACGTACGTCACGTCGAGCAACTCGAGCACGCGGGCGGTCATGTAGCGGTGGCCCGCGGTGGACATGTGCATCCGGTCCGGCTCCCACAGCCGCGGGTCCCGGTAAGCGGTGAAGGACCAGAAGTCGAGCAGGTCCGCGCCGTGTGCCGCGCTGATCCGGCGGACCTCGTCGTTGTAGACGCGATGCCGGTGCCGGAACGGCTCGAGCAGCGGGCTGATCTTCAGGTCGTACCCCGTGAACAGGACGACGCGGGCGCCGGTGGCGGCCAGGGCGGCGACGAACCGCTCGTACTGCTGCATCAGGGCCGTGACGTCGGTGCGCAGGTCCAGGATGTCGTTGCCGCCGGCGTAGAGCGTGACCAGGGTCGGCCGCAGGTCCAGCGCCGGCTCGAGTTGCTCGGCGGCGATCTGTCGCAGCCGTTTGCTGCGGATCGCCAGGTTCGCGTACTCCCACGCCGGATCCTGCCGGGCCAACTGCCGGGCCACCCGGTCCGCCCAGCCCTTGACGCCGTTGGGTCGGGCCGGGTTCCAGTCCCCGACGCCCTCGGTGAAGGAGTCACCGAGGGCCACGAAGCGCTTCGCCATGGTGGGCACCCTAGGGACGCGGAGCGACCGGCGCCCGAACGCCGGGTGAACTCCCTGCCCGTCGCGCGAGTCCGCGAGACTCGCGGACGCACCCCGACGACTGGCGGCCTCTACGTTGACTATCGAATTTCGGGGCTCAAATCGCCGTGCGAGGCCCCGAAATTCGATAGTCAACGTGGCGCGGGTCACGGGGCGGGCATACCGCCGTTGACGTTCAGCGTCTCCCCGATCACGTAGCTGGACTCGGCGGAGGCGAGGAACACGTACGCGGGGGCGAGTTCGGCGGGCTGACCGGCACGGCCGAGCGGCGTGCTCTTGCCGAACTGCGGCAGCGCCTCCTTCGGCTGGCCGCCGGAGACCTGCAGCGGGGTCCAGATCGGGCCGGGTGCGACGGCGTTCACGCGGATGCCGCGCTCGGCCAACTGCTGTCCGAGGCCCTTGCTGAAGGAGTTGATCGCGGCCTTGGTCGCGGCGTAGTCGAGCAGCGTCGGGGACGGCTCGTACGCCTGGATCGACGTGGTGTTGATGATCGAGCCACCGGCGGGCAGGTGCTTCAGCGCCGCCCGGGAGAGCGCGTACATGGCGATGATGTTGACGTGGAAGGTCTGCTCGACCTGCTCGTCGGTCAGTTCCTCGAGCGATGCGACGGCCACCTGCTTGCCGGCGTTGTTGACCAGGATGTCCAGGCCACCCAGCTCTCCGGCGGCCTGGTCGACGAGGCCGTCCCGGTAGGAGCGGTCCAGCAGGTCACCCGGCAGCAGGACGGCCTTACGACCGGCGTCCTCGACGAGCCCGGCGATCCGCTCGGCGTCGCTCTGTTCGGCGGGCAGGTAGGCGAGCGCGACGTCGGCACCCTCCCGGGCGAAGGCGATCGCTACGGCGGCACCGATACCCGAGTCGGCGCCGGTGATCAGTGCCCGACGGCCGGAGAGCCGATTTGCGCCGGTGTAGGTCGACTCCCCGTGGTCGGCCCGCGGCGTCATCTCGCTGTCGAGGCCCGGCGGCTCCTGATGCTGCTCCGGCGGGCTGATCGACTCGTGCTGCTCGACCGGGTTCTGCACGGTGGTCTGGTCGGGGTTCGTGTTCTCGGACATGGCACCTCCCATGGGGTCACCGGGTGGGGGAGAAGGTCACCCGGAACGGTCATGCGGACAAGTGATCAGCCTACTGATGACCCGGACGTGGCGCCACCGGAGGAGAAGGCCGCGCGTGCAGTCCCGGTAGCCGCCTCCGTCCGGCGGGCGCCGGATCAGTCCTCGTCGCGGCGGAAGAACCAGTGGTCCTCGTCGATGTTCGCCAGGATCTTCCGGCTGACCCGGTCGAGGTCACGCACGTCCTGCTCGTCCAGCGCGTCGAACACCAGCGCCCGCACCCGCGCCACGTGCCGGGGGGCGAGTCCGGTGAGCAGGTCGAAGCCGACGTCGGTCAGCCTGGCCACGGTCACCCGGCCGTCGTCGGACGAGGCGGAGCGCTCCACCCAGCCCCGCTTCTCCAGCTTGGTCACCACGTGGGAGAGTCGGGACAGGGACGAGGACGTGCAGGCGGCCAGATCGCTCATCGTGCGGGTCCGGTCCCGCGCCTCGGAGAGGTGCGCCAGCACGGAGTAGTCGAAGAAGGAGATCCGGGCCGCGCGCTGCAACTGCTGGTCCAGCGCGGCCGGCACCAGCATCGAGGAGAACAGGTAGGACAGCCAGGCGTCCCGTTCCCGGGGGGTCAACCACGTCACGGACATGCCCCGATGATGCCACGAAGTTCAAGCTTCAACTGCCCACGTGAGCGGGCGGGTCCGCTGCGGCCGCGTCAGGCTCCGTGCCCGGGTGCGACCTCCTCGCCCGGGCGCACCGGACCGGGGGCGGTGCCCGCGCCGAAGGGGGAGCCGCCGAGCCGCTCGCGCCCGTGCTCGGTGCGCCAGAAGGCGGTGTCGGGACCGACGGGCACGATCTGGGTCGGGTTCAGGTCCTTGTGCACGATGTAGTAGTGCCGCTTGATCTGGACGAAGTCGACGGTGTCGCCGAACCCGGGCGTCTGGAACAGGTCGCGGGCGTAGGCGGAGAGCACGGGCAGCTCGGAGAGTTTGGACCGGTTGCACTTGAAGTGGCCGTGGTAGACGGCGTCGAAGCGGACCAACGTGGTGAACAGGCGCACGTCGGCCTCGGTGATGGTGTCGCCGACGAAGTAGCGCTGCGTCCGCAGTCGCTCCTCGAGCCAGTCCACGGCGGTGAACAGCCGGTCGTACGCCGCTTCGTAGGCCTGCTGGCTGCCGGCGAACCCGCACCGGTAGACGCCGTTGTTCACCTCGGTGTACACGCGCCGGTTGACGGTGTCGATCTCCTCCCGCAGATCCTCGGGGTACAGCGCGGGGGCGCCGGGGCGATGATGATCGACCCATTCGGTGGAGAAGTCCAGGGTGATCTGGGCGAAGTCGTTGGTGACGACGCCGCCGCTGGGCACGTCGACGATCGCGGGAACGGTGATGCCGCGCGGGTAGTCGGGGAACCGCGCGAAGAAGGCCTGCTGCAGGCGCTCGATGCCCAGCACGGGGTCCTTCCCGCCCGGGTCCAGGTCGAACGTCCACGACCGCGCGTCGTGCGTGGGACCGGGCAGGCCGAGCGAGATGGCGTCCTCCAGCCCCAGCAGCCGGCGGACGATGATCGACCGGTTGGCCCACGGGCACGCCCGCGCGGCGACCAACCGGTACCGGCCGGCCTCGACGGGCCAGCCGTCCCGCCCGTCCCGGGTGATCCGGTCCTCGATGTAGGCGGTGTCCCGCGTGTACTCCTCGCCCTCGTGCACGTAGGAACCCTCGGTGCTGTACGCGTCGGCCGACTCGGGGGCCCGCTGCTCGCTCTGCGTGTTCATGCCGTCAGTCTAGGAGGACGCCCGGCCGATCGATCCGCGCCGGTGCCGCGTCACCCGCTGCCGGCAGATCGGGGAAGGCGCGGGCGACGCCGGGATGGACGATGGCACCGTCGGCCACGTTCAGGCCGGCAGCGAACCCGGGATCGTCGCCCAGCGCCCGGTCCACGCCGTTCGTCAAGCGAACCACGTAGGCAGTGGTGGCGTTGGCGAGGGCGCGTGTCGCCGTTCGGGGCACCGTACCGGGCATGTTGGCCACGCAGTAGTGAGTGATCCCGTCCACGTCGAAGGTGGGGTCGTCCCAGGTGGTCGGGCGGGACGTCTCGAAGCAGCCGCCCTGGTCGATGGCGACGTCGACCAGCAGTGCGTGGGCCGGCAGTGTCCGCAGGTGCTCGCGGCGCACGAGTTTCGGGGCTGCGGCACCGGGGACGAGGACCGCGCCGATCACGATGTCCGCGTCGGCGATCTGCCGCGCGACTTCGTCGTCGTCACTCATCAGCACCCGTGTGCGGTGACCGAGCAGGTCGGTCAGCTCGCGCACTCGCGGGCCGCTGGCGTCCAGCACCGTCACGTCGGCCATCATGCCGGACGCGACGAGAGCCGCCTGGGTGCCGACCGCCCCGCCGCCGATCACGACGACCTTTGCTGCTGCGACGCCGGGCACCCCGCCGATCAGCATGCCTGGGCCGCCCGCGCTCGCCTGCAGGTGATGGGCACCGGCCTGTGCCGCGAGCCGGCCTGCGATCTCGGACATCGGCTGCAGCAACGGCAGGGTGCGACCGTCCCGTACGGTCTCGAAGGCGATAGCCGTCGTACCGGCGTCCAGCAGGGCCTGCGTGAGGGGCCGGTCGGCGGCCAGGTGGAGGTAGGCGAACAGCGTGAGATCGCGGCGCAGGAATCTGTACTCCTCGGCAACCGGCTCCTTCACTTTCACCAGGAGGTCGGCCTGTTCCCAGACGGCGTCGCGGTCGGCGAGCCGGGCGCCCGCCGTGCGGTAGGCGTCGTCGTCGAACCCGGAATGCCGGCCGGCCCCCGATTCGACGACGACCTGGTGTCCCTCCCGGACGAGCCGGGCCGCACCCGACGGCGTCAGGCCCACCCGCCGCTCCGCCGATTTGATCTCTGCCGGCACTCCAACGCGCATGACCTGCGATTCCTCCTCACCGCGGACGTGACCACGGGTTCGCTGCGGGAGGCGACGACGACGGCGCCTCCCGGGGATGAGACGTGCCGACCGTACCGCGACGCGTCTATTGTTGACAATAGGCAGGGCTGATTCGATGATGAAGCATGACCACCCCGCGCCTGGGACCCTCGGCCGCCCCGGATGCCCCAGCCCGACCCAGCTCGTCCACCCCGGATCAGGACGTCCGACCGGCATTGTTCTCCCGCGACGAGTACGACCGCCGTCTGGCCGCGGTTCGCCGGCGAATGGCGTTCCAGGGTCTCGGTGCCCTGATCGTGACGGACCCCGCCAACCTCTTCTACCTGACCGGCTACGACGCCTGGTCCTTCTACACGCCTCAGATGCTGTTCGTCCCCGCCGAGGGCGACCTGCTGCTGTTCCTGCGCGAGATGGACGCGAACGGGGCCTTTCGCACCGCCTGGCTGCCGCCCGCACAGATCATCGGCTATCCCGAACGATACGTACACCGGCCGCACCTGCACCCGTTCGACTGGGTCGCGTTCGCCCTGCGCCGCCGCGGCCTGATCGCCTCCGCCGGGCCGTGCGTGGGCCTGGAGATGGACGCGCACTTCTTCTCGCCGAAGGGCTACCGGTCCCTGGTCAACGCCCTGCCGGAATGGACGCTGGTCGACTGCTTCGAACTGGTCAACTGGGTCCGGGCGGTCAAGTCCGATGCCGAGATCCGGTACCTGCGCACGGCCGCCCGCGTCACCACCGCGGCCATGCAGGCGGCGATCGATGCCATCGAACCCGGCGTGCCGCAGTACCGGGTGGCGGCACGGATCGCCGCCGCCCAGGTGGAAGGCGTCGACGGCGCGTGGGGCGACTTCCCCGCCATCGTGCCCATGCTTCCGACCGGTGCTTCGGCCGACACCCCTCACCTGACCTGGTCCGACCGCGTGCTGCGCGAGGGTGACGCCGTCGTCGTCGAGCTGACCGGCGTGCACCGTCGCTATCACGTCCCACTCGCCCGCACCGTCGTGCTCGGCACCCCGTCCGATGACCTGCTGCGGCTGGAGGAGGCGGTGGCGGCGGGTCTGCGGGCGGTGCTCGACACCGCCGCGCCGGGCGTGCTGGTCCGCGACCTCTCCCGCGCCTGGAACTGGCGGCTCGCGGAGTACGGGCTGGAGAAGCACAGCCGGCTCGGCTACTCGGTCGGCATCGGCTACCCACCGGACTGGGGCGAGCGAACCATCAGCATCCGATCCGAGGACGAGACCGTGCTGGCGGAGAACATGACCTTCCACGTCATCTGCGGCATGTGGATGACGGGGTACGGCTACGAGCTGTCCGAGACCATCCGCATCGGCGCGAACGGGGCCGAGGCGTTCACGTCGTTCCCGCGCGCCCTCATCCGGAAGTGAGCGATTCATGACCACGACCACCAGTCCGCTGACCACCCTCGAGAGCCTCGCCCGTAAACCCACCAGGGGAATCGCCGGCGATCCGGCCGACGGGCGCCTACCGCTCGCCGGCCGGGCCGACGGGCTCGTGGGATCCGTCATCGACTCCTCCACGTCCCTGCTCGCAGCGCAGCAGCACGACATCGTCCGGTTCGCGATGGGCGCCCCCGCGGCGGAGGCGATCCCGACTGCTCAGCTTCGCCGCATCGCCGCCGAGGTGCTCGACGCCTCCTCCTTCACCTACGGAGCGACCGAAGGCGAACCGGCGCTGATCGACGCGATCGTCGCGCACCGGTCCACCACGCCCGAGCCCACGCGGGCGGAGCGCCTGGTCGTCACGTCGGGCGGGATGCAGGGCCTGGACCTGGCGTTCAAGCTCTTCGTCGACCCGGGTGATCTCGTGGTGGTCGAGTCCCCCACCTACACGAACGGCTCCGCCACCGCGCTGAGCTACGGCGCTGACCTGCTCGAGGTGCCGGTCGACGAGGACGGCATGAACGTCGACGCGCTCGAGACGCTGGTCGGGGAAACCGGCCGGACCCCGAAGGTGATCTACACGATCCCGAACTTCCAGAACCCCTCGGGGACCACCCTGAGCCTGCGCCGCCGTACGCGCTTGCTGGAACTGGCGCACCGCTGGGGCGCCATGATCATCGACGACGACCCGTACGGCGCGTTGCGCTTCGCCGGTGAGCACGTCCGCGGCTTCCGCGAGATCAGTCCGGACGACCCGCTGGTGTTCTCGGTGCGCACCTTCTCCAAGGAGCTCGCCCCCGGACTGCGCGTCGGCTGGGTCGACGCGGACGCCCGGCTGCGCCCGCTGCTGATCGCGGCGAAGCAGGCCATGGACACGTGCACCAACGTGCCGAACCAGCATCTCGTGGAGCGCTTCGTCAGCCAGGGCGGTTACGACCAGCACCTGGCCGGCCTGCGGCAGGAGTACCGGACGCGCAAGGAGGCGATGGACGCCGCGATCGCCCGGCACCTGGGTGGTCGCGTGACGACGACCGACCCCGACGGCGGCTTCTTCCTGTGGGTCACCCTCCAGGGTGAGGACGCGCGGGTCCCGACGCCGCGACTGTTCGAGATCGCCCTCGCCGAGGGTGTGGCCTTCATCCCGGGGCCCGCCCTCTCCCCGTCCGGTCGGTTCCAGGACGCCTTCCGCCTCTGTTTCGCCTCGACGTCCCCGGAGCGCACGGAGGTCGGCGTCGAGCGTCTGGCCCGCGCCCTGGACCGCGCTCGCGTGGAGGTCGACCGCTGAGCGGGGCGGTCGCGCCTCCGACAGCCGCCGAGCTGGCGGTGCTCGAGTTCCTGGACCGGGACGATCTCGTGGCCCTGACCCGTGCCCTGGTGGACGCCGGCGGTGAGAACCCGGGCGGCAGCGAGCAGAACACCGCCGAGGTGCTGGCCGCCGCCGCCCGGAAGCGGGGCCTGACCGCACGTCTGGAGCACGTCGCGCCCGGCCGTCCGAACGTGGACGTCGACCTCGAGCCGGGTGGCGCCATCGGTCACGGACCCGGCCTGCTGTTCCTCGGCCACTCCGACGTCGTACCCGCCGGGCCCGGATGGACCCGGGAACCGTTCCGATCGACGGTCGAGGACGGCCGCCTGTACGGACGGGGATCCACCGACATGAAGGGCGGCCTGGCCGCAGTGCTGGTGGCCATGGCGGCGTTGCGGCGCGCCGACGCGCCGCTGGCCGGTCCCGTCCGACTCGCCTGCACCGTTGATGAGGAGGACCTCGGCCTGGGCATCCGGGCCCTGACCACCCGCGGGCTCGGCCGTCCCTTTCGGGGCTGTATCGTCGCCGAGCCCACCGACCTGCAGACGGTCGTGGGCTGCCGCGGCGATGCCTACCTCGAGGTCGAGATCAGCGGGGTGGCCGCCCATTCCGGCCGCCCGGCCGACGGCCGCAACGCGATCGACGCGGCTGCGCGCCTGCTCGATCTGGTCCGCGGCGACCACGACCGGATGCAGCACGACCTGGACCCCCTGCTCGGCGCCGGCACGTGGAATGTCGGGCGGATCGAGGGCGGCCGCGGCACCTCCGTGGTCGCCCCGTCGTGTCGGCTCTGGCTCGACCGGCGACTGATGCCCGACGAGGATCCGCAGCGGATCGCCGCCGACCTGGTCGAGGCCGCCGAGGTGGCCGGCATCACGGGAGACGGCATTCACCTGATGGTCGAGGTCACCATGGCGATGCCCGGCTTCCGCACGGACCCGGCCCACCCGCTCGCCGCCGCCGTGCACGACGCCGTCGACGCCGTCGACGGTCCCGCCTCCATCGGCGGCTGGACCGCCGCATGCGACGGCGGCTTCATCGCTCGCGATCACGCCGTCCCGACGGTCGTGATGGGCCCGGGTGGGCTCAACGACCAGGCACACCAGGTCGACGAGTCCGTCGGCATCGACGAGTTGATGCTTGCGGCGCGCGCCTACGCCCTGAGCGCCTTGCGTCTGCTCGCCGTCTGACGCCCACACCACCAATTCTCGGGACGTGGCTGCGCGAAGGGCCGGCGAGAAGTGACTCGCTCTCGCCGGCCCTTCGTCGCGCTGCTCCCACTCAGCTAGCGGCTGATCACCGGCATCTTGCCGGTCTCCGGGATCGCGGTGCCCCGCAGCGACGCGCCGACCGTCTCACGCATCGTCGACACGGCGATCAGACCGATCACGCAGGCACCCATCATGTAGAACGCCGGGATCAACGGGTTGGCGGTGGCGTCGATCAGCGCCTGGTTGGCCAGGGGAGCGGTGCCACCGAAGAGTGCCGTCGCGACGTTATAGGTGATGGCGAATCCGGCGAAGCGGACCTGGGTCGGGAACATGGCGGGGAAGGTCGCGGAGATGGTGGCCAGCTGCGGGATGTACAGCAGACCCAGCACCGCGAAACCGAGCAGCGCCCACCAGAAGCCATTGGCCATCAGCAGGTACATCGGCACGGCCAAGACGATGAGACCGATCAGCGAGAGATACCACATCGGCTTGCGGCCGAGCCGGTCGGAGAGTGCTCCCGCGAAGGGGATCACGAGCATCATGGCGAACTGCGCCAAGAACATGATGGTCAGTACGGTCTGCGCGTCCATGCCGGTCTGGCCTTCGAGATAGGTGGGCATGTAGCTCAGCAACGTGTAATTGACCACGTTCAGGGCGATCACCAAGCCGGCCATTGTGAGCATGGGACGCCAGTACAGCCGGAACAGATCCTTCAAAGCCGTGCCGGCCGACGACTCGGCGTGACCGATCTCCTCCAGCTCCCGGAACACCGGCGAATCCGCCAGTCTGGTCCGCAGGTACAGTCCGATCAGTCCGAGCGGCCCGGCCAACAGGAATGGAATGCGCCAGCCCCACTCCATCATGCCGGCTTCACCGATCGCCAGTCCGGCGAGCAGCACGATCAGCGAGCCCAGGGCGAACCCGGCGAGTGTGCCGAACTCGAGGAAACTGCCCAGGAACCCGCGCTTCTTGTCCGGCGCGTACTCGGCCATGAACGTCGCGGCACCGCCGTACTCGCCGCCCGTCGAGAAGCCCTGCACCATACGTAGCAGCACGAGCAGGATCGGTGCCGCCACCCCGATGGTCTGGACGTTGGGAATGAGACCGAGACAGAATGTCGCGGCCGCCATCAGAATGATCGTCAGAGCAAGCACCCGTTTGCGCCCCAAACGGTCACCGAGCGGTCCCCAGAACAGTCCACCGAGCGGCCGGACCAGGAAGGAGAGCGCGAAGGTGCTCAGGGCGAGCAGCGTTCCGCCCTCTCCCGGAAAGAAGTTGTACGTGATGTAGGCGACGGAGACGCCGTACACGCCGTAGTCGAACCACTCCGTCGCGTTGCCGATGGCCGAGGCCGCCACAGCACGCCGCACGGTGCTCGCATCCGGCACCGGGAGGGTGGTTGCTCGATCCTGGTCGGGATGGGCGTGGGCCGCCGGGGGGCCGGGGTCGTTCGCGGAATTCATGAGTCCTCCCTGGACAAGGGCGCGGTGCCCGGTCGGCGGCGCGCAACCTGCACTACAACGTAGAGGGTCGTTCGTCTATCGTCAACGATCTGACGATTTGATTTGTCCCAGGGAACCGCCATGCGATGGAACCGAGTCGGTCCGGGCCGGGCGCTCGGTCCCCCAGGCCGCCGCCCGCTCGTACGCGCGGGCCGCCCGCAGCACGGTGCGGTCCGCGTGCCGGGGGCCGACCACCTGGAGAGCGGCCGGTAGTCCGGCAGCGGTGAAGCCGCACGGAACGCTCACCGCGGGCTGCTGCGTCATGTTGAAGGGGTAGGTGTAGGGGGTCCAGCTGGTCCAGTCGGGGGATCCCCACCCCTCCGGGACGTCGTCGCCACGCTGGAAGGCAGGAATGGGCAGCGTGGGGGTGACCAGCACGTCGTACGTCTGATGGAAGCGACCCATGGTGACGCCCAGGTCCATCCGGACCGCCGTCGCATCGAGGAAGTCGGACGCGCTGATCGGGCCCAGACTCTCGATCGACCGGCGCAGACCGGGGTCCACCCGTTCGATGGCGTCGGGTGCGTAGCTGTCCAGGACCTTGGCGGCGCCGGCGAACCACAGGACGTGGAAGGCCTCGACCGGGTCGGAGAACCCTGGGTCCACCTCGTCGACGACGGCGCCGAGCTCCTCGAGCGTCGCTGCGGCGGCGCGGACCAGCGCGTCCACCTCGGGGTCGTTGTGGCCGAAGCCGAGGGTCGGGGAATAGGCCACCCGGAGGCCGGCGACACCGTCGTCGAGCCCGTCCTGGAAGGACTCGCGAGGCGTGGGCAGAGCTGACCAGTCGCGGGAGTCGAATCCCGTGATGACGTCGAGCAGCAGTGCCGCGTCGGCCACGGTACGGGTCATCGGCCCGGCGTGGGCCAGGGTGCCGAACGGGCTGGCCGGGTACATGGGGACGAACCCGAAGGTCGGTTTGATCGCCACCGTGCCGGTGAACGCGGCCGGGATCCGGACCGAGCCGCCGCCGTCAGTGCCCACCGACCACGGGCCCATGCCGAGCGCCACGGCGGTAGCGCTTCCGCCGCTGGAACCGCCCGAGGTCAGACGGGGGTCGTACGGGTTGCCGGTCGAGCCGTGGCGCAGTGAGTCGGTCACGCCCTTCCAGGCGAACTCCGGCGTCGTGGTCTTGCCCAGGAGCACGGCCCCGGTCTCGCGAAGCCGGGCCACGCACGGCGCGTCCTCGTTCCAGGGCTGGTTCTCCTCGATGAGGCGCGTCCCGCGCAGGGTCGGCCAGCCGCGGGTGTAGAAGATGTCCTTGACGGAGGTGGGGATGCCGTCGCCGGGCCCGAGGGGGGACCCGGCGCACCACCGGGTCTCGGCTGCCCGGGCGGCGGTCAACGCCGCATCGGCCTCGACGCGGACGAAGGCATTGACCGGGCCGTCCCGGTCCTCGATCGCCTGCAGGGCGGCGCGGGTAGCGTCCACCGGCGAGAAGTCACCCCGGCGATAACCCTCGATCAGCTCCACGGCCGTCAGATCCACCAGGTCGCTCGACATCGCTCTCCTCGCTCAGCCTGCGAGGTCGCCCTGCGACGTCGCTTGTAGGATTGTCGACATTCAGCCTAGGACGTATGCCCGCCCGAGACAACGGGCGCTGGTGCTCGCGGGTACGGCGATGCGGTCGATTCTCCGGTCCGACGCGCCGGTATGATCGTGAACAATCGCATGACCGCACCGTCATGGGCTCGCCGCTGGAGGAACCGTGCCATCCCATCCGCAGACCAAGCTGCTGGAACCCGTCGTCCAGGAGACGACGCCCGCACTGATCGCCCGCCAGTTGCGCCGGGCGATCGGCCGGGGGGAACTGGCCCCGGGACAACAGCTGAACGAGACGGAGCTGAGCCGGAGCCTCGGCGTGAGCCGAGGGCCGCTGCGGGAAGCGATGCAGCGGCTGACGCAGGAAGCCCTGCTCGTGAGCATCCGCAATCGTGGTGTCTTCGTCGCGGAGGTCACCGACGACGACATGCGAGACATGTATCTCGCGCGGACCGCTGTGGAGCGGGCCGCCGCGACCCGCCTGGTCCAGCTGGACCCGGCCGCAGCCGCGCCGCAGCTGCTCGCGGTGGTGCAGCGCATGGCCGCGGCGGCGGACCGCGACGACGCGAACGCCCTGACCGAGGCGGACATCGATTTCCACGCCCTGCTGGTCTCCCTCGCGGGCAGCCCCCGGCTCGTGCGTATGCACGCCACCCTGATGGTGGAGACGCGGATGTGCATCACGGCCCTGGAGGACCGCTACAGCTCCCATTCCGTGCGCACGGAGGAACACCGGGCCATCGCCGAGGCCATAAGCGACGCGGACCTCGAACGCGCGGACCGCCTGCTGAAGGCCCACATGGAGGACGCGCTCGACCGCCTCGCCGGCTCGGCCGCCCAGGCGTAGACCGGCCGCGGCTGGGCGCCGACGGCGTACCGTCGGCTGCCGCAGCTGGGCACGAACCCGCGCGTCAGACCCGCGGCACCGCCAGGTACTTGTACTCGAGGAACTCGTCGATGCCCACGCGGCCGCCCTCCCGGCCGATGCCCGACGCCTTGACTCCGCCGAACGGGGCGGCGGGGTTGGAGACGATGCCCGTGTTCAGGCCGACCATCCCCACTTCCAGGCGCTCCCCGACGCGAAAGCTACGGTCCACGTCCTGCGTGAAGAGGTAGCCGACCAGCCCCCACGGCGTGTCGTTGGCCATCCGGAGAACGTCCTCCTCCGTGTCGAAGGGGATCACCGGGGCGACGGGGCCGAAGATCTCCTGGTCCATCAACTCCGACCCAGGGTCGACGCCGGAGAGCACGGTCGGCCTGTAGAAGTACCCCGGTCGGTCCGGGCGCGATCCCCCGCAGACGACGGTGGCACCACGGGAGACGGCGTCATCGACGAGTTCCTGAACCTTGGTCAGCGCCTTGGGTTCGACCAGCGGCCCCACGTCCGTGCCGTCCTCGGCCCCGTCGCCCACGGCCAGGTCACCCAGCCGTGCCGCCAGCCGCTGGGCGAAGTCGTCGGCGATGGACCGGTGCACGAACAGCCGGTTCGCGGCGGTGCAGGCTTCCCCCATGTTGCGCATCTTGGCCGCGACCGCCCCGTCGACGGCCCGGTCCAGGTCGGCGTCCTCGAAGACGATGAAGGGAGCGTTGCCGCCGAGCTCCATCGAGGACCGCATCACATGCTCGGCGGCCTGCTCGAGCAGACGCACGCCGACGGCGGTGGAGCCGGTGAAGCTGATCTTGCGGGCGATGCCGCTGGACATCCAGGGGCTGACCACGGCGGAGGGGTCCGTGGTGGTCACGACGTTGAGCACCCCGTCCGGCAGCCCCGCCTCGACCAGGATGTCGACCAGGGCGAGGGAGGACAGCGGGGTGAGGTTGGAGGGTTTGAAGACGATGGTGCAGCCGGCGGCGAGGGCGGGACCGATCTTGCGGGTGCCCATGGCCAGCGGGAAGTTCCACGGGGTGACCAGGACGCAGGGCCCGACCGGTTCGCGGGACACAAGCACGCGGGTCTTCCCGTCACCGGTGCTGGTCTGGTCGCCGCCGATCCGCACGGCTTCCTCGGAGAACCACCGGAAGAACTCCGCGGCGTAGGCCACCTCGCCCTTCGCCTCCGCGAGGGGCTTGCCCATCTCGGTGGTCATGATCAGGGCCAGGTCGTTCTGCCGTTCCATGATCGCGTCGTAGGCGCGGCGCAGGATCTCGCTGCGTTCCCGGGGCGCGGTGCGGGCCCACTGCGCCTGGACGCGGCCGGCGGTCTCGATGGCGCGCCTGGCGTCCTCGGGTCCGCCGTCGGCGACGGTGGCGATGACCTCTTCGGTGGCGGGGTTGACCACGTCGAAGCGAGCGCCGGAGGCGGCCTCGCTCCACTGGCCGTCGATGAAGACACCGGTGTGGACGCCATCGATCACCTGGCGGGCGCGGTCGGACGTGCGGGCGGTGCCGGTGGGAGCGGTCATGGGGTGTCCTCGTTTCCGTTCGTGGGGTCATCGCTGATCGGGGTGGCCGCACCGGCGTGCACCGGTGCACCGGGATCGAGAATCTGCGCCAGGTGCCGCCCGGACCGCGTGGAATCGAGCTGCTCGATCTGCCGGGCGCAGGAGAAGCCGTCGGTGAGCACTACCGCGCCGGGACCGGACTCCCGGAGGGCGGGAGCGAGAGCATTCTCCGCGACCTGCATGCTGATCTCGTGGTGCTGTGCCTCGAATCCGAAGTTGCCGGCCACTCCGCAGCACCCAGTGGCATCGTGGATCTGCTGCACGCCCGCGGCGGTCAGGGCGGCGCGCTGCGGGCCGGCCCCGAACGCCGAGTACTCGTGGCAGTGGGTCTGCAGCACCACCCGCTCGGGTACGGGTCGACCCGGTGCCGGGGTCCAACCGGTCGCCGCGCGCTCGGCCACGTGGGTGGCGAAGCTGCGGACCCGGGCGGCAACGCGACGGGCCTGTTCGGTGGGCACGAGCTCGGGCAGATCCGTGTGCAGGGCCGCCGCGCAACTGGGCTCGACGACGACGATCGGCCGGTTCGTGCCGTCGTCGAGAGCAGCGGCCGCCTTCGCCAGGCGCTTCCGTGCGGTGTCCAGCTGCCCGGTGGAGATCCAGGTCAGCCCGCAGCAGGCGTCGGCGGCGCAGGTTACGGGCTCGCCCGCTCCGGCGAGCACGCGGGCGGCCGCACCGGCCACCTCCGGGCGGAAGCCGCGGGTGAAGGTGTCGATGAACAGGACCGCGCCGGCGTCCCGGTCACCGTGCGCGCCCGCGGGCGACACCCCGGCCGCCGCCACCTCCCGGCACCACGCGTCCGCGGGGGCGAACCGGGGCAGGCGGCGTTTTGTGGTCAACCCGCCGGCGACGGCGGCCAGCTTCCCCAGCGGCGTGGCCAGCACCGCGTTGACGAGCGGGGCGACCCGGCCGGTGAGCACCAGCCAACGGGGCAACCAGCCGAGGGAGAAGTGCGAGGCCGGGCGGAGCCGGCGCCGGTAGTAGTGGTCGAAGAACTCGGCCTTGTACGTGGCCATGTCGACGCCGGCCGGACAGTCGGTGGCGCATGCCTTGCAGGACAGGCACAGGTCCAGCGCCTCGCGGACCTCCGGGGAGCGCCACCCGTCACCCGTCGTGCGAGCTCCGCGGACCATGTCCTGGAGCACGCGGGCTCGGCCGCGGGTGGAGTCCTTCTCGTCGCGGGTCGCTCGGTAGCTCGGGCACATCACGCCGCCGGTGTCGGCGCGGCACCGGCCGACACCGATGCACCCCTGGACGGCGTGCACCCACGGGTCGGGCGCGGAGGCGGTCGCTTCCGTCGGCTCGCTTCCGGCACCGACCGCCCGCAGGTCGAAGCTCGTGCGCCAATCGCGCGCCGGGACGCCCTCGAGCGCCAGGTGCGCGTCGAACGCGTCGGGCTCGGTCATCGATCCCAGGTTGAGGATGCCGACCGGGTCCCATAGCCGGCGGTAGTGCTGGAAGGCGGCGAGCAGATCGGCGGAGTACATCAGCGGGAGCAGTTCGGACCGGGCGCGCCCGTCGCCGTGTTCGCCGGACAGGGAGCCGCCGTGGCGGACCACCAGGCGGGCCGCGGCCCGGGTGAACGCGCGGAACACGGTGCGGCCCTGCTCGGTACGCAGGTCGTAGGTGATCCGGATGTGCAGGCAGCCGGCACCGAAGTGCCCGTACATCACGCCGGTCAGGCCGTGCTCGGCCAGCAGCAGGCGCAGGTCCCCGAGGTAGTCGGCAAGTCGGTTGGGGCTGACCGCCGAGTCCTCCCAGCCCGGCCAGGACTCGCCACCGCCCGCGAGCCGGGAGGAGAGCCCGGCGCCGTCCTCCCGCACGCGCCACAGGGAGGCCCGGTGTCCGAGGTCCGGCACCGCGCGGCCCTCCACCAGCCGACCGTCGGTGGCCAGCCGGACGAGCAGCCGGTCCGCCTCCGCGGCGACCGCGGCAGCGTCGTCCCCGTCCAGGTCGACGAACAGCCACGCGTGCCCGGCGGGCAGCCCCAGCACCGAGTCCGGCCCACGCCGGAACCGCATCGTCTCGACGATCGCCTCGTCGGTGCCCTCCACGGCCGCCGGGGAGAACTCGAGGATGGTGGTGACATCCCGGGCGGCGTCGACGATGTCGTCGTAGCCGAGGCAGACCAGCAGGGCGGTGGCCGGCTTGGGCACGAGCGTCATCCGCGCGCCCACGACGACGGCGCACGTGCCCTCCGAACCCACCAGGGCGCGTGCCACGTCGAACTCCCGCTCCGGCAGCAGATGCTCCAGGTGATAGCCGGAGACCTGCCGCTGGATCCGACCGAGCTCGAGGCGGAAGGTGGCCAGATTGTCCTGGGCGAGCCGGCGCAGCGATGTGGTCAGCTCCGCGGCGCGGGCGATGGAGACACGGTCGTCCGGGTCGGTCGCCCGCAGCCCGGTGCGGTGCGCGGTGAGGCGCGCCCCGTCCACGGTGACGACATCGATCTCCTGCACGTGGTCCGAGGTCCGCCCGTAGCGTACAGAGTGGTTGCCGCACGCGTCGTTGCCGATCGACCCGCCCACCGTGGCGCGCGTCTTCGACGAGGGGTCGGGGGCGAACGTCGCCCGGCCGTCCGTCACCTCCTCCACCCGCCGAGTGAGGTCCGCCAGCACGACGCCGGGGTCGACGTCCACCGTGCCGGCGGCCTCGTCGACTCCGCGGATCCGGTTCAGATGCCGGGAGAAGTCCAGTACCACGCCGGGGCCGATCGCGTTGCCGGCCATGGAGGTGCCCCCGCCGCGCGCGGTCAGCGGCGTGCCGGTTTCCCGGCACGCCCGCACCGTGGCCACCACCTCGTCCACGTTGCGCGGGAAGACGACGGCCACCGGTGACACCCGATAGTTGGACGCGTCATAGGCGTACTCGGCCAGCCGGCGGGACGACGCGTCGGCGTCGACCCCCAACTCGCGGAGTCGGCCCAGCAGTGCGCCGTCGACACGTTCGGTGGCCGCCCTGCCGGGTGGCGTCTGGACGTGGCTCACGGGTGCGCTCAGGCGCCCGTGGTGCCCGCGGGGACGGCACCGCTGACGGCGGCCACCGCGGCCTCGAATCGCTCCAGTCCCGTGGCGATCTCCTCCTGGGTGACGACGAGCGCGGGGATCAGCCGCACCACGTTGCCCGCGGGACCGCAGGTCAGGGTGAGCAGACCCTGGCTGGTCGTGCCCTGCTGCACGGCGGTCGCAGTCGCGGCGTCCGGGGTTCCGTCGGCCGCGGTGAACTCGATGCCCTGCATCAGGCCGAGCCCGCGGACGTCGCCGATCGCCGGGAAGCGGGCCTGGATCTCTTTCAGTCCCGCCTGGAGCTGATCGCCGCGGACCCGGGAGTTCTCCACCAGGTCCTCCTCCTCGATCACGTCGAGGGTGGCGACGGCGGCCGCGGCGGAGACCGCGTTGCCCCCATAGGTGCCACCCTGCGACCCCGGCCAGGCCTTCGCCATCATTGCGGTCGGCGCCGCGATCGCGGAGATCGGGAACCCGGAGGCGATGCCCTTGGCGGTGATGAGGATGTCGGGCGTGGCCGAGGAGTGCTGGTGGCCCCAGAAGCGTCCGGTGCGGCCCACCCCGGCCTGCACCTCGTCGAAGATCAGCGCGATCCCGTGCCGGTCGGCCCGCTGGCGGAGCCCCTCCATGAAGGCCGGCGGCGTGGGCAGGTAGCCACCGTCGCCCAGCGCGGGCTCGATCAAGAAGGCCGCGGTGTCGGCGGGAGCCGTGCGGGTCTCGAGCAGGTAGTCGAGTTCCTGCAGGGCGAAGGCGACGGCCGTCTCCTCGTCCCAGCCGTACCGGTAGGCGTAGGGGAACGCCGACATGTGCACCCCGGCCATCAGCGGTGCGAAGCCGGCGGAGAACTTCGTCCCGGCGGTGGTCAGGGAGGCGGCCGCCACGGTACGGCCGTGGAAACCGCCCTGGAAGACGACGATGTTGGGCCGTGCCGTGGCCATCCGGGCGAGGCGGATGGCGGCCTCGACGGCCTCCGAGCCGGAGTTGGCGTAGAAGACGGAGTCGAGTCCGGCGGGGAGCACGTCCCCGAGTTTCTCCGTCAACTCCAGCAGGGGCGGGTGCATGACGGTGGTGAACTGCGCGTGGATGACCTTTCCGATCTGCTCCCGAGCGGCCGCCACGACCCGGGGGTGGCAGTGGCCGGTGCTGGTGACGCCGATGCCAGTGGTGAAGTCGAGGTAGGCCCGGCCGTCGGTGCCGTGGATCCAGCTGCCGAGCGCGTGGTCCACCACCACCGGGGTCGCCTGCTTCAGTACGGGGCTCAGAGATGTCATGCGGTCATCCTTGCGGTCGAATCGCCCGATTGTCAACAATAAGCGTACAGTGATGACGTGAGTGAGTTCGCGCCGTTCCCCACCACGCCCGACGGTTCCGCGGCCCGGCGGCCGACGGTGGTCGTCCTGACCGCGCCGGGCACGGCACCGCCCACCAACACCGCGGCGCTGGAACGCCACGCCGAGCTCGTGTTCACCGACGCCGCCGGTCTTCCCGCCGCTCTGCCGGGCGCCTCCGTCCTGTTCGTGTGGGACTTCTTCTCCACCGCGCTGCGGGACGCGTGGGTGCACGCGGACGCCCTGGAATGGGTGCACGTGGCCGCGGCCGGCGTCGACTCGCTGTTGTTCGACGGGTTGCGGGACTCGGGCGTGACGGTGACCAACGCGCAGGGGGCGTTCGACGGGCCGATCGCCGAGTTCGTGCTGGCCTCGGTCCTGGCTCACGACAAGCAGCTGCACCAGAGCCGGCGGCTGCAGGACCGAGCCGTCTGGCGGCATCGTGAGGTGCAGCGCAGCGCGGGCCGACGGGCCCTCGTGGTGGGGACCGGTGGAATCGGACGAGCCACCGCCCGACTGCTGCGCGCGGTCGGCATCGAGGTCCGCGGCGCCGGCCGCACCGGCCGCGACGACGACCCCGACCTCGGCCTCGTGGTGCCCAGCGCCGAACTGGCCGACCACGTCGGATGGGCCGACCACGTGGTGCTGATCGCGCCGCTGACGGCGGCCACCCGCGGGCTCGTGGACGCCCGGGTGTTGGCCCGGATGAAGCCGACGGCCCACCTGGTCAACGTCGGGCGTGGCGCCCTGCTGGACGAACCGGCCCTGGTGACGGCCCTGCGGACCGGTACGATCGCCGCCGCCTCCCTGGACGTCTTCACCGAGGAGCCGCTGCCGGCGGACCACCCCTTCTGGCGCCTCGAGAACGTGCAGGTCTCGGCCCACATGAGCGGGGACGTCGTCGGGTGGCGGGACACGCTCGCCCAGCAGTTCGAGGACAATCTCCTCCGGTGGTGCGCCGGCACCGGCCTGCGCAACGTCGTCGACAAACAGGTCGGCTACGTACGCAGCAGCTGATCCGCACCGGCCCCGGACCCCGGCGCGGGACCCCGGGGCGATGCTCAGGCGTCGGCCGCTCGGGCGAAGGCCAGCGTCTCGCCTCGCGCGCCGCCCATCCAGACGTCCTGACAGGCGGCGGCCAGCTCGTCCAGCCCCTGCTCGATGGTCGCGAACACGTTGCCGGGCACCCAGCCGACATCGCCGTTGAGGAGCAGGTTGTTCCGCCCGTAGAAGACGGCCAGATCGATGAGCAGCCGGTTCTCCGCGGTGCCCGCGGAGGCGTCGTACCCGTAGGCGGGATTGTCGAGGACGCCCTCGAAGCTGAAGTAGCAGAGGTCCCCGGGAATCGGCGTCACCGTCTGGTTCTCCGGTCCCGGTTCCTGCTCGGCGAACGCCGGCACCAACGTGTAGATCTCGTTCCGAGCGAACTTGCCGTGGAACACCTGGCCCGCGGTCGGCAGGGCCTGCCACACCGCTTCGGCGGTGCGTGGCGCCTCCGCGTCGAGCAGTCGGGCCCGCGCCGAGACGCCGCGCTGCTGAAGGGTGATCGTGATGTATCGGCTCATGCGCGTCTCCGCTCGTCATCGGATCGTTCCGAGCATTCTCGAACGATTGTCTACAATCCAACTGTAAGCTTTCCATCGAGGGATGCAACCGTCGAGAAGGAGTGCCCGCGCCATGCACACGATCGCCATCCTCTACCCCGGCCACAGCGCGGAGGACGAGTTCGCCGCCCTCGAATCCGTCATCCCCGACAGCGCCTTTCCCGTCGTCCACACCTGGGAGGGGGCCACCGACCACGACGTTCAGGCCCTGCTCGATCTCGGCGCCCGGGACCAGCTGGAGCCGGCCGCTGAGCAAGCCCGCGCCGTCTCCCCCGACGCGGTGATGTGGGCGTGCACCTCCGGGAGCTTCGTGTACGGGAGCGAGGGCGCCCGGGAGCAGGCGAGTTGGGTCGAGCAGGCGGCGGGCGTCCCGTCCTCGTCGACGTCCCTCGCCTTCGTGGCGGCGGTGCACCGGCTCGGCCTTCAGCGCGTCGCGGTGGCCGCAACGTATCCCGCCGCGGTTGCCGCCCACTTCTCCGGGCTGCTCGAGCAGGACGGGATCACCGTCACCTCCCTGTCCACCTACGACGTGCCCAGCGGGGAGGACGCCGGACGGCTCGATGCCGCGTGGGTGTTGGACACGGCGCGTACCGCCGATCTCACCGGCGCGCAGTGCGTGCTGATCCCCGACACCGCCCTGCACACCATCGCCGTGTTGCCCGAGCTCGAGGCCGCCCTCGGCCTGCCGGTCCTGACCGCGAACCAGGTCACCGCCTGGCAGGGGCTCGTGCTCGCCGGCCATCCGGCGCGGGCCGACGGGCTCGGCGCCCTCTTCGCTGCCGCCTGACGTGCTGGCGACCGGGCTCGGGGTCGGTCAGACGGCGCCGAGGCGCTGGTCCGGTGCCGCCAGCCGCAGTCCCAGTCGGCGCAGCCCGGCCCACGCGGTCACCTGGTTGGCGGTGAGCACCGGTTTGCCGAGTTCGTCCTCCAGCGCGGTGATGATGGCGAAGGTCGGCAGGTTGGTGCAGGAGACGAACACGGCCTCGGCGTCGGGATGGTCGGCGTCGCGCACGAGATCGGCCGTCACCGAGTAGGGCACGTGCCAGATCAACCGGTCGAGACCGAGGCCGGCCGTGCGGACCACGGTACGGTCGTCGACCTGGAGGAAGTCCTCGAGCAGGGCGGTCAGTCGGGCGACGTACGGCGTGGCGATGGCCAGGCGTTGGACGCCGAGCACGTCGAGCGCCTCGAGCAGAGCCTCCGACGTGGTCACCGCGGGGGCGGACGTCTCTTCGGTGATGGCCTGCGCGATCCGCCGAGCCCCGGCGACGCCGTTGACGAAACTGCCCGAGGTGCAGGCGAAGACGACGGCCTCGGGTTCGACGGCGGCCAAGGAACGCGCGGTGGCCCGAATCTCGGCATCGTCACCGAGAGCACTGGCCATCAACTCGTCCACCGCTAGCGGATGATGGGGCGTCCGCGCGACCACGAGGGACACGTCGTCCGGCATCCAGCGCCACAGTTCCCGGTCCAACGCCATGTCGTAGGGGTTGACGACCCCGATCACCCGATCCGGGCTCGGGCCGTCGGGGATGAAGCGCTGCACCGTGGGCATGGTCCATTCTGGCATACTGTCTGATCGTCGACAATCGATAGGGCGGCGGTCATCAGCGTCCGCGATGCCACGCAACCCGTCGTTAGGCTGGGCGGCATGAACTCCCCGCTTCCCGACGCCCGCACCCGACTCGCCGATGCCCACCGGCACGAGGCACTGCTCTCGGAGCGTGCGCTGCACATCAAGCAGTCGGCGGTGCGCAACGTCTTCGACATCTCGATGCGGCCGGGACTGATCTCGCTCGCCGGAGGCAACCCGTTCGTGCAGACCCTGCCCATGGCAGAGCTCGGGGACATCGCCCGTGAGCTGATCGCCCACCAGGGACCCGTCGCCCTGCAGTACGGCAGCGGCCAGGGCACCGAGGAGCTGCGCCGGGCGATCTGCGGCGTGATGGCCGAGGAGTCGATCACGGACGCCGTGCCGGAGAACGTCATCGTGACCGCCGGCGCCCAGTCCGCCCTCGACGCCTGCACGCGCATCTTCTGCGACCCCGGTGACGTCGTGCTGACCGAGGATCCGACCTACGTCGGCGCCCTGAACACGTTCGAGGCGTACGAGGTGGACGTCCGCCCGGTCCCGTCCGATGAGCAGGGTCTGCTGCCCGACGAGCTGGAGCGGGCCATCACCGCCGTGCGAGCGGAGGGGAAGCGGGTCAAGTTCCTCTACACGATCCCGTCGTTCGCCAACCCGTCCGGCGCCGTGCTGGCCCCGCAGCGGCGGCAGCGGGTGGTGGACGTGTGCCGGGAGGCGAACGTGCTCGTCGTGGAGGACAACCCCTACGGGATGCTCGCGTTCGACGGCGACCCGGCCCGTCCGCTGCGGGCGGACAACCCGGACGACGTCGTCTACCTCGGCACATTCTCGAAGATCTTTGCCCCGGGCCTCCGGCTGGGCTGGTTGCTCGCACCGGCACACCTGAAGCAACGCCTGTACTTGGCGAACGAGTGCGTGGTGCTGTGCCCGCCGGCGTTCAACCAGATGCTCGCCGTCGAGTACCTGCACCGGTTCGACTGGGTGGCGCAGGTCGATTCCTACCGAGAGGTCTACCGGAAGCGCGCGGAGGCGATGGTCGCCGCACTGGCGGACACCATGCCGTCGGGCGTGCACTGGACGACCCCCACCGGCGGCTTCTTCGTCTGGTTGACCCTGCCGGAGCAGCTGGACGCGGAGGCCCTGCTCGGCCCGGCCATCGAAGCCGGCGTCGTCTTCGTGCCCGGCAGCGCCTTCACGGCAGCGGACGGCCCCAGCCCGAACCTGCGGCTCTCCTTCAGCGCTGTCGAGGAGGACGAGATCGCCGAGGGGGTGCGGCGCTTAGCGGCAGTGATCCGCGCCGCGCTGTAGGCGGAACCAGGCTTCGGCCGGGAACTCCGATGCCGGGCGCTTCGGCAGAAGGGACAGAAACTACCGATCTGGGCGGGAAGGAAACCGCCCCAACGGGAGTAACTGTCCCACTGAGGAGGTGCGACTGTCGGCGGTGCCGGGTGTGAGTGTGACCGGCCTGAGTCGGTTCAGGCCGTCGTCGGCTGGACCACGATCGGCTTCGTGGTCGGCGCTGGCGAGCCTCCGGCCGGCTCGACGGTCAGGCCGATGTGCGTGGCGCCGTCGAGTCGGCCCTCCAGCGCGGTGTAGGTCACGCCGGTGGAGGCCGTGAACGTGCCGGCCGGCCGCGCCTGCTGACCTGCGATGTACCAGAGTTCGTATGTCTTGTCCGGAGCCAGCGCGGGCAGGTCGCGGCTGATCACGGCAGACCGGTTCAGTGACTTCGACGACGCGACGCTCACCGAACCCCCGTTGCCGGCCTTCCCGGCGCGGATCACGGCGTCCGGCGCGGTGAACACGCTCAGGGCCGCGTCGCGCTGCGCGTTCTGGGTGGTGAGCTGCTGCTCGGCCGCGATCCGTTGCTGGTTCAGGTTGGCCGCCCAACCGCCGAGCACGACGCCGGCGACGAGCAGGACGGCGGCGGCGGCGCCGAGCCACGCCGCGGTCCGCCGCCAGCGCCTGAGCTGGACGACGGTGTCGCGGTCGTCGGGATTGTCGCGATGCTCGCGGTCGTCACGGTCGTCGCGGTGCCGGTCGTCGCGGTGCCGGTCGTCGCGGTGCCGGTCGTCGCGGTGCTCGCGGTCGTCGCGGTGCCGAGCGGAAGCGCCCCGTTGGCCGACCACCGTCCGGCCGGACGCGGGCACCTGGCCGTCATCGGCCGCGGCGACCGGGACGTCATCGGCCGCGGCGACCGGGACGTCATCCGACGCAGCAACCGGGCCGGCGGGCCGCTGCGGCAGTTCCGCGATCGCGGCCATGACCCGCGCCTTGACTTCCGAGCGCGGCTGAACCGGAGGCAGGGCGAGGCCGAGTTCGGTCTCGACGTCGGAGAAGTCCGGTTCGCGTTCGTCGTCGTGGTGGTCGCTCATGTCCTCACCCCCAATCTCGTTCGTAGTCTCTTCATGCCGTCCCGGATCCTGGTCTTGACCGTGCCCAGAGGCAGATCGGTGATCCGGGCGATCTCCTGCTGCGTGTACCCGCCGTAGTAGGCGAGCTTGATGACGGTCACCTGTCCGGTGTTCAGGTCCTCCATCGCGCGGTCGACCCGTTCGGACTCCAGCCGGGTGGTCACCGTGTCCTCGACGTCGTCGTACGACTCCTGGTACTCCTTCGCACCCTGGGCGAGCTCACGCTCCCGGCTGGCCCGGACGGACCGCACCCGATCCACGGCACGCCGGTGCGCCAGGGTCAGGCACCACGTGATGACTCGCCCCCGGCCGGCCTCGTACGCACCGGCATTCTGCCAGATCTGCACGTACGCATCCTGGAGCACCTCTTCGCTGAGGGCCCGATTCCGGAGCACCCGCTCGATCACGGCGAACATGTGGCCGGAGGTGGCGTCGTACAAGGCGCTGAACGCGTCCTGGTCGCCGCTCGCGACCCGGTCCATCAGCGTCTCGAGGTGCGCGTCGGAACCGCGGGCAGGTTCCGGCGACGTCGTCATCATCCCAGCATGTCACCTGGCGGCGCGCCGACCGAACACCACCACACCTCCGCCTGCGGGGTCGGCACGATGCGCCGAGCGGCCCCACACTCCGCCCGACGCAACGCGCGCCCCCCGCGCAGTCCCGCTCGACCCCCGCGGGACGTCCTCGGATCCGCTGGGCGCCCATGTCCCCACCTCCACGTCTCGGCACCGGTTCACGCTCCGCGCCGACTGCGCACTGCACTGCGCACGTCGGCGTCATGATGTGTTCGGAACAGCGCCACCGGGCGGATTGGGGCGACACCGCGCCTCAGGAGAGGACGGGTCAGCGCAGGGCGTGGGCGACGGCGGCGAACAGGGCCCGGGCACGACGGCTGGCGGCCAGGTCCTCCACCAGCACGGCGTTGCCGTCGGCGTCGGCGAGCGGAACCCGCCAGTTGGGGTACTCGTCGGTGGTGCCCGGTTGGTTCTGGACGCGCTTCTCCCCCACCGCGTCGACGAGGGAGACGCCGAGCAGGCAGGCCGGTGAGGCGGCGAGCAGCTCGTACAGGGCGGCGATGGTGCGCTCCTCGTCGGCGCGCTCGGGCAGCAGGCCGCGCTCGGCCGCCAGGGCCAGGAACGCGCGTTGTTCCCGCCGGTCCGCGGCCAGCTCCTCCTCCAGCGGCGCGTCGAGCATGCCGAGCCGCTCCCGGAGCCGGATGTGCTCGCCGCTGAGGTAGCCGGCCGTGGGCGGCAGGTCGTGGGTGTTGACGCTGGCCAGGCACAGCCGCCGGTACTGCTCGACCGGCAGCGGGTCGTGCTGCTCGTCGAACTCGAACCAGAGGATCGACGTGCCGAGGATGCCGCGGTCGGCCAGGTATTCACGCACCCACGGTTCGAACAGGCCCAGGTCCTCGCCGATGACGACGGCGCCGGCACGCTGCGCCTCCAGCGCGAGCACCCCGATCAGCGCCTCATGGTCGTAGCCGACATAAGTGCCGTCGGCCGCCACGGTGCCGTCCGGCACCCACCACAGCCGGAACAGTCCGAGGATGTGATCGACCCGGATGCCACCGGCGTGCCGCAGGATCGTGCGGAGCATGTCGCGGAACGGGACGTACCCGGCCTCGGCCAGGCGCTCCGGATGCCACGGCGGCTGGTTCCAGTTCTGCCCCAGGGCGCTGTACATGTCGGCGGGAGCGCCCACGGTCACCCCCGGGGCCAGCACGTCGCGCAGGGTCCACGCGTCGGACCCCTGCCGGTGCACCCCGACGGCGAGGTCGTGCAGGATGCCGACACCCATCCCCGCGTCCGCGGCGACGCGCTGGGCGGCGGCGAGCTGCTCGTCGCAGACGAACTGCAGCCAGCAGAAGAAGTCGATCTCATCGGCCAGCTCGCCGCGGTACCGGCTGATCTCGTCGTCGGTCAGGTCGGGGTTGACCCACTCCCCGGCGTCCGGGTCGTGCCGCTCGCGCAGGGCGCACCACAGGGCGAAGTCCCGCAGGCCGGCACCCTCCCGACGGACGAACGCGGTGAACGCCGCCTGCCGCCACGGGCTGGGCTCGACGGCGTGGACCAGCCGGAGCGCCTCGAGCTTGGCCGCGTACACGGGGTCCCGGTCGATCGCCTCGACGCTGGTGTTCTGTGCGGAGCACCGAGCGGCGAGTTCGGCGACGCGCGTCCGGTCCTCCGCCGGCAGGTAGGCGAACTCGGGCACGTTCTCGACCCGGATGTACAGGGGGTGGAAGAACCGGCGGCTGGTGGGCAGGTAGGGCGAGGGCTCCACCGGCGGAGCCGGCTCGGCGGCGTGCAGCGGGTTGATCAGCAGCCAACCGGCGCCCTCCTGCCCGCTGATCGCGGTCAGGTCGGCCAGGTCGGCCAGGTCGCCGACGCCCCAGGACCGGCGGGAGCGCACGGAGTACAGCTGGGTCATCAGCCCCCACTGCCGGGTGGCGCCGACGACGTCGGCCGTCGCGAGGCGCCGGGGCGTGACGATCAACCGGCAGCTGGCCAACCGGGCGCCGGACTTCGCGCCCACGGTGTGCCAGCCGAGCGGCAGGCCCGCGGGGACAGCGAAGGTCGCCCGGCCGGTGAGCTGACCGTCGACCTCCCGGGGATCGGCCCACTCGTCGCGCTGGGGGACCGGGACGTTGCGGCCGTCCTCCGTCTCCACCCACACGGCGACGTCCTCACCGTGTGGCAGGTGCACCGGGAAGGTCCGCTCCTCGCCCTCGGTGACGACGAGGACGGGCGGCAGCAGCCGCCGCCAGGGGGCGAGTTCGCGGTCGATCAGGGCCGCGTCCACCTCGGCGTCCGTGTCCACGGTCACCCCGAGCGCGGCGAGCACCGCGACCAGGGTGGTGGCGGGGATGTCCCGGGTGACGCCGTCGAACCCGGTGACCGTGGTGTCCACCCGCCAAGCCCGGGCGAGGGCCTGGAGCCGGTCGAGGGAGAGGTCGGTGGTCGCGGGATGCTCGGGAGTAGCGCTCATGATCCTGCCCTGTCGACGTGTGACGACGCCGGCGGCTGTCGGCATCGGACGGCCCGGTGGCCCCGACTCACCCTATGTCAGGGCCGGTCCGGGCCGGGGCCTCCGGCCGTCCCGGCCGTCAGCCGGGCCAGCCGCCGGCGGGCGCTCGTCTCGGTGGGCCCCCGGCGGCCGAGCACCAGCCGGACGCCGGCCAGGACGAGGCGGGTGGCGGCGACCGTGGGCAGCCGGACCGGGCCGAGGCGCGGGACCGGTAGGCCGAGCAGCCGGCGGTACGGCTCCCGCAGGCTTGCGATCGCGCCGGCGTACAGCACCCGGTACCCGGGCCGGAGCGCCGGGCTCAGTCCCGGCGAGCGGAGGAACCGCATCACCTCGTCGAGCCGGTCGCTGTGTGCCAGCTTGCCGTCGGTCAGGTACGTATCGAGCTGGCGGCGCAACTCGGCGGCCGTGCGCGGCGGGTCGACCACGCCCATCAGCTCCCCGGCGACGGCCCACTCGGCGACGTAGGCGTCCGCGCCGCCCGGGATCGCGCCCGGGCCACCCCAGGTGGAACCCCAGATCTGGTGCGCGGTCAGGAACGAGTCCGTGAAGGCCAGGTGCACCCAGCGCAGCAGGTCCGGATCGTTGGCGGCGTAGGGCCGCTGCCTCCCGGTCGCGTCGAGATAGGTGCCGGTGACGGCCCGGTGCAGGCCGAGCACATACGACGACGCGGCGCGGGCGGTGCGGGTGTCCCCGTAGGTGACGGTGAAGATCCACCGGATGGTGCCGGCGAGCCTGCCGAGCGGGTCCTCCCGGAACCGGGAGTGCTCGTAGACGCCGGCCAGGGCACCGGGGTGCAGCGCCTGCATCATCAGGGCGCGCACGCCGGCGACGATGGGCGCCATCGACCCGTGCACCGCCCAGGCGGCGGAGCCGGGGCCGAGGAAGCCGGCGTCGTCGCCGTCGGCGAGCGCGGCCGACCAGTCCGGCTCCCGCCCGGGGCTACCGGTGAACGTCAGTTGCAGCTCGCGGCGGATCACGCCGAGCGGGTCGTGGGCCATCGGTTCACTCCAGCAGCAGGGCCGGTTCTTCCATGATGGCGGCGACGTCGGCCATGAACCGGGCGGAGAGGTCGCCGTCGACGACGCGGTGGTCGAAGGAGCCGCCGAGCGTCGTGATCCAGCGGGGGATCACCTCGCCGGAGACCACCCACGGCTTCTGCCGGATGGTGCCGAACGCGACGATCGCCACCTCGCCGGGGTTGATGATCGGGGTACCGATGTCGATGCCGAGCACCCCAATGTTGGTGATGCTCAGGGTGCCGCCCTGCATGTCCGCCGGTTTCGTCTTCCCGGCCCGGGCGGTGGCGGCCAGATCGCCGAGGGCGACGGCCAGCTCCTTCAGGGTGAGGTCCTGCGCGTTCTTGAGGTTCGGCACCATCAGGCCGCGCGGGGTGGCGGCCGCGATGCCCAGGTTCATGTAGTGCTTGATGTGGATCTCGTCGCCGTCCTCGCCCGGCACCCAGCTGGCGTTGACCTGCGGATTGCGGGCCGCGGCCCAGATCACGGCCTTGGCCAGGATCAGCAGCGGGGAGACCTTGATGCCCGCGAAGTCGCGGGAGGCCTTGAGCCGCTGCACGAACTCCATGGTCCGGGTGGCGTCGACGTCCACGAAGATCGACACGTGCGGCGCCGTGAACGCGGACTGCACCATCGCGGCGGCGGTGGCCTTGCGCACGCCGCGGACCTTGATCCGCTCGATCCGGCCCTGACCGGCGTCCCAGAACTGCGGGGCGCGGGCCTGGTTCCGGGCCACCTGCTCGGCGTAGGAGAGCAGGTCGTCGCGGGTGACCTCACCGCCGACGCCGGACGCGGTCACGTCGGCGAGGTCGATGCCGAGGTCCTTGGCGGCCTTGCGGACCGGCGGCTTGGCGAGCACCCGCTGCACCAGCCGCTCGATCGGGTTCCGGGCGGCGTGGGGCCGGGCCTCGGTGCCGGACGGTATCGCGCTCGGCGCGGCGGCGGACCGGGGGGTGGCGGGTGGTGACGGCGGGACCTGCGGTTGGGGGCTGGGGGCAGGGTCCGCGGATCGCGGCGACTGTTCCGGGGCCGATGGTGCCGCCGCCGGCTCTGTAGCCGGTGCTGTCGCCGTCGGCTCCTGCTGCGCCGGCCGGCCGCCGGTCGTGGGGTGCGGCCGGGTTCCGGTGTGCCGGGCACGGCGCTTGACGGCGTCGGCGCGGGGGCCGGAGCCGACCAGCGGCCCGGGCGGCGCCGGCTGCGGGCCGACGTCGGGCGGGGTGGGGTCCTCGTGCTCCGCGGCGTCTCCCGCAGCTCCCGCGGTTCCCGTCGCGGAAGCGGTGCCGGGCGTCTCCCCGGCGTCGAGCACGGTGATGATCGGGGTCCCGACCTCCACGGTCACCCCCTCGGCGACGAGCAGCTCGCCGACGACGCCGGCCCAGGGGCTGGGCAGCTCGACCAGGGACTTCGCGGTCTCGATCTCGACGAGCACGTCGTTGACCGCCACGGTGTCGCCCGGCGAGACCTTCCAGGAGACGATCTCCGCCTCCGTCAGTCCCTCACCGGCGTCCGGCAGGTTGAACGTCTGGGCCATGTCCGCTCCTCAGTAGGCCAGCGCGCGGTCGACCGCGTCCAGGATGCGGTCGATGTCGGGCAGGTAGTGCTCCTCCACCCGGGCCGGCGGGTAGGGCAGGTGGAAGCCGCCCACCCGCAGCACCGGTGCCTCGAGGCTGTAGAAGCAGCGTTCGGTCAGGCGGGCCGCGATCTCCCCGCCGATGCCACCGAACGTCGGCGCTTCGTGGGCGACGACGAGGCGGCCGGTGCGGCGCACGGAGTTCTCGATGGTGTCCGCGTCCAGTGGTGAGATGCTGCGCAGGTCGATCACCTCGAGCCGGTGGCCGTCCTCGGCGGCGGCGTCGGCGGCCGCGAGCGCGACCGGGACCAGCGGACCGTAGGCGACGACGGTGGCGTCCGTGCCCTCCCGGACGATCTGCGCCCGATACGGGTCCGGGGTCGGCCGGTGGGTGTCCACCTCGCCCTTGAGCCAGTACCGGCGCTTGGGCTCGAGGAAGATCACCGGGTCGGCGCCCTGCGCCACCTGCTGGATCATCCAGTACGCGTCGTGCGGGGTGGACGGGCTGATGACGCGCAGCCCGGGGGTGTGCGCGAAGTACGCCTCGGGCGACTCGGAGTGGTGCTCGATGGAGCCGATGCCGCCGCCGTAGGGAATCCGGATGATGACCGGCGCGCTGAGCCTGCCCTCGGTGCGGGTGCGCAGCTTGGCCAGCTGGGTGGTGATCTGGTTGAACGCCGGGAACACGAACCCGTCGAACTGGATCTCGCAGATCGGCCGGTAGCCGCGCATGGCCAGACCGATCGCGGTGCCGACGATGCCGGCCTCCCCCAGCGGGGTGTCCACCACCCGGGACGCACCGAAGTCCTTCTTCAGACCTTCGGTGATCCGGTAGACGCCACCCAGGTCGCCGATGTCCTCGCCCATCAGAAGCACCTTGTCGTCGCGTTCCAGGGCGGCTCGCATGCCGGCGTTGAGCGCCTTCGCCATGGTCAGCGTCGTGGTGCTCGGTGCTGCCGGGGCCGGTGCGGCGCCGGTATCGGTCGTGGTCACGTGTCGAATCCCCTTCAGTGGGTGCCGTCGCGGGCGTCGTCGTCGAAGGACGCCTCGTACTGCTCGTGCCAGCGCCGTTCCTCCTCGACCAGGGGGTGCGGCTGGCCGTAGACGGTCGCGAACGCGGTGTCGAGCCCGGACAGGGACATGGCCAGGGTCGCCTCGCGCACGTGCGCGGCGACGGCGTCGCCCTCGGCCGCGACGTCGGCGAAGAAGGCGTCATCGGCCAGCCCCTGGCCGCGCAGGTAGCGCTCGAACCGGTGCAGCGGGTCCTTCTGCGCCCATTCCTCCTCCTCGGAGGCGAGCCGGTACTTGGTCGGATCGTCCGCGGTGGTGTGGGCGCCGAGCCGGTAGGTGAACGCCTCGACGAGCGTGGGCCCAGAGCCGGTGTGCGCCCGTTCCAGGGCCCACCGGGTGACGGCGTGCACGGCGAGCACGTCGTTCCCGTCCACCCGGACGCCCGGGAAGCCGTAGCCGGCGGCCCGGCGGGAGAGCGGGACCCGGGACTGCACGTCGAAGGGCACCGAGATGGCCCACTGGTTGTTCTGGCAGAAGAACACGATCGGGGCGGTGAACGAGGCGGCGAACACCATGCCCTCGTGCACCTCGCCCTCGGTGCTGGACCCGTCGCCGAAGTACCCGATCACCGCCTCGTTGCGGTCCGGCTCCTCGTTGCCGACCGCGCCGTCCCGGGCGATCCCCATCGCGTACCCGACGGCGTGCGGCACCTGGGCGGCCAGCACCAGCGTGTAGACGTGGAAGTGGTGCTCCCGGGGATCCCAGCCGCTGTTGGAGACCCCCCGGAACAGGCGCAGGATGTCGGCGAAGTCGACGCCGCGGGTGCGGGCGACGGCGTGCTCCCGGTAGGTGGGCACGAGGTAGTCCCGGGGCGCGGCGGCCCGGCCGGAGCCCACCTGCGCCGCTTCCTGTCCCCGGGCCGAGACCCAGAGGGCGAGCTGGCCCTGCCGTTGCAGGGCGGTGGCCTCCTCGTCGAAGCGGCGGGTGACGGCCATGTCGCGGTAGAAGGTGCGCAGGTCCTCGTCGGTGACGTCGGTGAGGAAGTCGTCGAAGAACGGGTGCGGCTGCCGGTTGCCGTGCTCGTCGAGGAGCTGGATCATCTCGTCCGCGCCGGGCAGGTCGGGCAGCTCGACCGTCGCGTCGTCACCGGGCACGCCCGCGGGCTGCTGGTCCGGCCGGCTGCCGTCCGGCCCGGGGTTCGGCCGGCCGTCGGGATCCGGCCCGGGGTTCGACGGCCCGTCCGAGGTCCGCTCGGGCGCCGCTGGACCCGGCGTCGGCTCGGGGATACCCGTGGTGCCGCGGGAAGACATCGATCCGGCTCCTGTCCGGGCGTGGGGCCCTGGGATGGTGACAACGGCGCCGACGGGCGACGACCCGTGTATTCCGCTCGGCGCATACGACCTGGCTTGACCGGCCTAGCCTAGCGAGCGCCTCCGGCCGCGACCATTCATCGGGCGATTCCACGTGCGCCGAACGACCGGCAGAGCTCGATGAACCGGGTGTTGGCGTCGACCTCGCCGATGCTGACCCGAACGCCCTCGTCACCGAAGCGGCGGACGGCCAGGGCCCGCTGCTCGGCGGCCTCGGTGAACGCGCCGCATCGGCCCCCGAGCCGCAGCCAGACGAAGTTGCCCTCCGCCTGCGGCAGGTCCCACCCCGCGTCGGTCAGCGCGGCGACGACGCGTTCGCGTTCGGCGACCAGCGTGTCGACCCGGGCCAGCACCTCGTCGAGGTGGTCCAGCGAGGTGACGGCCGCCTGCTCGCCCACCGAGGAGACCGCGAACGGCACGGCACTGACCCGCAGGTTCTCCGTGATGTTCGGCTGGGCCACGGTGTACCCGACCCGCAGGCCGGCCAGGCCGTGCGCCTTGGAGAAGGTGCGCAGCAGCACCAGATTCGGGTACTCGCGGTAGAGCCCCAGACCGTCGACGGCGTCGGGGTCGCGCACGAACTCGAGGTAGGCCTCGTCGAGCACGACGACGACGTCGTTGGGCACGCGGGCGAGGAAGGAGACCACCTCGTCGCGGGTGAGGATGGGCCCGGTGGGGTTGTTGGGGGTGCAGAGCAGGATGACGCGGGTGTTGCCGGTGACGGCCTCGGCCATCGCGTCGAGGTCGTGCCGGCCGTCCGGCAGCAGCGGCACCTGCACGCTGGACGCGCCGGACAGGCCCACCGAGATGGGGTACGCCTCGAAGGAGCGCCAGGCGTAGACCACCTCGTCGGGGGCGCCGAAGTCGTTCTGCCCCGCGTAGGTGGCGAGCACCTGGTTCAGCGCGCCGAGGCTGCCGCCGCCGGTGACGATGTGGTCGGCGGGCACGTCCAGGTGTTCGGCGAGCCGTTCCCGCAGCCGGGTGCTGACCGCGTCGGGGTACCGGTTGATGGACGTGCAGTCCCGGATGGCGTCCAGGACGGCGGGGATGGGTGTCAGCGGGTTCTCGTTGGAGGAGAGTTTGAAACTCTGCAGGCCCTCGACGACGGTGGCCGGGCGGCCCGCGGCGTACCGGGGCAGCGCGTCCAGCACCGCTCGCGGCCGCACGCCCGGCACGGGATCCGGGCCGCCGGACGCGGCAGCAGGGGCGGGACGAGGCTCGGTCGACGTCATACCCACACCCTAGCCACCGGGCTCCTCCGTCGAGCCCGGTGCCCGGTAGGAGTGGACCGGGGCCGGCGGTACTCTGCACGCCGTGGACAACCCATGGCACGATGGTGCTGTGAGCCGGTTCCTGTTCCGCTGGGTGATCAACGCCCTGGCCCTCGCCGTCGCCGCCTGGCTGCTGCCCGGACTGCGGATCACGGCCGACGCCGCCATGGTCAGCACCTTCGGCAGCGCACAGGCTGCGACCATGGCCGCCTACATGATCATCAGCCTCATCTTCGGCCTGGTGAACGCGTTCATCCGGCCGGTGCTGGCGTTCCTGTCCATCCCGATCACCTGCCTGACCCTCGGCCTGTTCAGCATCGTCATCAACGCCCTGATGCTGTGGCTGACCGCGTGGCTGAGCACGTTCACGCCGGCGAAACTGATGATCGACTCGTTCTTCTGGACGGCGATCCTGGCCGCCCTGATCATCGGCGTGGTCTCCCTGCTGACCGGGTGGTTGAGGCCCTCGGAGCGGCGCCCGTCCCGGCGCTCCGTCCGGGACTGACCGACTCGGCAGCCTCGCACGGCCTGTGGAAACTGGGCGTGACAGATGGTCGGACGCGCGGCGGCCTTCATCGCTGCTCCTTCGGGGGCGTACTGATCTCAAGAGCCCGGACGTAGAGCTGTCGGGCCGCGGCCATCGCTCCGGTGAGTGTGCGGGCGGAGATCAAGTGGTCCGCGGCCATGACGGCATAGTCGAGTTCCATGCGGCAGGCGGATCGGGGAGATCCGGAGGCGGCGGTGCTCCGTTGCGCGCCTCGAAGACTGCTCGAAGCCGGGCGTGGAGGCGCTGCTCGTCGAGCACTCCCGCCTCGGATACGAGCATGACATCGATCAGGTCCTTGACCCGGGTGGACGGACGTGGGTGTGCGTCCACAGCCGTGAGAGCGTGAAACTTCTCGGCGACGTGCTGAGGTAGGTCGACCGCCGTGACCGTGACCGGTACCCATTCCGGCTCCGTCACGACGACGGGCAGCGTCACCCGCTCCGTACCACCACCGATCTCTCGTTGCCGCGCGACCACGTCGATCCTGATGTTGGCGAAGGTGCGTCCGGCCAACAGAGCCGTCACTGAGAATCGGGCACCAGGGCCGCCGAGCTGCTCGACGTCGGCCAGGTGCGGTCGAGCCGCGCTGATCCGGAACACGAATCCGTCCTGGTCGACGTCGACCTGGAGTGCTTCAGTCAGCGCGTCGGCGAGATCATCGGCGGTGCCGACCAAAGCAAGATCGAGGTCCCTCGTGGCTCGAGCACGGCTCCCCAGCCTGGCTTCCAACAGGTATCCGCCCTTGAGTACCCAGGACTCGTCGAGTCGACGCAGCACCCGCTGGAACGTCAAGTGCCGTCGCAGGCGGTTGACGTCCTGTGCCCGGTCGTGAGCAAGCATTTGCAGGCGCGCGTCGAGGCTGGCCCGGAGCGCACGCGGCTCCCGCGGATTCATCCTTCCTCCCCCGCAGTCAGCGCCCGTTCGATGCGCAGGGCGGCACGGTCCCCGAAGGCGTCGGCGCGCAGACGCAGTGCCCGGCGCGAGACGAGGCCGCGGGCGACCGCTTCTGTCACAATGTCGTCGACGACCTCCTGCCGCTCATACGCCGAAGCATCGAGCAGCGTGCGAAGCGGCGTGGTCACGCGGTAACCTTCCCGCTCTTCGACGTCGTCAGTCGCCAGAGTTCCCGTGAAGGTACGGACCGCCGGCGTGCTGGCCCGGAAACCGGGCGGAACGGTCATGGTCACTGTGCCCGGGTCGAGGACACCGAGGTCGTGGACAGCCAGCGCGCTGGCGTGGGAGATGACGCCGCGGTGCCGACTCCAGAGCGTCCACAGCACGAGAGCGTCGTCGACGGACGCGGGCCAGTCCCGCAGGCGAAAGATGCCACGCTCGATTCGAAGCCAGTTGCCGCTGTCGACGTGATACTTCTGCGCCTGGTAGCTGAATCCCGCCTTGACCGCCTGAGCGGCGGAGAAGTATCCCGCTTGCCGATAACCCAGGGCCTGCAGCGCCTGGAGGGAGTCTCGTCGCTGCGCCACATCATCAGCTTAGACCTAGATCCTAAAACTTTACTTTAGTTTGAGGGGCATCGGTTGAGTCATCCTCAAACAGCTACCCGCGTTGCGGTCGTGCTGGAGAAGGAGCATACCGATGACCTCCGTCACGACAGGCCGAGGATCGTCCCGTCGTCGGCGAGATCGATGTGGGCGGCGGCCGGCGCGGCGGGCAGCCCGGGCATCGTCATCATGTCCCCGCACACGACGACGACGAAGCCGGCCCCGGCGGAGAGCCGCACCTCTCGCACGTGCAACTCGTGGCCGGACGGCGCGCCGACCGCGGTCGGGTCGGTGGAGAACGAGTACTGAGTCTTCGCCACGCACACCGGCAGGCTCCCGTACCCGTCGCGTTCGATCCGCTGCAGCCGGCGTCGCGCCCGCGCGTCCCAGGTGACCAGCGACGCCCCGTAGAGCCGGGTGGCGATGGCCTCGACCTTCGCCGTCAGGGAGAGGTCGTCGTCGTAGGTGTAGGAGAAGGTGAACGGCGACGGTTCGTCCAGCGCCTGCAGCACCCCGGTCGCGAGCTCGCGGGCCCCCGCGCCGCCGTCGGCGAAGTGGGTGGCGGGGAACGCGCGGACACCCTCGGCGGCCACCAGGTCGACGACGGCGCCGATCTCGGCGTCGGTGTCGGTGGGGAACCGGTTCACCGCGACCACGCACGGGATGCCGTACACGCCGCGCACATTGGCCAGGTGGCGGCGCAGGTTGACCATCCCGGCCTCGACGGCGGCCACGTCCTCGGTGCCGAGGTCAGCCAGCGCCACCCCGCCGTGATACTTCAGGGCCCGTACCGTGGCGACGACGACGGCGACGTCGGGCCGCAGCCCCGACTTGCGGCACTTGATGTCGACGAACTTCTCCGCGCCGAGATCCGCACCGAAGCCGGCCTCGGTGACCACATAGTCCGCCAGCCGCAGGCCGGCACGGGTCGCCGCGACGGAACTGCAGCCGTGGGCGATGTTGGCGAAGGGACCACCGTGCACGAAAGCGGGCGCCCCCTCGAGGGTCTGCACCAGGTTCGGGGAGAGCGCGTCGCGCAGCAGCGCGGCCATCGCGCCGTCGGCCTGCAGGTCGCGCGCCGTCACCGGGCCACCCGACCGGTTGTAGCCGACGACGATGTCACCGATCCGGCGTTTCAGGTCGGCCCACGATTCGGTCAGGCAGAAGATCGCCATCAGCTCGGAGGCGACGACGATGTCGAAACCGTCCTCGCGCGTGAAGCCGTTGGCGTGGCCGCCGAGACCGACCACCACCTCGCGCAGGGCACGGTCGTTGACGTCGAGCACGCGCCGCCAGGTGATGGTGCGGATGTCCAGATCCAGGGCATTGCCGTGGTGGACGTGATTGTCGATCAGCGCGGCGAGCAGGTTGTTGGCGGCGGCGATCGCCGCGAAATCGCCGGTGAAGTGCAAGTTGATGTCGGTCATCGGCACCACCTGGCTGTACCCGCCGCCGGCCGCACCACCCTTCATGCCGAACACCGGGCCCATCGACGGCTCGCGCAGGCAGGCGACCGTGCGGTGCCCGAGCCCGTGCAGCGCGTCGGTCAGGCCGACGGTGGTCGTCGTCTTGCCCTCCCCCGGCGGGGTGGGCGAGAGCGCGGTGACCAGGATCAGCTTGCCGAGCGGCCGGTCGGCGAGCGTGGCCAGATAGCCAAGGTCGACCTTGGCCTTGTGCCGCCCGTAGGGGACGAGATGCTCCTCCTCGATGCCGAGCGTCTCGGCCGCGACCTCGCGGATGGGCCGCAGGTCGGCGGCGTTGGCGATCTCGATGTCCGACAGCATCGTCGTGACCTCCCGTGATGTGGTCCGCTGGTGTGGTCCCGTTCACACCGTAGCGGAGGCGCCGAGGACACGGCCGGGCACCGCGGGTGGACGGCGCGTCAGGAAGCGGGTGGCCGGGGGTAGCAAGCGGGCGGCCGGGTGTCAGTGGGCGAGGGGTCGGCCGGGCGGCGCGCCGCGGGAAGGCGGCAGGTCCCGGCCGGGCGGCGCATCACTGCCGGGCGGCGCGCCGCGGGAAGGCGGCCGGTCCCGGCCGGGCGGCGCATCACTGCCGGGCGGCGCGCCGCGGGAAGGCGGCAGGTCGCGTCCCTCGTAGACCCACACGGTCTGCCGGTTCACGCCCCGGGTGAGCCCGCGCAGGGACTCGCGTTGGTCGCGCAGGCTTCCCTCCGTCGAGCGGTCGGCCGCCGCCGCCATCCGCTGGTAGGTGGAGAGCCGGTGGGCGGCCGCGACGGTCTGTTGCGGTCCCACGGCCCCGGTGGGCGTCGCGCCGGTGACGGTGACCCGGTTCCGGGCATCGGGGTTGGCCCGGCCGTCGAGGGCGGGCACGACGTCGTCCCGATGCTCCAGGCTCAGCACCGCGGTGCTCGCCGGCACGGTGAAGCCGGCGATCGGGGCACCGGCGGTCAGCACCTGCCGCACGTCGTACCGGCGGCGGAACGCCGGGTCGGCGGCCAGGGCCGTCGCGTGGATGCCGCCCTGGCTGTGCCCGGCGAGGATCACCCGGGCGCCGCGCGGTGCACCGGCGGCGGCCAGGGCGGCGGTGACCAGGGCACCGACCTGGGTGGGCCGGACCGTGCTGCCGGCGTCGTCCATCGCCGTCATCGCCTCGGCATTGCCCTCGAGGTCGAACAGGCCGGGCCCGTCCGTGAGAGCCCACCCGGTGGTGCCGGGGATGTCGACCTCCCAGACCGGGTTCGTGCCGCCGTCGAACCGGCGCACGGTCACGGTGCTGCGCGGAACCCCGTCCGACCCGGCCCGGGACTGTTCCGTGGCGGTCCGCAGGTCCGCGATGAGCGAGGTCAGCGAGGCGGGGGTCGCCGGCTCGGTGGTGGGAGCGCCGACCGCGGCGACGGTCAGGGTGCCGGGGGTGATGACGCCGCCGCGCCGGCCGGCGGCGACGGCGGCCAGGGTGATCCATCCGAGGGCCCCGGTGCCGTCGCCGGATTCGCGCAGCAGCACGTCGAGGGCCGGCAGCACCAGCGGCGGATCGGTGGGGTCGATCAGCCGGGGCAGGGTCGCCAGCTCGTCCTGTACCGCATCCCGGTACCCGACGGTCTGTGAGCGGACGGCGAGCGCCGCCAGCCAGCCTGCCAGGCCGGTGCCGACCAGCCCGGCGGTGACGCCGACCAGCGGGCCGGCAACCGGCAAGGTGGCGGCAGCACCCCCGACGAGGCGCAGGCCGGTGAGCTCGAGGCGCTGCCGGGCCGCGACCGCCGCGAGTGCCATCAGTTCGCTCTGCTGGTAGGTCGCCCGGGCGGTGCGGACGCCGGCGGCCAGGTCGAGCAGTCGGGTCCCGAGCGTTCCCGTCGCCAGTTGCGCGGAGCCGCCGGCGAGCCGGGCGGCCGTCGCGGCCACCTGGGCGACGGCCGGCAGCTGCCAGAGGTCGGTGGTGACGGCGGCCAGTGCCGCGCTCAACCGGCACAGGTCCTGCGCGATGAGCTGGACGCGAGCAGCCGCCTGGTCGAGTTCCTCGAGGCTGTAGGCGATCCCGTTCACGCCGCCGCGCACGGTCAGCGTGCCGCTGGAGGTACCCGCCGCGGGTGGAAGGGCCGGGACGAACGTGGCCGCACCGCTGCGGTCACCGCCAGCGGGACCCAAGACCCCGACGGGGTCCCACGAGTAGCTCATCGACCACCCCGCTGCCGGGCCGTCACGGCCAGGCCCCGGGGGTTGCGTACGCCCGCAGAACCGCGTCGACCACGCGCGTCTGGGCATCGACGAGGTCGCCCGTCCGGCCGTACCGCAGGTCCTCGGCCAGCCGGACCAGGTGGACGCCGAACCCTTGGGTCTCGGTCTCCGCGTTCGCCAGTGCGCCGGCCAGGGAGAGCAGCGCGTCGCGGTATCCCTGCGCCGCCGTGGACTGCCACGCCGTGCAGCCTGCTCGGGCCAGCTCGACCCGCTGGTCGGCCACGTCCGTGAGAAGGTACCGCACCCGGTCGACCAGGTCCTCGACCAGTGCGGCGGCCATCAGCCGCTCGCCGCTCGGACCGGCCGCCGGCCCGTCGCCCGGTCCCATCGCCGGCCCGGCCGACCCACCGGTCACGCCGCTCATCCTGTCCGCCCCTCCTGCCCGCCCCTGCGGGCCCCTCCCGTCCGCCCCTCCGGGCACCGTGCCCGGTGGCGCCCGGTGCCGACGCTAGACCGGCCCGGGGACGTTGAAAGCGTGCGCACCGACAGCGGTGGACAACGGCCGGGGACGCGCGTCGCTGTGGAGGGAGAAGGTCCTGCCTCAGCACGGGTGGCGGTAGCGGCCCGCGTCAGCGGGCATGATGTCAGGAGCGGCAGCGGCCCGCGTCAGCGGGCATGATGTCAGGAGCGGCAGCGGCCCGCGTCAGCAGGCGTCACTGCAGCAGCACCTGCACGCGCGCCCGGCGAAGAGGCCGGCTACGGGCTCGGTGAGACCTCGGCCGCCCGGGTGGCCTGCCAGCTGGCCAGCAGTCGCAACCGTTCCGCAGAGTCCGACCCGGGCTCGGCCGTGTAGATCAACAGCATCCGGCCGGCCTCGGCGGTGAGGGCGAGCTCCTCGTACGTGAGCGTGAGCTCCCCGACCACCGGATGCCGGAAGCGCTTGAGCCCGGAACCGTGCGTCCGCACGTCGTGGGCACCCCACAGCCGGCGGAACGTCTCACTGCGGGTGGAGAGCTCCCCGACCAGGTCCTGGAGTTCTTTGTCGTGCGGGTCGCGGCCGGCCTCGGCACGCATGATGCCGACGCACATCTGGGCGAACAACTCCCAGTCCGGATAGAAGTCGTGCGAGGCGGGGTCCAGGAACTGGAACCGCGCCAGGTTCGGTGTCCGCCCGCCGTCGCCGATCACCGGCGAATAGAACGCCCGGCCGAGCGCGTTGGTGGCCAGCAGGTTCTGGCGGGGGTCGCGGACGAACGCGACACCGTCGGTGATGGCGTCCAGCGCCCACTGCAGTCCGGTGCGCGCGGCAGGCGGCGGAGCGGCGCGGCGCCGTGGGCGCCCGGAGGTGGGGATGCCGTCCGCCGCGCGGGCCAGGTCGAACAGGTGGGCACGCTCGGTGTCGTCCAGACGCAGGGCCCCGGCGACGGCGTCGAGCACGGACGCGGAGGCACCCGCGATCGCCCCGCGCTCCAGCTTGGCGTAGTACTCGACGCTGACACCGGCGAGCATTGCGACCTCCGTCCGGCGCAGTCCCGGTACCCGCCGGTTGCCGCCCGGCAGCAGTCCGGCGTCCTCGGGCGAGAGCTTCGCCCGGCGCGACATGAGGAACTCCCGTACCTCGGCCCGATGATCCATGCGCTCCAGCGTAGAGACACGCCGCACACCGTGGGGTGCTCTGGCGGTACACCTCTCACCAGAGAGTCCTCACCGACCGCAGGACGCGGTTGGATAGGAAGGAACACACACGACCGAAGGAGAAACCCCATGCGCGGAGTCATCATGCACGGTCCCGGCGACGTCCGGGTCGAGGAACGCGAGCACCCCGTCATCGTCGAGCCGACGGACGCCATCATCAAGCTGGCCGCCAGCTGCATCTGCGGGTCGGACCTGTGGCCCTACCGGGGTGCGGACGAGGTCGACGGCGCCCCGATGGGCCACGAGTACGTCGGCGTCGTGACGGAGATCGGTGACGCCGTCACCACCGTCAAGCCCGGCGACTTCGTCGTCGGCTCGTTCATGGCCTCGGACAACACCTGCGAGATCTGCCGGGCCGGGTACCAGTCCCGCTGCGTGCACGTGGTCCCGATGGGCCGCGTGGGCACCCAGGCCGAGTACGCCCGGATCCCCCTGGCCGACGGCACGCTCGTCGCGACGCCCGGGCAGCCGGACGAGGACCTGATTCCCTCCCTGCTCGCCGCCTCCGACGTGCTCGGCACGGGCTGGTTCGCGGCGGTCGCCGCGGAGGCCGGGCCGGGCAGGACCGTCGCGGTGGTCGGCGACGGCGCCGTCGGGCTGCTCGGGATCCTGGCCGCGAAGCAGTTGGGCGCGGAGCGGATCATCGCCATGAGCCGGCACGCCGACCGGCAGGAGCTGGCGCGGCGGTTCGGTGCCACCGACATCGTCGACGAGCGGGGCGACGCCGGCGTCGAACGGGTCAAGGAGCTGACGGACGGGCTCGGTGCGCACTCGGTGATCGAGGCGGTCGGCACTCAGGAGTCCATGATGCAGGCGATCCGCTCGACCCGGCACGGCGGGCACGTCGGCTTCGTTGGCGTGTCCCACGACGTCGAGCTGCCCGGCGGGGAACTGTTCGGCTCGATGGTGCACCTGCACGGCGGTCCGGCGCCGGTGCGGCGGTTCCTGCCCGAGCTGATCCAGCTGATCTGGGACCGGAAGATCGACCCGGGCGTGGTGTTCGACCTGACGCTGCCCCTGGCGGAGGCGGCCGAGGGTTACCGCGCGATGGACGAGCGCCGCGCCACCAAGGTGCTGCTCACGGTCTGAGCCTCTCCGTCGGAGCCTCTCCGTCGGAGTCTCGACGAACCGCCTCACCGACACGACGAAGGCCCCCGGCATCGCGCCGGGGGCCTTCGTCGTGTCCGCGCTCAGGCCCGGGGACTCAGGCCAGGGGACTCAGGCCCGGGGACTCAGGCCAGGGACAGGAACAGCCGCTCCAGGTCCTTCGTGTCCGGGGCTCCGTCCGGGTTGCTCAGGCACTGCTGCAGACCGGAGGCGATGATCGCGAAGCCGGCCCGGTCCAGGGCCTTGGACACCGCGGAGAGCTGGGTGACGACGTCCTTGCAGTCCCGGCCCTCCTCGATCATCCGCACGACACCGGCAAGCTGCCCCTGTGCGCGCTTGAGCCGATTGATCGTGGGCGTGAGGTCGGTGGTGTCCAGCTGCACGGGTTCCTCCAGAGATTGTCGAGTCGGCTCACATCGTATACCCCAGGGGGTTACTTGCATACCCACAGGGGTATCTGCCATGCTGGGGAGACACCCACCGATCCATCGAGAGGACCGTATGCCTTCCCCCACCGTCACCACCGTCGCCCCCCAGGTCCTGCGGGAGTGGATGGATCAGCACGAGGACCTCGTCGTCATCGACGTCAGATCCGCCGCCGAGTTCGAGAGCCTGCACATCCGCGGGTCCTACAACGTTCCCCTGCCGCTGTTGACCGAGCATGCCGCGGATCTCGCCTCCCGGCTGGGTGAGCGGGTCGTGCTGGTGTGCCAGTCCGGCGTCCGAGCCGAACAGGCGCGCCAGAAGCTCGCGACGGCGGGCGTTGACACCGCCGCTGTCCTCGACGGCGGCGCTCCCGGCTTCGCCTCGGCCGGCGGCGACGTCGTGCGCGGCCGGTCGACCTGGGGAATGGAGCGGCAGGTCCGGATGGCCGCCGGCTCGCTCGTGCTGGCCGGACTGGCGGGGGGCCGATTCGTCTCCCCGAAGCTGCGCACGGTTGCCGGGGCCATCGGCGCCGGCCTCGCGTTCTCCGCCGCCTCCAACACCTGTGCCATGGCCCGTGCCCTCGGTGTCCTGCCGTGGAACCGCAGCGCCGACGAGCCGACGGCCGCCACCGCGATCAACCGGATCCCCCGGTCCGCGGCCTGAACCGAACCGTGCCTGAACCACATCGCGCCTGAACCCGAGCTGAGCCGATCGAGGAGACACCACCACGATGTTGACGCTCACCCTGATCCTCGCCGCGTTGATCGGTCTGCTGCTCGGACTGCTCGGCGGTGGTGGATCGATCCTGACCATCCCGGTGCTCACCTGGGTGGCGGGGTTCTCCCCCGCCGAGGCGATCACCGCCTCCCTGGTGGTGGTCGGGACGACGTCGGCGGTCAGCACGGTAGCACACGCGCGGGCAGGCCGGGTGGCGTGGCGCGCCGGGCTGCTGGTCGGGGCCACCGGCGTCGTCGGCGCGTTCGGTGGCGGGTTGCTGGCCCGGTTGATCCCGGGCTCCGTGCTGATGCTGCTGTTCGCGGTCCTGATGCTGGTGGCTGCGGCCGCCATGATCCGTGGTCGCCGTTCCGAAGCGGACACCGCGGCCGGCGGCTCGAGGTCTCCCGCCTGGCTGCTCGCCGGCATCGGCCTCGGCGTCGGCGTGCTCACCGGGCTGATCGGTGCCGGCGGCGGATTCCTCATCGTGCCCGCCCTGGCTCTGTTCGCCGGCCTCGCCATGCCGCAGGCGGTGGGCACCTCGCTGCTCGTCATCACCGTCAACTCCGCCGCGGGGTTGGCCGGTCACCTGACGTCCAGCACCAGCCTCGACTGGCCGCTGGTCGCGGCGGTCACCGTCGTCGCGATCGTCGGCTCCCTCGCGGGGGCACGGCTGGTCGCCCACATCCCGGCGGCCGCGCTGCGCCGGTGGTTCGGCGTCTTCGTCCTGGTGATGGGCGTGCTGGTCCTGGCCCAGAACCTGCCCGGCACTGCCGGCCCGCTCGTCGTCGGTCTCGCGGCCGTGCTCGCTCTCGGCGCCGTCGTGTGCTGGTTCGCGGTGCCGCGCTGCCCCGTCCGCCGCACGCTCACCACCTGATCCACACCCACCCGATCCACAAGGAAACAAACAAGGAGGAATCCCATGCAGGTCACCACCATCGAGACCCCGCAACTCGGGGACCGCAGCTACCTCGTCCACGACGGCACCACCGCCATCGTGATCGACGCCCAACGCGACATCGACCGGGTCGAGGCCGCGGCGGCCGCCGCCGGCGTCACCGTCACCCACGTCGCCGAGACCCACATCCACAACGACTACCTCACCGGCGGCCTGGCGTACGCCCGCAAGCACGACGTCGTCTACCTGGTCAACGCCGCCGACGACGTCGCCTTCGAGCGCACGCCGATCGCCGACGGCGAGACCGTGCGGGTGGGTGAACTGAACGTCAAGGCGGTGGCGACACCCGGGCACACACATCACCACCTGTCCTACGTGATCACCCACGGCGAGGAGCAGGCGGTGTTCTCCGGCGGCGGCGTCCTGTACGGCTCCGTGGGCCGGACCGACCTGGTCGGTGAGGAGCACACGGAGGGCCTGACCCACGACCAGTACGCCTCGGCCCGCCGCCTCGCGCAGGAGGCCGCCCAGGACGCCGCGCTCTACCCGACGCACGGCTTCGGCTCGTTCTGCTCGTCGGGCCCCGCCACGGGTGCCTCGGAGTCCACCCTCGGTGAGCAGATCGCGAGCAACCACGTCTACACCGATCAGGACGAGGAGCACTTCGTCCGCGAGCTGATCGCCAACCTCACCGCCTACCCCAGCTACTACGTGCACATGAGCCCGGGCAACACGGCCGGGCCGACCGAGCCGGAGCTGACGGTGCCCGATTCCCTGGACCCTGCCGAGCTGAGGGCCCGGCTGGACCGCGGCGAGTGGGTGGTGGACCTGCGGGAGCGCGTGGCCTACGCGGCCGACCACCTGACCGGCACGGTCAGCTTCGAGTACGGGAACGGTTCCAGCTTCACCACGTTCCTGGGCTGGGTGTTCCCGTACGACCGGCAGCTGACCCTGGTCGGCTCCCGTGCCGACGTCGAGAACGCCATCCGCGACCTGTCCCGCATCGGGATCGACTCCCCCGACGCGGCCCTCGGCGAGGACCCGCGACAGCTGGCGCCGGGCGCCGGCGTGTCGTCCTACCCGCGGGTGGATTGGCAGGGCTTGATCAGCCAACGCCCAGCACACGATGCCATCCTTGACGTGCGGCGCGACGAGGAGTACGCCGCCTCCCATCTCGAGGGCGCGGTTCACATCCCGTTGCACGAACTGGTCGACCGGATGGGCGAGGTTCCCGAAGGCCGCGTCTGGGTTCACTGCGGTTCCGGGTACCGGGCCGGGGTGGCGGCATCGTTGCTCCAGCGGGCCGGGAAAGACCCGGTTCACATCGACGCGGCGTTCGCTGATGCGAAGGCCGCCGGGCTGCCGATGGCCGACTGACGTCGGTCCGTCGGGCAGTTCCCCGAACCAGTCGGGGCGGGTTCCCCCACCCGTTCCGACTGCCACCGTGTCGGGCAGGTATCCCCCACCTGTCCCGGCCCCCGGTCGGAACCGGTGACCCCCACGTGTTCCGACCACCGCCGGGTGTGTCCCCCAGCATCCCCGGCGCGCCGGGGCGGGTCTGAGACCCCGCCCCGGCGCCTCACTCTTCTCCTGCTTCCGAGGTATCTCAGCTCGTGGGCGTGGCGTACCGGTAGACCCGCTCCCCGCCGATGTACACCTGTTCGGCCCGGGAGTACAGATCGAGCGGGTCCCCGGACCAGAGCACCAGGTCGGCGTCCTTGCCCGGCGCCAGGGAGCCGAGCCGGTCGTCGACGCCGAGCACCCGGGCCGGGTGCAGCGTGATGGCCCGGAGCGCCGTCGCCGGGTCCAGCCCCTCCTTGACCGCGAGCGAGGCCTGGTGGACGAGGAAGTTGATCGGCACCACCGGGTGATCGGTGATGATGGAGATCTCCACGCCCGCCGCGGCCAGCAGGCCCGGGTTGCGCAGCGACCGGTTCCGCAGTTCGACCTTGGAGCGGGAGGTCATCAGCGGGCCGATCAGCACCGGGATGCCCCGCTCGGCGAGCAGGTCGGCCACCAGGTGGGCCTCGGTGCCGTGGTCGATCACGAGCCGGTAGCCGAACTCGTCGGCGATCCGCACGGCGGTCGCGATGTCGTCCGCCCGGTGACAGTGCTGCCGCCACGGGATCTCTCGGTCGAGGACCATCGTCAGCGCCTCGAGTTTGAGGTCCCGGCCGGCGAAGGCCTCCCCCGCCGCGTCCCGGGTGGAGCGGTAGTTGGCCGCGTCCACGAACGCCTGCCGGATCACCGCGGCGACCCCGAGCCGCGTGCTCGGCATCTTCTTCTGCTCGCCCCACACGCGCTTCGGGTTCTCCCCGAGCGCCGACTTCAGGCCCGACGGCGACTTGAGCACCATGGCGTCGACCGTGTGGCCGGCGGTGTGGATGGCGACCGCGAGGCCCCCGATCGGGTTGCCCGAGCCGGGGTTGACGTTGACCGTCGTCACGCCGCCGGCCAGGGCGTCGCCGAAGCCGAGGTCCGCCGGGTTGATCGCGTCGATCGCCCGGACCTGCGCGGCCACCGGATCGGTCATCTCGTTGGTGTCGTCACCGGCCCAGCCCTCCGCCTCCTCGTGCGTGCCCAGGTGCACGTGCGCGTCGACGAAGCCGGGCAGGATCCACTTCCCCGTCGCGTCGACGACGTCGGCGTCCGCGGGGGCCTGGACGTTCGGGCCGAGCTCGGTGATGGTGCCGTCGGTGACCAGGACGGTGCCGTCGAAGGGATCGCCGTCGACGGGGACGACGTGGGCATGGGTGAACACAGTGGTTGACATGGGTTCCACCGTAGAGCGACGCACGTCACGGTGGGAGTGTCCACGCCGTCGTCGTCGGGACGGGTCCAGGGTTACTGCGGGCGAGGCCCACGAACGTCCTGCTCGTTGAGGCCACGAGGTACAGCAGTGAGGTACTCACCCAGTGCGCGCTTGTACACGTGCGGACCGGCGCCGTCAGCCGAGACTGTAAGTTCGAGAGTCTCGAACACCGAGGCAGCGTCTGACGTGAAGAAGTGGACGGCGTTCTCGTTGCATCGCGAGTGACGCTCGTTCTCGTTGTACAGACTCTCGATAGCTGCGCGTGGAGTGAAGCGTCCCCCACGAGGGTCGCGGCCCTCAGCGGCGGCCTGTCTGCCTCGTGCCCAGCGAAGGTAAGCGCGGTCCAGTGCGATGTCCCGGGGGACCTCCACGTCTATGACACGCACGTCGTGGTAGTCGTGGAGGCCGAGTCGCTTGAGATTTTCCTCCACGGTCCCGGGCCATGACAACGTTCCCACGATCACGACATTCTCGCCGGCCTCGATGGAACGTTCGGCCATGCGGTCTGCGAGTCTCGCGCTTTCCACATGGACGAGAGTGGACAGCTCGTTGAGCCGGACCGGAAACCCGTCCACCAGAACTGTGTCCAGCGCGACCGAGAACCGTCCGTCGACCCTGCCGTCCTCGAGCAGCCTGACTTTGATGTCATCCGCATCAATGACCCGCCACCCATCGAGCACCAGCCCAGCAACAGCTGTCGACTTTCCGGCGCCCGGTGGGCCAGCCGTGAGGACGACCGATCGACCCTCTCGCGCTACATCGCTCTGGTCCGCCTCGAACAATTCGTCAAGCAGGCATCTCTGGTAGCGCAATCGTTCTGGTTTCACCGGTGAGGTCCATGACTGCGTGGCAAGAGTGGACGACCATGCCCCGCGGAGGCCTACGAGGGTCTCGAGCTGATCCGCGACCCTCCCCATGATCGCGTGTTCCATCTACCCGCTGTCTTCCTGATGGGCGGCAAAGAGCTCTTCGTAGTCCTCCACGAGGAGCAGATCTCGATGGACGGCGTCAACGACGTCCTCCCAGGAACCTCGCGTCGATGGCCCGAGCGGATTGTCCGGCTCTGCGGCGCCGCTGAAAGTGAACGGCCACGACTTGAGCTCTGCCATCATGTCCGCATGGTCGAGTAGCCCTGCATGGAAGTCCAGGATGACTTCCCGCGGCGTCCTGTCGATCAGCTCGGGGAAACTATCGGCCTTCCGCAGCATGCGATGGACTTCCGGTTGAGAGACACCCAGGGAGCGGGCGATCTCCACCTGCGTCATTCCAGTCGCACGAGCCTTACTGCATGCCCGCAGCGCGTCAAGGCGGTTGAGCTCCCGCTGCGCGTGTACGCGAGCGAGCTCGTCCTGGATTGTCTGCACCACCGAGCTCCCCTCTATACAGGATGTATAACACGACCTTACTCGGCGGGTTGAAGGAGTGGAAGCAGCAGTCGGCACCTTCCTGCTCGTCGTCGGCCGGACGGGCGGGGAGGGCCCGTGGAAGAATGAGGCCATGCCTTCCGCCGCGGACCCGACCCTGCCCTCCGGCCGCCGCTCGCTGGCCGCTACCGACATCGCGCTCGGGCCGCTGGACGGGCGCTACCGGGTGGACGCGGCACCCCTGGTGGATCACCTCTCCGAGGCGGCGCTGAACCGGAACCGGATCCACGTCGAGGTCGAGTGGTTCCTCCACCTGACCGAACGGGCCGTGCTCCCGGGGCTGGCGCCGGTCTCCGCCGAGCAGCGGGACGGCCTGCGCGCCGTCGTCGCCGGTTTCGGGACCGAGGAGATCGCCGAGCTGGCCGCGATCGAGCGCGAGACCGTGCACGACGTCAAGGCCGTCGAGTACTTCATCGGCCACCGGCTGCCGGCCCTCGGCCTGGCAGACCTGACGCCGCTGGTCCACTTCGCCTGCACCAGCGAGGACATCAACAACCTGGCGTATGCGCTCGGCATCCGGGACGCGGTCCGCGACGTGTGGACGCCGACCGCGCAGCGCGTCGTCGATCAGGTGCGCGAGCTGGCCACCGCGAACGCGGAGACGCCGATGCTCTCCCGCACGCACGGGCAGCCGGCGACGCCGACGACGCTCGGCAAGGAACTGGCGGTGTTCGTGCATCGGCTGGACCGGCAGCTGGCGAGGATCGGCGGCCAGGAGTACCTGGGGAAGATCAACGGGGCGACCGGGACGTACGCCGCACACGTGGTCGCCGCGCCCGACGTCGACTGGCTTGACGTGTCGCGGAGCTTCGTCACCGGGCTGGGGCTGACCTGGAACCCGCTGACCACACAGATCGAGTCGCACGACTGGCAGGCGGAGCTGTACTCCGACGTCGCGCGCTTCAACCGGATCCTGCACAACTTCTGCACGGACGTGTGGAGCTACATCTCGATCGGCTACTTCAAACAGATCCCGGTGGCGGGCGCGACCGGGTCCTCGACCATGCCGCACAAGGTGAACCCGATCCGGTTCGAGAACGCCGAGGCGAACCTCGAGATCGCCAACGGGCTGCTGGACACGCTGGCCGCCACGCTGGTCACCTCCCGCTGGCAGCGGGACCTGACCGACTCGTCCTCCCAGCGCAACGTCGGGGTGGCGCTGGGTCACGGCCTGCTGGCGCTGAACAACGTCGCCAAGGGGCTGCGGCAGCTCGACGTCGCCGGTTCGGTTCTGGCTGCTGACCTCGACCACAACTGGGAGGTGCTCGGCGAGGCGATCCAGACGGTGATGCGCGCCGAGGCGATCGCCGGGGTCCCGGGCATGGACAACCCCTACGAGCGGCTCAAGGAGCTGACCCGCGGGCACCGGGTCGACGAGGCCCGGCTGCGGGAGTTCGTCGGCGAGCTCGGCCTGTCCGACGGCGCGGAGGGCCGGCTGCAGCGGCTGACCCCGGCGTCGTACATCGGTCTGGCGAAGCGGCTGGCGCGGGAGGCCGAGGGGCCGACGTCGGGGCCCGAATACGTCGTCTGAGGTCGAGGGACCGCTCTCATGTGAACCCAGTGACGACATCGTCCAGCCACTCGACGAACCCCGGCCCAGATGGGCCGCCGAGTGGCCGGCAGCTGCTCTCATTCGTCGTCCTTGACGACGTCGTCCGGCCACTCGACGGGTGACCTCACCACGTGGCGGTGGCGATGTCTTCTCGGGCGGTGATCGTACGGTCGACGGTCACCAGCGTGTGGCCCTCGCAGCGCGCTTGCGCCACCAGCACTCGGTCGAAGGGGTCTCGGTGCTCCCACACCAGCTTCCCGGCAGCCAAGGCATGGCGAGCGCTGACCGAGAGCGAGGTCATCCCGGAGGCCGTCAGATGCGCTTCCCAACCGGCGACGAGTCCGGGCACCTCGAGCTTTCGCAGCCGCTCCTTCGTCGCAACCTCGAGTGCGGAGATCGCCGAGACGACGACTGTCGATTCACGGTCAGCGAGGGTCCGTCGCCAGTGTTCGGGAACACGGTCCGGGTCGCCGAGCAACCACAGCACGACATGGGTATCGAGCAGATAGGTCATTCCCACGCGGCGAGCTCTTCCTCCGGGAGCGCCTCATCGAAGTCGTCGGGAACCGAGAAGCGAAGGCCGCCGAACTGACGAGGCCCTGCCTGCGCTGGGACGAGGCGGACGGCGGGCCGCCCGGCGCGCGCGATGATGATCTCCTCGCCGGCCTCGGCTCGCGCCACGAGTTCGGAGAGCCTGCCCTTGGCGCTGGCCACGTTCACCACGGTCATATGGTCCATCGTAGTTGGACCATTGCGCATGCGCCACGGGTCGACGTGCCTCAGGCAATTGAGCACGTCGACGGGTCGATTCTGTGCAGAAACCTGTGGAAAATCGATGCCATGATCCCGATGACCATCTCTGCGGCATCCCGCACCGGCATCTCCGGCCTGGTCTCCTCCGCCGAAGCCGGCCAGGACGTCGTCCTTTCCCGCCACGGCCGCGTGGTGGCTGAGATCGTGTCTGCGGAGGAGATCGCCCGGCTGCGCAGGGATCGGGAGCTGCTGAAGGACGCGGCCATCGTGATGGCTCGATTCGCCACCGACTCCGGTGTTCGCACGGATCTCGACAGTGCCCTGGAGGCGTTCGGGCTGAGTCGAAACGAACTCGAATCAGAAGCAGGTTCCCCCTGACCATGCCGGTCCTCGTGATTGCGGACATGGGTCGCCTCCACTCCGGCATCCACGCCCACGCAGAACCCGTCGCCTTGCCGTCCGGTGTCAATCCCGACCTTCCGCCGTGGTTGACAGTGGCGCTGGAGCGGAAGCTCGATCTCATCGAGGAGCAGACCAGCGCACTGGAGCGAGATGACGTTCAGCGACTGATGACCGATCACTGGTCGCAGCTGCCCGACTGACAGCTGCGGGCGCGCGGTCACGCGTTACGCCTGGCGCCCGCCGGCCGACAGTCTCGAGAGGGCGGATGCCGATCCGTCCGCGCATCGAGGCGAGTGGGGGACGAATGCAGCCGGTAGCGACACCGTCGATCGACGTGGATGTACTCGAGGCGACGGGCGTGGATCCGCGACCTGCCTGGCTCGACGCCATCACCGAGCCGGTCCATCCGCCCGCGGTGGTGATGGCCCGGAGGGTCGTCGTCCGCAAGCAAGCCTGGTTCCTGCTCATCACCGGCCTGGTCTGGATCGGTGGTCTGGTCCTCGTCGCACTGACCCGACCGTTCGACCACACCGGGTTGCCGTCCTTCACCGGGTCGCCAGACGTCTACGCGTCGGCCCGGTGGTACGCCGCCGCCCACCTGCCGTCAGTCACGGGCACCGCCCTCGGCTTTGCACTGGCCCTGACCGCCGCCGCCGTCGTCCGCACCTTTCCGACGGAACGGTTCGAGGCGCTCACCCGCCGGGTCGGTCACGTCGCCGTCGCCGCCGTCGCGCTCCTCTCGCTCGTGCCCTGGTATCTCACCGGCTTCAGCCCGTGGTGGGGCGTCTACCTGTTCGTCATGGCCCTGGTGATCCCCAAGGCCGCGAAGCTCCGACTTGACGCGAAGTACCGTCGGAACCAGACGCTCGGGAGCTACCTGCCCGATTTGAACCACTGTGAGCCGCCGGCTCGGGTGTTCGGCAGCGTCGGCTCGGTCGCCGACTCGGTCGATCGGTTCGGCGAGGCGCGCGTCGCGCGTGGTGTGATGGGCGAGCGTTACACCGCTGAGCTACTGAAGTTCTATGCACTGATTCCCGGCGTCGCGGTGTTCCACAGCCTCCGGTTCCCCGGTTCCCGGCGGGCCGACATCGACCACGCCGTCCTGTTCGGCAACAACCTGCTGCTCATCGACTCGAAGATGTACCGGCCCGGCGACTACACGCTGAACGAGTGGTCCCAGGTCCGTGACACCGTCTCCGGGCGGCTCATCGACAACCACATGAAGGTGGCCGTCGACCGGTTGGCGAAGCGGTACCCGTTTCTGTTCGTCACGGCCATGATCGTGATCCACGGCGAAGGTGTCACGACGAGCGGGACTTCCGAGGACCACCGCTTGAGCATCGAGACCGCGCGCAGCTTCGTGGACTGGGGCGCGTGGGTCAACGTGCACAGCCAGCAGAACTACCAGCCCGGTCTCGCCCGGCTGTTGGCCACCCAGCTCAAGGGCTGGCAGGGCGCGATCACCGAACCGGACCTGCCTTCGGCCAAGCGGCGCTCTTGGAAGAGCGGGACCTCCGCAGCGATCTCCGGATCGAGCGGTCCGAGTCCTTTCAGCGCCGCCCGCACCGCGACGTCAGCCGCGGGCCGTGCGCGCGGGCGGCGGCGAGGCCGGGGTCAGGTTCCTCGGACCCACGTCCGAGCGCCCGGCCCCCGGGACTGGACTCCTCCCCGCCGGGGGCGGTGACCCGGCTCCACGCGATGCCAGCGTTCTTGGCGCGCAGGTCCGGTGCCGGTCGCCGCTCGTCAGAACACGACGATGGGCTTGATCGTGGATCCTTTCGCCGAATCCTCGAATGCCTGGTTGATGTCCTCGAACGGGTAGGTCTTGATGAGCTTGTCGTAGGGGAATCTTCCCTGCTTCCACAGCTCGATCAGCTTCGGGATGAAGAGCTGGTACACCGAACTGCCCTGGACGCTCATCGTGAACGTCCACCCCTTCACCTGCGATTCGCCGATCTCGAACGGCGCCTCCGTGCCGAAGGTTGTGTTGCCCACCGCCACGAGCTTGCCGCGGACCGCCAGTGCCCGAGCGGCTTGATTCAGCACCGGGGGCGCCGACGTGGTGTCGACGATGTAGTCCACTCCGTCGCCGTCGGTGATCCGGTCGAGTTCCTCGACCATGTCCGTCGTTCCGGAGTTGACCGTGTGGGTCGCGCCGAGTTCCGACGCCGTCTCGAGCCGGGAATCGTGCAGGTCTACGGCGATCACGGTGGTGCAACCGGCGATCCTGGCCGCCATGATGGCCGCAGAGCCGACGGCTCCGGTGCCGATCACCGCCAACGACGACGCCGCCTCCGGCCTGCAGTCGTTGAGCACCGCGCCGGCGCCCGTCTGCAGGCCGCAGCCCAGCGGGGCGACCATCTCGAGCGGGACGTCTGGATCGACCTTCACCACGCAGCGCTCCAGCACGTTGGCGTGGCTGGAGAAGGAGGACTGGCCGAAGAAGTGCGAGGACACCGCTTCGTCGCCGGATGAGAGCGACCCGTGACGACCGCTGAGATTCAACTCGATGTAGTGCACGCAGTAGGCGGCCTCGCCGCGGCGGCACGAGGTGCATCGGCCGCAGGAGGCCGGGGCCATGACCACGTGGTCACCGACGGCGACGCTCTTCACCGCCGACCCGATCTCCTCCACGATCCCGGCACCCTCATGGCCGAGCACCGCCGGCCACTCGATCGGGTAAGCGCCGCCGCGGGCGGTCGCGTCGGTGTGACAGATGCCGGAGGCGACCATGCGGACGCGCACCTCGTCGGGCCGAGGCTCGCCGAGGTCGAGCTCCTCGATGGTGAGCGGAGCGCCTGTCTCACGGACGACTGCGGCAGTGACTTTCATGGCTTCTCCTCGTTCAGTCCAGACCCACCCGGCTGGAATTCACCTGCGTGAGCCCGGCACGGCGCTCCCCTACGATCCTCTCACCACGTCACCGCCACCGCGCCGGCGCCCGTCTGCAGACCGCAGCCCAGCGGGGCGACCATCTCGAGCGGGACGTCGGGATCGACCTTCACCACGCAGCGCTCCAGCACGTTGGCACGACTTGAGAAGGCTTCACCTGCGATTCGCCGATCTCGAACGGCGCCTCGGTGGCGCGGAATGCGTTGCTGCGACCGCCACAGGAACCACGCCGTGGGACCGATCAGCGGGAACGCGAGCACGACGACGGCCCACGCCGCTCTGACGGGGCCGGAGATCCCGTGATCGGCGAGGACCGAGACCAGGCCGACCACCAGGTAGAAGAGAAGCGCCAGACCGATACCACCGGCGAGCACCTCCCAGGCCGTGGACAGGAGCGGGTTTGCGCCCACCTCCGCCGCGCCGAAGGAGTCGGCAGTGACGGACGAGATCAACACCGGCATGCGGCGAATCTACCCGCCGGCTCGTCCCTCACGCGAGGATCTGCATCGGCAGGCCCGTCGCGTCGAGGACGCGTTCCGCGGGGAAGGCCACCGCCGTTCCCTTCGCCGCCCGCCACGCGGACCACGCCGCGACCACCGCGTCCAGGGCGTCGTCCGGCGCACAGTCCAGGTCTCGAGCCGTCGTCGGGTCCAGCCCGACGCCCTGCAGCGCCTCCATGCGTTCGAACAGGCCCGCCGTCGTCTTCTTGCCGAATCGGGCGGGATGACCGAGCAACTGCGTGAAGCTCAGCTCCGGGTGCACCTCGACCACCGGGTCCCTGGCCGTCCGCACCCACGCGTCGGCCTCGGTGATCTTGGCGAATAGCCCGAAGCTCTGCGCCGATACGCCCCCGCGTCGTGCGCGCGGTTGACGACGTCGGCGGCTGCGCGCGTGGGCCCGGCGAGCGCCGACCGGGTCGGCGTCGAGAAGACCGAGGACCGACGGTCGCCCAGGGCGGCCCGGGCCAGCTGGTCGGTCTCCCGGGTACCGCGTTGCGGCAGACCGATGGGGATGTCGACGCCGATGCACGCCATTCGTCCGGATCGGTCCAGCTCGGTCAGGGAACGAATGACCCGCAACTCGGCCAGTCGCAGTCCGCGATGTCGCTCCTCGACCACCGCGAGCACCCACCCGGCGCGGCATCCGTCCAGACCGGCCACCGTCGTCATGGGTCCAGCATGTCAGCACGCCGCGGAACGGCGACCGGACGCCAGGTGGCGGGGCATCGGGGTGGCATGGGCGGAGCTTCGAGGCGCTGACGTGGGCGTTCACGTGTGACGCCGCCGCCGCTGAACAGACTGCTTACCGTTGCGCGATTCGTGCCGACAGTGGCGCATGAAGGGCGGACCGGGCACCCAACTCGCCCGGGCCGCCCCTTCAGATCCATCGCGTCGGCGCTGGGCCGATGCTCTTTTACTGGGGAGTAAAGAACCATGGTTTCCTTCTATGTCACCCTCCGTGCCCTCGGGTTCAACCTGCAGCAGCGTCTCCGCCGTGAGGAGACCGGTGCCACCGCCGTCGAGTACGCCCTGCTCGTGGGCCTGATCGCCGTCGTCCTCGTTGGCGGCGTCATGGCCTTCGGTCCGGCGCTGAGCACCTTCTTCAGCGGCCTCGCCGATCAGACGTTCAACCGAGTTCCGGCCGCCGGCTGACCACGATCGCGGTCCTGAGGTGAAGTCCCTCGGGAGCGCGAAACCGGTGGGGGACGGCGTCGTCACGGCGACGTCGTCCCCCGCCGGGCCCCGGTCACCCCTGTTCCCGCGCACGCCGTTCCGCCGGATGCTGCTTCGACGGCTGCGTTCGGAGCGGGGTGCCGCGGCCGTGGAGTTCGCGCTCGTCGTTCCCGTCCTGCTCGTCCTGCTGATCGGCATCATCGAGTTCGGTCGCGCCTACAACGCGCAGATCGAACTGTCCGGTGCCGCCCGGGAAGCCGCGCGCGTGATGGCCGTCCGGAACGACCCAGCGGCGGCCCGCGCCGCCGCCCGCGCCGCGGCGCCCTCGCTGAACCCCGCCCTGACGGACGGAGAGATCGCCGTCGGCACGAGCAGCGGAGCCTCCTGCACCACGGCTCCCGGTGCCGCCACCCCCGTGGTCACCGTCACCGCCGCCTACCCGCTGACCTTCCTGACCGGGATGTTCGGCGCCACCGTCACGATCACCGGAAAGAGCAGCATGCAATGCGGAGGATGATGCTCCGGCTTCGCCGCCTGCAGCGCGAACGGCTCGGTCAGGAACGGCTCCGTCAAGAACGCGGCGCCGTCGCCGTCACCACCGCGCTGTGCATGGTGGTCCTGCTCGGCATCGCCGCGCTGGTCATCGACGTCGGTGGCATCTACGCCGAACGGGTCCAGCTGCAGAACGGCGCGGACGCGGCGGCCCTGGCCGTCGCCCAGAACTGTGCCGCCGGGGCATGCGGTGATCCCAACGCCACCGCGGTTGCGATGGCGGGGAAGAACGCCAACGACAACGCCTCCCGGGCGACGGCGATCGTCGACACCGCGACGAACAGCGTCACCGTGGACACCGGCACGCTCACCACGAGCGGCCAAGGCGTGCTCACCAACAGCTTCGCCAGGATCCTCGGCGTCCCGTTCAGCACCGTCACGGCGAGCGCGAAGGCCAGCTGGGGCAGCCCCGCCGCGGCCGTCGTCTTCCCCTTCACGACCGCGCGCTGCATCTACGACCGCACGCCGGCCAACCAGGAGGTGTGGATCACCACCACCACGTCCTGCACGGACCGCTCCGGCAACGTCGTCCCGGGCGGCTTCGGCTGGCTGGACGAGTCCAGCCCGTGCGCCACCGACGTCGACATCGTGACCCAGGTCGGCAGCCGCCCGGGCAAGAGCGGACCGCCGTGCGACATGTCGAAGATCCTCAACACCACAATCCTGCTGCCGATCTACTCCACCGCGTCCGGCCAGGGACAGAACGCCGTCTACACCGTCTACGGGTTCGCCGCGTTCCGCATCACCGATTCCAGCTGGCCGGGCAACTGGGCCCGCTCCCCGTCGGCGGAGTGCAGCAAGTGCACCGGCATCAAGGGCTCCTTCACCAAGCTCGTCAGCCTGGAGAGCGCCGCCCGGTGGTCCGTGACGCGGCTGGGCGGCCCGACCATGAACGCATCCTTCGTCTCCCTGAGCCAGTAGGAGATTCTCTTCCGTGAAAGTCCGGATCCTGGCGGCCGTGATCGCCGTCGTGCTCGCCGTCGTCGGCGCGGTCGCCCTGACCAACTACGTCGCCGGCGCCGACCAGCGTGCCCTGAAGGGCGCCGAGTCCCGCCAGGTCTACGTCGTGCGCGCCCCGATCCCGGCGGGCACGACGGCGGACGAGCTGGGGCAGTTCACGGCGCAGCAGACCCTGCCGGCCAACGCCGTCGCCGCCGGCGCCGTCACCGACCTGTCCCAGCTGACCGGCAAGGTTCCCTCGACGGCCCTGGTCCCGGGCGAGCAGTTGCTCACCAGCCGATTCGTCGACCCGGCCAGCCTGAAGCCGGAGAAGCCCGGGGTGAAGGTGCCTGCCGGTATGCAGGAGGTCACCATCCAGCTCGAACCGCAGCGGGTGGTCGGCGGCCAGCTCGTGCCGGGGGACACCGTCGGAGTCGTCTTCAGCTACAACGTGAAGAAGGACCCCCTGAGCCAGGCCGTCACCCACCTGAAACTGCACAAGGTGCTGGTCACCAGTGTGCAGGGGCTGCCCACGCCGACCGCTGCGCCCACGGCCTCCGCCGAGCCCACCACGACGGGCGGCGGCAGCGCGCCGAACGCTCCCGCGGTCCCGGCCGGCGCTGTGCTGGTGACGTTGGCACGGACCGCACCGGATGTGGAGAAGATCGTCTGGGCGGCCGAGAACGGCGCCATCTGGTTGACGAAGGAGCCCGTCACGGCCTCCGAGACGGGCACGAAGGAACTGAACGTGGACGGACTCTTCAAATGAGCCAGTTCCTGGTGATCAGCCGCGACGACGCGTTCGTCGACCGGGTCGCCGCGGCAACCGGCGGTGACCTCGACCGCTGGGGAGAGCCGGTGCTGCCCGCCGATCCGGGCGTCCTGTTCTCCGTTGCACGCGACGGGTCCCGGCCCGACGTCGTCGTCCTCTCCCCCGACGTTCCCGTCGCGGACGGACTGGCCCTGGCCACCTCCCTCGACCGGTTCCACCCGGAGATCACCGTCCTGTTGGTCCGACCCGTCGAACGGGGCCTGCCGCTCGCCGCGATGCGCGCCGGCATCCGCGACCTGATCGCGCCCGGCATCGACGACACCGAGTTCCGCGACCTGCTGCACCGGGCCGCCCGCTCCGCCGCCGACCGGCGGTCCTCCGCCGCCCGGACGCCCGGCGCGGACGGTAGTCGGCCGGCCGCGCGGGGTCGGGTCGTCGTCGTGCTCTCCCCGAAGGGAGGCGCCGGGAAGACCACCGTGGCCACCAACCTGGCCATCGGACTGGCCGCTTCCGATCCGCAGAGCACCGTCCTCGTCGACCTCGACCTGCAGTTCGGCGACGTGGCGCACACCCTGCAACTCACCCCTGAGCAGACGCTCTCCGATGCGGTCAGCCGAGCGGCTGCGCGGGACACCATGGTGCTCAAGTCGTTCCTGAGCGCGCACCCAACCGGGATCTTCGCCATCTGCGCACCGGACTCCCCGGGCGCCGAGGCCCAGATCACCGCCGAGGACATCACCCACCTGCTCGACCAGCTCGCCGCCCAGTACCCCTGGGTGGTCGTCGACACCGACGCCGGGCTGTCCGATGCGACGCTGGCCGCGCTCGACCGCGCGACCGACCACGTGTTCGTCGCCGGCACGGACGTGCCCAGCGTCCGGGGCCTGCGCAAGGAACTGGACATCCTCCGCCAGCTCGGCCTGGTCCCGGGGAATCGCCACATCGTGCTCAATAACGCCGACACCCGGGACGGGCTGTCCCGGCACGACATCGAGACCACCCTCGGGCACGCGGCCGACGTCGTCGTCCCGTTCAGCCGGTCCGTCCGGCTCGCCACGAACCGCGGGGTGCCGCTGCTGCAGGCCGGCGCCCGGGACAAGGCCGGGCGCACCCTGCGGCAGCTGGTCCACCGGTTCCAGCCGCCCACGCCGAAGAGCCGGCCCACGAGTACCGCCCGACACCGCAGGGGGACGGCGTGAACCTGGCCCAACGACTCGCCGCCGCCGGCAGCGGTACCGCTGCCGCACCGCCCGCACCCGCTCGCACGCCGAGCCGGCAACCGGGCGGGGAGCCGGCCACGACGACACCGACCCTCGCGCCGACGACCGGACCCGCATCCGGCAGCGGCTCCCCCGCTCCCGCTTCCCCCAACGCCTCCCCCGGCACCGGGGCCCCGGCGGACCGATCGACCGACCGGTCCGGTCCCCCGCCCTCCTGGACCGCCATGCCGGCGCCCGTCGGCGGCAAGCCCACCAGCACGTGGATCGGCACGCCCGGCTCCCCGGCCCAGCACGACGCGCTGGCCAAACTCAAGCAACGCGCCGGGGAAGAACTGTTCGAGCGGATGGGCACCCGCCTGCTCGACGCCTCCCTCACCGAGGAGGCCCTCTACGAGCTGGTGCACGAGGAACTGATCCGGGTCGTCGAGGCGGAGGCCGTCCCGCTCTCCCGGGAGGAGCGGCAGCGCCTGATCAAGGAGGTGACCGACGACGTCATCGGCTACGGCCCGCTCCAGCCGCTGCTGGACGACGAGGACGTCACCGAGATCATGGTCAACGGCCCGTCCCAGATCTACGCCGAGCACCGCGGGCGGCTGGCCCTGACCGGCGTCCGGTTCTCGTCCGAGGAGCACCTGCGCCGAGTGATCGAGCGCATCGTCTCCAAGGTCGGCCGCCGGATCGACGAGTCCTCCCCGCTCGTGGACGCCCGCCTCTCCGACGGCTCCCGCGTCAACGCGATCATCCCGCCGCTGGCCGTGCGCGGCTCCTCGCTGACCATCCGCAAGTTCTCCACCGACCCGTTCCAGGTGCATGACCTGATCGGCTTCGGCACCCTCTCCCCGGAGATGGCCGAACTGCTCGACGCCTGCGTCAAGGGCCGGCTGAACATCATCGTCTCCGGCGGCACCGGCACCGGCAAGACGACGCTGCTCAACGTCCTCTCCTCCTTCATCCCCATCGACGAGCGGATCGTCACCATCGAGGACGCCGTCGAACTGCAGTTGCAGCAGGACCACGTCGTCACCCTGGAGAGCCGGCCCGCCAACGTCGAGGGCAAGGGTGAGGTCACCATCCGCGACCTGGTCCGCAACTCCCTGCGGATGCGCCCGGACCGGATCGTCGTCGGGGAGTGCCGCGGCGGGGAGAGCCTGGACATGCTCCAGGCCATGAACACCGGCCACGACGGCTCCCTCTCCACCGTGCACGCCAACTCCCCCCGTGACGCGATCTCCCGGCTGGAGACGCTGGTGCTGATGGCCGGCATGGACCTGCCCCTGCGGGCGGTGCGCGAGCAGATCGCCTCGGCGGTGGACGTGATCGTCCAGCTGACCCGCCTGCGCGACGGCACCCGCCGCGTCACGCACGTCACCGAGGTGCAGGGCATGGAGGGCGAGATCGTCACCCTCCAGGACGCGTTCGTGTTCGACTACAGCGCCGGCGTCGACCCCAACGGCCGGTTCCTGGGCAAGGCGATCCCGACCGGTGTCCGCCCCCGGTTCACGGACCGGTTCCGCGAACTCGGCATCGAGCTCTCCCCGCGCGTCTTCGGCGCCGCCCCGGCCGCGGCGGGGCAGTCGTTCGCCGCCCCCTCGTTCACGGGCGGTCGGTGATGACGACGCCGATGACGACGGCGGTGGGTGCGCCGATGCTGACGACGCCGCTGCGCGGGACAGCCGTGGCCGCCGATACGGTCGCGACGGCCGGTCCGTCGCCGGTGCTGTTCATCGTCGGCCTCCTGCTGTGCGCCGCCGCCCTGGCCGCGGTGTACCTCGCCGTCTTCCCGCCGCGGCGCCGGATCTCCCTGACCCGCAACGGTCCCGCCGCCGCCCCGCAGCAGTCGAAGCTCACCAGCGTCACCGCCGCGACCACCCGGGCCATCGAACGGATGCTGCAGCAGCTGCGCGGCGCTCCCGCCCTGGCGGCCGCACTGGAGGCGGCGGGCCTGCGGATGAAGCCGGCCGAGTTCATCATCGTCGTCGCCTCGAGCACCGTCGTGCTGTCCGTGCTGATCGTGCCCGTCGCCGGGGTGCTGGGCATCCTGCTCGTCGTCCTCGTCGCGGCCTTCGGCGCCCGGCTGGTGCTGGGCATGCTGGCCGGACGACGGCGGACCGCCTTCTCCGACCAGCTCGACGACACGCTCGAGTTGATGGCCAGCGGTCTGCGCGCCGGGCACAGCCTGCCCCGCGCGATCGACGCGCTCTCCACCGAGGCGGACGCCCCGACGTCGGAGGAGTTCGCCCGGATCACGAACGAGACCCGGCTCGGCCGGGATCTGGGCCAGGCACTGGACGCGGCCGCCGCCCGGATGCGCAGCGAGGACTTCCTCTGGGTCGCGCAGGCCATCGCCATCCACCGGGAGGTCGGCGGCAACCTCGCCGAGGTCCTCGACCAGGTCGGGCAGACCATCCGGGAGCGCAACCAGATCCGCCGCCAGGTCAAGGCGCTCAGCGCGGAGGGCCGCATCTCCGCGCTGGTGCTGATGGTCCTGCCGTTCGCGCTCGGCGGGATCCTGGTGCTGATCACCCCCACCTACCTCAACCGCCTCTTCGCGGATCCCCTCGGCTGGGCCATGCTCGCCGCCGCCGCCGTGCTGCTGATCGTCGGCGGCCTGTGGCTGCGCAAGGTCATCAGCTTCACCTTCTGAGCGGAGACGACACCCGTGCCCCTGACCGTCAGCCTGGCCGTCGCCGCCGTCGTGCTCGCCGTCCCGCTGCTGGGCTGGGCCGTGCTGTCGCCCCGGCTCTACCGGGACCGCGCCGCCGGCCGCAACCTGTCCCGCGGTCTGGTGCCGGTGGCGGCCGTGACCGAGGCGAACCGGGGGCAGCGCCTCGCGGACCTGGCGCGGAGATTCACCCCGGCCAGCTTCATCGCCCGGCTGGATCGTTCGCTGGCCCGGGCCGGACGACCGGCGGCCTGGCCGATGCGGCGGGTGCTGTCGGCCAAGGTGGTGCTCGCCGCGGTCGCGGCGGCCCTCGGTGTGCTGTTCACGCTCGGGTCGAGCGACGGACGCCGGTTCCTGCTGGCCGTGTTCGCCACCGTCCTCTGCTACTTCGTCCCCGATCTGCTGCTCTACAGCCGCGGGAAGGAGCGGCAGGCGGCGATCGCCCGCGAACTGCCGGACACGCTGGACCAGATGACGATTGCCGTGGAGGCCGGGCTGGGTTTCGAGGGGGCCATGTCACGGGCCGCCTACAACGGCAAGGGCGCCCTGGCCGAGGAACTCGTGCGCACCCTGCAGGACATGCAGGTGGGCCGGTCCCGCCGCGAGGCCTACACGGACCTGGCCGAGCGGACGGCCGTGGCGGATCTGCGCCGTTTCGTGCGTTCGATCATCCAGGCGGACATGTACGGCATCGCCATCTCCGGGGTGCTGCGGACCCAGGCGGCCGAGATGCGGCTCAAGCGCCGACAGCGCGCCGAGGAGAAGGCCATGCAGATCCCGGTCAAAGTGCTCTTCCCGCTGATGTTCTGCATCCTGCCGGTTCTCTTCATCATCATGATCGGGCCGGCCGCCCTCGGCGTCATCGACACGTTCGCCAAGTGATGCTTCCTCCCGGTGCCGGCGTCGCGCCCTGGCTGCTCGTCCTGGCCGGGGTGGTCGGGCTGGCCGCCGGCCGGTACGCCCGGCACCTGGTGACGATGTTCGAACCTGCCGCTTGGGGGGCCGCCGAGCGCGAGTCGACCGCCGCTGGTTCCGTCGCCGGTTCCGCCGCGCCGGCTTCCGCGGCGCCGGCTTCCGCGGCGACCGCGGCGACGGCGGCGGGAGCGGTTGAAGTTGCGGCATCCCGGCCGCCTCGGCGGGCGCTGCTCGAGCTGCTGACCGCTCTCGTGTTCGCGGCTCTGACGTGGCGATTCGGGCTCTCCCCCGCGCTGCCGGTCCTCCTGTTCGTCGCGACCGTCGGCATCGCGCTGGCGGTGATCGACCTGCGGCACCGCCGCCTGCCCAACGCCGTCGTGCTCCCGAGCCTCGGCATCACCGCTCTGCTCGTCGTCGCGGCAGCCGTGGCCCGGGCGGACGGTGGGTCCGTGGCCCGGGCAGCACTGGGCAGTGTCATCCTGTTCGCGCTCTATCTCCTCCTAGCCTTGATCAACCCGGCGGGCATGGGGATGGGCGACGTGAAACTCGCGGCACTGATCGGTCTGGTGCTCGCGTTCCAGGGCTGGAGCACCATGGTCGTCGGGGCGTTTTTCGGCTTCGCGGTCGGGGCCGTGGTCTCCATCGGCGTGCTCGTCACGCGGCGCGGCGGTCTGCGCAGCACCATCCCCTTCGGCCCGTCCATGCTCGTCGGCGCCCTGCTCGCCAGTCTCGTCTGACGACGGCAACCCCGGTCTCACCCCCGTCGTCGACGCCGCTCCCACCCCCACCCCCGTCGTCGACCGCTAACCCTCACCGACGCCGCTCCCACCCCCACCCCCACCCCCCGTCGACTATTGGATTTCTGGGGAAATAGCACCCTCATAACCCCAGAAATCCAATAGTCGACGCGGAGGGGTCGACGCGGAAGGGGACGCCGGAGGGTCGACGCGGAGGGGGACGCCGGAGGGGCTGCTGCGGGGGGGGGGTGCGCCGGATGGCGCTCGCCGGTCAGCGTTGCTCGCGCCGCCGGCCGAGCATGTCGAGGTAGTCGTTGTAGGCGTCGAGATCGGGCGTGCCCACGACGTCCGCACGGGCATCGGCCAGCCGGTCCCGGCGAGTGTCCTCCCGTTGCCATCGAACGAGCAGCAGGAGCACGATCAGCAGGGAGGGAAGTTCCCCGTAGGACCAGGCCAGTCCGCCCGCCACGCCTTGATCCGCCAACGGGTCCACACCCCACTGCGGTGGAGCACGAAACCAATCGACGAGTGGCTGGGGCGACATCATCACGATCACCCCGAAGAACGCGTGCAGCGGCATCTCGGCGAACAGGTCCAGCAACCGGCCCCACTGTGGTTGGTGCACCGGCAGCGGATCGCGGGACATGATCGGGACGGTGAAGAGGATGCCGGACAGGAGGAAGACGACCTCCAGGGCGTTGTGGCCGACCCAGCTGGAGAGCAGCACGTCGGCCGCGCTGCTGAAATAGAGGCCGTAGAAGCTCACGAGGAACAAGGGCACCGCCACCACGGGATGCAGTGCGATCCGGGCCCATCGCGAGCGCAACGCACCCAGCGCGGCAGCCAGCACGGGACGGCCCAGACCGGTTCGCGGAGTGGCGCGCAGCAGCAGCGTTCCCGGTGAGCCGTACACCAACAGCGGCGGCACCGCCATCATCAAGGTCAGCTGCTGGAACATGAACACCGAGAACATCGAGAAGCCGTAGCCTTCGATACCGGCACCCATCACGACGGCCAGAGCCGCACAACCCGACAAGAAGGACAGGGTGCGCACCACGGACCACCGTGTGCCCCGCCGCCACAACCGCACGGCACCGGCCAGGTAGAGCGCGCCACTGAGCACGGCCACCATGGGCAGCAACGGAATGGGTTGCGGATTCCACGACAGGTACTCCGCGAGGCTGGGAGGCGCCGTGGGCAGCCACACCGGCCATTCCGCCATGGTGTCGTTCACTGCGTCGGCCCCGGCTGCGCGAGTGCCGGGTGCGGTCGGCCGGTCACCGACGAGCCACGGACTCCGGATCGGGGACCGATCGGCCGGGCAACCACGCCGGACACGACGACCACCATCCTCTCAACGGGGTACGACGTTCTCATGCCCATCGTGCGGAGTGGTCGTGACCGCACATTCGACCTCTTTTCATCGTCCATCAGTCTAGAGGTCGCACGTGAGCACAGTGACCGTGCCGGTGCACGGGGACGTTGATCAGAGTCGTTCTCGTCTAGACTGGTTCGCGAGGAGCGTGGGTATGGATGAGGCGACTTTGAGCGCGGAAGACACCATCGAGCTTGCCGAGGTCTTCCAGGGCTTGGCGTCACCGACACGTCTGCGCGTGCTCCTGCGTCTCCGCCGCAGTCCCTGCAGCGTGAACGTCCTGGCGGACGAGTTGGAGACCGGGCAGGCGACGCTCTCGAACCACCTGCGCGTGTTGCGCCATGCGCGGCTGGTGGCCGGGGAGCGAGAGGGACGGTCGGTCACCTACCGCCTGTTCGACGGCCACGTCACCGCCTTCCTCGATCAAGCGCTCCAACACCTGGGCCACACCGAGGTGGACGAGACCGAGGACGCGCACGAACCGGGTGTCGACGCCGACACCTGACCGGGAGCACGGCCGCGACCTGGACCGGCCGACGCCCTGCCGAGAGTGCAGCGGGGCTACCCGTCAGTAGATGACGGGACGGCTGGCGAACGACGTCCCGGTGACGTACGGTCGGGTCATCGACGGGTTGCGAGGCACCCGGATCGGCGTGAAACCGGGGAATCTCGCGGACAGGGGGCCGGTGATGAAACACCTGCACAGCGAGCAGGCGCCGATCGAGCTCCCTCCCCCCGAAGGACCTCCTCCCGGGCCCAGCCACGGTCGAGCGCCGCGGGTTCCACGCGGGGCCACCGGAAGAACGCGGACGGGGCAGACGTCGGCCATCTCCGCCCAGGCCGCCTGCCCGGGTCACCGGCACTGGCTGGTGACCGGCGGCGCCGTCGGCCTGGTGTTCGCCTACCTCGCTGGTGTGCTGGCGTCCTCCCTGCGGTCCGTGACGGTCGACTCCGGTGGCCCACTGGTCAGCACGGTTCCGGCCACCGCGGTCCTGCTGATCGTGATGGTCTGTCTCGCCGGGCTCATGGCTGCCGTCGTCCAGTTCCTGCCCGCATTGCGCGCCGGCATCGTCGGTGTGCTCGGGCTGCTGCTGGTCACCGGCCTGAGCCTGGTCGTCGTGATCGGTGGCACGGGCACCATCCGAGCGACGAACGTGTGGGCGCCGTCGGTGTTGCTGCAGGGCGCGGGCTACAACCCGATCGGGGTGGCCCTGGTCGCGTGCGTGCTCGCGCACGGCGTCGTGGTGCTGATCGGCGACCGGCACCGCGGCACCCGGCGGATCAGCCCGCGCCCGGACGTCCGGCTCCGGCACGGACAGGTTCAGAACGGGTAGTCGGCGATCTCCGGCTTGACCGTCAGCCACTGCACCTCGGTGAAGGCGTCGAGGTTCGCCTCCGCGCCGCCGAAGCGCGAACCGTTGCCCGACGCCTTCACCCCGCCGAACGGGGCGTTGGCCTCGTCCAGCACCGTCTGCTCGTTGATGTGCACCTTGCCGGATTCGAGCCGGTCGGCCAACGTCATCGCGGTCCCGACGTCACCCAGGACACCGACGGAGAGCCCGTACTCGTTGTCGTTGACCAGGGTCACCGCCTCGTCGAGCGTCGAGTAGGACACGACCGGGGCCACCGGCCCGAAGATCTCCTGCGTCCACGCGGGATTGTCGGTCGCCACGTCGGCCAGCACGGTGGGCTGGTAGAACGGCCCGTCGTTCGAGCCGCCCGCCGCCAGTCGCGCGCCGTGCAGGACGGCGTCCTGGACGATCCCGTCGATCCGCTTGAGCTGCTTCTCGTCGATGATCGGCCCGATCACCGCCGTCCCGCTCGCCGGGTCCCCCACCGGCAGGTCGGCGGCCTTCGCGGCGAGGGCGGCGACGTACTCGTCGTACACGGACGCGTGGACGACGTGCCGGCCGGTGGTCATGCAGATCTGGCCCTGGTGCAGGAAGGACGCGAACGCCCCGGCCGACGCTGCCTTCGCCACATCCGCGCCGGGCAGCACGACCAGGGCGTTGTTGCCGCCGAGCTCCAGATGCGCCCGCTTCAGGTTCCGCGCCGCGGCCTCACCGACGGAGCGGCCGGCCGCCGTCGAACCGGTGAACGCGACGACCCGGGCCTGCGGCACCTCGACGACGGCGGCCCCGACGTCCGCGCCGCCCGGGAGCACGGCGAGCAGCCCGGCCGGCAGCCCCGCCTCCTCGAACACGCGGGCCAGGGCGACGCCGCCGCTGACGGCGGTGCGCGGGTCCGGCTTGAGCAGCACCGCGTTGCCCAGCGCGAGCGCGGGCGCCACGGCGCGGATCGAGAGGATGAGGGGGAAGTTGAACGGCGCGATGACGGAGACGACGCCGACGGGCTTGCGCCGGGCGAAGGACCAGTGCGCATCGTTGCTGGCGAGCACCTGGCCGGCCGGATGCGTGGGCAGCGCCGCGGCCTCGTAGCACTCGTTGGCGGCGATGTGCGTCTCGAGTTGCGCCTTCGGTCTGATCGCCCCGGACTCGCGGATGATCCAGTCCTCCACCTCCTCGGCGTGCTGCTGCCACAGATCTCCCGCGCGGCGCAGGACGGCGGCGCGGTCCTCCGGCGTGGTCGCCGCCCAGGCCCGTTGCGCGCGGGCGGCCGCCTCCGCGGCCTCGGCCACGTCCTCAGCGGTCGCGACGCCGTACCTGCCCAGGGCGTTCCCGGTTGCCGGCTCGATGGCGTCCGCGGTGCCACCGCGGCCGGCGCGCCAACCGTTCAGGAAGATCTTGCTGTCCCACGCGGACGATTCCAGCAGACTCATCGGTGCTCCTTCGGTTCGATGGACACGATGGCCGGCTCAACCGCGTCTTCTGCGGTGTCCGCGCCACGGGACGCGGTGGTGACCATCGTGGTGGCTCTCGGTACTGGGGCCAACGGCCGGGCCGGTGCTGGTGTTCCCGCTCACACGTCGGGCATCACATCCGGGCCAGCGCCTCGGTCGTGACCTCGATCAGGGTCGGCGTGTCGGCCGCGAGCGCATCGGTGAGGGCCGCGCGCAGTTCCTCGAGCGTCGCCGCCCGACGACCGGGGACGCCGTACCCTTCCGCGAGCGCCACGAAGTCGATGCCGGCCACGTCCAGTCCGGGGGCGTTGAGCGCGTCGAGCTTGGTCGCGAACCCGCGCAGGGCGCCGTAGGTCCCGTTGTTGAGGATGACGAAGACGACCGGGATCCGGTACTGGGCCGCGCTCCACAGGGCGGTGACGCCGTAGTTGGCGGATCCGTCGCCGATCACCGCGATCACCCGCCGCTGCGGATCGGCCAGCTGCACGCCGACCGCCGCCGGCATGCCGAAGCCGAGACCGCCCGACGCCGGGAAGTAGTAGCTGCCGGGCCGGCGCATCCGGATGTTCGCCCAGAAGTCGCCCACCGTGGAGGTCGCCTCGTTGACGTACACCGCGTCCCGGGGGGCGAGCGCGTCGATGGTGGCGAGCACGTCCGCGGCCACCAAACGGCCACCGGCGGCGCGGGCTCCCGCGTCCGGGACGGACGCCTCGTCGGCGCCCTCGGCCGTGTCCCAGCGGGCCGGGCGGCCCCGCTCGGTGACCGCCTCGGCGAGCGCGGCGACCGCGGGCCCGATCGGGGTCACCACGGCGTCGCCCATGGGCGCCCGCGCCGCCTCACCGGGGTCGCAGCTGACGTGCAGCAGGCGGGTCCCGGCGGGCAGGTACTCGCCCGGGTCGTACTGGTGGTACCGGAACACCGGGGCGCCGATCACGAGGACGACGTCGTGACCGGTCAGCCGCTCGGTGATACCGGTGACGGAGGCGGGAAGCACCCCGCGGAACGCCGGGTGGACGGTGGGGAACGGGCAGCGTGACGCCGACGGCGCGACCCACACGTCCGCGCCGAGTCGCTCGGCCAGCACGACGGCGTCGTCGTTGGCGCGGGCGCTGTCGACGTCCGGACCGAGCACGAGCACGGGCGCCTCCGCCGCGTCGAGCAGTCCCGCCATCCGGGCGATCTCCGCCTCCGCGACTGCCCCGCCCGCCACGACCCGCCGGTCCAGCAGATGGGCCGTGTCCGTGCCGACCGGTGCCGCCCAGTCGTCGTACGGAACGGAGACGTACACCGGGCCGGCGGGGTCGAGCGTGGCGGTGTGCACGGCCTGGGACAGCGTGCGCACCACGTCCTGGGCGCAGGTCGGCTCGGCGGCGTGCTTGACCAGGGGCCGCGGCAGCACGGTCGCGTCCACGTTGGAGAGCATCACCTCCTGGCCGACGGTCGAGCGGACCTGCTGCCCGGCGGTGATGACCAGCGGGGTGTGGGCATACCAGGCGTTGGTCAGGGCGCCCATGGCGTTGCCGCTCCCGGAGGCCGCGTGCAGGTTGACGAACGCCGGGCGGCCGGTGGCCTGGGCGAAGCCGTCGGCCATTCCGAGCACGGCGCCCTCGTGCAGTCCGAGCACGTACCGGAAGTCCTCCGGCATGCCGGCGAGGAAGGGCAGCTCGTTTGAGCCCGGGTTGCCGAAGACGGTGGTCATGCCGTGGTGCCGCAGCAGCTCCCAGGCGGCGTCGTTCACGGTGGTCACGGTCTGCTCCTTCTCGGGGGTTCGGTACGGCAGGGAGGCACGCCGTCGTTCGACACACCGCTCACGCGGCGCGGGCAGCGCGCGTCGCCTGCCCGTCGGTCGGCGTCGTCAACCGCGGCTTCGGGATGACGGCGACCGCGAGCACGCCGAGCACCGCGGCGATCGCGAACAGGTAGAAGCCGCCCGGGTACGCGACGCCACCGGCCACGAGCAGTCCGGTGAACCAGGGGCCGACGATGGCGCCGATGCGGCCCACTCCGGAGGTCAGGCCCATGCCCGTGGCCACGATCTGCCGGGGGTAGAGATAGCCGACGAACCCGTAGACGAGCACCTGGGCGCAGAAGACGAAGACGCCGGTGACGAGGACGACGGCGTTGAGCAGGATCTCGTTCTGGATCCGGATGCTGAGCAGGAGCAGCAGGACGGCTGCGGCGCCGAACCAGAACATCGTGGTGCCCTTGACCCCGCGCCGGTCGGCGATGCGGCCGCCCACCAGCAGGCCGATGATGGCCCCGACGTTGAGCACGAGCAGCATCAGCAGGGAGTTCGAGACGCCGTACCCGGCCCCGCGCATCAGCTGCGGGAGCCACGTGTTCAGCCCGTACACGAGCAGCAGCCCCATGAACGCCGCGACCCAGAGTCCCAGCGTGGTGCGCAGGTAGGGCTGACGCAGCACGTCGGCGGGCCGCACGCGCGGGTGGGCGTCGTCGTGCCCACCGGTCGCCACGGTGCTGGTCTCGGGCAGCTTCGCCCACATGACCGGGAGCAGCACGAGGCCCAGCACGCCGCCGAGGGTGAAGAGCCAGCCCCAGTGGGCGCCGAACACGATGGCGAGCAGCGAGGCAGTGACCGCTCCGGCGTGGTAGCCCGTCATGGTCATGGTGCTGGAGTGCGCCTTGCCGTTCTCGCGGGCGCTCTCCTGCATCATCGTCACGGCCACCGGCATGCACCCGCCGAGGCCGAGGCCCGCCAGGAACCGGGCCAGGGCCAGCAGCCCGGTGTTCGGCAGCACCGGGAAGATCAGGGTGAAGACCGAGAAGACGAGGACGCACAGCATCAGCGGGATGCGGCGGCCGAACCGGTCGGTGATCGGGCCGATGGCGGCCGCACCGATGCCGACCCCCACCAGGGAGATGGTGGCGATGAAGGTGGCGTCGAGGGCGGTGATACCGGCGTAACGGCTGTCCAGCAGCCGCGGGATGGCCGCGCCGAGGGCGACGATGTCGTAGCCCTCGAAAACGACGGTCAGCCAGCACAGGGCGAACGTCCAGGGCGAGCGGGTGGTGACGGTCATGAGTGTGCTTCCTCGCGCCTCGGTCGGCTTCGGGAGCCGGCGTGATCCGTGTCACCGTTCAGTGTGGAGGACGCAACTCCGCGGGTCCAATCGATGACCGGACCTCACTCCCGCTGATCGCGTCCCTCCGTCCGCGGCCACCGCGTCGAACACGGTGACTGCCCAGCCGGCGTCGTCGGTGAAGGGGGCCAGCTGATACGTCGCGAACCGGTGGCGCAGGACGAAGCCGACGGCCGCGGCGTCGCGGTCGAGGTCGGCGACCGTGTAGTCGCGGTCGGTGGCGAACCCGGTCAGCAGCAGCCCACCGTCGGGCAGCAACGCCCGGAAACGTGCCAGGACCGTCCGCTCGGTGCCCGGTGCGACGAAGACCAGGACGTTGCCGATCGCGGCGACGGCGTCGAAACGGCCGGGCAGCCCTCCACGGACGAGCGTGCCGGCGTCGAGGTCGACGAGGTCGCCCTGGACGACGCGGACCCGCTCAGCCTGCAGTTCCCGGGCGGCACGGATCAGGGCGGGGTCCTTGTCGACGCCCACCGCCGTGTGCCCCTGCCGGGTCAGGTAAGCGGCGAGGCGCCCGGTGCCACACCCGGCGTCGAGCACCGTCGCGTTCCGCGGCAGCAGGGCGTCCAGGAGGCGACCCTCCCCGTCGAGGTCGACCCCGTCGGCGTGCAGCCCGCGGAACCGCTGCTCGTAGAGACGGCGCATCACCTCGTTCTCCGGTGCGTCCCACCGCGTCGTCGGCGTCATCCTCGGGGCCTCCCTTTTGATCGTCCCGTTCCCGAACCTACTCGCCCCGCCGATAGCCTTGCCGGATGCGTCTGTGGAGCCTGCACCCCTCGCTGCTGGACCGGCGGGGGCTGGTGGCCTGTTGGCGCGAGTCACTGCTGGCGCAGAAGGTGCTGCAGGGTCGGACGAAGGGCTACCGGAACCATCCGCAGCTGACCCGGTTCCGTCGGATGGTGGACCCGGTCGCCTCCGTCGGGGCGTACCTCGCCGGACTGGCGGACGAGGCCGACGCGCGAGAGTTCACGTTCAACCGGGGACTGGTCGTGGTGCCGCCGTCGACGGCGGTCCCCCCGGCGCGGATGACCGTGACCACCGGCCAGCTCGACCACGAGTGGGCGCATCTGCTGGCCAAGACGGCCGGACGCGACCCCGCGTGGCACGACCGCCTCGCCGCCGCCGACCGCGTGCCGCATCCCCTGTTCGACGTCGTGCCGGGACCGGTCGAGGAGTGGGAGGTCCTGGGCGACCGGTGACGTCCGGCCGACGTCTACAGTCCGCGTTCGACCATGGCCAGCAGCCGACCGGCCAGCGTCCACCGGGTCGCCGGATCGATCACGCGCAGCGGCCCGTCGATGGTCAGGGTCGCCATGCCGTGCACGGTCGACCAGGCCAGCACCTCGGCGCCCGCCCGCTGATCGGCGGGCAGCACGCCGGCGTCGACCAGGGTGTCCAGGGCGTGACCGAGCATCTGGAAGGGCGTCTTGCCGAGCGGGCCCGCCGTCATCGGCGCGGCGGCGTCCCGAAGGTCCTCGTGCACCCAGAACGCGGTGCGGAACCAGCCCGGTTCGGCCCAGGCGAATCCGAGGTACCCCGCACCGACGGAACGGAGCAGGGCACGGGAGCGGGCGACGTCGTCGGCGTCGGCCGGGAGCCCGGCCAGTTCCTCGGTCTGGGCCCGCTCGATCGCTTCGGCCAGATGCGCCTGGGCAGCCATGGAGACGGCGTGCACGAGGGCGTCGCGGTCGGTGAAGTGCCGGTAGGCGGCGCTCGCGGCGACCTGCGCCTTGCGGGTCGTCTCCCGCAGCACGACGGCGTCCGGCCCGCTCCCCCGGGCCAACTCGAGCCCGGCGTCGATCAGCGCGCGTTGCAGATCGCCGTGTCGGTACGTGGAGCGAGCCATGATCCTGGACTCTACCGAGCAGATGCTGTCGATGTGAACGTCGTACACAACGGTGTGTCGTCATGTGTCGCGATGAACCCGGCTGCTCGCTGCTCGCTGCGGCACCTCCTTGTCGCCGAGTGTGCGGGCGACGCAGTCATCCGGCCGCTTTGAGTGCAACGTCCGCACTCTCGGCGTGAGCGCGGCGGGGTCGGCGATCGGCGACGGACGAGGCGCCTCCTTACCGTCGAGTGTGCGGGTGACGCAGTCATCCGGCCGGTTTGAGTGCAACGTCCGCACTTTCGGCGTGAGCGCGGCGGGGTCGGCGATCGTCGACGGGAGGGTGGGCAGACCGGACGCTCACGCTGCCGGGCGTCACGCCGCCGGGCGTTGCGCCGGAAGCTCCCCGCCGCGCTCGACGGCGCGGACCAACCGGGCATAGGGGCCGCCGGCGTCGAGCAGGTCCGCGTGCGTGCCGCGCTCGACCACCCGGCCGCCGTCGAGCACGGCGATCTGGTCCGCGGCCTGCACGGTGGTCAGCCGGTGGGCGATGGAGATCGTGGTGCGGCCGGCGGCGAGCGCGTCGAGGGCAGCGAGCACCTCGTGTTCAGTGCCGTTGTCCAGGGCGCTGGTGGCCTCGTCGAGCACCAGGATCCGCGGGTCACGCAGCACGGTGCGGGCGATCGCGAGCCGCTGCTGCTCGCCACCGGAGAACCGGTACCCGCGGGCGCCGACCACGGTGTCGAGCCCGTCCGGCAGCCCGGCGACGAGACTGGCCAGCCGGGCGGTTCGCAACGCCGCCCAGAGGTCCGGCTCGGTCGCGTCCGGAGCCGCCAACAGCAGGTTCGCCCGGATGGTGTCGTGCAGGAGATACGTCTCCTGCGAGACGACGCCGACGATCGCCGCGAGCGTCTCGGGCGCGAGGTCGCGCACGTCCACCCCGTCGATGGTGACGGCGCCGGCGTCGACGTCGTGCAGCCGGGGCAGCAGCGACGCCAGCGTGCTCTTGCCGGCACCGGTGTGCCCGACGACCGCCAGAGAGCTTCCGGCCGGCACGGTCAGGTCGACGCCGGAGAGCACGTTCGGGCCGTCTCCGTAGCCGAAGCCGACGCCGTCGAACCGCACCTCGCCGCGCACGCCGACCGGGTCCAGCGGCACGGGACGCTCGGGCGGCGCCACCTCGACGGGCAGGTCCAGATAGCCGAAGATCCGGCTGAACAGCGCCATCGAGGACACCCACTGCACGCCGACGTTCAGCAGCGCCATGATGGGCCGGAAGATGGTGGTCTGCAGCGCGATGAACGCCACGAGGGTGCCGATGGTCATCGCGCCGGACGTCGCCGGCAGCCCCGCGACCAGATACAGCACGGCGGGGATCGCCGAGAAGACGATACTCATCGTCGCCATCCGCCAGCGGCCGGCCAGCTGGGAGCGCACGTCGAGGTCGACCAGTCGCGCGGACGTGTCGGTGAACGCGGCCGTGTCCCGCGCGGTGGTACCGAGCGTCTTGGCCAGCCGGGCACCACTGACGGAGAGCTTCTCCTCGACCTGGGAGTGCATCGCCGCGAGGTGGCGTTGCGTCTGGGCGGTGAGGTCGCGTCGCAGCAGGGCCACCCGCCGGCTCAACCACACCGCCGGCGGGATGACGACCAGGCAGATCAGGCTCAGCTGCCAGGACAGCGCCACCATCGCGGCCGCGGTGGCGACCGCGGTCGTCAGGTTCGCGGCGATCGACGTCGCCGTCGTCGTGAAGACGGCCTGCATGCCGGAGATGTCGTGCGTGAGCCGGGACTGCACCTCGCCGCTGCGGGTCCGGGTGAAGAACCCGAGGGACTGCCGCTGGACGTGGGTGAACACCTCGGTCCGCAGGCGGTGCATGACGCGCTCCCCCACCGCCGTGGAAAGCCAGGTCTGCACGACGCCGAGCAGGGCGGTCACGACGGCGACGGCGAGCATGCCGCCCACGCACCACAGCAGCACCGTCACGTCCTGCCGGGGCAGCGCGACGTCGATCACCTCCCGGACCAGGAAGGGCTGCGCGAGCCCGACGATCGAGGAGATCGCGATGATGACGGCGACGATCGTCAGTGTCGCGGCATGGGGACGGAACAGGCCGGCGACGCGGCGGAAGGAGACCGGCGCCTCGGCCAGGGTGGCGGCGTCGGCGGGGTCCACCCGGGCGGTGCCATGTGAGCGCCCACCGATCGTGGCGGCTTCGGTCATGCGTCTCCTCCTGATCACGAGGTCGGCGGCGGGCGGGGAGCGGCCACCCGGCGGCTCACGGCTATTCAGGAGGTTACCTCACTATGTGGTTACCGCGCAATCGGTAGACTGGCGCCGTGAACGACGCCGCCGACCCTCGTGAACTGGCCGAACTGTTCCACGCCGTCTCCCGCTCGATGCGGCGGCGAATGCTGGCACAGTTGGAGCCGTGGGGGATCACTCCGCACCATGCCCGGGCGCTGCGTTGCATCGGCGAGACCGACCGGGCGCGGCTGCGGGACGTCGCGGACCGGCTGCGGATCGCGGCTCGCTCGGCGACCGAGGTGGTCGACGCGCTGCAGGAGAAGGGACTCGTGACCCGCGAGCCCGACCCGCTGGACCGGCGGGCTACCCTGGTGAGCCCGACCGAGGACGGCCGTCGCCTCGTCGAGGCGATCGACGCCGCCCGGGCCGAGCGCAACGCCGAGTTCTTCGGAGCGCTCACCGCCCAGGACCGGGCGACGCTGCACCGGATCCTCGGGTCGTTGCCGGTGGAGTGAGGGTCTTTGGGCATCTGTGTGCATGCCCGCCATTGCGGACACCCAGGCGCTCAGTAGTCCTTGGCGATCTCCCAGCCCGTCGGCACGGCGCCGCCGGTACGGACGGCCAGATCCCGGAACGCCTGCTTGATGGTGTCCGCGTAGAGATGGGCGCCGAGGATGCCGGGATGGATCTGGTCGGGCTGGAGCAGATCCACACGGCCGGCGATCGCCTTGTTCCAGTCCGCGACGATCACGTTGCGCCGGCCCTGTGCGAGTTCGGCGAACACCTTGTTGGCCTCCGGGACGAACGGGCTGGCGCCGTAGAGGTTGACCAGCACCACCATCCGGTCCGGGCCGAGCTTGTCCAGCACCTTCCGGACCAGCTCCGGATCCGGCACGCCGGCGTTGGTGCCGAAATGGAGGATCACCGCGCGGGGCATCGTGCCGGCGGCGAGCCGCGCCTCGACGGCGGCGGCCCCGTCCGGCCACTGCCGGTTGGACTGCGCGTCGAACGCGAGGCCGGGGAACCGGTCCCGCAGACCGTCCGCGCTGGTCACGACGAGGGAATCGCCGATCGCGATGGTCTCCTCCCCCGCCGGATAGGCCAGCGGCGGTCCCCCGTCGGGAGCGGGCGACGACGTCGTGGGCGCGCCGGTCGAGGCGGACGGCGTCGCGCTGGGCGCGGCACTGGGTGCGGCACTCGCCGGTGCCGTCGCACCGGGGGCGGCAGCACTCGCAGTGGTCGACGGCGCCGGGGTGCCCGGTCCCGGCGTGGCGTCCGGCGAGGCCGGGGCCCGCCCGGTCGGCACCGTGCCGGTGACGAGCGACTGGTTCCGTTCGATCGTGGCCTGAACCGCCGACTTCTCCGGGGCGGTGACGATCCCGATCACGGCCAGCACCAGCACCGTGGCCGCGACACCGGCGACCGCCCGCGGCGTCGTGAGCCCCCGCGCACCTCCGCGCAGGGCCTCGAGGACCACCCGGCCGGTCGCGCGGAACCCGTGCCGGCGGATCGGCAGTTCGACCCAGCGGTAGGACAGTGCGGACACGACGACCGCGACCACGAGGGCGAGGATCCGGGCCATCCACCACCCAGGCGACTCGACGGCGGTGGGAAGGAGCGCGTCCGCGACCAGCAGCGCCGGCCAGTGCCAGAGGTAGATGCCGTACGAGCGTTCCCCGACCCAGGCGACCGGGCGGCTGTCGAGCACGCGTTGCACCGGGCTCGCGCCCTCGAGCAGGGTGAGGATGAGGACCGCCGTGATGACGCAGGCGATGAAAATGCCGCCCCGGTAGGCGAACGCGCCGTCGGAGGCGATCACCGCCATCGCCCCGACCAGCAGCACCAGGGCGCCGAGCGAGATCGGGACCCGCCGACGTCGCCACCGCGGACGGCTCAGATTCATCCCGTGCCCGCCGTCCCACGCGAAGGCGAGGCAGACGCCGAGCAGCAGCCCGAAGGCGTGGGTGTCGGTGCCGTAGTAGACGCGGGTGGCGTCCGTGCCCGGAGTGAACAGCACCGCCATCGCCAACGCCGAGGCCAAGGCACCGGCGGCGGCCACCCAGGCCCGGGTGCTGCGCCGGATCGGCAGCGCCATCAGCCCGAGGAACAGGAACGGCCAGACCAGGTAGAACTGCTCCTCGACGGCGAGCGACCAGAAGTTCACGAACAGCTGAGGTGACGTGCGCGCGAAGTAACTGGACCCGGCCGCGATCTCGAGCCAGTTGTTGGAGAAGGTCAGGGCGCCGAGGGTCTGCCGGCCGATCCCGACCAGCAGGTCCTTGCCGACCAACAGGCCGAGCGCCACGCTGACGACGACGACGACGGCGAGCGCCGGGAGCAGCCGGCGAGCACGGCGCAGCCAGAACCGGCCGAGGGCCACCCGCCCGGAGCGGTCCCGCTCCCGGAGCAACAGGGTGGTGATGAGGAAACCGGAGACGACGAAGAAGACGTCCACCCCGAGGTAGCCCCCGGGTAGCAGGGCGGGACTGAGGTGGTAGACGAGCACGGCGACGACGGCGAGCGCCCGGAGGCCGTCCAGGCCGCCGATGTGGCCCGACCGGCCGGCGCGCTCATCGACCCGCCGTGGCGTGGTCGTGCTGCGGCCGCCCCCGTTGCCGACCTCGTTACCCGCGGCGTCCGGCGTCGTGCGCGCGACGTCCGGCGTCGTGCGCGCGACGTCGCGGCCGTCATCGAGTGTGCGTCGTTCCACCCGCGACTCCCCTCGGTCCGGTGGGCGGACCCGCTCGATGCCGAGCCTGGATCCGTCCCGCAGTGAGTGGCCCGTCGACGCGTCGGCGCGATGACAGGCTCCGCGGAACACGTCTCGTCCCGCGGCGACGGACACCCCACGACCCGTCTGCACTCAAGGCTAGACGCTGGCACCGACGGATCCGGCGCCATGACGCGCGCGCGCCCCGTCTCCTCTCCCTTCCGCACCTCCCCCGCGACTTCTCCCCTGCCGCTTTCGCCCGTGCTCCGGCCCCCCTCCCATCGACTGGTCAGTTGATGCGTGAATTCGTGACCGGACAGCCACATTTCCCGCGTCTATTGACCAGTCAGCGGTCGGGGTGCACCGGCGAGCGAGGAAGGTCGACGGAGGGTTCTGTCAGGGGGAGAGGCGCTGGGGAAACCAGTCAGCTCGCGGAAGGGGAATCAGTCGGCGACGGGAGCAGGGTGCTGCGGATCAGGAACCGCTTGCCCTCGGGCGCTTCGACGGAGAAGCCGCTGCCGCGTCCGTCGACGACGTCGACCCGCAGTCGGGTGTGCCGCCAGTAGGTGAACTGTTCGGCCGACATCCAGAAGTCGATCTCGCCGAGCGTGCCGTCCTCGGTTCCGGCGGCATCACCCGCGGGCAGGTCGAACACACCGAGCAGCACGTCGGCGTCCCCGGTGATGAATTCCCCGGCGGGGTAGCACATCGGCGAGGAGCCGTCGCAGCAGCCACCCGACTGGTGGAACATCAACGGGCCGTGCTGCGCCCAGAGCGTCTGCAGCAGCGTGATCGCGGCCGGGGTGAGGGCCACCCGGGAGGCGGATTCACCGGGCACGGTGACGCGCGCATCGAGGTCGGCGGTCGGCGTGGTCATGGGATCCTCCGATGTGCTGGGGACCGAGCGGGAAGCGGGACCGAGCGGGCTGGGGACCGAGCGGGAAGCGGGACCGAGCGGGAAGCGGGACCGAGCGGGAAGCGGGACCGGGCGGGCGGCCAGTCGACCGCCCGCCCGGAAACCGCCCGGCTTCGGCCTAGAAGAAGCCGAGCTTGCTCTCGGCGTAGCTGACCAGCAGGTTCTTCGTCTGCTGGTAGTGGTCGAGCATCATCCGGTGGTTCTCCCGCCCGATGCCCGAGGACTTGTACCCGCCGAAGGCCGCGTGCGCCGGGTAGGCGTGGTAGTTGTTCACCCACACGCGGCCGGCCTGGATGTCGCGGCCCGCCCGGTAGGCGACGTTGCCGTTGCGGCTCCACACGCCCGCACCGAGCCCGTAGAGGGTGTCGTTGGCCAGGTGAATGGCCTCGTCGTAGTCGGTGAAGGAGGTCACCGAGACCACGGGACCGAAGATCTCCTCCTGGAAGATCCGCATGCTGTTCCGACCGGCGAAGATGGTCGGCTGCACGTAGTAGCCCTCCGCCAGGTCCCCGGACAGCTCCGCCCGGGCCCCACCGGTGAGCACCGTGGCACCCTCCTGCCGGCCGATGTCCAGGTAGGAGAGGATCTTCTCGAGCTGGTCATTGGAGGCCTGGGCGCCGACCTGCGTGGCCGTGTCCAGCGGGTTGCCCTGCACGATCCGCTTGGTCCGTTCGACGACGGCGTCGAGGAAGTCGCCCTGGATGGACTCCTGGATCAGCGCCCGCGACGGGCACGTGCACACCTCGCCCTGGTTGAGGGCGAACATGGTGAAGCCCTCCTGCGCCTTGTCGTAGAACGCGTCGTCGGCGGCGGCGATGTCCTCGAAGAAGATGTTCGGGCTCTTGCCGCCGAGCTCCAGCGTCACCGGGATCAGGTTCTGCGAGGCGTACTGCATGATCAGCCGTCCGGTGGTGGTCTCCCCGGTGAACGCGATCTTGCGGATCCGCTTGTTCGACGCGAGCGGCTTGCCCGCCTCGACCCCGAAGCCGTTGACGACGTTCAGGACGCCGGCGGGCAACAGGTCCGCGATCAACTCCATCAGCACCATGATCGAGGCCGGGGTCTGCTCGGCCGGCTTGAGCACGACGGCGTTGCCGGCCGCGAGCGCGGGGGCGAGCTTCCAGGTGGCCATCAGCAGCGGGAAGTTCCACGGGATGATCTGCCCGACGACGCCGAGCGGCTCGTGGAAGTGGTAGGCCGTGGTGGTCTCGTCGATCTGGCTCAGCGAGCCCTCCTGGGCCCGGATCGCGCCGGCGAAGTAGCGGAAGTGATCCACCGCCAGCGGCAGGTCCGCGGCCAGGGTCTCCCGCACAGGTTTGCCGTTGTCCCACGTCTCCGCGACGGCGAGCAGCTCGAGGTTCTCCTCGATCCGGTCGGCGATCCGGTTGAGGATGACGGCGCGCTCCGCGACCGACGTGCGGCCCCACGCGGGGGCGGCCTTGTGGGCGGCGTCCAGGGCCGCCTCGATGTCCTCGGCGGTGCCGCGGCCGACCTCGCAGAACGGCTTGCCCGTGACCGGGGAGATGTTCTCGAAGTACTGGCCCTTGACCGGGGCGACCCATTCACCGCCGATCCAGTGGTCGTACCGGGGTTTGAAGGAGACGAGTGCGCCCTCCTGGCCGGGCTGCGCGTAGACGGTCATGCTGATCCTCCTGACGGACGTCGTCATTTACGTGATGCGGATCACGCTAGCGCCGGACGGCCCTGGGAGGGTTGCAGCGGGGTTGCAGCGCGGCCGGCTCGGTACGGTGGACCGTGCCCTTCGACATCCACCACGCCCCCGTCTCCGCCTGCGACCCCACCCTGCTCTATCGCCTGCTCTGGCTGCGGGTGCGGGTCTTCGTCGTCGAGCAGCGGGCCGCCTATGCCGAGCTGGACGGCAGGGACATCGACCCGGGCGCGGAGCTGATGTGGGCGGCCGAGGACGGACTGCCCGTCGCCACGCTGCGGATCCTGCGGGAGCCCGCGCCCGACGACGACAGCACGGTGCTGCGGATCGGCCGGGTCGCGACCAGTGCGACGGTGCGCGGACGCGGGGTGGCCTCGTCCCTGATGGGAGCGGCCGTGGCCCGCTGCGAGCAGCTGGCACCCGGCGCCCCGATCCTGCTCGATGCCCAGGCTCACCTGGCCGACTGGTACGCCCGGTTCGGGTTCGCCGTCACCGGGGACCCCTACAGCGAGGACGGCATCCCGCATCTGCCGATGGGGCGCGCCGGTCGGTAGTCACGGCGACCGCCGCGCCAGGTGAGCGACGACGCCGGCACGGCGCGGTGAGCGCGGTGGCAACAGCTCGAGCGCGAGCCGCCAGGCGTCGACGTCGTCGGCGGCCTCGGGCAGCTCCAGGTAGGTCATCAGCGCCTCGTGGCCGGCGTCGGCCAGGATCGATTCCCGCAACTGTGCGGACACCTCCACTCGCAGGGCGACGATCCCGGGGGCGACCGAGTGGGGCAGCAGCCGTCCCCGGTACAGCGTCAGCGCCAACCGGTGCGCGCCGCGGCGGACGTACCGGACCACCTGGTCGGCATCGAGCGTCACGTCGGTGGTCAGCCGATACGGGTGCGAGCCGAGCGCGTCACCGGCCCCGAGCCCGGTCAGCACCCGGCGCAGCCGCACCAGCTCCGCGCGCAGCGTGGCGGGCTCCGGCTCGACACGGAGCAGAGCCGCGAGCTGTTGAGCGGTCAGGCCGTCACGGTGGTGCACCAGCAACGTGAGGATCTCGGTGTGCCGCCGGCTCAGCTCGCGGCTGCTCCCGCCCAGGCTGAGCAGCCCGCGATCCCGCCCGGTGATCTGCAGGACGTCCCGGTGCGGGCTCGGAGCGCCGGCGCCGGCGCCCCGGGTCCGGTGCGGTTTCCGGGTCAGCCGCGCGATCCGCAGCTCGGCCTCGGCGGCGGCGACCGTCGCCTGCACGAGCGCGAGCGTGTGCGGCGCGACCGCCTCCGGCCCGCCGGTGATGTCGACGACCCCGATCACCGCCCCCGTGTCCGGGTCGTGCAGCGGCACCGCCGTGCAGCTGAAGATGTGGGCCAGTTCGCTCAGGTGCTCGGCCCCGCTGATCTGCACGCCCGCGCCGGTGGCCAGGGCGGTGCCCGGTGCGCTGGTGCCCATCACCCGCTCGGACCAGTCCATCCCCGGAGCGAAGAACCGCGACTCGGCCCGCCGCACGGCGTCGTCGTCGCCCTCGACCCACAGCAGGTTCCCGATCCCGTCGCCGATCGCCACCAGCAGCCCGGTCGACGCGCTCGGCCGGATCAGCAAGCGCTCGACCACGGGCATGACGGCGGCCATGGGGTGGGCCCGGCGGTAACGGTCCAGCTCGTCGAGGAAACCCCCGGGCGCCGGGGCGGGTGCCGCGCCGGACCGCAGCTCGAGGGAGCGCAACCAGGAGCTGCGGACGACGGCGCGCAGACCGTCGAGGTCCGCGGCGCCGTCGCCGAGGGCCTGGTGTGCGTGCCGGGCACGTCCCTGTGCGGAGGTGGAGGTCAGGTCGCCGATCATGAGGTCGTCACTCGGGGCCGGTGCGGCCCGCGCGGGCCGTTGGACGGGAGTCTACGGTCCGGCGAGGCGCTCCGCCATGACTCGAGGTCTACCCTGAACGGACACGAGGTAGCGACCCAGCGAGGGGAGGCGGCATGCGGGACGCGGTTCCCGTCCGGCCGTCGACCGTGCTCCGGATCGCGTCCTTGGCGCTGGGTCTGGCCGCGTTGGTCGGGGTGACCGCCGGCTGCGGCGCCCCGAGTTCCGACCCGCCGCGCGACGCCCTCGGGCGAGTGACCGAGACGGCCCGGACGAGCGCGTTCGCTCTCGAGGTCGGCGACTGCACCGGCCCGATCGATCCCGCGAACAACATCGAGACGGTCGACGTCATCCCGTGCGACCGGTCGCACGCCTTCGAGGTGTACGCCGCCCACACGATGGCGGAGCCCACGTTTCCCGGCATGGAGGAGGCCGGCACGGTCGCTGAGCGGGAGTGCCGCACCGCGTTCGCGGACTTCGTCGGCGTGCCGAACGACCAGTCGACGTACACGATGCTCTACCTGTACCCCACGCAGCGCAGCTGGCGGGGGCAGACGGACCGGCAGGTGCTGTGCCTGGTCGGCCGGGAGTCCGGCGGCGTGACCGGCTCCCTCAAGGGCGCCAAGGAGTAGGCGCGGTCCAGTCCCGGAAGTAGACACCAACGCGTGCTACTCCGGTGTCCTACAATGGTGTATGTGGGTGAGACGCTGACCATTCGATTGAATGCGGACGACCGGGCCGCGCTGGAGGCAGCAGCCCGTGGGCAGGGCAAGGGACTGAGCGCCTTCGTGCGGGAGATCGCTGAGGCCGAAGCACGACGGGTGCGGCGTGCGGCGATCCGTGCGGACGGGGATCGGGTCGTGGCACACCTGGCTGAACATCCCGACGCGCGGAACGAACTGGACGCGCTCGGGACCCCGCTCACCGATCTGCCATGAGCCGCCATGCGGCCGGCAGCATCCTGGTAGTCGATTGGCGCGTCGGGGCTCTGCCCCATGAGCCGGGCAGGCTGCGCCCAGCGGTGGTCGTGGAGGATCACGAGTTGTTCCCGGACGACTATCCGAACATCCTCGTGGTTCCGCTGACCCGTGACGAAGGACTCGCGCACCGGTCGTTCGCGGAGCCGATCGAACCGTCAGCCGACAATGGCGCCGATGCGATCTGCTGGGCGTTGGCGCATCACGTCACCAGCGTGTCGCTGCGACGCGTCCACCCCACCCCGTCGCGGATCACCGCCGAGCAGTTGACACGCATCCGGGAACGCATCGTGCTCGCGGTCTGCGGCGCCTGACTCGCCCCGCGCGCGAGCCGGCAGCACCGCGACGCCGAGCGCAACGCACGTCGGCGTCAGCGCGGTGACTCGCCGGACGCGGGCGGGTCAGTCCTCGAGCACCAGCACCACCGCGACGACGCCGAGGGCGAGGCAGACCAGCGTCAGCGCGGTGACCGGCCCGACGGCGGCGTGGACCGCGTCCCGGTGGATGCCGTGCACGCTGCGGGTGTGCCGGTGGCGGGCGGTGGCGAGGATGACGGCGGCACTGAGCAGGGTGAGCAACGGCAGGGCGAGGATGCCGGGGCCGTAGTGCGGCAACCAACGCAGACCGACGGAACTGGCGACCAGCAGCGCGAGCAGCGTACGGGACCACGCCAGGGTCGTCCGTTCCGGTTGCAGTCCCGGATCGGCGGTCGAGGGCCACCACACGCGGGTGCTCACGGTGATCCGGCCGGTCCGTGCACCACCGTCGTCATCGCGGCGCTCAACGCACAGCGACCAGCACGAGGACGATGAGCGCCCCCAGCGCCGCGCCGAAGCCGAGGATCGGGGCGATCAGCGGCAGAGGAAGGGGCCGCTTCTCCCGCATCGCCCGCTCGACCCGCACCCAGCGCGTGAAGGCACCACCGCTGACGAGCATGCCGAGCACGATGAGGATGACGGCGACCGTCTTGCGCAACGGTGCCTCGAACACGTCGGCGGCGAAGGCCTCGATCGCGATGCCACCGGCCAGCAGGGCGAGTGAGGTGCGGATCCACGCCAGAAACGTCCGCTCGTTGGCCAGCGTGAACCGCGGATCCGGATCCTGGCCACCCGGCAGCAGCCGACGGCTCAGGCTGCCCCGGAACTGCGCCTCGTGATCGGGCTCGACCGACGGCTGCGGCGGACCCTGGGGAGCCGTCACGGGGTCCCGCCTTCCTGGCCGGCGCGCGGGTCGGCTGCCCTGCCCGCGTGCTGGCCGCCCGCGGAGACGTGAACCCGGGTGCGCGGCCACGCGTTGTTCATGTAGCCCTTCGGGTTCCACAGGCCCGCGGGGTCCTCGGGCTGGAGGGCGGCGGCGGAGTCCCAGGCGCGGGCGATCAGGGCGAGCCCACCGGCATGTTCGTCAGGGTCGGCGTCGACGACGGTGCTCCACTGCCGCCAGCACCAGGGGCCACGGTCCTCCCCGAGATCGGCCTGCACCCACGTCGATCCTCCGTCGGACGAGACGTCGACGCGGGCCACGCCGCGGCCACCGCCCGCGAGCGCGTAGCCGGCGACGGTCACGGGCCCGGCGGGCACCGTGGTGCCGTCGGCGGGGTCCAGGATCGCGCTGGTCAGGGCCAGTTCCCCCAGCGAGAAGCCAGTACCGGGTGGCGCGGTGGCAGGGTCGGCGTCGGGCGGCAGCATCCGGTAGGCCGTGGCCTGGAACCAGTTGTCCGACGGCTCGGTCTGCACCGTGATCCGCTCGATCCACTTGACGCTGCGCGCGCCGATCCACCCCGGCACGACCACCCGCAGTGGCGCGCCATGCACCGGCGTCAGGGCAGCGCCGTTCATCGCCCAGGCGAGCAGGACCTCGGGCGCCATCGCCTTGTGCAGCGGGATGGAGCCGCCGAAGCCCTGTGGCGGCCGGGCACCGAGGGCCACGTCGGGGGCGGCGAAGGCGACGTGCCGGGCGCGCGCCGGCTGCCGGCCGGCGTCGATCGCACCGCACGCGGCGTCGCCGTCCACCCCCGCCGTGTCGATCGCGCCGGCGTCCACCCCCGCCGTGTCGATCGCGCCGGCGTCCACCCCCGCCGTGTCGACCGCGCCGCCGTCCACCCCCGCGGTGTCGATCGCGCCGGCGTCCACCCCCGCGGCGCGGAGCACGTCGGCGAGTCGGACGCCCGTCCAGGTGGCGGTGGAGACGGCGGCGTCCCGCCACGGCGTCTCCCCGGGTATGTCCCTGACGGCGATCAGACCGGTGCGCCGGGTGCCCGCGCACTGCAGCGTGGCCGTGAGGGTCCGCTCGGGGAAACGGGCACGGAGGTCAGCGAGGTCCAGGGTGAGCGGCGTGTCGACGAGCCCGTCCACGGTCAGTCGCCACTCCCCGGCGTCGAGGTCGGGGATCGGGCCGTGGTTGCGGCTGTAGAAGGTCCCGACCGGCGTGAGGATGTCGTCGACCAAGGCCTGCGGCGGCGGTTCCGCGTTGAACGGCTCCGGCGCGTGCACGACCATGTCCTCACGCTTGCCCCACATCATCGGCTCTCCTCGTCGGTTCCGGTTCCGCACTCCATTGTGCCGCTCCTCCCGGTCCGCGCCGCCCCCCCCCGGCACAGCGACGTACCGGGCGCCTCTCCCCCGGCACGCCGACGTACCGTGGTGGCATGACGCCCCGGACCGCTTCCCCCGACGGGGCGGCCGGGTTGCCGACCGGATCCACCGCCGGGGCTGCCGGGCTCGTAGTGTTCGGCCTGTTCGTGCAGGAGATCGGCGCCGCCATCGCGGTGCTCGTCTTCCCCCGGACCGGGCCGGCCGGCATGGTGCTGCTTCGCCTGTTCTTCTCGGCGGTGTTCCTGCTGGCACTCAGCCGACCCACCGTGCGCGGGATCACCCGGGCAAACTGGGCGGCGGCGCTGCTGTTCGGGGTGTCGATCGGCGTCATGAACCTGTTGTTCTATGCCGCCCTGGCCTCGATCCCGCTCGGCGCGGCGGTGACGTTCGAGATCCTCGGCCCGCTCGTGCTGTCGGTGGTGCTGGCGCGGCGGGCCGCGGCGTGGCTGTGGGCGCTGCTCGCCGCGGCCGGCGTGGGGATGCTGGGCAGTGGCGGGTTCGGCCAGCTCACCGTCCCCGGGGTGCTGTTCGCGTTCGGCGCCGGAACCATGTGGGCGGCCTACATCCTCGCGTCCCGGCGCGTGGGCGCGGCGTTCTCGGGGCTGCAGGGTCTGGCCATCGCGATGGCGTTCGGCACGGTGCTGGCGCTGCCGTTCGGCGTCGGTCAGGCAGGGACGGCCGTGCTGGACGCGGGCGTCCTCGCCCTGGGCGCCGTCGTCGCGCTGTTCTCCTCGACCGTGCCGTACGCCGTCGAGCTGTTGGCGCTGCGCCGGATGCCTGCCGCGGCCTTCTCGGTGCTGATCGCGCTGGCGCCGGCGGTGGCGACCCTGACCGGCGCCGTCCTGCTGGCCCAGCACGTCGGCTGGCTGGAGTCGGCCGGGGTGGCGCTGGTGGTGGTCGCCGCGATGGGGGCGCTGCGTTCACCCGGCCGGTGATGGTCACGCGGTCGTTGGCGTCCGGACCGGCCCTCGCCATAGGGACAGTTCCTACCGCCGAGGCGGTGACGACGTGTCCCAATCGGTAGTAGCTGTCCCATCGGGCACTGCCCGCCGAGCGGCTCGGCGGAAATCGGGGGACGATGGCGGACGAGGCGGTCAGCGCCAGCCGCGGCGCCGCACATGGGACAGTTCCTACCGCCGAGGCGGTGACGACGTGTCCCAATCGGTAGTAGCTGTCCCATCGGGCACTGCCCGCCGAGCGGATCGGTGGAAATCGGCGGACGATGGCGGACGAGGCGGTCAGCGCCAGCCGCGGCGCCGCATCCACGCGCTCAGCCGCTCCAACCACGTGCGCTTGTCCGGTGGACGTCTGCCTCTGCGAGCGTTCATGCCCTCATCCTGCCTCATCGACGCCACGGTTCGGGCCCGAGGCGCGAGAGACCGGCCCGGCTGCGAGGCGCGAGAGACCGGCCCGGCTGCGAGGAACCGGCCAACTGCCGGCGACCGGGCCGCGAGGCGGTCGACGGGCCGCCTGCCGACCCCGGTATCGTGGGAATGCCGCGCCGGAGCGGGGCGTTGTCCCACCAGAGCACCGCAAGACGAAAGAAGCAGCAGTGACTGAGCAGATCATCATCGTCGGATCCGGCCCCGCCGGGTACACCGCAGCCATCTATGCCGCCCGGGCCGGGCTGAACCCCGTCGTGCTGGCCGGCTCCGTGACCAGCGGCGGCGCGCTGATGAACACCACCGAGGTGGAGAACTTCCCCGGCTTCCCGACCGGCGTGCAGGGCCCCGACCTGATGCAGAACCTGCAGGAGCAGGCCGAGAGGTTCGGCGCGCGGATCCTGTTCGAGGACGCCACTTCCCTCGACCTGCACGGCCACCTCAAGACCGTCACCACCGCCGACGGCGAGACCTTCCAGGCGCCGGCCGTCATCCTGGCCACCGGCTCGGCCTACAAGGAACTCGGCCTGCCCGAGGAGCAGCGCTACTCCGGGCACGGCGTGTCCTGGTGCGCCACCTGCGACGGGTTCTTCTTCCGGGACCAGGACATCGTCGTCGTCGGTGGCGGCGACTCCGCCATGGAGGAGGCCACCTTCCTCACCCGCTTCGGCAAGTCGGTCACCGTCGTCGTCCGCCGCGATCAGCTGCGCGCTTCGAAGATCATGGCCCAACGCGCCATCGACAACGAGAAGATCAGCTTCGCCTGGAACAGCCAGATCACCGCGATCCACGGCGGCGAGAACGGCAAGGTCACCGGCGTGACCCTGCGCGACACCGTGACCGGTGAGCAACGCGAGAAGGCCGCCACCGGCGTCTTCGTCGCCATCGGGCACGACCCGCGTACCGAGTTGGTGAAGGGCCAGGTGAACCTGGACGACGAGGGCTACATCCTCGTCAACTCCCCCACCACCATGACCAACCTCTCCGGCGTCTTCGCCTGCGGTGACGCGGTGGACCACCGCTACCGCCAGGCCATCACCGCCGCCGGCTCGGGCTGTTCCGCCGCGCTCGACGCCGAACGGTACCTCGCCGCGCTCGAGGACGCCGACGCCATGGCCACCGCCGTCGCCGCCGAGGGCTGAGCGAACGCCGTCACCACCGCCGGCCGCCCCTTCCGCGCGCGGTCGGCGCCGTGCTTGTCGGGCATACCCCTCCGGGGTATAGTTCGACGGGTCAACCCATCCGAATCGAGGAATCGAGGAACCGATGACCACCACCGTGAAGATCTCCGGCATGACCTGCGGCCACTGCGTCAGCTCCGTGACGGAGGAACTGACCGCCCTCGACGGCGTCGAGAACGTGTCCGTGGACCTGGTCAACGGGGGCGTCTCCACCGCCCGGATCACGACCGCGGCCCCGGTCAGCGAGAGCGCGATCAGTGAGGCGATCGCCGAGGCCGGGTACGTCATGGTCGGTGCCGACGCCGACTGACCCGACCGCACCGGAGCAGACGCCGGGCGCCCGGCAGGAGGCGGACCAGGGGCATGACCAACGGCACCCGCGTCGTGGATCTGGCGATCGAGGGCATGACCTGCTCGTCGCGCGTGTACCGGGTGGAGCGCAGACTCAAGCGCTACGGTGCTCGCCTCCTGCCTCCCGTACCCGCGGGGCCCGAGAGGCCCGGTAGGGGCGAGGGCGCAGCGGGCGAGGTCACCACCTCGGACCAGGCGCCGAGTGACCGGCCAGACGCGGCGGCGCGGTTGCGCATGTTCACCGCACTGGTGCTGACCGTCCCGGTGTTCCTGATCTCCATGGTGTCGGCACTGCAGTTCCCGAACTGGGGCTGGGTGGTCGCCGCCGTCTCGGCGCCGGTGGTCAGCTGGTGCGCGTGGCCGTTCCATCGGTCGGCCGCCGTCAACGCGCGCCACGGCGCCAGCACCACGGACACGCTGGTCTCCCTGGGCATCGCGGTCGCCTGGTTGCTCCCGGCCGTCCAACTGGTGCTCCAGCCCGATCTGACCGCTCGCCCGGGACACGGGCAGCACCCCGCCCTCTCCTTCGAGACGGCGACGGTGCTGACCAGCTTCCTGCTGTTGGGCCGATTCGCCGAGGCGAAGGCCAGAGCACGCAGCGGCGAAGCACTGCGCCGACTGCTCGACCTCGGTGCCCGCAGCGCCGCCGTGCTGCGCCGCGGCCCGGACGGCCACGTCGTCGAGGTCTCCGTCCCGGTCGCGGAACTGCGGACCGGGAACGCGTTCGTCGTCCGGCCGGGCGAGAAGATCGCCACCGACGGCGTCGTCGTGCAGGGTTCCAGTGCGGTCGACACCTCACTGATCACGGGCGAGTCGATGCCGGTCGAAGTGACCGACGGCGACGAGGTCACCGGCGCGACCGTCAACACCAGTGGCCGGCTGATCGTCCGGGCGACCGCCGTCGGCGCCGACACCGCGCTCGCCCGGATGGGTCGGCTGGTCAGCGAGGCACAGAGCGGCAAGGCGCCGATCGCCCGGCTGGCGGATCGGATCTGCGGCTTGTTCGTCCCGGTCGTTCTCGTCATCGCCGTGGTCACCGCCGCCCTCTGGCTGTTCACCACCGGCAACCTGACGGGTGCGCTCACCGCGGCCGTCTCCGTCCTCGTCATCGCGTGCCCGTGTGCGCTCGGGCTGGCGACCCCCACGGCCCTGCTGACGGGCACCGGCCGCGGCGCGCAGCTCGGCATCCTGATCAAGGGCGCGGACGTGCTCGAGGACACGCGCCGGGTGGACACGATCGTGCTCGACAAGACGGGCACCGTGACGACCGGCAGACTGACCGTCGAGAAGGTCGACGCCGACGACGGCGACCGTGTGCTGCGGCTGGCCGCCGCCGTCGAACACGCCAGCGAACACCCGATCGCCCGCGCCCTCGCCGGCACCCGGCCCAGGCCCGCACCGGTGGAGCAGTTCGTCTCCGCTCCCGGCGGCGGCGTCCGTGGGCTCGTGCTCGAACCGTTCTCCGAGCAGGGCGGCGCGGGGCACATGGTGGTCGTCGGCCGGGAGGACTGGCTGCGCCGCAGCGGCGTCGACGTCGACGAGGACGCCCGGGAGCGCCTGGCCGTTGCCGAGGGCGACGGTGCTACCGCCGTCCTCGTCGCCGTGGACGGGCAGGTTGCGGGCATCATCACGCTGCGGGACGCGGTGCAGCCGGGGGCCGCCGAGGCCGTCGGCAGATTGCGCCGGCTCGGGCTCACTCCGGTGCTGCTCACCGGGGACAACGAGCACGCCGCCCGGCGCGTCGCCGAGTGCGTGGGCATCGAGCCGGAGCGGGTGCACGCCGGCGTCAGCCCGGCCGAGAAGGTCGCGGTGATCGAGCGCCTGCAGCACGAGGGGGCGACGGTCGCGATGGCCGGGGACGGTGTCAACGACGCCGCGGCGCTGGCCCAGGCGGACCTCGGTCTCGCCATGAGCACCGGGACGGATGTCGCCGTCGAGGCCGCGGACATCACGCTGATGAGTCACCACCTGGGCAAGGTCGCGGACGCCGTGCACCTGTCCAGGCGGACCCTCGGCACCATCCGGGGCAACCTGTTCTGGGCGTTCGCCTACAACGTGCTCGCGATCCCGGTAGCGGCTCTGGGGTTGCTCAACCCGATGATCGCCGGCGGGGCGATGGCCTTCAGCTCCGTGTTCGTGGTGCTCAACAGTCTCCGGCTGCGCCGGTTCACGCCCGGCGGTTGAACGCGCGGCCCCTCGCCTCGGTCGTCGCGGCCGTCCCGCCGAGTGAGTGGACCGACGACGTCGTCATCCGTCCCCGGTGACCGCATCAGCCGGACACTCGACGGGGAGCCAACGGCGTCCGTGCGGCGTTCGTGTGGTCGCGTAGCCTCAGCCGTCCTCACCGGAACGCCGCTGCCCGTACTCGGGACCGTCGACGTGGTTCGGGTCCGTGGGCGCCTTGGCCGCGCCGCCCGGGATGCGGGAGGACACCCGGTTGATGCCGCTGCCCTGGCCGAGGTGGTCCGCGTTGGGCTTCTCGATCATCATCAGCATGGCGGCCACGACGAGGGAGACGATGAAGGCGATACCTGCCGCGACGACGGCCGTGTCGATGCGCATCCGGTTGGCGGTGCCGCCCGAGGCGGCGAAGAGGACGACGACGAACGCCACGGCGGCCAGGACCGCGGAGAAGATCAGCGGTGCCCTCACGGTGGCCTTGATCCCTCGCGTCGACCGCTGACGGTCCTGCGGCACGGGCACTCCTCCTTCACGACAACGGACCGCCAGTCGTGCGCGGCGGCCGCGGTTTCCAGTGTACGTCGTCGTCAGGCGGGCAGTGACCCGGCGATGGTCTCGTGCCGGACGGTGAGAGCGCCGATCAGCATCACGACGGCGCACACGATGGCCCCGCCGCCGAGGATGCCGAGCATGCCGCGCGGTCCCAGGTCCTGCAGCAGCGGAAGGATGATGCCGGAGCCGGCGGTCACCAGGCCGGTGATGATCCCGTCGCCGATCACGGGGTGGGTGCGCCTGGACATCCAGCTCACGGTCGCCTCCATGACGCCGAACAACGTCAACCCGAGCGCGGCCACCATGGCGAAGACGGCATGATTGGGCGCCGGCAGCACGAGCACGCCGAACAGGATGACGGTCAGGGCGGAGGCGAGCACCCGACGGTCGCGCACGGCGACGGCGAGGCGCCAGTTCACGAACCCGGTGAGCACCATGTAGACCGCGGTCAGTGCGCGCATGGCATCGTCGCCCGGCGTCGTCCAGAAGGTGGTGGTCAGCCCGAACAGGGCACAGACGAGCCCGCGAGTGAGCAGCAGCGGCCAGGCGCGGCCGGTGAAGCGCGGCGCGTGGGCGGTGGAAGGCATCGCGCACAGTCTAGTGGTCCGCCCCAGATGCCGCGCCGGTGACCAGCCACGCTCCCGACCGGGCGCGCAGACCGAGGGTCAGGGCACGGGACGCGAGGTAGCCGATCGCGAACGCGGCCCACAGCCAGGCCAGGGCCGCGACGCCCCGCGACCCGCCGAGGTGCACCCACACCAGCAGCGGCAAATAGGTGGCCAGGTTCACCAGCCCCGTCAGGGCGAGATAGCGGGCGTCGCCGGCCCCGATCAGAATGCCGTCCAGCACGAAGACCAACCCGCAGATCGGCTGGCCGACCGCGAGCACCAGCACGGCGACCGTGAAGGCGGCGCGCACGGCGGCGTCCCCGGTGAACAGGAACCCGAGCCACGGAGCGGCCACCGCCAGGGCGACACCGGTGACGACGCCGAAGCCGGTGCCCCAGGCGATCATCCGGCGAGTCAGGGCGCGGACCAGCGGCAGATCCCCAACGCCCAGTTCCTTGCCGATCAGCGCCTGCCCGGCGATGGCCAGGGCGTCCAGCACCATGGCCAGGGAGTTGAACATCGTCATCGTCAACTGATGCGCGGCCAGGTTGACCGCACCCTGAGCGGTCGCCACCAGCACAGTGGTGAGGATCGCGATCCGCAGGCTGAGCGTGCGCAGCATCAGCCACGAGCCGACCCGGGACGCGGCGATGATGCCGACGACGGACGGGCGCAGACTCAACTCCTCGGCCGCGAACGCCCGGCCGAGGATCACCAGGTAGACGACCGCCATCGTCCACTGAGCCAGGGAGGTGCCGACCGCGGCCCCGGTCACCGACCACCCGGCACCGTAGACCAGCAGCACGTTGAGCACGATGTTCAGGCCGAAGCCGCCGATGGCGACGACGAGGGGCGTGCGGGTGTCCTGCAGGCCCCGCAGCACCCCGGTGGCGGCGAGCACCAGCAGCATGGCGACGAGCCCGGGCATGCTGAAGCGCAGGAAATCAGAGGCGAAGCCGGCGACGGCGCCGTCCGCCCCCAGTGCGCGCACCACCGGGTCCGCGGTGATCCAACCGGCGACGGCGAGCACGACCCCGATGCCCCCGCCCAGCCACATGCCGTCGCGGCCCATCGCGAGCGCCGTGGCCCGGTCCCCCGCACCGAGCCGGCGGGCGACGGAGGCCGTCGTCGAGTAGGCGAGGAACACCATCAGCCCGACGGCGGTCTGCACGACCGTGGCGGCGAGGCCGACGCCGGCCAGCTGGTCCACGCCGAGGTGCCCGATGATCGCCGAGTCCGCGAGCAGGAACAGAGGTTCGGCCAGCAGCGCACCGAGGGCGGGTACCGCGAGCGCGAGGATCCGCCGGTCGATGCCGGCGCCGTCGGCGCTTCCGGCGTTGCGGCGCTCGCGTGTCGTCCCCACGCCTCGAGCCTAGACACCGCCCCCGACGAGACCGCACCGGTGACCGCGGGGTACGGCAGGATGGGGACCGAGAGCGCCGTCGTCGAGGGAGCAGCATGACCGATCCGCACCTGACCGAGCCGAGTGACGCCACGGACGAGGACGCCGGGGCCGGCCGACCCGCCGAGCCCGACGAGTTCTCGTTCCTGCCCGACGACGCCGACCGGGTGGGCATCGGCACGGCACTGCCCGCACACCGCCGGGTGAACATCACCCGGAAGGACGACGCCGTCGTCTCCGCCATCGAATGGGGATCGCACCCGCCCCAGGTGACGCTGCTGCACGGTGCGGGACTGAACGCGCACACCTGGGACCCCACCGTGCTGTGCCTGAACGTCGGCGCCCTCGCCGTCGACCTGCCCGGGCACGGCGATTCGACCTGGCGCGAGGACGCCGACTACGGACCGGGCCGCAACGCCGAGGCCGTGGCGGAGCTGCTGGCCGGGCTCGATGCCGGCCCGCAGGTGGTCGTGGGGCAGTCGCTCGGCGGTCTGACCGGCATCGTGCTGGCCGCCACCCACCCGGAACTGGTCTCCCACCTGATCCTCGTGGACATCGTCCCGACGGTGCCGCCGGGTGAGAGCGACGACGCCGACGAGGGGGCGGGGGACACGGGCGGCCCTGGGCCGGTCGGGCCGGGTGGGCCGGTCGGGCCGGGCAGAGACCCGGGCGCCGCCGAGCCGGCGGCCACCCCGGGCAAGCCGACGCTCGCCCAGATCCGGGAGTTCATGACCGGTCAGCGGCAGTACGAGAACCGGGAGCAGATCGTCGACCGGGCCCTGGCCTTCGGCTACGGCCCGGATCGCGGCGCGCTGACCCGCGGCGTCACCCTGAACACCCGGCGTCGGGACGACGGGCGCTACGAGTTCAAGCACCACCTCGCCCACCTGGACCCGGAGACGGCGCTGGCGGCCGGGCGGGACAGCTCCGCGCTGTGGTCCCCCCTGGCCGCCCTGACCATTCCCGTCCTGCTGATCCGCGGACGGCAGGGTGTCGTCGACAACGCGCAGATCGGCGCGTTCCGGCGCCGCGTCCCCGGTGGCGACGTCGTCGAGCTCGATTCCGGGCACAACGTCCAGGAGGACTCCCCGGCCGCACTCGCCGACATCGTCCGCGCCTTCGGTGAGCGGCCGTCGCCGGTCTGACGGGTGCCCGGACCGGCGGCGGCGGCCCCGGGCGCCGCGTGTCCGGAGTCCCGCCCGGCGCCCGGCGTCGGGCATCCGCGGGCGGTGTGATCAACCGCTCAGCCGACGGTCCGCCGGGAGGTCTAGAATTCTTCGCTTGACGGGTCAAGCGTTCCCGGCTGCCCGCTGCCGCAACGATGAGGACACTCCATGTCTGACGACCACACGCCCAGCCCCGGCAGGCCGTCCCCCGGCTCCACGTCCCGCGTGGGTTTCGAGCGCCGCCGTCGGCGCGGCCCCGCGCTGCCGATCATCGTCGGCGTCGTCGTGCTCGCGCTGATCGCCGGGGTGATCGCCGTGGTCGCCAACCTGAACGGGCGTCCGACGGCGTCGCCGTCCGGATCCGCCGGCGCGGTGGACACCGGCGCCACCCTGCGGCTGGGGCTGCGGCTGGAGCCGACCAACCTGAACATCCGCAAGACCGCGGGCGTCGCGCTCGAGCAGGCCCTCATCGACAACGTCTACCAGGGTCTCGTCTCCCGCACCGCCGACGGGCAGTATCGGGACGTCCTCGCGTCCCGGCACGAGGTGTCGGCCGACGGGCTGACGTACACGTTCGTCCTCCGGGACGGCGTGACCTTCCACAACGGGGCCGCCCTCACCCCGCAGGACGTCGTCGCCTCCCTCACCCAGGTGAAGAACGACGCGAGCCTGGCGAACCACGCCGACCTCGCCGCGGTGCGGTCCATCACCGCCGACGGTCCCACCATCCGGCTCACCCTCGCCCGCCCGGACTCGAACCTCATGTTCGCCCTCGCCGGACGGGCCGGGCTGGTCCTGAAGCAGGGTGCCGGAAACGACCTCGCAACGACGGCGAACGGGACCGGGCCGTTCCGGGTCGCGTCCTGGAAGCAGGGCTCGACGTTGTCCCTGAAGCGCTTCGACGGCTACTGGGGCGAGAAGGCCAGGCTGGCCGGCGTCGACTTCACCTACCTCCCCCAGGCCTCGTCCGCCAACAACGCGGTGCTCTCCGGCTCCGTGGACGTGCAGACCGCCCTCGACCCGACCCTGCTCGACCAGGTACGCGGCGTCCGCGGCTACACGATCGCCGAGGGCCGCACCAATGACGAGTACACGCTCGCCTACAACAGCGGCAGGGCTCCCCTGAACAAGCTCCAGGTGCGCCAGGCGCTCAGCCAGGCCATCGACACCGACGCGATCCTCCGCGCCATCAACGGCGGTGGCACCAAGCTCGGCGGCCCGATCCCCGAACTGGACCCCGGCTACGAGGATCTGACCGCGATCAACGCCTACAACCCGGACAACGCGAAGAAGCTGCTCGCGGCCGCCGGTGCGTCGACGTTGACGCTGACGTTGACCATTCCCAGCGTGTACGGCACCACCGTCTCGGACCTGCTGGTCTCCCAGTTCGCCGCCGTCGGCGTCACCCTCAAGGTGCGCCAGGTCGAGTTCCCGACCTGGCTGACGGACGTGTACACGAACAAGAACTACGATCTGAGCTTCGTCAACCACGCCGAGGCGCGGGATTTCGGCAACTACGCCAACCCGGACTACTACTTCAACTACCGCAACCCGAAGGTCACGCAGCTCTACCAGCAGGCGCAGCGGGCGACCTCCGAGGCAGAGGCCGGCGCCGACCTGAAGCAGGCAGCTCGGCTGGTGGCCGAGGACGCGCCCGCCAAGTGGGTCTACAGTGGCAAGGCGCTGACGGCGATCTCGGACCGGGTGCACGGCTTCCCCACGGACGCCACGACGTCACGCCTGGACCTGGCCGAAGTGTCCATCACCCGTTAGGGCGGTCCCGCTCACACTCCGGCTCGAACATCGGCACCACTGTTCGGGCCGGGGCGCCCCCAACCGAACAAGGACGGCATTGTTCGGGCTCCACTGCGAGCGCGGCCGACGCCGGGACGGCCCGAAGCCGTCAGGTCGGGTGCGCCGCTCCTTCCTCCGGGTCGGCGACGTCGTCGTCGTGGCCCGTGCCCATCACGATGGCGCCCGTGTCCGACCGTTCCACGCCGTCGGGCGCCTCCCAGCTCAGGGCGATCTCCACGCCCTCGTCGGTGGGGCTGACCCGCAGCACGAGATCCTCCCCGAACAGGCGCTCGTGGCTGTCGTCGGCCAGGGCCTGAGTGGACAGGTCGGACATGGCCCACGCCATCGCGCGGCCCCAGTCCTGCGGATTGCGGCTGTTCGCCTCGGCGGTCGCTCGATACTGCTTTCCCATGTCTCCATGATGACGGTCCCGTGTGGGCAGCACCACCGTCCCGCGCCCTGCGCGACCCCGGACCTGCCAGACTGGAGCCCGTGTTCCGGTTCCTCCTCACCCGCTTCGGGCTGCTGCTGGTCGCCCTCGAGGTGACGAGCGTGCTGATCTTCCTGACGCTGCGGGTGCTGCCGGGTGACGTCGCGCAGGTGATCGGGGGGACGACGGCGACCCCGGAGCAGCTGGCCGCCATCCGCGCCGGTCTGGGTCTGGACGACCCGCTCGTTCTGCAGTACCTGCACTGGATCGGCGGCGTGCTGCGCCTCGATCTGGGCACCTCGTTGCTCACCGGCGTGCCCGTCGCGGACGAACTCGTGCAGAAGATGCAGGTGACCGTGCCGCTGGCGCTGCTCAGCCTGGCCATCGCGCTGCTCGTCGCCCTGCCGCTCGGTGTGATCGCGGCCGTGCGACGGCACCACCCGGACGGCGGCGTCCTCGGCGTTCTCGGGCAGCTGTTCGCCGCCGTGCCCGCCGTCTGGGCCGGCATGATGTTCATCGCCGTCTTCGCCCTCGGTCTCGGGCTGTTCCCGGCGCAGGGTTTCCCGCTGGACGGCTGGGCCCGGCCGTGGCGCGCCTTCCACTCGCTGATGCTGCCGGCGCTGACCATCGGCGTCGTGGAGGGTGCCGTGCTGCTGCGTTTCGTCCGCTCCGCGACGCTCACCGCCCTCGGGCAGGATCACGTCCGGACCGCCGCCGCCAAGGGCATGACCCGCACCCGGGCGCTGGTCACGCACGGGTTGCCCAGTGTCGGGCTGTCCATCGTCTCGGTGCTGGGACTGCAGGTCGCCGGTCTGATCGTCGGTGCCGTCGTGATCGAGCAGCTGTTCGCGCTGCCCGGCCTGGGCAGGATGCTGGTGTCCGACGTCGGCAACCGGGATCTGCCGAAGGTGCAGTCCACCATCCTCGTCCTGACCGCCCTGGTGCTCGTCGTCGGGACCGTGGTCGACGTCGTGCACCGGCTGATCGACCCGCGGCAACGGGAGATCGGCTCGTGAACGCCCGGCGGCCGACGGGGCGGGAACCAGGAGCCCCGACTCGAGTGGCCCGGGCGCGAGGGACGCAGCGCGGTCGCCGCCCGGGCACCGCCCACCGGCTGCTGCACCGGCCGATCGGCCTCGCCGCCCTCACCGTGCTCACCCTCGTCGTCCTCGCCGCCCTCGTCTCACTGGTCTGGACGCCGTACGATCCGATGGCGGCCTCGCCGCGGTTGTGGGACGCCCCGGGCCCGGACCACTGGTTCGGCACGGACCAGATCGGCCGCGACATCTTCTCCCGGGTGCTGGTCGGATCCCGGGTCGCCGTGCAGGTCGCGGTGCTCTCCGCGCTGCTGGCCGCCGTCGTCGGGCTCGTCTTCGGCGCCCTGAGCACGCTGACCACCCGTTGGGTACGCGAACCGGTGGCCGTCGTCGTGGACGTGCTGATCGCGTTCCCGACCCTGCTGATCGCCATGATGCTCGCCGCCACGTTCGGCGGTTCCCTGACCGTCGTCGTGGTCGCCGTCGGGATCGGGTACGGTGTCGGCGCCTCCCGGGTGCTCCGTAGCGAGTTCCGGGTCGTCGCCGGCGCCGACTACGTCCTCGCCGCCGAGGCCGCCGGGCTGACGCGTACCCGGATCCTCGCCCGCCACATCCTGCCCAACATCGCGCCCGCCTTCATCGTGCAGCTGTCCCTGACCATGGCCCTGTCGCAGCTGGCCGAGGCGGGACTGTCCTATCTCGGCTATGGGGCGCCGACGTCGGTGGTCAGCTGGGGCCGGATGCTCGCCGAGATGCAGGACCACGTCACCACGCGTCCGTTGGCCGCGTTCTGGCCCGGCGCGGCGATCGCGGTCACGGTGCTCGCCCTCAATCTGCTCGGAGACGCGTTGCGCGAGGCGACCGACCCGACGCTGGGCACATCCCGGTCGTCCCGGCGGCGTGGCTCCGAGTCCGCCGGCTCGTTGGGTCTGGGCGCGTGATCCGGGTGGCCCTCGTCTTCTCGGGGCCCTCCCCCGCCCACGCTTCCCCGCTCCCACCGCGGCGACTGGTCAATCGATGCGCGTTCTGCGGCGACATCTCGGGCGAAACCGGCGTCAATTGACCAGTCATCCGGTGGGGCCCGTGATTGACTGACGGCGTCACACGTCATCGATCCGGGGGAACCATCATGAAAGCGCTCTTCGACCTCTCGTTCACGCGTTTCATCTCGCCGGCGATCGTCAAGATCGTCTACGTGCTCATCATGGTGGCGCTGGCCATCTTCTTCCTGGCCTTCCTGATCGCCGGATTCGCTTCGCGCAACCCCGTCGCCGGCCTCTTCGCGCTGATCTTCGGCGCCGTCATCGTCCTGCTGTACCTCGTGCTCGCACGCGTGGGCCTGGAGGCGCTGCTCGCGACGATCCGGACCGCCGAGAACACCACGGAGATCGTGGCCATGATGCGGCAGGGCGCGCAGCCGCCGACGGCGGGCCGCGGCTTCGGCTCCGCGGGTCCGACGCCCCCGTACCCCGGCCAGGCCCCGGGCGCTCCCACCGGGACGTACCCCACCCAGCCCTGGGGCACCGGTGAGCACGACGCGGGCGGCAGTTCGTCGTGGGGTGACCCGCACCGCCCCTGAGCGAGTTGCCGCGGTGGGGCCCGGGCCGTTGCGTGCCGGGCGCGGGCGGGGGCCGTGGTGGGCACCGGCCCGCACCGAACCCGCCGGGCGCGGGCGGGGGCCAAGTGGGGCAGCGGCGAGCGAATCCGCACCCGTTCCGTGCCGTTGCGTGTCGGGCTCCACACCCGTTCCCTGCCGGGTGATGCCGCACGGTAGGTTGGCATCCGTGCAGAGGCCGACCTCGTGGCGCTGACCGTCACGGATCTGACCGTGACGATCGGCGACCGCGCCGTGGTGGACACGGTCACGTTCGCCGTGCCCGACGGCGGCCGGTTCGGCATCATCGGCGAGTCCGGTTCCGGCAAGACTCTGACCGCGCTCGCCGTCACCGGGCTGCTGCCGGCATCGGCGAGCGTCACCGGCTCGGTCGACCTGGACGGGCGGGAGTTGCTCGGCGCGAGCGAACGCGAACTCGCCCGGATCCGCGGCGACGCGATCGGTATGGTCTTCCAGGAGCCGCGCACCGCGCTGAACCCGCTGCGCCGCGTCGGCCGACAGATGTCCGAGCCCCTTCGCCTGCACTACCGGCTCTCCCGTGGCCAGGCCCGGCAGGCCGCCGTCGACCTCGCCGCCCGGGTGGGGCTGCCCGAACCGGACCGGATCGTCGACCGGTATCCGCACGAACTCTCCGGCGGACAGCGGCAGCGGGTGGGCATCGCGATCGCGGTCGCCTGCAACCCGGGGCTGCTGATCGCCGACGAGCCGACGACGGCGCTGGACGTGACCGTGCAGGCCGCCATCCTCGACCTGTTCGACCGGCTCGTCGCCGAGCAGTCCTCCAGCCTGGTCTTCATCACCCACAACCTGGCCGTCCTCGCCCGGGTCTGCACCGACGTCGTCGTCATGGCCGGCGGCCGGGTCATCGAGTCCGGCCCGACGACGCGTGTGGTCAACGCGCCAGAGCATCCGGTCACGCGGGGCCTGGTCGCCGCGGCACGGGCGACGGGCCTGGCTCCCGGTGGGGCCGGTACCGGCACGGTGGTGGGCCGATGAGTACGGCCTTCCCGCCGGGCAGCGGTCACGACGACGGGTCCACCGGCGGCGGTCCCGAGGTTCGTGGGGACGGCGTGCTCGGCCCGGTCGATGCGGGCAACCCGGTCGGCCCGGATGATGGTGCGAGCGGTGGCGCGCCGACCGCGCCCGACGCGTTCATCGGTGACTCCTATCTCAGCGCCCGTGGCCTGGGTCGGGACCACGCGCTGCGCCGGGAGCGGCTGACCGGTCCGCGGCCCGTGCGCTCCGCCCTGCACACCGTCGATCTCGACCTGGCCGAGGGGGCCTCGCTCGGAGTGATCGGCGAGTCCGGGTCCGGCAAGACCACCCTCGTCCGGCTGCTGCTGGGACTCGACACCCCGACGCGCGGCGCCGTCACCGTGGACGGCCGCCCGGTCGTCCGCCGTCGGACAGGGGGTCGCGGCACGGATCTGCGGTGGCTGCGTCGGCAGACCGGCATCGTCTTCCAGGATCCGTACGCGTCCCTGGATCCGCGGATGGACGTCGGGACGATCGTGGCCGAGCCGCTGCACGCCCTGGGCCTGGCCGGTACGCCGGATGAGACCGACGACGTCGTCGCCCGGGTGCTCACCGCCGTCGGGCTCGAGCCGGCGATGGTGGACCGCTACCCGCACGAGTTCTCCGGCGGCCAGCGGCAGCGCATCGCCCTGGCCCGCGCGCTGGTGCACCGGCCGCGGCTGCTGGTCGGCGACGAGCCGCTCAGCGCGCTGGACGTCACGGTCCGCGCGCAGATCCTCGACCTGCTGCGGGGGCTGCGCGCCGACCTCGGGCTCACCCTCATCCTGGTCTCCCATGACATCGGCGTCGTCGCCCATCTGTGCGACCAGGTGCTCGTGCTCAAGGACGGCCGCACGGTGGAGTCCGGGGCCACTGCCGACGTGCTGGCGCACCCGCGGGCCGACTACACCCGGTCGCTGCTCGCCGCCGTCCCCCGGCTGTAGCTCCGCACGCACCATTGCGGCGATCACGCCCCGGCGGCTCCCCCGCGTTGACTATTGAATTTCGGGGCTGTGACCGCCCTGGGAAGCCCCGAAATTCAATAGTCAACGACGGGACGGGGACCGAGCGGCGCCGAGGGGCCGGTGCGGGCTGCGGCAGTCACCCGCCGCCACGGCGCCCGCCGACGCGGGGTAGACCCTAGGGTGGCAGCATGCGCATCACCGGAGCCGTGCTCGAGTCCACCGGCAGCGAACGACCCTTCGCGTCGAGCCGGCCGCTGACCATCGGCGAACTGGAGCTGGACCCGCCCGGCGATCACGAGGTGCTGATCCGGATCGAGGCCGCCGGGGTGTGCCACTCGGATCTGTCCGTCGTCGACGGCAACCGCGTCCGCCCGACGCCGATGCTGCTCGGACACGAGGCCGCGGGCATCGTCGAGCAGGTCGGCGACGACGTCACGGATCTGGACGTCGGCCAGCGGGTCGTCACCGTGTTCCTGCCCCGCTGTGAACGGTGTGCCGCTTGCCGGACCGGGGGACGACTGCCCTGCACCGCCGGATCCGCCGCGAACGAGGCCGGACAGCTGCTCGGCGGCGGACGTCGGCTGCACCGCGACCGGGCCCCGGTGCACCACCATCTCGGCGTCTCCGGGTTCGCGACCCACGCCGTCTTGCACCGTGCCTCCGTCGTCCCGGTCGACGACGACGTCCCGCCCGAGGTCGCCGCCGTGCTCGGTTGCGCGGTGCTGACGGGCGGTGGCGCGGTGCTGAACGCGGGCCGGCCCGGGCCGGACGACGACGTCGTGGTCGTCGGGCTCGGCGGGGTGGGCATGGCCGCGTTGCTGGTGGCGCTGTCCATTACCTCGACCGGCTCGGGCACCGTGATCGGCGTCGACGCGAACCCCGGAAAGCTGAGCCGGGCCCGGGAGCTCGGCGCGGGCGCGGCGTGGAGCCCGGACGAGGTCACCGGCCGCGGCATCGCGGCGCCCATCGTGATCGAGGCCGCCGGGCATCCGCGGGCCTTCGAGACCGCGTTGAGCGCGACCGCCGTCGGCGGCACCCTGGTGACGGTGGGTCTGCCCTCACCTGACGCGCGGGCCAGCATCGCTCCGCTCGGGATCACGGCCGGCGCCCGGACGATCATCGGCTCCTACCTCGGCTCCGCCGTCCCCGCCCGCGACATCCCCGCGTACACCGCCATGTGGCGGGAGGGCCGGCTTCCGGTCGAGGAACTGGTGTCCTCCACGATCGCCCTGGGGGATCTGAACGCGGCGATGGACGAGTTGGCCGACGGCCGCGCGGTGCGCCAGATCATCCGGTTCGACGCCCCACCTCCCGTGACTTAGCGGCCTCCGCCCGAATGCCGTGCTCAGAAAGCCCCGCGTTCGGGCGGGAGCCGCTAACTCACCGGCTTGCGACGGCGACGTCGAAAGAGCGGTCAGTGGATGGCCCGCTCGACGAACCAGGCGATGTGCGACCGTGCCCGCTCCTCTGCGGCGTCCCCGTCGCCGTCGAGCACGGCGCCGAGGATCCCCCGGTGCTGTGCCCGCAGTTCCGCGGCCACCTCGGTCCAGTCCGCCAGATCGGTGAAGGCGTCGATCACGTACCCGCGGATGGTCTCGCGCATCGAGTCCATCATGGTGCTGATCACCACGCTGCCGGCGAGCGCGGACACGGCGAGGTGGAACTGCGAGTCGAGGATGTGGAACCGCACCCGGTCGACGTCGTCGCCGTCCATGTCCGCCAGCAGCGCCGATGCCTCCGCCAACTCCGGGAAGTCGGTGCCGTGCGCGGCGACCCGCTCCGCCGCCGCCCGCGCGGCCCAGCCCTCCAGCAGCATCCGCGTCCGGACGATGTCGTCCAGCGGAAGGTTCCGCGCCGCCATGTGCAGGCGCATGGCCCGCGCCATCCCGGTCGCGGGTTCCGAGATGAGGGTCGAACCGGAGGCCGGCCCGGAACCCACGGCGGACTTGAGCAGGCCGATCGTGTCGAGCACGCGCAGGGCCTCGCGGACGGACGCCCGGGAGATACCGTACTTGGTGGCCAGCGCCCGCTCCCCGGGCAACCGGTCGCCCGGAGCCAGCTCGCCGCGCCGGAGCTCGGCCTCGACGCCGTCGAGCACCACCTGGTACGAACGATCCGACGGCACGAGGACCCCTTCCGGTCAGTGAACTGACCTCATTCAAGCACCCCACCGAAGGCCGGCGGCTCGGGCCAGCACCCATCCCGGCACCGGCGTCGACGGCAGGAACGCCAGGACGCACAGTACGAGCCACATCGCGTGCGTTGCCGTGTAAGCTGCATCACCTACGATGGTCTGACCACACGGGGAACGACCCGCGTCGCCGCCAGGAGGCCGCATGAGAATCGCCCTGTTCGCCACGTGCATCGTGGACGCGATGTACCCCCAGGTCGCCGTGGCCACGGTCACAATCCTGGAACGGCTCGGCCACGAGGTCGTCTTCCCCGCCGGCCAGGCGTGCTGCGGGCAGATGCACGTCAATTCCGGCTATCTGGACGCGTCCGTGCCGGTGATCCGCAACCACGTGCGCGCGTTCGAGGCGGAGGAGTACGACGTCGCCGTCGCGCCGTCCGGTTCCTGCGTCGCCTCCGTCAAGCACCAGCACGCGATGGTCGCCCACCGGGTCGGTGACGAGGACCTCGCCGGCCGGGCCGATGCGATCGGTGCTCGCACGTACGAGCTGACCTCCCTGCTCACGGACGTGCTCGGGGTGACCGACGCCGGCGCGCAGCTGGGCTCGTGGTTCCCGCATGCGGTCACGTACCATCCGTCGTGTCACGGCCTGCGGCTGCTGCGGCTCGGCGACCGGCCGCTGAGCCTGCTGCGCACCGTGGAGGGCATCGACCTGCGGGAACTGCCCCAGGCGGAGGAGTGCTGCGGTTTCGGCGGCACGTTCTCGGTCAAGAACCCCGAGGTCTCCTCCGCGATGCTGGTGGACAAGGTGAACAACGTCATCGCCACCGGCGCGTCCCTGTGCACGGGCGGCGACGCCTCGTGCCTGATGCACCTGGGCGGTGGCATGTCCCGGGAGAGCACCGGCCTCGGCACCGTGCATCTGGCCCAGATCCTGGCGAGCACCCGGGACGACCCGCTGGAGTACACCGGCACGGCCCAACTGGCAGGAGGAAGCCTCCGATGAGCACCGATCTCGGCATGCCGCAGGTCCGGCCCGCGCACGGCGTCGGCAACATCGTCGAACGCGAGCCGTTCCCCGACGTCGCGCGGCGGGAGCTGTCCAACACGCAGCTGCGGGCGAACCTGGGCCGGGCGACGTCGACCATCCGGGCCAAGCGTGCCCGCGTCGTCGGCGAACTGGACGACTGGGAGGACCTGCGCGACGCCGGCTCGGCGATCAAGACCCGGGTGATGGCGGACCTACCCGCCTTGCTCGAGCAGTTCGAGGCGAACGTGACCGCGCGCGGCGGCGTCGTGCACTGGGCCCGGGACGCCGACGAGGCCAACCGGCTCGTGGCCGACCTGGTCCGGGAGGCGGAACCCGCGGGTCCGGACGGCCGGCGCGAGGTGGTCAAGGTCAAGTCCATGGCCACCCAGGAGATGGGCCTGAACGAGTACCTCGCCGACGTGGGCATCGACGCGTACGAGACCGATCTCGCCGAGTTGATCGTGCAGCTGGGGCACGACATGCCCAGCCACATCCTCGTCCCGGCGATCCACCGGAACCGCGCGCAGATCCGGGACATCTTCTTGACGGAGATGCCGGACGTCGATCCCGCCCTCTCCGACGAGCCGCGGCTGCTCGCGATGGCCGCCCGCAAGCACCTGCGCGCCCAGTTCCTGCGCGCGAAGGTCGCCATCTCGGGGGCCAACTTCGGCATCGCGGAGACCGGGACGCTGACCGTGGTGGAGTCCGAGGGCAACGGGCGGATGTGCCTGACGATGCCCGAGACCCTGATCACCGTGATGGGCATCGAGAAACTGCTGCCCAGCTACCGGGATCTGGAGGTGTTCCTGCAGCTGCTGCCGCGCTCCTCCACGGGCGAGCGGATGAACCCGTACACCTCGATGTGGACGGGGGTCACGCCCGGTGACGGCCCGCAGAACGTCCACGTCGTGCTGCTGGACAACGGGCGGACGGCGGCGCTGGCGGACGAGCACGGCCGGGCGGCGCTGAATTGCATCCGCTGCTCCGCGTGCCTGAACGTGTGCCCCGTCTACTCGCGGGCGGGCGGGCACGCGTACGGGTCGACGTATCCCGGGCCGATCGGGGCGATCCTCTCCCCGCTGCTGACCGGCGTCGAGGCCGGCGAGAACGGGTCCCTGCCGTACGCGTCGTCCCTGTGCGGCGCGTGCTACGACGTCTGCCCGGTGAAGATCAACATCCCGGAGATCCTGGTGCACCTGCGCGGTGAGGACGTCACGGCCCGCAAGAAGGCCGGGAAGCTGACCGGTCAGCTCGACGCCGCCCTCAAGGGTGCGCAGTGGATGATGGCCGACGGACGGCGGATGGCCGCCCTCGAACGGGCCCTGCCGCTCGGCACCCTGTTCGCGGGCCGCGACCACAAGTTCTCCCGGCTCCCGGGCGTCGCCGGCAAGTGGACCTCCAGCCGGGACGTCCCAGCCCCCCCGGCCGAGTCGTTCCACACCATCTGGCGCAAGCGGCAGAGGAGCGCCGGTGGTTCCGGCAGCGCCGGTCGTGAGGAGCAATCGTGAACGGGGAGACGACGAGCGCAGCGTGGACGACGGGAACGACGGCGCTCAGCGCGAAGGAGGAGATCCTCGCCCGCGTACGCGGTGCCATTGGGGGAAACGCCGCGTCCGCGCCCCGGGTGCCGCGCGCGTACCGGCGTGAGTCGGACCTGAGCACCGAGGAGCGGATCGAGCTGCTCGTGGACCGGCTCGTCGACTACCGGGCCGACGTCGAGGTCATCGACGCCGCCGACCTGGCCGACGCCGTCGCCCGTCGGCTGGGGGACGCGCCGTCGTACGTGGTACCGCCCGCGCTCGACGAGGCCACCCATCCGTTGGCCGAGATCCCGACGGCGGCGCGCCGGCTGGTGGACTCCCCCGAGTCGCCGCTGGAGGTCGGCATCCTCGACCAGGCGGGCGCCGTCGTCACCAGCAGCGCCGTCTCGGTGGCGCAGACCGGCACGATCTTCCTCGACGGATCCCCCGACCAGGGCCGCCGGGCGATCACGCTGGTACCGGATCACCACATCTGCATCGTGCCGGTCGCATCGATCGTGGCGCTCGTCCCGGAGGCACTCGAACGGCTGACGCCGACGCGGCCGACGACGATGATCTCCGGACCGTCCGCGACCAGCGACATCGAGCTGGAGCGGGTCGAGGGCGTGCACGGACCGCGGCACCTGGACGTGCTCATCGTCCGGTGAGGCGGGGGCTCCTGCGGTCGCGTCTTCTTGCACGCCCACCGCGGACACCGAACCCTTGCTCGATCAGGATTCTGCTCCTAACCTGAGCACAACCTGGACGTGTACCCACTTCGGGTGATCCCCAGGGCGGCGCCACCGGGGAGGAACCATGGCATACCGTACTGCCACATCAACGCGAACCGCCGATTCCGGTCATCGATTCCGGCGGAGATTCGGCACTGCTCTCGCGTCCGGGATTGCGGCCCTGTCGTTGGCCGTGGCACCCGCCCTCGCGCAACCCGCGTCCGATGTCCCGGCCACCCTGGCGTCGGCGAACATCTCACCGCAGGCAAACGACCAGGATTCTCCCGCCATCCCGGGCGCCGGGGTGCCGGCTCCAGTGGCATCTGCCGCGAAGAGGCCTGCAGGTGCGCCGGTGACGTCGTCGCGGATCACCGACCCTATCAGGGTGACCACGACGTCCTATCCGTTCGGAGCGGCGAACCATACCCGGATCCCCGAGAATCTGGCCGCCATCGGCTACGTCGAGGAGGAGTACTTCGTCAGCGGGTTGGCCAACGTGTACACGTGGCCCGCGCCGGGTCCCGCCGTGGTCCGCACCGCCAACGCGCCCTACACCACGCGCATCCTGGTCCGCCGACCCGCAAAGGCCGCCAGCTTCAGCGGCAACGTCGTCGTCGAACCACTGAACCCCTCGAACCTGTTCGATCTGAACCTGGGGTGGGGCCTCATGCACGACCAGCTGACCCGCAACGGGGACGCGTGGGTGGGCGTCACCGTGAAACCGGTGTCCATTCAGACCCTCAAGACCTTCAACCCGGTCCGGTACAAGCCGCTGGCGATGAGCAATCCCCTGTCGCTGGACGATCCGAACAACTGCGCGACCGTGCCGTCGGACAGCTCTCGGTCCACGGAGAACGGGTTGGCCTGGGATATCTACAGCCAGGTCGGGCAACTGCTGCGCACCCCCTCGGCGAAGAGCCCCGTCCACTATGGCGGCAGGGACCCTCGGCAGCCGCTGAAGTTGTACGGCTTCGGGTATTCGCAAACCGGTGGATACATGTACGACTACATCAACGCGGTGGCCCCGCGCGTGGTCCAGCAGACCGGCCGCTCTATCTACGACGCGTACATCGTTGCGGTCGCCGGTGGTGCGTTCGCCGGCATCTATCCCATCAACCAGTGCGAAGCCGTTCCTCCCCTCGACGACCCCCGCCGGCAGTTCTCGAACGTCGGCGTCCCGATCATCCATGTGATGTCCCAGTCGGACTACCTGCGCGGTATCACCGCGCGCAGACCCGACAGCGACGTTCCCACCGATGCCTACCGACAGTACGAGATGGCCGGCGCCGGGCATGCCACCCCGACGGAGTTGAATTACGCCGCCGCCCCGGCCGACATCGAGAAGGGTGGCCGTGCGGTGCCGCCCATGGACTGCAACGAAGGTCCACGCAGCCGCTTTCCCAGCCAGATCTTCTTCGACGCCATGCTCCAGAACCTGGATGAGTGGGTGCGTCGAGGAATCGCCCCTCCGTATGGATCACCCATCGTGGTGCAGAACGGCGCGCCCGTCCTGGACCGATGGGGCAACGTCGTCGGGGGGTTGCGGTCCCCCTACCTCGACGTGCCCACGTCCACGTGGTACGGCAGCTCGACCGGGCCCTCGTTCTGTGCGATCGCGGGTCACGAAGTGCCCTTCAGCCAGGCCCTCCTGCGGCAGATCTACCCGTCCCACGGTGCTTACGTGCGGGCCGTCACGAAGAACACCAACGCTCTCGTGAAGCAGCGCTTCATCACCCGGTACGACGGAGAAAGACTCATTCGCGAGGCTGCTGCGGCGAACGTGCCATGACCACTCCACACTCGCTCGCCGAGAATCGAATTTCTGAGGTTCGTGGGCCGGTTTGACCCCAGAGATCGAATTCTCGACGGCGATGATTTCCAGCGCTGTGTACAGGGCCCAATTTGTTCTCGACCGCGCGAACGTAAGCGAGCGGCTCGTGGTGGAGCCGGCTATGCCGATGGGACAGCGGCAACGACGTCGATTTCGACGAGGATGTCGGCCAGTTGCGATCCAACCTGACTTGATGCACGGTGGTGTGGCTCTGCGGCGGCCGGGTTCGTGACCTGCGGCTTTATCGTGCGTGGGGGGCGTTTCGGGATACTAGCCTTGAGGTGAGGGATTGATTCCGGACCACGAACCCCAAGGTAGGATTTCTTGGGAGATGGGAAGGGAATTGATGGCTCCGAGGAAGTTCAGTGAGGAGTTCAAGGTCGAGGCCGTTCGTGCGGTCATCGAGTCCTCGCGCACGATCGCCGA
>NZ_MRDE01000017.1 GCF_001968835.1 Tersicoccus phoenicis
GCGCCCTGGCCGTCACCGCGGCCGGGTCCACCCGGTACGAGATCCTGCGGGCCGCCGCCACCAACGCCGCGTCCCCCAGACCGTCCACCCCACCGGTGTCCGCGCTCAACGCCGCGTCCACCGCACGCCGGTCCGCCGCCTCACCCAGGTACACCGTCTCCCGGGCGATCAACGTCGCCCGCCACTCACTCAACGTCCCCGCACTCATCGCCGCCAACGTGTGCGGCAGATCCGCCACCAGCAGGTGCGCCAACCCCAGATACCGGCCACCCCGGGCCGGGGACTCCCGCCGCGCCAACGCCACCTGCGCCCCCACCCCCGCACCCCGCTGCCCCGCCGGCACTCCCACCGCCGCCTGCGCGGCCCGCTGCACCACCTCGAACTGTGCGGTCGCCCGCACCTGCGCCGCCGACGCAGCGGTCTTCAACTCCTCCAGAGCCCGGATCCGATCGATCAACTCCGCACCCACCCCCGACACCACACCACCGGAGGCCCGACCAGCGCCGGAGGCTGGGGCATCGGAGGCTGAAGCATCGGCGTCGGGAATGCGCGCACCGGTCGCGGGTAGGGAACCCGTCGGGCGCCCGGATCGACCCGGCACGGGGACAGGACCAGCGACGGGGTCAGAGGCGGGACCAGTGACGGGGAGGGAGGCGAGGCCGGCCAGCGCGCGGATCCAGGACGCGATCATCGCCGGTTGCACGGTGTCATCCCGCTGCACGACAACATCCGGTTGCGGGTGCCCGCTCCGGGATGCTGGTTCGTCGGATACCTCGTCCATGAACCCACTTTACTCGAACATATGTTCGAATACAAGAGTTGGCCGCGAACGTTCGGGAAGCTGCCGGACCGACGTCAGCCCGCGGTCCGCAAGCGAGTTGCTGCCCGACGGACAATGGCCCCTGCGGCGCGCCCGGCGGGAGCCCGCAGCCGACCTACCGCGCCACGGATGGTGGTCCCCGTCCGGTTGCCCGGTGACCCCCCGGCGGAACTGCGGCGTCACCCGGCGCTGAACACCCACTCCAGCCACCGCCACGAGCCGGTCGATCGCGGGAAAGCCATCGAACGACCCAACCAGAACCGGAACGAACCGCTAGTGGCGGAAGTCCTCCGGGTGTCGGACGGCAGTCGCGCCGGTTCGGGACGATGAAGCAGCGTCAGGGGATGCCGCCTGATCAGCAGTCGAACCAGAGGGCACATCGGAATCCCGACGGTGGTTCGGTACGGAGCCGATCGCCTGATCCTGATCGTCGCTCACATCAGGTGCCGCGGCATTCTCGGCACCATGGTCGGCGGGTTCGGCGGCATCGCTCGGCTCGGTGTCGTGAATCGGGATGCTCGGCGGTTCGGCGGGCATCGCGGGTCGCCCGTCCGCCCCGACCGTCGGAGTCGCCAGAGGGCGCGGCTCAGCGCCGGACTCAGGGCCGGGGTGGGTGATGATCGGGTGTCGGGTGGTCACGGCATCGGGTTCCGACACGCGCGGTGCGGTGCTGTGCGAAATGTCCTCGCTGGACACGGCCGGGACCCCGCCCGTCGCGGGCCCTTGGGCCGGCGCTTCCGGTTCCGGCGGTGGCGGGCTGGTCAGCTCCCAGCCGCCGGTCCGCTCGACGTCGCGATCGAGCTCGTCGAGCATCTGCCGGGCCTCGCCGATCATGCCGGCGTCGTCGAGGGTCACCCCGCGCACCAGCCACTTCGCCAGCGCGAACTCCGCCGCCAGGGCAGCCCGGTGCATCAGGTGCGGATCCTCCGGCTCGGGCAGTGCCATTGAGTAGGCCTCGAGCACGATGTCGACGAAGGACTGGTCGTTGCAGGCCACCAGCCAGGCGAAGTCGTCGGCCGGGTCGCCGACGTGCAGGTCGGTCCAGCCGGAGACCGCGGTCACCCGGTCCCCGTCGACCAGGACGTGATCCTCGTGCACGTCGCCGTGGACGACGGTCGGTGCGAACCTCCACAGACTGACGTCCTCGAGTGCGTTCTCCCACCGGCGCAGCAACCGCGCGGGGATCCGGGCCGTGCCCGCGGCCTGATCCAGTTCGTTGAGCCGGCGCTGCCGGAACTCGTTCGCCGCATAGGCGGGCAGCCCGGCGTCCTCCACCAGGTCGTGAGGCAGGCCGTGCACGGCGGCGAGAGCACGGCCGACGGCCGGGGCGACGACGCGCGAGCGCACGTCGTCGATGTGCAGCCGAGTGCCCGGCAGATGAGAGTAGACGAAGGTCGTCAGCGGCCCCTGCCGGACGGTGCCGGCGACGGTGGGCAGCTCGAACGGCAGATCGGCCCGCACGGCGGGGGTGAACGAGCGCAGCACGGTGAGCTCGTTCTCCAGACGCAGGCTCGCCTCCGGGTGCTTGGGGGAGCGGACGCGCCAGCTACGGCCTGCCCCGTCGCGGATCAACGCGGCGTCGAAGTCGGCCGCGTCGTCCGGTTCCGCCGCTACCGCCCGGGCGGACAGCAGGGGCACGGCAGCGCTGGCGATGGCCGCCAGCTGCTCAGGGGTACGTCTCACCCCTCCACCGTATGCCGACCGGCCGGGCACGCCCACGCGCGCCGGCGGCGAGTCGCCCCGCGTGATGGAGATCCCGTCCGGAATACCTTCTGTCGGTACGGCTGCGTACGGTAGAGAAATGACGAGCAGCGTTCCTTCTCCGTCCGGAAGCCCGGGCACTGCCGGAAGCCCGGGCACTGCGGGAAGCGCAGGACCTATGGGCAGCATCGAGGCCACGGTCAACGCGACGCTGCTGCTCTCCCGGGCCGGAGTGGACCGGCGTGGCGAGCGACGTTCGGACCCGGACCTGTTCGATCGGCTCGCGTCGTCCACCACCACCCGCTATCTGCCGTTGCGCGACGGTCAGGCGCCGATCCGGGACGGGGGCCTGGTCCTGCTCGACGTCGCCCCCGCCGGTGACGGTACGCCGCCCCTCTACCTGGGGGCGACGACGGCGGACGGTGCCGTCCCTGCCGGGACCGACGTCGTGCTCGTCCCGGTGCCGGGCAGCGAGTCCGCCGGGCCCGCCGACGCGGGCGTCTACCAGGACGACCACGCCGGGGCCGTCGTTCCCGGTGCGCAGTGGCGGGGTCTGCGGGACGCCGTCGACGATCTGGACGCTGTCGAGGCCGGCCTGTTCGTGGAATCCCTCGCCCTGCACCACTGGCATCGGGTGCATCGCCACTGCCCGCGGTGCGGTGCGCCCACCGAGGTCGTCGAGGCCGGCTGGGTGCGGCGGTGCACCGCCGACGGATCGCAGCACTTCCCGCGCACGGACCCGGCGATCATCTGCACCGTGGTCGACGACGACGACCGGCTGCTGCTCGGCCGGTCCGCGCAGTGGCCGGCCAACCGGTTCTCCACCCTCGCCGGCTTCGTCGAGCCGGGCGAGTCCCTGGAGGCCGCCGTCGTCCGGGAGATCGGGGAGGAGGCCGGCCTCGTCGTCGACTCGCCCCGCTACCTCGGCTCCCAGCCGTGGCCCTTCCCGTGTTCCCTGATGCTCGGGTTCACGGCCCACGCGACCGGCACTCGGGCCGTCCCGGACGGCATCGAGATCCTCGACCTGCGCTGGTTCACCCGGGCGGAGCTGGTCTCCGCCGTCGGCGCCGGGGAGATCCGGCTGCCGGGCACGCTCTCCATCGCCCGGCGGCTGATCGAGCACTGGTACGGCGAACCGCTGACCGACCCGGAGGGAGAGAGATGAGTGCGGCTCCCGAGCACCGGGCACCCGAGCAAACCGCACCCGCGACGACGGCCGACGCGATCCTCGCCGGTCTCGACGAGGAACAGCGGCAGGTGGCGACCAGCCTGCAGGGGCCGGTCTGCGTGCTCGCCGGCGCGGGTACCGGCAAGACCCGTGCCATCACCCACCGGATCGCGCACGGTGTGCAGACCGGCGTGTTCGCCCCACAACGCACCCTCGCCCTGACCTTCACCGCGCGGGCCGCCGCCGAGATGCGCACCCGGCTGCGCACCCTGGGCGTCCCGGCCGTCCAGACCCGCACCTTCCACGCCGCGGCGCTGCGCCAGCTGCAGTTCTTCTGGCCCCAGGCCGTCGGCGGTCAGCTGCCCGGCCTGCTCGATCACAAGGCCAACCTCATCGCCGAGGCGGCTCGTCGACTGCAGTTGACCACGGACCGTGCTGCCCTGCGCGACGTCGCCGCGGAGATCGAGTGGGCCAAGGTCAGCATGCTCACGGCGGACACCTACCTGGCGTCCGCCGCCGGGCGTGGCGCGCCGGGCGGCTTTTCGACCACCACCATGACCCGTCTCTTCCAGTCCTACGAGGACGTCAAGGCCGACCGGAACGTCATCGACTTCGAGGACGTGCTGCTCATCACCGTCGGGATACTGCAGGAGGACGCCAGGGTCGCGGCGACCGTGCGGGAGCAGTACCGGCACTTCGTCGTCGACGAGTACCAGGACGTCTCCCCGTTGCAGCAGCGGCTGCTCGACCTGTGGCTCGGCGGCCGGGAAGACCTGTGCGTGGTCGGGGACGCGAGCCAGACCATCTACTCGTTCACCGGCGCCACGTCCCGGTTCCTGCTGCAGTTCCGCAGCCGTTACCCCGACGCGCAGGTCGTCGAGCTGATCCGCAACTACCGGTCGACCGAGCCGGTCGTCTCCCTCGCGAACCGGCTGCTCACCGCCCGGCGCGGCGGTTCCGCGGGCGGGACCTGGAGCGACCCCTTGCGCCTGATCTCCCAGCCGGGAGACGGCCCCGACCCGGTGTTCACGGAGTATCCCGACGACGAGGCGGAGGCCGCCGGAGTGGCCGCCCGCATCGGCGCGCTCATCGGCACCGGCGTGCCGGCCAGCCGGATCGCGGTCTTGTTCCGCACCAACGGTCAGTCGCAGGCGTTCGAGCAGGCGCTCGCGGCGGCCTCGATCGGCTACCAGCTGCGCGGTGGGGAACGCTTCTTCGCCCGGCGGGAGGTGCGGGAAGCGATCCTGCAGTTGCGGGCCGCGGCCCGGGCCGACGACGGCGCCCGCACCGTGGCGCCCGATCCGTCCGGGACCGGTGAACGCGGGACCGGGTCGACCGTCGCCGCCACCGTCAAGGACGTGCTCTCCTCCCTCGGCTACCGGGACGAGGCGCCGAGCCAGGGCGGGGCCGTGCGGGAACGGTGGGAGTCGCTCGCGGCCCTGGTCGCGCTCGCCACCGAACTGGCCACCGAGCGCGCCGGACACGGGCAGACGTTCGAGCTGGCCGATCTCGTGCGCGAGCTCGACGAGCGGGCCGCCGCCCAGCACGCGCCGACCGTCGACGGGGTCACCCTCGCCTCCCTGCACTCGGCCAAGGGCCTGGAGTGGGACGCGGTCTTCCTCACCGGGCTCACCGAGGGGTTGATGCCGATCACGTTCGCGCAGGAGCAGGCCGAGATCGACGAGGAGCGCCGGCTGCTGTACGTGGGGATCACCCGTGCTCGCCGGCACCTGTCCTTGAGTTGGTCGCTCGCTCGCAGCCCCGGCGGGCGGGGACACCGGACGGCGTCCCGGTTCCTGGACGGACTCGCCCCGGCGGCCACCCGATCCCGTACGGCCGGCTCCGGCCGTGCCGCCGCACCACGGCGGAAGCCGGCCGCGGTGCTGCACTGCCGGGTCTGTGGAACGGTGCTCACCTCCGGCGCCGAACGGAAGACCGGCCGGTGTTCCACCTGCCCGCCCGGCTACGACGAGACCGTGTTCGAGTCGCTGCGCGGCTGGCGCAGCGAGACGGCCAAGGAGGCCTCCGTGCCGGCGTACGTCGTCTTCACCGACGCCACCCTGATGGCCATCGCAGAGCGGATGCCGACCAGCGCCGACCAGCTCGCGGGCATCACCGGGGTAGGCCCGGCCAAACTCGAGCGCTACGGTGCGGCGGTGCTCGCGGTCCTGGCCGGGTCCGGGAACCAGCCGGATCCCGACGCCGACGCAAGCCCGACGCCGGCGCAAGCCTGACCACACACGAGAGGGGAACGACCGTGCACGAGCCGAGCACCGAGGTGACGTCATCCGACGGCGCCCCGGAGGCCACCGCTGCGGCCACGACGGACGGCGTCGCCCCGGTCGCGGGCCGGGACCGGTCCGACGTGCTGGACCTCGACGGCCTGTTGAGCGCCGAGGAACTGGCCTGGCGCGCCACCGTCCGGGCGTTCGTCGACCGGCGGATCAAGCCGAACATCGCGCGCTGGTACGAGGACGCGCACTTCCCGGTCGAGATCGCCCGGGAAATGGGCGAGGCCGGGTTCCTCGGCATGCATCTGCACGGATACGGGTGTCCCGGCCGGTCCGCGGTCGAGTACGGCCTCACCGCCATGGAGCTGGAAGCGGGCGACTCCGGGCTGCGCACCTTCGTCTCGGTGCAGGGCTCGCTCACGATGACCGCCATCCACCGCTGGGGGTCGGAGGAGCAGAAGAACACGTACCTGCCGGGCATGGCCTCAGGCGAGATCATCGGCTGCTTCGGTCTGACCGAACCGACCGCCGGATCCGACCCCGCGAGCATGCAGACCACCGCCACGCGTGACGGCGACGGCTGGCTCCTCAACGGCGCGAAACGGTGGATCGGGCTGGCGTCCATCGCGCACGTGGCGGTGATCTGGGCGGCGACCGACGAGGGCATCCGCGGATTCCTGGTGCCGACCGACGCTCCCGGCTTCGTCGCCACGCCGATCGAGCGGAAGCTCTCGATGCGGGCCTCCGTCCAGTGCGACATCGCCCTGACCGACGTCCGCCTGCCCGCGGACGCGATCCTGCCCGGGGCTGCGGGCCTGCGCGGGCCGTTCACGTGCCTGAACGAGGCCCGGTACGGCATCATCTGGGGAGCGATGGGCGCCGCCCGGGACAGTTACGAGGCGGCACTGGCGTACGCGCAGGAGCGCCTGCAGTTCGACAAGCCGCTGGCGGCGTACCAGCTGACCCAGCAGAAGCTGGTCGACATGCTGCTGGAGATCCAGAAGGGCACGCTGCTCGCCATCCACCTCGGACGGCTCAAGGACGCGGAAGCGCTGCAGCCCGCGCAGATCTCGGTCGGCAAGCTGAACAACTGCCGGGAGGCCATCGAGATCTGCCGACAGGCCCGGACCGTGCTCGGGGGCAACGGCATCACCCTGGACCACGCACCGCTGCGGCATGCCAACAACCTGGAGTCGGTGCGCACCTACGAGGGCACCGACGAGGTGCACACGCTGATCCTGGGCAACCACATCACCGGCCGGCCCGCCTTCCGGTGAGGGCGGACGCAACCGCCCGCTGACGGCCGGATCGGCGTCGCGGGGCCGTCACGACGGCGCCGGCAGGGTCTCCCGGGGCGGGCGCACGTCCCGCCGAGCCTGCCGTGCGTCGTCCGCGGCCCACCCACACAGGCACGACGGGTGAGGCACGCACGGACGACGGCTGACCCGGCCGTCGGCCAGGCGCAGCACCAGCTCGGTGGACCAGCTGGCGGGTCGATGCTGCCCGTCCAGCCAGGCCAGAACCTGCACGACGGCGAGGGCGGCCGCCGCTGAGACGAGCGAGCCGGCCCGGGCCGGGGCCGTGGCGCCCGTGGTCGCCTCGTCCCGGATCCGGGGCCAGGCGGGGTCCGCGTCGACCCGGTGGCGCTCCCGGCAGGCCAGGCACGCGGTCAGGCCGGGTTCGATCAGCGGTCCGATCACGATGTCCCGCTCTCGGGCGATCACCGGCAGCACCGCGCCGTCGTGCTGGTCCGCCGCCGCGACATCGGTCTCGGCGAGGGCCACCGCCGCGGTCAGCACCCAGAGGTCGGCGTCGGACGCACTGGTTCTGCTGCGCGGACGGGGCCGCACGTCGAGCGCCGTCTCGGGGGCGACCGACCGGCACAGTCGGCGCAGCGCAGCCGCGCGGGCGGCACCGAGATCCGGCAGCCCGAAGCCGCCGGGCCCGAGCTCCGCGGCGCTCACCGGAGGCCCGTCCTCGACGGTCAGGGCGCCGATCCCCGCAGCGGCGAGGCCGGCGACGACCCCGGTCGCCAGGGCGCCGCAGCCGTCCACCCGCACGACGGCCTCCGCCCGACGGGCGAGCAGCAGGGGAGCCAGCTGGTGGTGGACCGCGCCGAGCCGATCGAGTTCCCCCGCGAGCCGAGCCGTGCGTAGACCGCCCGAGGAATCCCGGCCGGGCAGCAGGACCGGGCTGAGCGCGTCCACCAGTTCGGCCACCCGCTCCCGAGTCACCCCGAGCTGCCGGCCGAACTCGACCAGGTCGACCGGGTCACGATCGGTGCGCAGACTCCAGACCAAGGCGCAGTCGCTCTCGGTGAGCCCGTTCAGTACCAGTCCGCCGTCGACGCCGATCTGCAGCGCGCTCGGGCCGCGGCGGACCAGCGGCAGACCCGGATTGAGGTGCATGATCGCCTCCCGTCGTCCGTCCCGACCACCGTCGTCCCGACATCGTCGCCGGTTCGCCCACTCCCGGGTTCACCTACCGCCGGGCTCACACCCGGGTCTGTCGGACAGCATGGCACGTCGCTGCCGGTGGGTGGCGGAGTTGTCCACAGGCATGCCGAGGACCGTCGGCAGGCCGGGATACGGTGGCCCGGTGACCTCGTTCTCCGACGCCCCGCCGACCGAGCCCGCTCCCGCGCCGCCGGTCGAGATCCGCCGATCCGCCCGCCGCCGCCGCACCGTCAGTGCCGTCTGGCAGGACGGCCGCATCGTCGTCTCCGTCCCGGCGTCGGGCACGCCGGCGCAGGAACGGGCGTGGGTCGCCACCATGGTGGCGAGGCTGACGGCGCAGCGCGACCGGCAGGCCGCCCAGGACGGACCCGACGGCCTGGCGGCCCGGGCCGAGGCCGTATCTCGACTTCACCTCGGCGGCCGGGCTCGTCCCGCATCGGTCCGTTGGGTCGACAACCAGACGACGCGCTGGGGATCGGCGACGCCGGGCCGTGGCACCATCCGGCTGTCCACCCAGTTGCAGGGCATGCCGGACTGGGTGATCGACTATGTGCTCCTGCACGAACTGGCGCACCTGCTCGAACCGGGGCACGGGCCGCGGTTCCAGGCCCTGCTGGCGGGCTACCCGCGGCTGGCGGAGGCGAAGGCGTTCCTGGCCGGGGCGAGCTTCGCCGCCCGGCGCCGGCTCACCGGTGATCACACCGAGGACTGAACCGGAGATCAGCCGCGCGGGCCGTGGTCCTCGGGACCGCCCTCGCCGTCAGCGTCCCGGTCAGTAGCATCCTGGTCCGGGGTCTCATCGAAGCCGCCGGCGAGCAACTTCTCCAGGGCCGCGTCCACGTCGGCGTCCGCCGCGGCGCGCTGCTGACTCCTGGCCGTGAACTCGCCCGGATGGTCGAGATCCTCGGGGGTCGGCAGCAGATCCGGGTGCGACCAGACGGCGTCCCGGCCCTCGGTGCCGCGCTCCTGCGCCAGGGCCGCCCACAGCGCGGCGGCGTCCCGCAGCCGGCGGGGCCGCAGCTCGAGTCCGACCAGCGACGCGAAGGCCTGTTCGGCGGGGCCACCGGTCGCACGCCGGCGCCGGACGACCTCGCGCAGGGCCTCCGCGGCCGGCAGGTTCGTCGTCGCGGCGGCGGTCGCCTCGTCCACCCAGCCTTCGATCAGGGCCAGCGCGGTCTCGAGCCTGGCCAGGGCCGCCTCCTGCGCCGGGGTGCGCTCGGGCGTGAACATGCCGCCGGACAGGGCCTCCTGGACCGACTCCGGGTTCGACGGGTCGATCTGCCGGGCGGCCTCCTCGATCCGGCTGGTATCGATGTGAATGCCGCGGGCGTAGCTGCCGATGATGCCGAGCACGTGGGAGCGCAGCCAGGGGACGTGGACGAACAGCCGGGCGTGTGCCGCTTCCCGCACCGCGAGGTAGAGCCGCACCTGGGACTCGTCGATGTCCAGACCTTCCCCGAAGGCGGCGATGTTCGCGGGCAGCAGCGCCATCGTGCCCTCCGCCAGCGGGATACCGACCTCGGAGGCGGAGACCACGTCACCGGAGAGTTCGCCCACCGCGTGCCCGAGCTGCATGCCGAACAGGGCGCCGCCGAGGTTGCGGATCATCGAGCCGGCGCCGCCCACCATGCCCGCCATCTCCGCGGGCAACTGCTCGGTCATGGCCTGGGTGAGGGCGGCGGCGATGCTGTTCGCGACCGGTTCCGTCATCTGCTTCCAGGTGTCCATGGTTGCCTCGACCCACTCGGCGCGGGACCAGGCGCGGCCGGTCAGACCGGTGCCGGGGAAATCGGTGACGGGGTCGAGCCAGAGCTCGGCGACGCGCAGCGCTTCCTCGACGTCGCGGCGCTGAGCGGCGGAAACGGAGGGATCGGTGCCGGCGGCGGCCCCGCGGCGGGCGCTCTCGTGGGCGAGCTGCCAGTTCACGGGCGAGTCGCCGGAGGAGGCCATCATGGCCTGCACCTGCTGGAACATCATGGCCAGGGTGTTGGGGTCGGACGGCATGCCGGCCGCACGGGCCAGCTCGGCCGGGTCGAAACCCTCCAGGTTGCCGCCGAGCAGCTTGGACAGCATCTCCGTCAACGGATCCTGCGGAGTGTCGTCGTCGTTGCCGTGCTGGGAACTCATGGGGATACCGTCCTCGTGTCCGGTCGTGGCGGGCGCTGCCGGTCTTCGGCTGGAAAGTCTTCGCGTCACGTCGTCCGAGCCGTCCGCACGCGTCGGCCCGGCCCGGTGCCATCACGTTACCCGCGGCGGGTCCGCGATGTCTGCCCACCGGCGGGGCGTTCGCCCCGGGCGGAGCCGGTCAGCAGGTGCGGGCGCTACCCTGTGGGATGCGCTGGGCTTCGCGCGCATCGTCCCGACCACGCGGGGAATCCGATCGCCGGCGCAGATGAGGACCTACCCCAGTGAGCAGCGATCAAGCGAGCAACGGTCAGGCCAGTAGTGTCCGGCGGGCCGGTTCGACGACGGCCTCCGACGCGGACGGCGACGGTGCTCCGCGTCGGCGACGTCGGCGCGCCCGACGGACCCCGCGGGCCGGGGCGGGACGGCGGCGACCGACGACGTTGGGCGTCAGCGTCACCGTCGCCGTGCTCTGCGGCGCACTCGCGCTGGCACTGCCCGCCCCGTTCGTGACGGAGGCGCCGGGACCGACGTTCAACACGGTCGGCAGCGTCGACGGCCGCCGGTTGATCTCCGTCGACGGCCGGCCCACCTACCCGACGACCGGCGACCTGGACCTGACGACGGTCTACGTCAAGGGTGGTCCCAACGGCCCGTTGAACGCCGTGGACGCGTTCGGCGCGTGGCTCGATCCGACCCGGTCGGTGGCGCCCACCGAGTTGCTCTACCCGCCGGATCTGACGACTCAGGAGCTGGAGCAGTCCAACACGGTCGCCATGACGAACTCCCAGCAGGACGCCATCGCCGCGGCGCTGACCTACGAGAAGATCCCGTTCACTCGCACGCTCACGGTCGCCCGCGTCGTCGACGGCACCCCGGCCAGTGGGCGGCTGCGCGACGGGGACGTCCTCGAGAAGGTGGGCGGCCGTACGGTGAACGGCATCGACGACGTCCGCGGTGCCGTGGCCGACGCCGCCGGGAAGCCGCTCCGGTTGCAGGTGCGCAACGCTGGCGCCAACCGCACCGTCAGCATCACCCCGGCCCGCGGACAGGGAGGCAGTTGGCAGCTGGGCGTGGCGCTCGCCGCCACCTACCGCTTCCCGTTCGCCGTCTCCATCGGGCTGGACAACGTCGGCGGGCCCAGCGCCGGCATGATGTTCGCTCTCGGGATCATCGACACCATCACCCCCGGTGCCCTCACCGGCGGTAAGCACATCGCCGGCACCGGCACGATCAGCGCCGACGGCACCGTCGGTCCGATCGGTGGCATCGCCCAGAAGATGCAGGGCGCTCGGGATGAGGGGGCCGGGTTGTTCCTCGCCCCGGGCGCGAACTGTTCCGACGTCGTCGGGCACGTCCCGGGCGGGCTGACGGTGGTGCGGGTGGACACCCTCGACGGCGCGGTTCGCGCGGTTCGAACGGCGGCCTCGGGCGGAGACCTCGGGGCGCTGCCCCGGTGCGGGTGAGCGCCACGGCCACACCGCCGGCGTGACCGTGGCTTGGAGCTGAGGCCGTCGCCCGGGCAGAATGGCATCAGGACGACCCGATCCCGGCGTCGCCTCGACGTTGACATCAAGGATCGCAGTGACTTTCGGAGCTACCCCCCAGCCACGCCCGAGCCGATCACCTTCGGGGCGGCGCAGATCCCCGTTGGTTCCCACGATCATCGTTGTGGCGGTGCTCGTCGTCGCCGTCGTGCTGCTGACCCAGGTCTACACGGACGTGCTCTGGTACAACCAGCTCGGCTACCTGGAGGTGTTCGTCAAGGAGAACCTCACCCGGGTCGGTGTCTTCCTCGCCGCCGCCCTCGTCATGGCCGTCGGAGTGTACGCCAGCATGGCCGTGGCCTACCGATCCCGCCCGGTCTACGCGCCCGAGGAGGGCACTGCCGACAACCTCGCTCGCTACCAGGCGAGCTTCGAGCCGGTGCGCCGGCTGGCCATGATCGGTGTGCCGGTGGTGTTCGGCATCTTCGCGGGCACCGCTGCGGCGTCGCAGTGGCAGCGCATCCTGCTGTTCTTCAACCAGGTGCCCTTCGGGCAGACCGATCCGCAGTTCGGCCTGGACTACAGCTTCTACCTGAACACCCTGCCGTTCCTCGGCTTCCTGTCCGGCCTGCTGATCAGTGTCGTCCTCGTCGCCGGCGTGCTCGGAATCATCACGCACTACCTGTACGGTGCCATCCGGCTGCACGAGCGAGGCGTGTCCGTCGCCCGCCCGGCGCGCGTGCACATCGCCGTGCTCGCGGCCGCATTCCTGCTGCTGCAGGCCGCCAATTTCTGGCTCGACCGGTACGGCACGCTACAGAGCACCTCCGGGTTGGGCGGCCGCGTCGCCGGTGCTCTCTACACCGACGTCAACGCCGTCATCCCGACCAAGGCCGTGCTCGCGATCGCCGCCGTCATCGTCGCGGTGCTGTTCGTCGTCGCCGCCGTGATCGGCCGCTGGCGGCTCCCGCTGATCGGCACCGTCGGCCTGATCATCACCGCCATCCTGGCCGGCGGCGTGTACCCCTGGGTGGTCCAGCGCTTCCAGGTGGTCCCCTCGGAGCAGACGCTGGAGCAGCCGTACATCCAGCGGAACATGGACATGACGCGCAAGGCGTACGGACTGGACGCGGTCACGTCCCAGGAGTACCGGGCGACCACCACCACCAGCCCCGGTGCCCTGCGGGAGGACGCCCAGACCACGGCCAGCATCCGCCTGCTGGACCCCAATCTCGTCTCCGCGGCGTTCTCGCAGCTCGAGCAGTTCCGGCCGTACTACCAGTTCTCGCCGCTGCTGAACGTGGATCGCTACCAGGTGGACGGCAAGACGCAGGACACCGTGGTCGCCGTGCGCGAACTCCGGCCGGACAACGTCTCCGGGTGGTACAACCAGCGCATCGTCTACACCCACGGCTACGGCGTCGTCGCCGCGGCCGGCAACCGGGTCGCCGCCGACGGCAAACCCGAGTTCCTGCTCTCCGGCATCCCCAGCAGCGGGGTGCTGGGCAGCGACCAGACGTACGAACCGCGCATCTACTTCGGCGAGAACTCGCCGGAGTACTCCATCGTGGGCGCACCGGAGGGCTCGTCGCCCCGAGAACTGGACCGGCCGCAGCAGGAGGGATCCTCGCAGGACACCTTCAACACCTTCAACGGTGACGGCGGGCCGAGCGTCGGCAACTTCTTCAACAAGCTGCTGTACTCCCTGAAGTTCCAGTCCTCGGATCTGCTGCTCTCGGACGCGGTGAACAGCCAGTCGCAGATCCTCTACGACCGGAATCCGAGGGACCGGGTGCAGAAGGTGGCTCCCTACCTGACGGTGGACGGCAAGCCCTACCCGGCGATCATCGACGGTCGGGTCAAGTGGATCGTCGACGGCTACACGACCAGCACGTTCTTCCCGTACTCGACGCAGCAGCAGCTGGACTCCCTGACCCGCGATTCGCAGACCGCGGACGGACGGGTGGCCGCGTTGCCCGCGAACAACATCAACTACATCCGCAACTCGGTGAAGGCGACGGTCGACGCCTACGACGGATCCGTGGACCTGTACGCGTGGGACGACCAGGACCCCATCCTCAAGGCGTGGCAGAAGGTGTTTCCCACGACGCTGAAGCCGTACAGCGAGATGTCCGGCCAGCTGATGTCACACGTGCGGTACCCGGAGGACCTGTTCAAGGTCCAGCGGGGCCTGCTCGCCAATTATCACGTGACCGACGCGGTCGACTTCTACCAGCAGAACGACGTGTGGTCGGTGCCGAACGACCCGACCAGTTCGACCGCCGTGCCGCAGCCGCCCTACTATCTGTCCCTGCAGGTGCCCGGCGCCGATCGACCGGCGTTCAGCCTGACCTCCTCGTTCATCCCGCAGAACCGGGCGGGTGAGACTCCCCGGAACGTGCTCTACGGGTATCTGTCCGCCAACGGTGACGCCGGCAACAAGGCGGGGGTGAAATCGCCCGACTACGGCAAGCTGCAGCTGCTCAACCTGCCCAAGTCCGGATCGATTCCCGGTCCCGGCCAGGTGCAGAACCGGTTCAACTCGGACCCGACGGTGTCCCAGACCCTGAACCTGCTGCGTCAGGGCGCGTCCAACGTCCTGAACGGCAACCTGCTCACGCTGCCGGTCGGCGGAGGCATGCTCTACGTGCAACCGGTGTACGTGCAGTCCAGCGGCGAGACCTCCTACCCGTCGCTGCAACGGGTGCTCGTGGGCTTCGGGGAGAAGGTCGGCTTCGCGGCGACCCTTGAGGAAGCCCTGGACCAGCTCTTCGGCGGCAACTCCGGTGCCACCGCGGGTGACTCCGCCAACGCGGGCAAGACGCCGAGTCCCCCGGGCGGTTCCGGTGGCACACCGGGGACTAGTGTCAGTGCTCAGGCGCAGCTCAAACAGGCCCTCACCGACGCGGACGCTGCTGTCAAGGAGGGCCAGCAGGCCCTGGCGAAGGGCGACTTCGCGGCCTACGGCACCGCGCAGAAGAAGGTCTCGGAGGCGCTGGGGCGGGCCATCCAGGCGGAGAACCAGCTCGGTCAGGGTGGCGGTGCCACCGCGTCGCCGTCCCCGGGGTCGTCGTCGGGCCCGACGCCGTCGGCCGGTCCCTCGGCCGCACCGTCGGCCACGCCCAGTCCCTGACCCGATTTGGTGACCACCCCGCGCCGCGGTAGAGTAGCTGATGCAGCGCGGGGTGGAGCAGTTCGGTAGCTCGCTGGGCTCATAACCCAGAGGCCGCGGGTTCAAATCCCGCCCCCGCAACGAGTGAAGGCCCCCGATCCAGTGGATCGGGGGCCTTCGTGCGTCCCGACCTTTCTCCTGGTCGACGCGTTGACTCGCCCGTATCTGACCGCGGGGAACGGTCCCGGTCGACGGCGGTCGCGTGCTCGAGTGGATCGACAGGTCCGGCTACGCCTGCGCGGTCGGCTGGGCCGGAACTCGACTGCGTGACGGCCTATGTCGGCGCTGAGCGGCCGCGGGCCATGGAAGCGCCGCCGGGACTCAGCGGCCGGACGCGCCGATCGCGGCGTAGGCGTCCAGCGCTCGACGACGGGTGTCCTTCAGGTCGATCATCGGTGCCGGATAGTCCGGGGGCGGGTCGTCGCCCCAGGGCTCGTGCAGCGCGGAGCCGGACCGGCCGGCCAGCTCCGGCACGAAACGGGTGATGTAGTCGCCGTCGGCGTCGAACTTCCGGGCCTGCGTGACCGGGTTGAACACCCGCACGTACGGGAACGCGTCCGCGCCGGAGCCAGCCGCCCACTGCCAGTTGGCGGGGTTGTTCGCGGCGTCGGCGTCCACCAGGGTGTCCCAGAACCACTGCTCACCGGCGCGCCAGTCGAGGAGCAGATTCTTGATCAGGAACGAGGCGGTGATCATCCGTACCCGGTTGTGCATCCACCCCGTCTGCCAGAGCTGGCGTATGCCGGCGTCCACCAGCGGGTACCCGGTGCGGCCCCGCTGCCAGGCCCGCAGGTCCGCCGGTGCGTGACGCCAGGGCATCCCGTCGAACTTCGCCCGGTGGTTGACCGTCGCCAGGTCCGGTTGCGCGTAGAGCAGGTGCCAGTTGAACTCGCGCCAGTGGATCTCGGCCAGGAAGGCGTCGCGGTCCTCGCGAGGACTGGCGCCGGCGACGGCCGCGCGCACCTGGAACGGGCTGATCTCCCCGAACCGCAGGTGGGGTGAGAGCCGGCTGGTGCCCTCGACGCCGGGCCGCTCCCGGCTCGTGTCGTACCCGGCCAGGATGCCGTCGACGAAGTCCGCGAGCCGGCGACCGGCTCCCGCTTCGCCCGGTTCCCACTGCGCGGCCAGGCCGGCGGACCAGTCCGGTGCCGTCGGGTGCAGGCCCCAGTCGCCCAGGTCGTCTGAGGCCACGTCCGGTCCGCTGAGTCTGTGCACCGCGGGCACCGGGTCCCGCGGCTCCTCGGCGCGGCGGCAGGCGCGCAGGAACGGCGAGTACACCCGGAACGGCCCGCCCGCGCCGGTGGTGATGGTCCACGGTTCGTGCAGCAGGTTCGCGGCGAAACTGTGCGCCTCGACGGCGTGCTCACCGGCCCACGCCTTGATCGCGGCGTCGATCTCCCGTTCGGAACCGCCGTAGCGACGGTTCCAGACGACGGCGTCGGCCCGCGCGTCCGTCACCACGGCGGGCACGACGTCGACCGCGGCACCACGGCGCAGCACCAGCCGGGCCCCCGCGTCATGGACGGCCGCCGCCAGGGCGCGCAAGGAATGATGCAACCACCAGCGTGCGGCCCCACCGAGTGGCCGCACCCCGTCGCTGCGCTCGTCCAGCACGTACAGCACGACGACGTCGCCGTCGTCCGCGGCGTGCCGCAGTGCCGGGTTGTCCGCCAGGCGCAGGTCGTCGCGCAGCCACACCACGGTGGTCGTCGTCATCGGGCCAGCCTACCGACACTCTCGATTGTCGAGACGACCGTCGCCGCCGGTCGGAATGACCGGCAGCGACGGGGTGGTGCGGGAGGCTCAGTACTCGGTGCGGCTCGGCTCCGCCGTCCCGGTGCCCGTCGGCGTGTCGGTCGGCACGTCGTTGCCGGCGGCATCGCCCTTGATGGACTGCTGGGGCCGGGTGCCGGCCTTGAGGGCGGCCAGCCGGGCCTCGACCTCGGTCTGCTCGCCGAGGTCCTCGAGCGAGTCGAACTGGGCGTCCAGACTGGAGGCGGACAGCTCCTGCTGGCCACGCACACGGGCCTCCTCCCGGCGGACCTTCTCCTCGAACCGGGAGACGTCGCTGGTCGGGTCCATGAAGTCGATGCTGCGCATGGCGTCATGCACCTGGGACTGTGCCTGCGCCATCTTCGCCCGCGAGTTCAGCTCATCGCGCTTGCGGGTCAGCTCGTCCAGTTTGCCGCGCATCTGGTTGAGCCCGTCCTTGAGCTTCTCGACGATCTCGCTCTGGGAGGCGATGGTCGGTTCCGCGCCGCGCGCCTCGGTCTCCGCGGACATCTGTCGCTGGATCGCGACCTTGGCCAGGTTGTCGAACTTACCGGCGTCCCCGGCGTTGCCGGCGGAACGGAACTCGTCGGCCTTCCGGCTGGCCGCGAGCGCCTTGTTGCCCCAGTCCTGAGCGGCCTTCAGGTCCTGCTGGTGATCGTCCTGCAGCATCCGCAGATTGCCGATGGTCTGCGCCACGGCCGACTCCGCCTCGGCGATGTTGTTCGTGTAGTCACGGACCATCTGGTCGAGCATCTTCTGCGGATCCTCGGCCTGGTCGAGGATGGCGTTGACGTTCGCCTTCGCCAGTTGCGCGATGCGCCCGAAGATGGATTGCTTGGCCATGCTGCTTCCTTTCGTTCGGTCTCTCATGGTGTCACCCTCCGATGCCGGCAGGTCGCGGTCGGGGCGGTGGTGCGGATCTCCGGCGGTCGGGGCTCAGAAATCCCCACCGCCGAAGTCGCCGCCCCCGAACCCGCCACCACCGAAGTCCCCGCCGCCCCAGGAGTCCCCGCCGAAGCCGCCTCCGCCGCCCCAGGAGTCGCCGCCACCCCAGCCGCCGCCGTGGCCGCCGCGCAGGATGGAATCGATCAGGATGCCGCCGAGCACGGCACCACCGAACCCGCCCCCGAACCCGCCACCGAATCCGCCGCCGCGGCCACCGCCCCAGCCTGCGTAGTCGCCGATGTCGTCCTGGGCGACTCGGCTGGCCTGCTCGGCGAGATCACCGGCTTGCTGGGCGTAGGTCAGTGCCGACCGTGGATCACGGGACTGCAGGGCCAGCGCCTGGTCGAGGTTGCGCTGCGCCTCCGCGAGCCGGGTGCGGGCCTGGCTGCCGACCCCACCGCGTCGCGTGGTGATGAAGTCCGAGGCGGCGGAGATCCGGGCCCGGGCGCTCATGATCGTCTGCTGCAGGGAGTCGCGGGCCCGGCGAGCCTCCGACTGCTCGTCCCGGATGCCCGTGAGCGACGCGTCGAGTGTCCGGTGGGCGCCCTCGACCCGGCGCAGCAGGTCGAACGGATCGGGTCTGCCGCCGCGGATCTGTTGCTCGACGGCGCTCACCGCGGTCTCGGCAGCGGCGACCTGTCCCACCAGCTCGGGATTCTGCCCGCTGTTCGCCAACGCCTTCGCCTCGGCGATGTCCTGCGCGGTGTCACCCAGCGCGCGGCGCAGTTGCTCGTCGGCGCGTTCCAGGTCGCTGCCGACCCGGTCGATCGCGTCGAGCAGTTGGTTCGTCTGCTGGACCGCCTGCTCGGCGGCGCGAATCGCCAGCGCCGCCTCGGAGCGGTTGCCTCCCTGGGCGGCCAGATCCCGATCGGCGGCGGCACGGGCCGACGCCACGAACGCGAGCCGCTCGTTCGCCTGGGTGATGTTGTCGATGATGGTCGTCAGCGCGGTCTCGGCGTACCGGCCGCGGAGCGCGTCCAGGGAGCTCTCGTGGTCGGCCACCCGCGAGGCAGCACGCTGTGCGTCGTCGGTGACGCGAGCCAGTGCCTCGGGAGCACGCCGTTCCAGGGACCGGAGGGCGTCGAAGTCGCCCTTGCGCTCCGCCAGGACCCGGTTCGCGTCCTCGGAACGGCGGATGATCTCGCCCAGCCACGCACGCTGCTGCTGTTCCGTGTCCGGGGTGTCGTCGTCGAGCTGCTGGCGGAGTTTGAACGACTCGCGCAGATGGTTCTTCGAGCCCTCGATAGCGGCGGCGAACTGTTCGGTCGCCTTCTCGCCGTACTGCGCTTGGGCGAACGCGAGTTCCTGCTCGGAGGCGCGGATACCGTCGTCCGCGGCGATCAGTGCGGTGCCGGCGCGCTTGTTCAGTTCGTCCACGGACAGATTCGCGAAGGGGTCGGCCGGGCCCTGAGACTGGGTCGGCGCGTCCCCGTAGAGCGTGCCCGTGCCGTCCTGCCGGTAGGTCGAGGCGATCTGCTTGTTCCGGTTGCGGCGGCGTCGGCCGAGGAAGAAGATGCCACCGATCAGGGCGGCGGCGACCAGGCCGAGGCCGAGCAGCGGCGAGAGGAAGCCGGCACCGCCGGCAGGGTTCTGACGCTGGACGGCGCCCGTGTCCCCGGCGCCACTCGCGGCACTGCTGCGCAGCTGGTCCACGGCGGTCAGGGCCGCCTGAGCCCAGTTCCCGGCGGCGACCTGCGCCCCGGCCGCGTCCTTGGCGGCATTGATCTCGGTGCTGCTGACGGCACTGTTGTTGTACTCCAGCATCGCACCGGTGCCCGTGTCGGTGGCGACGACCAGGATGGCGGAGTTGCTGGGGGCGTTGCTGCCCTGGATCGCCGCACGGGCCCACGCACTGGGTGAACTCGGGTTCTCGAACGTGCGCACGTACGCCACGAACAGGTTCTGCCCGGTGGACTGCTTCAGGTCGCGGACGGCCTGCTCGACGGCGGCGATCTCGCCACCGAGGGCGCCGGCCTCGTCGATCACCATGCGTCCGGTGGTGAAGGTGACCGGTGCCTCCGCGTGGGCCGACAGGGGCAGTGCTGCCGTGAAACCGAGCGCGGCCATGAGAGCGATCAGAACGGAAACAGGTCGCCGGTAGCGGGAGCGCATCGAATTCCCCTCACCCCCCGGACGTTGCGCTGATGACGCAGACCGCCACGCCTCTCGTGACGGAACCGCCGGGATCGTCTTGATTCTATGGTTGCGATAAAACGGGCGAAAGGCGGCCGTGTCTGCCAGCAGCGTAAGCGGATCCTCGTTTTCGGTCAGTTCACAGGGAACGCTCAGGAGACGACCTCGACCGCCACAGACTTGAGCGCCAGACTGTCTCTGACGCAGGGTTGTGTCCGAGGTTGAGAAAGGAACCATCATGACAGAGCAGCACGGGTCGGATCAGCCGGCTCCTCGCGGGTCCGCGGGCGAGGGTGCACCGCCGCGGCCGTCGCACCAGCCGGGTGAGTCCTTCACGCAGCCGATTCCGCGGGCCGGAGACACGCAGTCCTACGAACGGCAGCCCTACGACCGGCAGCCGGGCACCGACGGTGTTGCCGGCGGGTACGGCCAGTCGAGTCAGTACGGGCAGTACGGGCAGTACGGGCAGTCCGAGTACGGCCAGTCCCCGTACGGGCAACCTCAGTACGGTCAGGAGCACCAGGCGCACGGTGCCAACGGTCAGAACTGGGGCGGTGGAGCGGAGACCGCCGCGCGCCCGGCGTCGCGGCGCCGGAGTCGGTTCGGGATGGGGACCTTGGTCGCCGCCACCCTGGCGGCCGGCTTGGTCGGCGGTGGAGCTGCGGTCGGTGTCACGACCCTCGCCGACGGCGGTGCGAGCGGTGTGCCCGCATCTCAGCAACCCGGCACGAACACCGTCATCGTCAACGACCGGAAGAACGTCAACGCGATCACGGCGGCGGCGCAGAAGGCATCTCCGTCGGTGGTGACCATCGCGGTCTCCGGTGGCGGTGCGTCCGGCACCGGGTCGGGCATCATCCTGGACGACAACGGGAACATCCTGACGAACACGCACGTCGTCACGCTCGACGGTCAGGTGTCCCAGCCGTCCATCCAGGTGCAGTTGAACGACGGGCGGATCTTCTCCGGCTCGATCGTGGGCACCGATCCGCTCTCGGATCTGGCCGTGATCAAGATCGACGCCCAGAATCTGACCCCGGCGGAGCTGGGCAGCTCCTCCTCACTGAACGTCGGCGACACGGCGATCGCCATCGGCTCCCCCCTGGGTCTGGCCGGCACCGTCACGGACGGTATCGTCTCCACGCTCAACCGGACCATCCAGGTGCAGTCGTCCGCGGTGCCGAAGGGTAGCGGTGGGGACTCGGGTGACCAGGGCAACGGCAACCAGGGGCCGTTCAACTTCGCGCCGCCGGGTGGCGGACAGAGCCAGCAGAGTGCCGGCCGGGGTTCCGTGTACCTCAACGTGATCCAGACCGACGCGGCGATCAACCCCGGCAACTCCGGCGGCGCGCTTGTCGACCAGGACGGCAAGATCATCGGGGTCAACGTCGCGATCGCGTCCTCCGGCTCGTCGTCGGGCTCCACCAGCGCCGGGAACATAGGCGTCGGGTTCTCCATCCCGATCGACCACGCCAAACGCGTCGCTGACGAGCTCATCAAGAACGGCAAGGCGACGCACGGCCAGCTCGGCGCGACGGTGCAGTCCTACGCGCCCGGTTCCTCGTCCTCCTCGACGTCGGCGTTCTCCAACGGCGCCCGGATCGCCAGCGTGGTCCCCGGCTCGGCGGCCGAGAAGGCGGGACTGAAGGCCGGTGACGTGGTCACCAAGGTCGGCGACCGGAGCGTCCGGGACAGCCAGCAGCTGACGGCCGCGGTGCGCGAACAGGCGGCGGGTGCGACCGTCAAGATCGAGTACACCCGGGACGGCAGTACGCAGAGCACGCAGGTGACGTTGGACGCGGCCAGCATCCAGTAGCCCGTTCGCAACCTCCTCCGGTACCGTCCCGCGGACGGCACGAGCGCCGCTCCGGTGACCACGGGAGCGGCGCTCGGCCGTCCCGGGCTGGAAGGATCGGGGTCGACCGAGCACGTGTGATTAGCTAGAGGACGTGCAGACCTCGGGTTTGAAGATCCTCGTGCTGGTCAAGTACGTACCGGACGCCCAGTTCCCCCGGCAGCTGACCGGCGACGGCCACACGCTCGCTCGTGGGGAGAGCATCCTCTCCGAACTGGACGAGTACGCCCTCGAGGCCGCCGTCCGGATCCGCGAGACGGCCGCGGGGGACAACGCGACCGTCAGCGTCACGGCCCTGACCATGGGCCCCGCCGACGCCACCAACGCCCTGCGCAAGGCCTTGCAGTTCGGGGCTGACGAGGCGTATCACCTGACCGACGAGGCGCTCGCCGGTTCGGACGCGGCCGCCACCTCCCGCGCTCTGGCGGCCGCCTACCGGCACATCGGGGGAGCGGACCTCGTGCTCTGTGGAATGGCCTCCACCGACGGTGAGACGTCGCTGGTCCCCGCCCAGCTCGCCGAGCGACTCGCACTGGCGCAGATCACCTTCGCCGACAGCCTCGACGTCGCCGACGGGGTCGTCCGCGCCACCCGCCACGGCACCACGGACGCGGAGTCCCTGGAGGCACCGCTCCCGGCCCTCGTCTCGGTCACCGACCAGGCCAACGATCCCCGTTACCCCAACTTCAAGGCGATCATGGCCGCCAAGAAGAAGCCCGTCTCGACTCTGTCCCTGTCCGACGTGGGACTTGCCCCCGATGCGGTGGGTGTCGCCGGGTCCTGGACCCGCGTGGTCGAGGCGACCGAGCGGCCGGCCCGCACCGCAGGCATCGTGCTCACCGACGAGGGCGACGCCGGCATCCGGCTGGTCGACTTCCTCGCCGAACGCCGGCTGCTCTGAGCCCTCCCTCGCGCCCCCTGCGTCCGACCCGAGCTCACGAATCCCGCACCGCCGCCGTTGCTTCGACGTCTCACTGAGGAGAACCCCATGAGCACCGTCCTGATCTACCTGGACGCCCCGCACGGCACCACGTTGTCCAAAGCGGCCCGGGAGCTGCTGACCCTGGGCCGTTCGCTCGGCGACGTCACCGCTCTGACCGCCGACGAGGTCGAGTCCGTCCTGCTGGACAGCCTCGCCGACCACGGCGCCACGGGCCTGCTCATGCCGGCGGAGCCGCTCGAGGACCTGCTCGTGGCGGGGAAGGCCGCGCTGCTCGCCGCCGCGATCGACCAGGTCCGGCCCGACGTCGTGCTGCTGGGCAACACGTTCGAGGAGAAGGAGATCGCCGGACGGGCCGGGATCAAGACCGGCTCCGGGGTGATCACCGACGCCGTCGCGGTCCACGACACGGATCAGGGCCCGATGGCCGCCAAGTCCGTGCTCGCCGGCGCGTGGTCGAGCCGCACCGTCGTCACCTCCGGGACGCCCATCATCACGGTCAAGCCGAACGCCGTGGTGGCGCTGGCCGCGTCGACGCCGACGGAGGTCACCACCGACACCGTGACCGTCCCGGATCCGGGCCCGGCCGCCCGGATCACCGCCCGATCACCGAAGCCGGCCAGCGCCCGGCCGGACCTGACCGAGGCACGCGTCGTCGTCGCCGGCGGCCGCGGCACCGGCGGCGACTTCGGCCCGCTCGAGGCGCTCGCCGACGAGCTCCACGGGGCGATCGGGGCCTCCCGCGCCGCGACGGACGCCGGGTGGATCGACCACGACGCGCAGGTGGGGCAGACCGGCAAGACGGTCTCCCCGCAGCTCTACATCTCCGCCGGCATCTCCGGGGCCATTCAGCAGAAGGCCGGGATGCAGACGTCGCAGACCATCATCGCGATCAACAAGGACGCTGACGCCCCCGTCTTCGAGGTCGCCGACCTCGGCATCGTCGGGGACCTGTTCGCCGTGCTGCCGCAGGCCACGGAGGAGATCCGCCGGCGCCGCGGCTGAGGGGTTCCGTGATCCCTCCTCGGCGCGTGCTTCCCCCTCCCGCGCCGACCCCTCCTCCCGCGTCGACCCCTCCTTCGCGTGGACCTCGCGCGCACCCTCCTTCCGCGTTGACTATTGAATTTCGGGGCTCGAATCACGCAATGGAGCCCCAGAATTCAATAGTCAACGCAAAGTCAGGGGGCGCGGGGCGCGGGGTGGGCACGGTCGCGCGCCACGAGCAGGACGCCGGCCCCACGCGGGCGCGTCAGGTGTCAGCGGGTGAGGGCGGCGCCGGCGAAGCCGTGCTGACGCCACGCCTCGTACACCGCGATCGACGCGGCATTGGTCAGATTCAGCGACCGGCGGCCGGGCAGCATGGGGATCCGCACCAGCTCGGTGACGTGCGGGTCCGCCTTCGCCGCCGCGCTGAGCCCCACCGACTCCCGGCCGAACATCAGCACGTCGCCCGGCTTGTAGGCGATGTCGCTGTGCGCTCGGGTGCCCTCGGCGGTGAACGCGAACACCCGGGCGGGCATCAGCGCCGCCCACGCCGTCTCCCGGTCCGGGTGGACGGTCATGACGGCGAGGTCGTGGTAGTCCAGGCCGGCACGGCGCAGCCTGGCCTCCGTCAGGTCGAACCCGAGCGGCTCGACCAGATGCAGTTCCGCCCCGGTCAGCGCGGCCAGCCGGATCGCCGCACCGGTGTTGCCGGGGATCTCGGGGGAGTCGAACAGGATTCGGAACACGATCGACCAGTGTAGTGGCGGGGGCGTTGCCCGGGTTGCGTCCTCGCGCGGTCGGCGTCATTCGTGACACGCCGGCGCGGACCGGTGAGAATCGACCCATGACCAGCCCGGACGGCACCACGTTCCCCACTCCGGGGGAGCCGACGGCGCCGGGGGAGCCGACGACGCCGGGGGACCTGAGCACGGCGAAGAAATCGGTGCCGCAGGAACCGACGGCGCTGCAGGACCCGACGGTGCCGGGGGACCTGAGCACGGCGAAGGAATCGGTGCCGGAGGAACCGACGGTGCTGCAGGAGCCGATGATGCTGCAGGAAACGACGGCGCTGCAGGACCCGCTGACGACGGGGACCGCCCGTCCCTGGGTGCTGCACGTTGACCTCGACCAGTTCATCGCCGCCGTCGAGGTGCTGCGCCATCCGGAGCTGGCCGGCAGGCCCGTCGTCATCGGCGGCCGTGGGGACCCGACCGAGCGGGCCGTGGTGTCGACGGCGTCGTACGAGGCCCGTGCGTTCGGCGTCGGCTCCGGGATGCCGATGAAGATCGCGGCCCGCAAGCTTCCCGACGCGGTGTTCCTGCCCGTCGATGCCGCCGCCTACGAGGCCGCATCCGCCGTCGTGATGGCCACCCTGCGGGAGCAGCCCGGCGTCGTCGTCGAGGTCCTCGGCTGGGACGAGGCGTTCCTCGGCGTGGTGACCGACGACCCGGAGAGCGTGGCCCGGCGGGTACAGGCCGCCGTGCTCGCCGCGACGGGTCTGCACTGTTCGGTCGGTATCGGGGACAACAAGGTGCGCGCCAAGATCGCCACCGGGTTCGGCAAGCCTGCCGGTAGCTACCGGCTGACCGCCGATACGTGGTTCCCGGTGATGGGCGAGCGGCCCACCCGGGAGCTGTGGGGCGTGGGCGCGAAGGTCTCCGCCCGGCTCGCCGGCCTCGGGGTGCGCACCGTCGCGGAACTGGCCGCCCATCCCGAGGCCGGCCTGGTCGCCGAGTTCGGCCCCCGGATGGGCCCCTGGTACGGGGGCCTGGGCCGCGGCGACGGGCCCGGCGTCGTCGACGACAGCCCGTGGGTCGCCCGCGGGCACAGCCACGAGACCACCTACCAGCAGAACCTGACGACGCCGGAGCAGGTCGCCGAAGCGATCCGCGTCCTCGCCGCCGCCGTCGCCGAGGACACGGAGGCCGAGGAGCGGCCGGTCGTCCGGCTCACGCTCAAGGTCCGGTACGCCCCGTTCGTCACGAAGGTGTACGGCGGCAAGCTGCCGGAGCCGACCCGGGACCGGGACACCGTGATCGCCGCGGCGCTCGACCTGGCCGTGCACCGGATCGAACCCGGCCGGGAGGTGCGGCTGCTCGGCGTGCGAGCCGAGATGGCGTTGCCCACGCCGACCGACCCGGAGACGCGCACACCCGTGCGCGGCCGTTGGTAGCGGGTGCCGGCCGACGGCGAGCCGTAGCGGGTGCCGGCCGTCGCAAGCCGTCGCGGGGGCGCGTCGGCGGGCGAGCCGTCGCGGGGGCGCGTCGGCGGGCGGACCGAGTAGAATCGACCGGTGCCCGCGTACCTTGACCACGCGGCCACCGCGCCCCTGTGCGGGCCCGCTCTGGCCGCGATCACCGCTGAACTGACCCGCTACGGCAACCCCTCCGCCCTGCACGGTGCGGGCCGTCGCGCCCGGATGGTGGTGGAGACCGCCCGCGACGAGATCGCCGCCGCGGCCGGTGCCGACCCCTCCGAGGTCGTCCTCACCGGCGGCGGCACCGAGGCGGACAACCTGGCCGTCAAGGGCCTCTACTGGGCCCGTCGCGCCGCCGATCCCCGCCGTCGTCGGATCCTGACCTCGACCGTCGAGCACCACGCCGTCTCCGACACGGTCGAGTGGCTCACCGCGACGCAGGGTGCCGAAGCCGTGTGGCTGCCCGTCGACGAGCGCGGCATCCTCGACCTGGACGCGCTCGACGCCGCCCTGGCCGAGGACCCGGCATCGGTCGCCCTCGTCACCGTGATGTGGGCCAACAACGAGGTCGGGGCCGTGCAGCCGGTCGCCGAGATCGTCCGCCGGGCCGAGCGGTACGGCGTCCCCGTGCACGCCGACGCCGTGCAGGCCTTCGGCGCCGTGCCCGTGGACTTCGCCGCCAGTGGGCTGGCCGCCGCCTCGATCAGCGGCCACAAGATCGGCGGCCCCCTGGGCATCGGGGCCCTGCTGCTCGGCCGGTCCGTCGCGGTCACGCCCGTGCTGCACGGCGGCGGCCAGGAACGCGACGTCCGCTCGGGCACGCTCGACGCACCCGCCGTCGCCGGTTTCGCCGCTGCCGCGACCGCCGTCGTCGGCGACCTGCCCGCCGAATCGGCCCGGATCGCCGGCCTGCGGGACGCGCTGGTGGCCGGGGTGCTCGAGCGGGTGCCCGCCGCCGTCCTGCGCGGCCCCGCGTCCGGCCCCGAGCGGCTGCCCGGCAACGCCCACTTCACGTTCACCGGATGCGAGGGTGATTCGCTCCTGTTCCTGCTCGACGCCGCCGGCGTACAGTCCTCGGCCGGGTCCGCGTGCAGCGCCGGCGTCCCCCGCGCCTCCCACGTCCTGCTCGCCCTGGGCCTGGACGAGGCCACGGCCCGCGGCGGCCAACGTTTCAGCCTCGGTCACACGTCCACCGAGGACGACGTCCGGCTGCTGCTGGACGAACTGCCCGGTGCGGTGGCGAAGGCCGCCGCCGCCGGCATGGCCGGGCACGTGCCCGACCTGCGGGCCGCCGGCCGCTGAATCCGGCCGCACCCATCCGACCGATCACGAGGAGATCATGCGCGTCCTGGCTGCCATGAGTGGCGGCGTCGACTCCGCCGTCGCCGCCGCCCGTGCCGTCGACGCCGGGCACGACGTCGTCGGCGTCCACCTGGCCCTGTCCCGCATGCCCGGCACCCTGCGCACGGGCAGCCGCGGCTGCTGCACCATCGAGGACTCGCGTGACGCCTGGCGCGCCGCCGAGAAACTCGGCATCCCCTACTACGTGTGGGACTTCTCGGAGCGGTTCAAGGAGGACGTCGTCGACGACTTCGTCGCCGAGTACGCGGCCGGCCGCACCCCCAACCCCTGCATGCGCTGCAACGAGAAGATCAAGTTCGCGGCCCTGCTGGAGAAGGCGCTCGCCCTCGGGTTCGACGCCGTCTGCACCGGGCACTACGCGCGGGTGACCCGGGACGCCGACGGTCACCCGGAGTTGCACCGCGCCAGCGACTGGGCGAAGGACCAGTCCTACGTGCTCGGCGTGCTGACCGAGACCCAACTCGAGCACTGCCTGTTCCCGCTCGCCGACGCGCCCACCAAGGCGGCCGTCCGGGCCGAGGCGGCCGAGCGCGGGCTCTCCGTGGCGAAGAAGCCGGACAGCCACGACATCTGCTTCATCCCCGACGGGGACACTGCCGGGTGGCTCGCCGAGAAGATCGAGATGCAGCCCGGCGAGATCGTCGACGAGACCGGCACGACCGTCGGCATCCACGAAGGCGCCCAGGCGTTCACCGTGGGGCAGCGCCGGGGGTTGAAGCTCGGCCGGCCGGCCCCGGACGGCAGGCCCCGGTTCGTCCTCTCGATCGAGCCGAAACAGAATCGGGTGACCGTCGGACCCGAGCGGCTGCTCGCCGTCGAGCAGATCCGCGGCATCCGGATCTCCTGGGCCGGACGGCCCGTGCCGGCCGCCGTCGTCGACCCCGGCTCCGGCGCGTCCGGCTGCTTCGAGGTCCTCGCCCAGGTCCGTGCGCACGGGGATCCCGTCCCGGCGGCGGCACAGGTGGTGACCGACGAGACCGGCGATCCGGCGCTGGTGATCACCCTGGCGGAGCCGATGCGCGGCGTCGCCCCCGGCCAGACGGTGGTCCTCTACCAGGGCACCCGCGTGCTCGGGCAGGCCACCATCGACACGGCCCGCTCCCCGGCCACCGCCTGAGTCGCACACGACGGCTACTCTCGGTCCATGCCTGCGTACACGACCGGGGGGGTCATCCGACGACGCCCGATCCTGGTCTTCCTCGCGATCGCCTTCGGTTTCTCGTGGCTGGTCGGCCTGGGCCTGGCTGTCGCGGGCGGCTTGCGCAGTCCCGCCCTGCCGGTGCTGCTGCTGGTCTACATGCTCGGCCCCGGGATCGCGGCGCTGGTGGTCAGTCGCTGGGTGGACCGGCCGGACTCGATCCCGCGGGCGCTGGGCGTGAGCCAGGTGCGCCCCGTCGGCCGGTTCGTCGCGCTGCTGCTCGGTGCCGTGGTCCTCGCCGTGGTCCTGGTCCTCGGGGCGCTGGCCGTCGGTGCCCTGTTCGGCCTCTACCGGGCCGATCTCGTCGGGTTCTCCGGCTTCCGGGCCTACCTGGAGCAGGTCGCCCCCGCCGCCCTGTCCCGGGTCAGCATGGGCACCGTCGTGCTGCTGCAGTTCCTCAACGTCCTGATCGGCGCGTTCGTCAACGTCATCCCCGCCCTGGGCGAGGAACTCGGCTGGCGCGGCTGGCTGCTCCCGGCCCTGCTGCCCGCCGGGGTGCCGACCGCCGTCGTCGTCTCCGGGGCACTGTGGGGGATCTGGCAGGCCCCCCTGATCGCGCTCGGTTACCACTATCCCGGCGGCCCCGCCTGGCTGGGGATGCTCGCGGTGATCTGCTTCGCCATCGTCATCGGCGCGCTGCTCAGCTGGCTGCGGCTGCGCACCGGTTCCGTCTGGCCGGCCGTGCTCGCGCGCGGCGCGATCAATGCCGCAGCCGGTCTCCCGTTGGTCTTTCTCGCGTACGGGACGACGTTCACCCCGCTGACGACGACGATCCTGGGCTGGTCCGGTTGGTTGCTGCCGGCGGTGCTGATCGCCGTCCTGGCCTGGCGCGGCCAGTTCCGGCTCGACCGGGAACCGTGGTTGGCGCCCGTGCCGGGGCGGCCGTCGGCCGGGCCGGGCACCGGTCAGGGCGCCCCTAGACTGGACCCATGAGGGATTCGTACGACCCGTCCGCCAGCTCACTGGGGGAGGACGTGGACCCGGCCGTCATGCAGGAACTGCTCCGGATCCGGTCCAGCATCGACAACTTCGACGCCACCCTCGTCTACGTCCTCGCCGAACGCTTCCGGGCCACCCAGCGGGTCGGCGTGCTCAAGGCCGAGCACCGGCTGCCGCCGGCCGACCCGACGCGCGAGTCGATGCAGATCGCGCGGCTGCGGCGGCTCGCGGAGGAGGCGCACCTGGATCCCGCGTTCGCCGAGAAGTTCCTCGCGTTCATCATCGAGGAAGTGATCCGGCACCACCAGGCCATTTCCGAAGGGACGGCGCCGTTGCCCGTGATCCAGGGAACGGCCGACCGCCCGGGCCCGGCCGAGGCGAGTACCCGGGCGTGAGCCCCCGCTCCGCCACGCCGACACCGAGCACGGTCACCGCCGCGGGCCCCGCCGTCGTGGCCGGCACCGACCTGCTCGGTGCGCTGACGGCGATTCGCGGGGAACTGGGCGACCCGCATCTGCCGAACCTGCCGCTGCTTCCCGACCGCGGGCCGGGCGCCGACGCCGCCGGCCGCGCCGCTGCGCTGCTCGTCGACCTGCCGGTGGAGGTCGGACCACACGGCTGGCGGGTCACCGCCCGGCCGGGCGAGGATCTGCGCCGTTCCCGTTCGTTGCTGGCCTCCGACGTGAACGTCCTCGCCGACCTCGTCGGTGTCGAGCAGACCTCGGCCCGCCGGATCGGCGTCGCCGTGCTCGGCCCGTTCAGCCTCGCCACGATGCTCGACCTCGCCGGCGGTGAACGCCTGCTCGCCGATCACGGGGCACGGCGGGACCTGGCCGACTCGCTCGCCGCCGGGCTGGCGGCCCAGTTGCAGGGCTTGCGGGTGGCGCTGCCGGACGCGGCCGTCACGCTCCGCGTCGACGAACCCGCCCTCGACGGCGTTCTGGCCGGTACCGTGCCCACCGCCAGTGGGTACCGCACTCTGCGCGCGGTGGACCGGGGGGAGGTGCGCCAGGTCCTGCGACGAGTGGTCGAGGTGGTGCGCGACGCCGGGGCCACCGCGGTGGTGCTCGCCGTCGAGGTCGGCGCCTTGCCGCTGTCGGTGGCCCGGGACGTCGAGGCCGACGGGCTCGCCGTCCCCGCCACCGCGCTCGCGGTCACCACACCGAGCACCGTGCCGGACGCCCTCGGCGACTACCTCGACGGCGGCGGCGCGATCGTCGTCGAACTGGACACCGCGGCGGCGGGCGGGAACATCCGGCAGGTCAACGACCTCGCCGGCCAGGTGCTCGATCCCTGGCGCCGGCTCGGTCTGCCGGCGGCGCGACTGCCGCAGGTGACGGTGACCAGCCGGACACCCCGCACGGCGCTGACGGGAACGACGGCGTCGACGACCGCCCCCGACGCCGGGCGGCTGCCCACCCTGCTGCGCCGGCTCGTCGCCGCCGCCGACGCCCTCGACACGACCGCCCGGGACGGCTGACCGCCTCGCCCGTCGGTCGGTGCGGGTCAGGGGGCGCGGTGTGGTGTGGGATCGAAGCTGCCCGCGTAGACGAACAGCGTCCCCAGCATCGGTTGCACCACCCGGGTCTGGATGGTGAACCGTCCGGTGGCGTCGTCGAACCCCTGTTCCGTGTACGCGCCGGCCGCCAGCACCCGCGGCACTCGCAGCCCCGGCAGCGCCCGCGGTGCCGGGGGGGTGGACGAGGCCGGGCTCGGCGGCCCGACCCACGCGGTGGTCGACGCCAGCCGCATCGACCCTGCTGCGGTGACCGACAGGGTCAGCCCGGTGCGCAGCAGGTGGTGTGCGCCGACGAGGTCCAGCAGCAGCCCGTCCGCGCCGAGCCGACACAGGTCGGTGAACCGCCGGGTGCGGTGACCGAAGTCGAGGATCCGTTCGGCGGCCAGGCACGGCGCGCCGTCGTCGTCCCGGTACGCCCGGTTCACGATGCTGAACGGTACCCTTTCCCCGTACTCGGGGAAGAACATCTGCTCCCCGGCCAGGGCCGCGAACACCGGTCGCAGGGCGGGCACGGTGCACCCGGCGACGTCGAACACGCCGTCATAGCGCACCGCGGTCCCGGCCGACTGGGCGAAATAGGCCTGCACGCGCGGGTGCAGGCCCGCGTACCGGGCACCGAGCACCCGCTCGTACAGCGACCCGGTCATCGGGTCGCGAGGCGGTCGTGCTGCACCAGCAGGACCACGGCCAGCCCCTCCCGTCGCATCCACAGGTCGACGTGCAGCAGGGCCGTCACCCGCCGCAGCCCTGCCCGGACCGGTGCTGACCGTCCCGACCGCCGGTGCCCCGGTGCTCGTCCTCGCTCACGCCTGCCACGTCCCCTCGTCCGAGGTCGACCGGCGGTCGCCCATGGCCGAGCGTATCCGCCGCCCCGGAAGCTGACCAGCGGGGGCCGAGTCCCACCCCGGGGGTGCGCCACCCCGCCGGTCGCGCGGTGTCGATGCGCCGGAACCACGGCACGTTTGCAAGGATGAGGGCATGAAGGGACGCATTCTGGTGGTGGACGACGACGAGGCACTGGCGGAGATGATCGGCATCGTGCTGCGCAACGACGGCTTCGAACCGTCCTTCTGCGCGGACGGCGCCAGGGCGCTGGACGCGTTCCGCAACAGCCGGCCCGACCTGGTGCTGCTCGACCTGATGCTGCCCGGTCTGGACGGCATCGAGGTATGCCGGCAGATCCGCGGCGAGTCCGACGTCCCCATCGTGATGCTGACCGCGAAGTCGGACACGTCCGACATCGTCCGCGGCCTGGAGTCGGGCGCCGACGACTACGTGCCGAAGCCGTTCAAGCCGGCCGAGTTGGTCGCCCGGGTGCGGGCGCGCCTGCGGCCGGGGGAGACCAAGGCGCCGGAGACCCTGACCGTCGCGGACGTGACCATCGACGTCGCCGGTCACTCGGTGCGCCGCGGGGCGAAGGCCATCGCGCTCACCCCACTCGAGTTCGACCTGCTCGTCGCCCTGGCCCGGAAGCCGTGGCAGGTGTTCACCCGTGAGCAGCTCCTCGAGCAGGTGTGGGGATACCGGCACGCCGCCGACACCCGGCTGGTGAATGTGCATGTTCAGCGGCTTCGGTCCAAGATTGAGAGAGATCCCGAGGCCCCCGAGGTCGTGCTGACCGTCCGGGGCGTGGGATACAAGGCCGGACAGAGCTGACGCGGAGATCCCGTGCCGACCGGGGTCGGCGTGGAGGAACGGGAGAGAACGTGTTTGTGACGAGCACGGGTCCGACGAGTCGGGCCGCGCTGCCCGCCGGATCCGGCGACCGTGCGACCCGTCGTACCGGCTCCCACCGGGTACTGACGCCCCATCGGCGCCGTCGCACCGGCGTGGAGCGGCTGTGGTGGTCGATCCGGTCGGGCGGACTGGCTCTCGTCTCCCGGTGGCGGCACTCGCTGCAGTTCCGCACGGTGCTGCTGACCATGGGGATGACGCTGATCGCGTTCGTCATGGTCGGCGCCTTCCTCTCGCACGAGATCTCGTCCGCCCTGTTCAGCGAGCGGCTGCGCCAGGCCGAGCAGGAGTCCAGGCGCGGCTTCGACGAGGTCCAGGCGATCTTCGACCGGGCCGAGACCAACGACCGGGCCACCGGTCAGCAGACCATCTACAACACGCTCAAGGTGCTCGAGGGTGACAGCGGGTCCACCCGCCGGATGTTCCTGCTGCTGCAGAAGCCCGGTGAACAGGGGCAGCGCTGGGTGGAGACGGCCCGCAGCGACAACTCGCAGCTGACGTCGGCGGTCATCCCCGAGGAGCTGCGGACGGCGGTCCGCCGTGACAACGGTCAGTACTACCAGTCCATCTCGCTGCCGGTGGGGACCTCCGACGTGCCCGCGATCGCCGTCGGGCGGATCGTCCGGGTGCCTCCTGGTACCAATTACGAGCTGTACCTGATCTACACCCTCGGTGACGCACAGGACACCCTGAGCTACATCCACGGCGCGCTCTGGGTGGGAGGCGTGGTCCTGCTGCTGGCGGTCGGCGCCATCGCCTGGTTCGTCACCCGCGCGGTCGTCGCGCCGGTCTCCGACGCCGCGGACGTGGCCGAGAAGCTGGCCGCCGGCCAGTTGGAGGAGCGGATCAACGTCGAGGGCGAGGACGAACTGGCCCGGCTCGGCGCGTCCTTCAACCACATGGCGGGCAACCTGCAGGAGCAGATCACGGCGCTGGCCGAGCTCTCCCGCATGCAGCAGCGCTTCGTCTCGGACGTCTCCCACGAGTTGCGCACCCCGCTGACGACGGTGCGGATGGCCTCGCAGGTGCTGTTCGACGCGCGGGAGGACTTCGATCCGATCAACAAGCGATCGGCGGAACTGCTCTACCACCAGGTCGAGCGGTTTCAGACCCTGCTGGCCGACCTGCTGGAGATGTCGCGGTTCGATGCCGGGGTCGCGGTGCTCGACATCGGCGACGCCGACATCAACAACGTGGTGCGCAGCGTCCAGGACGGCACCGCGATGCTCGCCGAGAACGTGGGGTCCACCATCGAGGTCCGGCTCGACGACCCCAGCTGCGTGGTCGAGATGGACGGCAAGCGGATCGAGCGAGTGGTGCGCAACCTGCTGGTCAACGCCATCGAGCACGGTGAGGGCCGCCCGATCCAGGTGCACGTCGCCGCCACCGACAACGCGGTGGCGGTGACGGTGCGGGACCACGGGATCGGGATGACCCCGGAGGACGTCGCCCGGGTCTTCGACCGGTTCTGGCGCGCGGACCCGGCGCGGGCCCGCACCACCGGAGGCAGCGGTCTCGGTCTGTCCATCGCCGCCGAGGACGTCAACCTGCACCACGGGCGGTTGCAGGCGTGGGGACTGGCCGGCCACGGCTCCAACTTCCGGATGATCCTGCCCCGCCGCCGCGGCGAGGACCTGGTGGACGAGCCGCTTCCCCTCGAACCCGTGGACGCCCCGGTCCCCGCCGTCGAGACCGGCGCGAGCGCCGTCATCCTCGACCCGGCCGACCGGGGTCCCGCCGTCGTCGGGCGCGAGGACACCGGGACGGTCACGGGAACAGCGGCGACCGCGGAACCGAGCAGCAGCGGGCGAGGAGGAGCATGATGAGGGCGACGTGGCCGGGGAGCAGGATCGGACTGGTGTTGGCCGTGATCCTCTTGCTGACCGGCTGTTCCTCCATCCCCACCGGCGGCCCGGTGGGGATGAGCAAGGACTCCGGTAACCGCAGTCAGCAGAACCAGCAGGGGCCGGCCCCCAGCGGACCCCAGGAGAACGGCAGCCCGCAGACCATCGTGCAGGGCTTTCTGCGTGCCGGCGTCGGCAGCCAGGACGAGTACGCAGTCGCCCGCAGCTACCTCACGCCCGGGCTCTCCAGCACCTGGAAGCCGGACCAGCGCACCCTGGTGCTCTCGTCGGCCCCGCGCGTGGTCACCACCCCCGCCGCGGGCACCGTGCGCATCGTCATGGCCGTGACGGCCACGGTCGACGACAGGGGGATCTACCGGGATGCGGCCAAGGGCGCCACCGAGTCACTCGACGTGGCCCTGCAGAAGGTCGACGGACAGTGGCGGATCAGCCGGATCCCGGACGGTATCGTGCTGCAGGCCCGCGACTTCGACCTGCTGTTCAGCGCCTACTCGCTGACCTTCTACGACCCCACCTACACGTACGCCGTGCCGGACGTACGCTGGTTCGTCCGCGGCCCCCGGGTCACGACGTCCCTGGTGCGAGTGCTGCTCGACGGGCCCGCGGACTACCTCAAGGGTGCTGTGGTGAGCGCGTTCCCCGAGGGCACCACGTTGAACACCCCGTCGGTGCCGATCGTCTCGGGCGCCGCCGAGGTGGATCTGCCGCAGCAGGTGCTCGACTCGTCCGACCAGAAGCAGCGCGAGCGGATGCTCAACCAGCTCTCCGGCACCCTGGTCGGGGTGCTGGACAGCATCAGTTCGGTGCGGATGCTGATCAACCAGCGCCCGCTCGGCATCGACGCGGGGGAAGCGGCCCGCAACGCCCCGGTCAAGGAGAAGCAGGTGCCGGCCAGCCAGGTGGCCATCGTGCGCAACGAACTCGTCCTGTACCAGGGGGGTGGCTATCGTCCCATCGACGGCATCGGCTCGGTCGCCCAGGACAAGCCGGTGGACCCGGCCATGAGTTACGACCAGCGCCGCTTCGCGTACCTCAGTTCCGACCGGCGCCGCCTGATCAGCGCCGCCACCGACGGCACCCGGGGCGTCGTCTTCACCGGATCCGCGTTGACCCGGCCGAGCTTCGACCCGTTCGACTGGCTGTGGACCGCCGACGGGTCCGGGGCGGGCCTGGTCTACACGGCGGCGGCGGCGGCCCGGTTCGGCGGCGGGGTGAACGAGGTCAGCGCCTCGTGGCTGCGCGGCCGGACGATCACGAGCCTGCGGATCTCCCGGGACGGGGCCCGTGCCTTGATCATCACCGTGGACGGGGGCAAGTCCTCGGTCTGGCTCAGCGGGGTGCGCCGCGCCGCGGACGGCACCCCCCGGGAGCTGACGTCCGCGCTGCCGATCCGGTCGACCCAGACGGTGAACACCGGGGCCTGGCTCGGCGACACCGAGGTGGCCGTGATGGGCGCATCGACACAGGCCGACGTCACCCCGGAGGTGCTCTCCCTGAGCGGGCAGTCGCAGGAACTGGCGCCGGTGCGGGGGGCGACGTCGCTGGCCGGCGGCAACGGCTCCCAGGAGATCTATCTGCAGTCGGGGCAGGAACTGCTGGTCCGGGTGGACACCAGCTGGTCCAACCAGGCCACCGGTGTACTCGACACGGCCTTCGCCGGCTGACCGTTCTCCCTCCACAGACACCCGGCCCGGCCCACGCTGTCCACGCCCCGCCCCCGGCCGGACCCTTCCGAAGCCCCGGCGTGGCAGCATCGCGGCATGGACGTCGACGCGCCGCCGCAGCACCGCAGACCCTGGTCCCGATACCCCCGGCTGCGCACGCTCGCGGGTCTGGTCGAGGCCGCGGTGCTCGCCTTCCTGGCGCTGCTGATGCCCGTCTGGTGCCCGCGATGTGGCCGGGTCGACGTGTCGCTGTGTCGGCCGTGTGCGGCACGTCTGCGCTGTGCCACGGCCCGTCCCTTCGCCGCCGAGGCGTTCGCCCCCGGGTTGCCGGTCGACCCGCCGCTCGCGGTCACCGCGGCCGGTGTTTACCGGGCGGGCGGCATCGACGTCGTGCTGCTGGCCCTGAAGGACCACGGGCGCACGGACCTGACCGCTCACGTCGCCGCCGCGCTCGCCCGTGCGGTGACCACCGCAGCGGCCAGGGCCGGGGCCGGGGTCCGCGATCGCCCGCTGGTCCTCGTCCCGGTCCCCACCACGCTGCGCGCGCGCTGGCGCCGTGGCTACCACCCGGTCGGGCTGCTGCTGCGGTCGGCGTTGCACCGGGGCCTGCTGCCGCCGGGCACGGCGCTCCTGCCCTGCCTCGCCGTCCGGTGGGGGCCGGCCCCGTGGTCGAAGGTTCGGTGGGGAGCCGGCGGGGGCGCCCACCGGGGAGCCGGGCGACGCGCCCGGGCGCGCGGACTCGCCGGGAGCATGAGGCTGCGGTCGAGGGGCAGGCGCGGCGTCTGCCTGCCGGTGGCTGCGCTCGTGCTGGTGGTCGACGACGTGCTGACCACCGGTGCGACTCTCGCGGAGGCGCGGCGAGCCCTGAACACGGCGGGGATGCCGGTGCACGGTGCCGCCGTCGTCGCTGCCGTGCCGCCACCGGGATCGGTGACCGGCAACCGACCGGCGGGTGAAAATCAGGTGCCGCTCAACTAACGTGGGGTCAGGTGTTGACGAAACACCGCAACGGCATCCGTCGGATGAGCCGGTGCCGTTGTGTCACCGACGTCAGAGCGGAGATCACCATGGACTTTTCCATCCACGGCCGAAACGTCACGGTGTCCGACCGGTACCGGGAATACGCCGAGGAGAAGATCGCCAAGATCGAGCCGTTGGTCGAGAGCAGACACCGGCTCGAGGCCAAGGTGACGAAGCAGCCCTCCGCCGTCACCATCGAACTCACCGTGCTCGGGAGGAAGCCCGTGATTCGCGCCGAGGCCGTCTCCGAGGACAAGTTCAGCGCGTTCGACGCGGCCGCCAGGAAGCTGGCCGAGCGACTCCGCCGGGCCCGCGACCGCAAGAAGGTCCACCACCAGGGCCACCAGCGGCCGACAGCGGTGCACGAGGCCACCGCCGCCCTCCCGGTCGTCCGGCCCGACACACCGATCTACCTGCAGACGGTGGACGACGTCGGTGGCCGCGCCGCCGAGACGGTGCCCGATCAGCAGACCGGTGAGTCCCCGGTCACCATCCGGCGCAAGGTGTTCCCCGCCGCCCGGCTGAGCCTCGACGACGCCGTGGACGCCATGGAGATGGTCGGCCACGACTTCTACCTGTTCATCGACGAGGACACGAGCACACCGTCGGTCGTCTATCGCCGCCGCGGTTGGACCTACGGGGTGATCTCCCTCGACGAGGCCTGCGACCAGGACGCCGACGTGCAGGAGGAGGAGCTGGCCTACCGGCCGGCCACCCCCGCCTGATCGACGCCGCCTCGGCGAACGGGCCACGACCCCCGGGGTCGTGGCCCGTTCCCTGCCCGGGCGAACCCCGGCCGGCGTTGCCTCGCCGGAGAACCCCGTCCAGACGACCCGTCCGGAAGAACGCGCGGTAAGCCGTGCGGATCGCCACCCGCAGGAGGCCCGTGATCACCCGGCTCAGCCGCTCCGCGGCCCGTCGCATCGCCATCGCCGCGCAGGCTCTGGAGGTTCCGCACCAGGCGCGGTCCTCGTCTGGCCAGGTGACCGCCGCGCACATCGCCGCCCTGATGCGCCGGATCCAGTTGGTGCAGATCGACTCGGTCAACGTGCTGTGCCGCAGTCACTACCTGCCGGTCTTCGCCCGGCTCGGCCCGTACGACCGTGCCCTGGTGCACCGGCTCAGTGAGAAGCCGCCCCGTCGGCTGATGGAGTACTGGGCGCACGAGGCGAGTTTCATCCGCCCGGAGCACTTCGCCGACCTGCGGGTCTGGCAGCGTCGGCGGTGGGTCGGCCTGCCCGGCACCGCCGTCGCGGGGCAGGAGGCCATCGCCGCAGGCCTGATCGACGTGCTCGACCGGTCCCGGCCGATGACCGCCACCGCACTCGCCGCCGTGCTGAACCACGACCACGCGGTGGACCGCGTCCAGTGGGGCTGGAACTGGACACCCACCAAACGTGTCCTCGAGCACCTGTTCGAGCGGGGCGTCGTGGGCTCCGCCGGGCGGACGCCGCAGTTCGAGCGTCGGTACACCCTGACCGACCGGGTGCTGCCGCCCGCGCTGCGGTCGGTCCCGGAGCCGGACCGGGCGGGCGCGGCGGAGCGGCTCACCGAGGCGGCCGTCCGCGCCCTCGGGGTGGCGACGGCCCGTTCCGTCGCGGACTACTTCCGGTTGCCGGTGAAGCCCACCACGGAAGCCCTGACCCGGCTCGCCGTCGAGGGCGTCGTCACCCCCGTCACCGTCGACGGCCTGGACCGGACGTACTGGCTGCACACCGCCGCCCGCCGGCCGCGCCGGGTGGCCGCCCGAGCCCTGCTCAGCCCGTTCGACTCGTTGATCTTCCACCGGCCCCGGGTCGAGGAGCTCTTCGGCTTCCACTACCGGATCGGCATCTACACCCCGCCCGAACGCCGGCAGCACGGCTACTACGTGCTGCCGTTCCTCCTCGGTGAGGAACTGGTGGCCCGCGTCGATCTGAAGGCCGACCGGCAGGGCCGGACCCTGATCGTCCAGGCGGCGTTCGCGGAACCGGACGCGCCCTCGCGGACGGCCCGGGAGCTGGCCGACGAACTGCTGCTGATGGCCCACTGGCTGGGGCTCGACGACGTGGCCGTGGCCCCCCGGGGCGATCTCGCCGCGGCACTCGCCCGGGAGCTCCACCCGGCACTCGCCCGGGCCGTGAGCGAACGCTGAGCCCGTCGTCAGCCGCCTCGCGTAGACTCGGCGCAGCGCGCGAACCGTGATCACCACGTCCGCGCGGTCCGAAAGAGTCGAGCACGCAGGAGCGAACAGCTGTGCCATCCCTGATCGAACGGGTTCTTCGCACGGGCGACAAGAAGACCCTCAAGCGGTTGCAGTCCTTCGTGGACGCGATCAACGCGCTGGAGGACGACTTCCGGGAGATGTCCGACGCCGAGCTGCGTGCGGAGACCGACACGCTGCGGCAGCGGTACCAGGACGGCGAGACGCTCGACGACCTGCTACCGGAGGCGTTCGCCGCGGTGCGGGAGGCCGCCGGCCGCACCCTGGGGCAACGGCACTTCGACGTGCAGCTGATGGGCGGCGCGGCCCTGCACCTGGGCAACATCGCGGAGATGAAGACCGGTGAGGGCAAGACCCTGGTCGCCACCGCCCCCGCGTACCTGAACGCGCTGACCGGCAAGGGCGTGCACGTCATCACGGTCAACGACTACCTGGCCGGCTACCAGAGCGAGCTGATGGGCCGCGTCTTCCGGTTCCTCGGCATGTCCACCGGCTGCATCCTGGCGAACATGGACCCGGCGCAGCGACGCGAGCAGTACGCCGCCGACATCACCTACGGGACGAACAACGAGTTCGGGTTCGACTACCTGCGCGACAACATGGCGTGGGCGCCGGACGAGTTGGTCCAGCGCGGTCACCACTTCGCGATCGTCGACGAGGTCGACTCCATCCTCATCGACGAGGCCCGGACCCCGCTGATCATCTCCGGTCCCGCCTCGGGGGACGCCAACCGCTGGTACGGCGAGTTCGCCAAGGTCGTGCTGCGGCTGGACGCCGGCACCGACTACGAGGTGGACGAGAAGAAGCGCACCATCGGCGTGCTCGAGGGCGGCATCGAGAAGGTCGAGGACTACCTCGGCATCGAGAACCTCTACGAGTCGGCGAACACCCCGCTGATCGGATTCCTGAACAACGCCATCAAGGCCAAGGAGCTGTTCAAGCGGGACAAGGACTACGTCGTGCTCGACGGCGAGGTGCTCATCGTCGACGAGCACACCGGCCGCATCCTCGCGGGCCGACGCTACAACGAGGGGGTGCACCAGGCGATCGAGGCCAAGGAGGCCGTCGAGATCAAGGCCGAGAACCAGACGCTGGCCACGATCACCCTGCAGAACTACTTCCGGCTCTACGAGAAGCTCTCCGGCATGACCGGTACCGCCGAGACGGAGGCCGCCGAGTTCGTCAACACCTACAAGCTCGGCGTGGTCGTGATCCCGACCAACAAGCCGATGGCCCGCGAGGACCGCACCGACCTCGTGTACAAGAACGAGGTGGTCAAGTTCGAGGCCGTCGTCGAGGACATCGCGGGTCGGCACGGGGCAGGTCAGCCGGTACTGGTGGGCACCACCAGCGTGGAGAAGAGCGAGTACCTCTCGAAGCTGCTGGCCAAACGCGGCATCCGGCACGAGGTCCTCAACGCCAAGAACCACGCCCGGGAGGCGGCGATCGTCGCCCAGGCCGGCCGGAAGGGCGCCGTGACCGTGGCCACCAACATGGCCGGCCGCGGCACCGACATCATGCTCGGCGGAAACGCCGAGTTCAACGCCATCGCCGCCCTGCACGAGCGGGGCCTGGACCCGAACGAGAACCCCGAGGCGTACGAGACCGCGTGGCCGGCCGCCCTGGAGAAGGCGAACCAGGCGGTGCAGACCGAGCACGCCGCGGTGCTCGAACTGGGTGGGCTCTACGTGCTGGGCACCGAACGGCACGAGTCGCGCCGGATCGACAACCAGCTGCGCGGCCGGTCCGGTCGGCAGGGCGACCCCGGCGAGTCCCGGTTCTACCTCTCACTCACCGACGACCTGATGCGCCTGTTCAACTCCGGCGCGGCCGAGCGGCTGATGAACAGCTCCGCCATCCCGGACGACGTGCCGATCGAGGCGAAGATCGTCTCCCGGGCCATCGCGTCCGCTCAGTCCCAGGTGGAGTCCCGCAACGCCGAACAGCGCAAGAACGTGCTCAAGTACGACGACGTGCTCAACCGGCAACGCGAAGCCATCTACGGCGACCGGCGCCGCATCCTGGAGGGCGAGAACCTCGAGGGCATGGTGGAGAACTTCCTCACCGGCGTGATCCGCGACGTGGTCGAGGCCGCGACGGCGGAGGGCCACAGCGAGGACTGGGACTGGGACCTGCTCTGGGCCAACCTCACCACCCTCTACCCCGTGAGCCTGACGCAGGAGGACATCTTCGCCGAGGCGGGGGGTCGGTTGAACGTCAAGTCCGACTTCCTGCTCGAGGAGATCCTCTCCGATGCGCGCATCGCCTACCGGAAGCGCGAGGCGGCCATCGGTGCCGAGAACATGCGCGAACTCGAGCGACGCGTCGTGCTGTCGGTGATCGGCCGCAAGTGGCAGGAGCACCTCTACGAGATGGACTACCTCAAGGAGGGCATCGGGTTGCGGGCCATGGCGCAGCGCGACCCCCTGGTGGAGTACCAGAACGAGGGCTTCACCATGTTCCAGCAGATGATGGAGTCCATCCGCGAGGAGACCATCGGCTTCCTGTTCAACCTGGACGTGAAGGTCGAGCAGGTCGACACCGACGGCGACGGCGTACCGGACCGCTCCGCGCTCGCCGCGGCCGGTCTGGACGCTCCCGAACGGCCGGCCCAGCTGCAGCTCTCCGCCCCGACGGAGACCGGCGACGTCGAGACCCACGTCGAGCGGGCCGCCGCGGCCCTCGCGTCCGTGCCGGGGGGCTCGCGGGGTACCTCCCCGGGCGGAGCGGCCGGATCGGCCGGCACCGCGTCGTCGGGCACCGCGGCCACCGGCACCGCGACCACCGGCACCGCTCCCTCCCGTGCGTCTCAGAAGGGGACGAAGAAGACGAAGAAGAAGCGGCGCTGACCCGTCCCGGGCGGCATCGGCTCAGCCGATCTGCAGGGCGGTGACTCGCCACTGCAGGTGTCTCAACTCCAGTCGCAGCGCCATTGCACGGCACCGCCCGGGCTCGCTGATCACGAGGCTCAGCTCGTAACGTCGCGCGGTGACCCGGCAGGCATGCACGGAGCGGACGGTGGCGCCCCGGAACGGCGGGCGCCGTTGCCCCGGGGTGCCCGGCCCGCCCCGTGCCGCCGCTCGGGCTGCGCCGGCCCGGACCAGGTCGGCGCGCAGCACCAGCGCGTCGTGCACGGTCGGGTCCATCCAGCGGATCAGTTGGGACGCCGGTCGCGCGCCGGCGAGCACCTCGAGGATCGCCTGGCCGACCGCACGCGTCTGGGCGATCACCCGCCGCGTCGTCTCGTCCTCCAGGGGCAGAACCCGCGCGGGTTCCCGGTCCGGTCCGGTGCGGTCGTCGTCCCCGGCCGACGCACCGGTCGCCACCCCGAGCGAGACCGGCGGCGCGACCGCTGACGGGCGGCGCCGCAGCGGGGGAGCACCGGTGCGCTGCACGGGCGCCCAGCGCGTCGTGATCGGCGGCGGCACCGGTACCGGCTCGCTCCGCCCGGGACTCGTCCGCCCGGTCGGTTCGTCCTGCCGCGGCAACGGTGCCGCGGCACCGATCCCCGTGTTCATCGTCCCTCACCTTGCTCGCCGCCGGGCCGCGCAGGGGGGATCCGCAGGACCTGCCCGGGTCGGATCAGCCCGGGGTCCGGCCCGATCACGGCACGGTTGAGGGCGTGCCAGCGCGGCCATTGCCGTGCGACCTCGAGATCGGTGGCCAGTGGCCCGAGTTGACGGGCGGCGAGGGTCCACAGGCTGTCCCCGGCCATCACCGTCGCCGTCGTCGTGGCCGTCGGTGGGTCAGCACGGGTCGGTGGGCGGACCAACGGCGCTCCGTCCGGCAAGGCCGGTGCCCGGGGCACGAACCAGGGGTCGGCGCCGGGCGCCGGGGCCGGCACGGCTGGACCGTCCAGGACGGGCAGCCGCGAACTCGTCGCGGTGATGCCCGGGACCGGGTCGGCAGGGGCCGTGACCATCGGCGGCTCCGGCGTGGCGACGGCCACGGCCGTCGGCGCCCCGGCCAGCAGGTGGGCGCCCAGCAGTACCCCGACCAGTCGACGCATGAAACGCGGGCTCAGTACTCCCGGGACGCACGGCTCCCGGCCGGTCCGGCGCCGGCGCAACTCGGCCACCACGGTCACCACGAGACACATCACCCACCACCCGGTGATGGCGATGCCCGCGGCCGAGACCGTGACACCGATGGTGACCTCGAATCCCGCATCCGTGAACGGTGACTGCCGCAGGCGGGTCACCAGGAGGCCACCCGCCACCGCATTCACCACGCCGGCGGCCAGTACCGCCGCGGCCACGCTCGCCGACCGCACTCGATTCATCCCGATCACGCTCATCCATGTCGTTCGATTGCGTTTGATGTCATTTGTAGCACTTTGGTCAATCTCAGTAAACGGGATGGCGCTACGGTGTGGACATGAGGTGGGACGCGTTGTTCGAGGACCTGCAGAGCCAGTGGTCGACGCTGCAGGACCGGGTCCGGGAGAGCGAGATCGCCGAGCGCACCAGGTTGGACCACCTCGGCGTGACGCTCGCCGGCCGGCTGCGCGCGAGTACCGGGCGCCGCGTCCGAGTGCTGCAGGACGACGGGGAGACCATTGACGGCATCCTCGGGTTCACCGGCGCGGACTGGACGTGTCTGCGGTCCGGGACCCTGGATGTCATCGTGGTGGCGTCCTGGTGTCGGTCCTGGGAAGGGCTGCATCGCGCGGCCGTCCCGACGCCCTCAGCGCTGAGCGACCGCCTGACCCTGGCGTCCGCTCTCCGCGGGCTGAGCCGGGACCGCGCCGTCGTCACCCTGAGCCTCGCGACGGGACCCGGATCCACCGCGGTGCGCGGCCGGATCGAACGCGTAGGCCGGGACTTCCTCGACGTGACCCCGGTGCATCCGGGAGAACTACGACCGGACCGCGCGGGCGTGGCCACCACGGTGCCGATGACGGCCTGTGTACGGATCAGTTCACTGGGCCGCTGACCGGTGGTGCGCGGCCCGGGTCAGCGGGCGCGGTCCCGTGCCACCTGCTGCCGGGTCTGCTCGTACTTGGCCTCGATGTAGGCGTCCAGGACGGTCTGCTCGACCCGCCACTGTCCGCGTCCGCCGACCTGGATGGCGGGCAGTTCACCGCTGCGGACCAGGGCGTACGCCTGCGCGGACGAGATCTGCAGTTCCTCGCAGACGTCGCTGAGCGTGAGGAAGCGGGGCAACGTGCACCTCCTTCACCGGCTGTCGTGTTCTCGTCCCTCATTCTGACACTCGCCCGGACGCGTCCGGGCGTTGTCCACAGGTTCGGCTACCCGATGACCCTGACCGGGCCGGCGTCTACAGTAGGACCACGGTGCCCGCCGCGCAGGGCATGTGAGGGGGGGACACGATGACCACGACGACCACTCGTCCCGGGGTGGAGACGCCGCGCCTGAGGCGGCCGTCGTGGAAGGATCCCCGCCTGTTGCTCGGGATCCTGCTCGTCGCCGCTTCCGTGGCCGGGGTCGTGGCGCTGGTCGCCGGGCTGGACCGCAGCACCGAGGTCTTCACCGCCCGGACCGACCTGACCGTGGGGCAGCGGTTGCGCACCGAGGACCTGACCGTGACCCGCGTCCGGCTCGGTGACGCCGCACCGGCCTACCTCGGGCCTGGGGCGCTGCCCCCGGACGGGGCTGTGGTCACCCGGCACGTGCCCCGGGGAGAACTCGTCGCCGCGTCCGCGGTCGGCCGGCCCGACGCGCTCGACCGCAAGCCGGTCGCGATCACCGTCACGGAGGCCCTGCCCCGGGAGGCGGTGGCCGGTGCTCGGGTGGACGTCTGGGTGGCGATGCCGGGTCCGAACCCGAACACGTATCTCAAGCCCGCGCGCCTGCTGCCGGGTGCCGAGATCGCGGAGGTCACCACCACCACGTCCGCGCTGGGCGCCTCCCGGCAGACCGTGCTCCAGGTTCTCGTCGACGACGCGACCATGCCGCAGATCCTCGACGCGTTGGGCAACCGGGCCCGGATCTCGGTGGTCTGGAACCCGGCGGCCCGATGAGTGTGCCGCTCGCGATCTTCGGAGACAGCACGGCCGACCACGTGGCCGGGCTCGAGCGGCTGCGCGGGCCGGTCACGGTCGTGCGCCGGTGCGTCGAGCTGGCTGAGCTGCTGGCGGTGTGCGAGAGCGGCCTGGCGGAGGTCGCCCTGATCGCCGGTCAGCTGGTCGACGTGCCGGGCCATCTGCTGGACCGGATGACGCGCGCGGGCATCCCCGTGCTGGTCCTGACCGCCGACCGGGAGCAGGTCGGCCGGCTCACCGATCTGGGGGCGCGTGTGCTGCCGCCGGCCATCACCGCGTCCGATCTGGCCGCCGCGGTCGTGGCCGCGGTCGCCGATCCCCGCCCGCGCCCCGGCTCCGGGGCGGCCCCCGGCTCGACCGCCACCGGGCAGAGGGCGGCGGGGACCGACCCGGACGGTGCCGCTGCTGGTGCCGCCGGGGGTGACCCCGGGGGTGCGTTCGCGGATCCCGGCGCGGACGGGCCCGGCCACCCGCCCGCCGCTGTTCCGGACACCGTCGACACGGTCGACGGTGACGACGCCGGCGTCGTGATCGCGGTCTGGGGGCCCGCCGGCGCCCCGGGGCGCAGCACGGTCGCCGTCAACCTGGCCGCCGAACTGGCGGCCGCGCTCGGGACGGCGTACCTCGTCGACGTGGACACCTACGGGTCCAGCACCGCCGTCATGCTCGGTCTGCTGGACGAAACCGCTCCCCTGGCCCAGGCGTGCCGGCTCGCCGACCAGGGGCTGCTCGACACCACCGCCCTGCACCGGGTGGCCGCGGACGTCGTCATCGGCGGCGGCCGGCTGCGCGCACTGACGGGCATCACCCGCCCCGACCGGTGGCCCGAACTGCGGTCCTCCGCGCTGGGCGCAGTGCTGAATCTGTGCCGGACCACGGCCAGGGCGACCGTGGTCGACTGCGGCTTCTGCCTGGAGGCCGACGAGGAGCTCAGTTTCGACACGGTGGCCCCCCGCCGTAACGGCGCGACTCTCCGGTCCCTGGAGCTGGCCGACGTCGTGCTCGCGGTCGGCGCCGCGGACGCCATCGGTCTGCCGCGGCTGGTCAAGGGAATCGCGGACCTCACCGAGGCCGTGCCCACGGCGACGCCCGTCGTCGCGATCAACAAGGTGCGCCGCGAAAGCGTCGGCCGCGGGAGCCGGCAGCAGGTGCGGGCCGCGTGGGAGCGGTACGGGCCGGATCTGCCGATCGCGGTCCTGCTGCCCGCCGATCCGGCCGCCGACGCCGCTCTGCTCGGTGGCACGGTGCTGCGGGAGTCGGCGCCGGGCAGTGCCCTGCGGGCCGGTATCCGCGCCCTGGCGCCCACCGGGCTCGGACTGCGCCCGGTCGACGACGCGGCACGCCGCCGGTGGTTCCGCCGGCCAGCGACCGCACCGGACGAGGCCGGGCACCTGCACAAGAACGCGACGGACGGCTGGGCGAGGCGCTCATGACCACCATCACACGCACGGACTAGGCTCGACGGTGACGTCCGCAACGGCGCGGATGCGAAACCCGATGCTTACGGAGGCCACCCCCGATGTCTGCCGGAGAACAGTCCGCTCGACCCGCCCCGTCGTCGGGAGTCACCACCGTGGACCCCGACGACGACGGGTTCGTGCGGAACTACTACCAGCACCTGTCCGCCGAGGACCTCGCGTCCTACGAGGTGGACACCCTGACCCAGCGCATCCACCGGCACCGGGAGCTCGCCGCCACCCGGGAACGGGGTGAGGCGCTCGTGCTGGCCGACTCCGAGCCGGACGCCACCGTGCTCTACGTCGTCACCGACGACACCCCGTTCCTCGTCGACTCCGTCGTCGCCGAAGTCGCCCGCCACCACGCGGCCATCCGCCAGGTCAGCCACCCGACGTTCATCGTCACCCGGGACCGGTCCACCGGTCGCCTGCGCGGCGTCGAGCGGGTGCCCAGCCACAGCGGTGTCTCCAGCGGGGACACGGCGGCCATGCCGCACGTCTCCGCCCGCGTGGCCGACGTCGAGTCGGGGGAGACCGTGAGCACCGTCGAGTCCTGGATCGCCGTCGAGGCCGCCCGGATGGAGTCCTCGGACGCGCGGGACGCGCTCGTCGCCGGCGTCCGCCGCGTGCTCGGGGACGTCCGCGCCGTCGTCGAGGACTTCACGTCCATGCGGGACCGGTTGATCGACGCCGCCGAGGGGCTCGAGGCGTTGACGGACCCGACCATCACGGCACGCACCAGCGGGGCGCAACTGCTGCGCTGGCTCGCCGACGACAATTTCACCCTGATCGGCTACCGGGAGCACGACCTGGTCGACCGGGACGGGGAGGAGGTGCTGGTCAACCGGCCCGGCACCGCCCTCGGCGTGCTGCGCCACGCCGAACACGTGCAGCACCAGTTGACCAGCGCCGGCCGGCGCAAGGCGCGGGAGAAGACGGCACTGGTCATCACCAAGGCCAATTCACGCTCCACCGTGCACCGGCCCGCCTGGCTCGACTACATCGGGGTGAAGGACTTCAACGCCGCCGGCGAGGTGATCGGCGAGAAGCTGTTCCTCGGCGTGCTCGCCGCGGACGCGTTCATCGGGTCCGTGCAGGACATCCCGCTGGTCCGGGACAAGGTCCAGGCCGTGCTGCGGCACTGCGGCTTCCCGCCCGACTCCCACTCCGGCAAGGACCTGAAGAACATCCTCGAGACCTACCCGCGCGAGGAGATGTTCCAGATCAGCACCGACGAGCTGATCGAGACGGTGACCGCGATCCTGCATCTGCAGGAGCGGCGCCGCACCCGGCTGTTCCTGCGGACCGATGTGTGGGGCCGGTTCGTCTCGGTCCTGGTCTACCTGCCGCGGGACCGCTACACCACCAGCGTCCGGCACCGGATCGAGAACGAGTTGACCGCCGCCTTCGGGGCCGAGTCGATCGACTTCGAGGCGCGGATGAGTGAGTCGGTGCTCGCCCGGCTCTACTTCCGGATCCGGTTGCCGCAGGGCGTGGAGGCCAGGGAGGTGAACGTCGACGAACTGGAGAAGCGGGTCCAGCGGGCCGGCCGCTCGTGGTCCGAAGGCATCGAGCAGGTGTTGCGGACCCGCGCCGACCTGAGCGAGGTGAGCCGGCTCGCCGGGCAGTGGGCGGAGGCGTTCCCTGCGGCCTACCGGGCGGACTTCGAGGTGGAGGACGCCCTCGAGGACATTCGCCGCTTCGAGCAGGCCGAGGCCGGTGGGCATCCGGAACTGGCGCTGCGGCGACCGGACGCGGCGAGCGCCGACGAGGACAGTCCGGCGGCGGCCGCGGACGCCCGGCTGAAGATCTATCTGCGGCAGCCGCGGTCCCTGACCGCGCTGCTGCCGGTGTTCCACAACCTCGGGCTGCAGGTGCTCGACGAACGGCCGTTCCGCATCGAGCGGGCCGACGGCGCCATCTTCCACCTGTACGACCTGGGCCTGCAGTATCCGGCCGGGATCGACCCGATGGCCGGCGCGGACGACCTGGCCGACGCCTTCCGCGCCGCGCTGGCCGGGGCGATGGAGACGGACCGGTTCGATCGGCTCATCCTCGCCGAGGGGCTGCACTGGCGGCAGGTGCAGGTGCTGCGCGCCTACGGGAAATACCTGCGCCAGCTCGGCAACACGAGCTCCTACGGGTTCATGGCCGACACCCTGCTGGCCAACCCGGACGTCGCCCGCGCGCTCGTGGCCGTCTTCGAGGCGGCGTTCGACCCGCAGTACGGTGCGGCCGACGATCCGGACCGCACCGCCCGGCGGGACGACGCCCGCGCCGCCCTCGATGCCGCCCTCGACGCCGTGGCGACCTTGGACGCGGACCGGCTGCTGCGCGCCTTCGCCGAGGTGATCGACGCCACCCTGCGCACCACCTTCTACCAGGGCAGCACCCACCTCGCGTTCAAACTCGCCACCCGGCGGATCGAGTCCGCGCCCGTACCGCGGCCCGAGTTCGAGATCTGGGTCTACTCGCCGGAGGTCGAGGGCGTCCACCTGCGCTTCGGTGCCGTCGCCCGCGGCGGTCTGCGCTGGTCCGACCGGCAGGAGGACTTCCGCACGGAGATCCTCGGTCTGGTCAAGGCGCAGACCGTCAAGAACGCCGTGATCGTGCCCACCGGTGCGAAGGGCGGTTTCTACCCGAAGCGACTGCCCGACCCGGCGACCGACCGGGCCGCCTGGCTGGAGGCGGGGCAGGACGCGTACCGCACCTTCATCCGCGCCCTGCTGGACCTGACCGACAACCGAGTGACCGACGCCGGCGGCACGGCTCGCGTCGTCGGGCCCGACGACGTCGTCCGGCACGACGGCGATGACCCGTACTTGGTGGTCGCCGCGGACAAGGGCACCGCGGCGTTCTCCGACACCGCCAACGCGATCAGCGCCGACTACGGCTTCTGGCTCGGGGACGCCTTCGCCTCCGGCGGGTCGGTCGGGTACGACCACAAGGCCATGGGTATCACCGCGCGCGGCGCGTGGGAGTCCGTCAAGGCGCACTTCAAGGAACTCGGCCTCGACACGCAGGCCGACGACTTCACCGTCGTGGGCGTCGGCGACATGAGCGGTGACGTGTTCGGCAACGGCATGCTGCTCTCGGAGCACATCCGGCTCGTCGCCGCGTTCGACCACCGGCACGTGTTCCTCGACCCGGACCCGGACCCCACCGCGTCGTACGCCGAACGCCGTCGCCTGTTCGACCTGCCGCGCTCCTCGTGGGCCGACTACGACACCGACCTGATCAGTGAGGGCGGGGGCGTCTACCCCCGGTCGGCCAAGTCGATCCCGATCTCGGCCCAGGTGCGGGCGGCGCTCGGTCTGCCGGAGGACACGGCCCGACTCAGCCCGCCCGAACTGCTCCGGGCGGTCCTCGCCGCCCCCGTCGACCTGCTCTACAACGGCGGCATCGGCACCTACATCAAGGCGTCGACGGAGACCAACGCCTCCGTGGGCGACAAGGCCAACGACGGGATCCGGATCGACGGCGCCGACGTGCGGGCCCGGGTCATCGGTGAGGGCGGCAACCTGGGGATGACCCAGCGGGGACGGATCGAGGCGGCCCTGACCGGCGTCGTGCTCAACACCGACGCGATCGACAACTCCGCCGGCGTCGACTGCTCCGACCACGAGGTCAACATCAAGATCCTGGTCGACTCCGCGGTCCGCGCCGGCCGTCTCGACGCGGGTGAGCGCGCCGCGTTCCTGCACGCGATGACCGACGAGGTCGCGGATCTGGTGCTGGCCGACAACGTCGACCAGAACCTGCTGCTGCTCAACGACAAGCAGCACGGGCCCGAATGGGCGCCCAGTTTCGAACGGCACATGGACTGGCTCCAGGAGCACGCCGACCTGGACCGGGCGCTCGAGTTCCTGCCCACCACCGAACAGGTGCAGGAGCGGATCGCCGACGGCCGTGGTCTGACTTCCCCGGAGCTGTCGGTGCTCGCGGCGTACGCGAAGATCCAGCTCACCGGGGCGCTGCTGCGCGGCGACGTGCCCGACGACCCGTGGTTCGAGGACGTCCTGCTGGCCTACTTCCCGACCCCCGTCCGCGAGCGGTTCCCCGACGAGGTGCTCGCGCACCCGTTGCGCCGCGAGATCATCGCGACGGCCATCGCCAACGACATGGTCAACATCGGGGGTATCACCTTCGCGTTCCGGGCGATGGAGGAGACCGGTGTCGACGAGTCGTCGATCGCGCGGGCCTTCACCGCGCTGCGCCGGATCTACGCGCTCGACGACGTCGTGCGGATGCTCACCGAGGTTCCCGCCGGCGTGCCCACCGAGACGTGGTGCCAGATCTACTCGGACATGCGGCGGCTACTGGACCGGGCCGTGCGCTGGTTCGTCACCCACGGTTACGCGGACGAGGAGATCGGCCGGTCGGTCGAACTCTTCGAACCGGTGATCGACCCGCTGCGGAGCGGTATCGGCCGGTTCCTCCGCGGCGCCGATCAGCAGCGGGAACGGCAGTGGTACCAGCGCGCGGTCGACGGCGGCGTCCCGGACGGCCTGGCGGCCCGGTGGGCGGGACTGTTCGAGAGCTACGCCCTGCTCGACGTCGCCGAGCTGGCGCGGCAGAGCGGGCAACCGGTGGAACTGGTCCTGCACACGTACTTCGCCGTCTACGACCGGTTCGAGGTCGACGACCTGCTCGAACGGATCACCCGGCTGCCGCGGCGCGACCGGTGGCAGGCCCTCGCGCGGGCGGCCCTGCGGGAGGACCTGTACTCGACCGCCGCGGAACTGACGACCACCGTGCTCGAGACGACCGGGGACACGCCCGACGCCGGCGGGGTGGAGCGGCTGGACCGGTGGCAGCAGGACAACGCTGAGCGGCTGGATCGGGTGCGCAGCATGTTCACGGAGGCCACCACGCGGCAGACCGACGACATGGCCTCGCTGTCGGTGGCGCTGCGCCTGCTCCGTTCCATCGTCCGGAGGTGACGTGGCCATCTTCACCGACCCCATGACGAAGCGCGCCGACTTCGGTCCGGGGGACGCCGAGTGGTTGCACCTGCTGGTGGGGGACTGGCAGCTGGTCGCCGATCTGGCGTTCGCCGACCTGGTGCTCTGGTTCACCGACGGGGCCGGCGGGTACGTCGCCGTCGCGCACGTGCGCCCGTCCACGTCGCACACGGTGTTCCACACCGATCCTGTCGGCGAGCGGGTCCCGGCCGAGCTGGCGCCGCTGGTGGCGAGGGCCGAGCAGAGCCGGCAGATCGAGCGCAGCGCCGCGACGGACGGTGCCGACGAGCACGGCACCCAGGTCGAGGCGGTGCCGATGGTGCGCAACGGCCGTTCCCTGGCCGTGATCACCAGCCATCTGGACCTGTCCAACGCGCGGCTGCCCTCGCGGCTGGAGATGACCTACCGGCAGTGCGGGTCCGACCTGCTGCGGATGTGCACCCTCGGTCTGTGGCCCGACTTCGCCACGCCCACGAGCACGCGCCGCGGTGCGCCGCGGGTGGGTGACGGGTTGATCCGGCTCGACGTCGAGGGCATCGTGCAGTACGCCAGCCCCAACGCCGTGTCCGCGTTCCGGCGGCTCGGCGAGGTCGACTCGCTCGAGGGGCAGTCCCTCGCGCGGGTGACGACGCCGCTGCTGCGGGACCGACGGCTGGTGGACGAGACGCTGCCGCTGGTGCTCACCGGTCGGATGCCGTGGCGCACAGAGGTGGAGAGCCGAGGGGTGAGTCTGACGCTCCGGGCGATCCCGCTGCGGGACAGCGCGGAGCGGTTCGGCGCGCTCGTGCTGTGCCGGGACGTCTCCGAACTGCGTCGGCGGGACATGGAACTGGTGTCCAAGGACGCGACCATCCGGGAGATCCATCATCGGGTGAAGAACAATCTGCAGACCGTCGCGGCGCTGCTGCGCATGCAGTCCCGCCGGATGAAGTCCGAGGAGGGCCGCCAAGGGCTCGACCAAGCGATGCGCCGGGTGGCCACCATCGCCCTCGTGCACGAGACCCTGTCCCAGGGGTTGGCGCAGAACGTGGACTTCGACGAACTGATCGGCCGCCAGATCAGGCTGGCCGCCGAGGTTGCCTCACCGGGCCAGGAGGTCCGTACCGCGTTCGTGGGCCGGTTCGGCGAGCTGCACAGCGACCTGGCCACGCCGCTGGCTCTGGTGATCAACGAGCTGGTGACGAACGCCGTCGAGCACGGACTACGGGACAGCTCCGGGACTGTGACGGTCTCGGCGTTCCGGGCTCAGGCCGAGGACCGGGCGCAGGAGTTGACGGTCACCGTCGAGGACGACGGCGCGGGGCTGACCGCCCGACCGCCCGGCCCTGGGGGCCGGACGCCGGTCTATGCGCCCGACCACGAGGGCCTGGGCATGCAGATCGTGCGAACCCTGGTGGGCAGCGAACTGGCGGGCACCATCGGTTGGGAACCGCGGCCCGACGGTGGCACGCTGGTGCGGGTGACCGTGCCGATGAGCGGAGCCGCGCACGACGAGTGAGGGCCCGCACGGCCGGTCCAAAGACGACTGATGGCCCACACCTCGCGGGTGCGGGCCATCAGATCAGAAGAAACGGGTCGGACGGAAGCGGTCAGCTGGCGCGACGGGCCCGAGCGGCGCGACGCTTCATCGCGCGTCGTTCGTCCTCGCTCATGCCACCCCACACACCGGCATCCTGGCCGGTCTCGATGGCCCACTGCAGGCAGGTGTCCATCACGGGGCACCGCCGGCAGACGCTCTTGGCCTCCTCGATCTGGAGCAGCGCCGGCCCGGTGTTGCCGACGGGGAAGAACAGTTCGGGGTCGCGTTCGAGGCACGCGGCACGACTACGCCAATCCATGGTGATGACACTCCTTTGCACGGCGTCCGGAATCGACCGGGGGAGGGCTCACGGACGCCAGGGGGAACAGAATGAGTCGAACGGACCCGGGGAAGAGTCGACGTTCACGGCTTGTATACAGCCTGACATGCAACGTTGTGGTAGACAAGGGGTCGCGTCCCGGACCTTCGCCACAGACCTGAGAAAAAGATCACAGGTCGCCGTCCTTGCCCTCGCCACCGGGGTGGTGTCCGTTCGGCCGCGCACCGCCGCGGATAGGCTGCTGGCGTGAACAGGATGTCGCATGACTGAGACCGACCCCGCCGCCGCGGGCCGTGACCGCGGCCCTCGGTGCCCGATCGCCGTCCTCGTCCTGGCCGGGCTGGTGGTCCTCCAGGTTGTGGGGGTGCTGGTCGTGGCGTCCTGGTACGGCGCCGCACTGTTCTCCTCCCGGGCCGACTCCCTCGGCGGCGCCGTGTTCACCTTGGTCCTGCTCCTGCTGGTCGCCGGGTGGCAGGCGGTCAGCGCGATCGCCCTCACCCGTGGTCGACGGTGGGCGCGAGCGGCCGTGCTGGTGTGGCAGTTCTTCCTGTTCGCGCTCGCGGTGCCCTCGCTCACGGGGGGCTTCTGGGGCTGGGCCCTGCTGCTGGGGCTGCCGGCCCTGGCCGTCATCTACCTGCTGTTCCGTGGTGACGTCGTCGCCTTCACCACCCCCACCCCGGCCGCCGGCTGAGGAGGCCACCGGGCCCGGGAACGTCCGGGACCTGGAACACGTGCCGGCTCGCCCCTGCCAACCACACCGCGCGACCCGGCACCGCGACCGGGTCGACGGGCAGGCGGACGCCCAGCGGAACCAGTGCCGCCGGATCGGTGGCGCCGACCACGACCAGGCGACGTTCGGCCAGCGCGGGAGTGAGGAGCGGCAACCGGTGGGTCAGGGCGGTCGCCGTCGACACGACGACCACGGCGCAGTGGCCCGCGGCGAGCAGCTCGGTCAGTCGCTGCAGGGTTCGGGCATCGAGCGTATCCGCGTCGTCGACCAGGACCACGCCCGGCGCCGAGGGACGCTCGACCGGACGGATCAGGCCGCCGTTGAGTTCGGCGAGCGCTCGCAGCAGGGTGCTACGGCCCGAGCCGGCGGCACCGACCACGGGCAGGACGAGGCCCGGCCCCACCCGGACGTGCTGCGGTTCCGCGGCCTCGCCGAGGCCGGCGAGCAGGGACCACCCGGCACCACCCGTGCCAGTGCCGCCCTCCGCGCCACCGGTGTTGTCCGTTGCCGGACGGGCGCATCGGTGCAGATCTGCCAGGGACAGTCGGTCCGGCAGGGGATGGAGCACCGGCCCGTCCCGCACCGGGTCGCCCTGCCCGGCCGGAGCCTTCAGCTCGGTCGGGAGCGGAGGGACGATCAGCTGGGCGCGGGCCGGAGCCGGGCCGGAGCCGGGGCCCTCGACGACGACCCGGCCCGGGATCGGTTCCACCCTCGGTAGCCGGGGCCAGCCGGCGGTCGTCCCGTCCGCTGCACCGGCCACGTGCACGCGCTGTCCCAGATGCGCCAGTATCCGGCTGCCGATCAGGTCGCGTCCGCCGCTGACGATCAGGCCCAGACCGGCCGCGGTTCCGGCCGCGGCCAGGTGCAGCAGCAACCCCTCCCCGTCGGACCAGGGCTGGGCCCGGAACGCGGCACACCAGGTCGGCCAGTCGTGCACCACGAGCAGCAACGGGGTGACGGAGTGGGCTCCGGGGTCGGGCGCGAGCGCGGCTCGGCCCGCGACCACGCGGTCGAGGCGCTCGAGCAGACGTACCGCTCGCTGGGGTTCGGCACCGGTGACCCGTGCGCCCACGCATCCCGGGGGCAGCAGGTCCGCCAGGGTGTCAGCCGCGTCGAACAGGTAGCACCGGGCCCCGGACGCGGTGGCCGGCACCAGGCGCCGCACCACGGCCAAGACCGCGGTGTGGTCGTCGCCGAGCACGGCGAGGTGCGGGTCCGTCGCGGGCGTGTACCGCCACGGTTGCAGCCGCTGCTCGTCGGGCCGGTCGATCAGCCCGACCGGGGTACCCCCGGGCAGTGAATCCGGCTGCTCGAGCGCGAGCACATCCGCCGCGGACGGGTCGGCCGGCAGGGGGGCAGCGATCACGCGGCGCCGGACCGGCACCGGTGGCCGTCTGCCGGACGGGCTCGTCCCGGTCACGGCGAGACCGGCACGGGGTGGGGAAGCGGGGCAGGAGATCCACGCGCCGGGCTCGATCCCGCCACCGTCCCAGACGGCGATCCGGGGGACGTCCGCACGTATCGCTCTCGACCCGGGGACCGCGGTGGTGGCCGTCTGGAAGAGCACGGGTGACCGGTCGCCGACGCTGATCCAGCCCCGGCCGGGCACACGGGCCGGCAGATCCGCGGCGACCGCCGAGCCGAGGACGTCGAACGACTCGTCGGCCGACTGCGTGCGCAGCGCGATCCGGATCGCCGTGTTGGCCCGGATGTCACCGTTGACGGCGCCCCGCGGTCGCTGCGTCGCCATCACCAGATGGATACCGAGGGAGCGGCCCTGGGCGGCGAGGCGGACCAGTTCGGCCAGGCCGGCCGGCTGCTCGTCGACCATCACCCGGAATTCGTCGATCACGATCACCAGCCGGCCGGGCGCGGTGTGTGGTGGGACGGCGGGGTCGTCGACGGAGTCGGCGCCGTACCTCCGCAGCAACGACTCCCGTCGTCGCAGTTCGCTGCGCAGTGAGGCGAGGGTGCGTTCCAGGCCGCCGTCGAGATCGGTGACCAACGCGTCACAGTGCGGCAGTGCGGCCAGCGGGGCCAGGGCCGTGCCGCCCTTGAAGTCGATCAGGACGAGGCCGAGCTCGGCCGGGGTGCGGTCGCGGGTCAACGACATCACCAGGGTGCGCAGCAGTTCGGACTTGCCCGCGCCGGTGGTGCCGGCGATCAGCAGGTGCGGTCCGTCGGCGGCGAGGTCGACGAGCAGGGGCCCGTCGGCGGCCATCCCGAGCACGCACGGCAGCCGCGCGCCCGCGACGATCCCGTGCGCACGCTCGTGCACCCGGTCCGCCGTGCACCGGAGCGGCACGGCGGCGGCGGCCGCCGGGGCTGCCACGGCCGGGTGCGACGACCCGGCTCGCCAGACGCAGTACCGTTCGAAAGCTGCCGCCGGCATCAGGTCGGGCACGAACGATCGCCGCGCGCGTGGGGGTGTGCCGACGGTCGACGCGGGGGCGCCCAGCCGGATGGCGGCCCGGTGCTCCTCGGCCGGCCGGTTCGCCGACCGGTCCGGTAGGGAGCCCGGTGACCCGACCAGCCACAGGCCGGCCGGCGGTTCACGGAGCACCCGGTCCAGCTCGGTCCGCCCGGCCGCGTCCAACCGGTCGACGTCGACGATGAGCAGGTCGGGCAGCGCTGCCCCCGGGGATCGCTCGTCGGGTTCGTCGGGAGCGCAGAGCGGTCGGAGTGCCGGGGAGAGCACGGTGACGGACGGGAGCAACCGCGCGCTCGCCGTCAGGTCCGGGTCAGCGCACAGGTGCAGGCGTGGGGCCGGGTCCAGGCCGCCCAGCTGGGTCAGCACCGCGCGGAGGAGTGCGGAGGTGTGGTCCGGGCCACCGACGACGTCGACGCGGCGATGCGCTCCGAGGTCGAGGATCACCGGCACCGGCCCGACGGGGACGGCTGGTCCCCGGCCGAACCGAGGCGGCCGTCCCCGGGCCCGCCCGCCGCGACGCCGGACCGAGCGGGCCAGTCGGACCGCCAGGCTTCCCGACCGCGCCAGTGCTGTGCCGGGTGGTGCCGTGCCGGGTGGTCCGGTCCCCGGTGATCCTGCCGTCGAGGGCTCTGCGGCCGGGACGGCCTCCGCGCCCAGCCGCAGCAGCACCGCGGGAAGGGCGGACACATCATCGGTGCCTTCGCCCGCCGGCGTGCGACAGGCCCGCAGCCCGGCACCGTCGAATTGCCCGGCACCGTCGAATTGCCCGGCACCGTCGAATTGCCCGGCACCGTCGAATTGCCCGGCACCGGCGAACCGCCCGGCAGTGTGCCGGCGAGCTGTGTCCTGGCGAGCTGGGTCCTCGTGAGCGGCGTCCTGGCGGACAGAGCTCTGACCAGGCAGGTCCTGGCGAGCCGCCAGCAGGTGCGTGGTCAGGTCGGGGACCTCCGTGGTGGCATCGTCGTCGACCGGCTCACCCCGCCGCTGCCGGGCGCGCAGCCCGGCCAGTGCCGGCAGCAGGCTCATCGGGGCCGACATCGCCGTCAGCCCGAGCAGCAGCCAGGACCCGGTCGTCGTGGCGAGGACGATGCCGATCAGCAGGGGCAGGGCCGCGGTGGCCACCAGCAGCCCCGGCGAGGTGCTGCGGGGAGGGGCGGCCGACGGTGCGGTGGCAGGAGCGGGTGAGCGGATCGCGGTCGGATGCGCCGGCAGCGCGGTGTCGAGCGCGCGCAGACACAGCGGCACCGAGCCGATGGCGATCCGGGAAGCCACGGTGACCAGCCCCTGCCGGCGAGACCGACCGTCGACGGTCGACCCGTTGACCGACCCGGTGTCGGTCAGCACGATCCGGTCGGCCAGCACGTCCACGGTGGCGTGCCGGCGAGAGACGGACGGGTCGTCGACCACCAGGTCGGCGCCGATCCGGCCGACCGTGTGCCGTCCCCGGCGTAGGGCCAGCAGGGTGCCGGCGCCGGTGCCACCCACCACGCCGAGAACCAGTCCGGCGGTGAGGTCGGCGCTCGATGCCGGGGCGGTGCGCAGCCCGTCCGGCGGGCCATCGCGGCACGGGGGGACTCCCACCCGGACCACGAGAGCGCCGGTGGCCGGCAGGGTGCGCAGTCGGGCCACGGGCGTGCCGTCGACGGTGGCGTCGACGTGCCCGCAGGCGCGCGCCAGCAATTCCGCCAGCGCGACCCCGGGCGCGCTCCAGTCCCGGGCGGAGGCCCGGGCTGGGCGGCCCTCGAGGGGCAGCGCGGGAGAACGGTCCGGCAGGTCGGCGACGAGATGGACCACCGGGACGCCGCACCGGCATCCCGCCGCGCCGGGCCCGTGCACGAGGACGACCTGCAGCAGCATCGGGGTCTCCTCTCGCCCGGAACCGGCACCGTACCGGCGTCCTCGGCTCGACCCTAGGGTCGACCAGGCCCTTCCGGATGAGGCCGACGTGACGATGTGCACAACCCGATGCTGGTTGGCCCTGGTGGAGGGAGAAGCGCGCGCACGGAGCGGTGGCCGCGGCGGCGCGGCACGCCGTCGTCGGCCCCGTTCCCGGTCGGAGCGCAGGGCCGGTCGGGTAATCTTGGGCCGGTGCTCTTTCGGGTAGCGTCCCCACGCGCCCGGATTCCTCGATCCCCAGGAGTGTTGGTGAAAGCTGATCTTGTCGTCGTCGGTTCGGGCTTCTTCGGCCTGACCGTGGCCGAGCGAGCCGCGGAGGAGCTCGGCCTGAAGGTGGCGGTGCTGGACCGTCGGCACCACATCGGGGGCAACGCGTACAGCGAGAACGAGGAGCGCACCGGGATCGAGGTGCACCGTTACGGCGCGCACCTCTTCCACACCTCGAACGAGAAGGTCTGGGAGTACGTCAACCGGTTCACCCGGTTCACGTCCTACGTGCACCGGGTCTACACCCGACACCGGGGCGAGGTGTACCCCATGCCGATCAACCTCGGTACGATCAACCAGTTCTTCCGCGCCGCCCACAGTCCGGCCGAGGCCCGCGAGCTGATCCGGGAGCAGGCCGGTGAACTCGCGGGCACCGACCCGCAGAACCTGAACGACAAGGGCATCCAGCTGATCGGCCGCCCCCTGTACGAGGCGTTCATCAAGTACTACACCGGCAAGCAGTGGCAGACGGACCCGAAGAACCTGCCCGCGGACATCATCTCCCGGCTGCCGGTCCGCTACACGTACGACAACCGGTACTTCAACGACACGCACGAGGGCCTGCCGGTCGACGGCTACACCGCCTGGATCGAGCGGATGGCCGACCATCCGAACATCGACGTGCACCTGAACACCGACTTCTTCGACGAGGACCACGAACTGGGGCGCACGGCCGTGCTCGGGCAGGTGCCCGCCGTCTACACCGGCCCGGTGGACCGCTACTTCGACTACGCCGAGGGCGACCTGTCCTGGCGGACCATCGACCTGGAGGAGGAGGTCCTGGACATCGAGGACTTCCAGGGCTGCCCGGTGATGAACTACCCCGACGAGGACGTCCCCTTCACCCGGATCCACGAGTTCCGGCACTTCCACCCGGAGCGGGACTACACGAAGGACGCCACCGTCATCATGCGCGAGTACTCCCGGTTCGCGCAGCAGGGCGACGAACCCTACTACCCGATCAACACCGCCGAGGACCGCGCCAAGCTGCTCGCCTACCGCGATCTCGCCCGGGGTGAGAAGTCGGTCCTGTTCGGCGGCCGGCTCGGCACCTACAAGTACCTCGACATGCACATGGCCATCGGCTCCGCCCTGACCATGTACGAGAACACGATCAAACCGCACTTCAGCGGCGGGCAGCCGCTGGTCAGCGGGGGAGTGGACGAATGAGCACAGCAACGCGCACGACGCAGGACAGCAATATCAGCGGCCGCGACAGGAACTGGCACGTCGTCCATCACGTGGTTTTCCCCACGGACTCGGACACTGACACGCTGCCCCTGTTCGTCGACTTCAACGCGCAGCGGCACGCTGCCGTCACCTCTCTCCGGCCGACCGAGGCCACCGAGAACGAGCCGGCCGCTGAGAACGCGCCGGCGGAGGGGGCCGTCGCGGCGCAGACCAACCAACTGCGCTCGGAGCTGCTCTCGGGTGAGCGCAGCATCCACATTCCCGCGCACACGCGCATCTCTATGGGCACCTACTTCAACGCGTTCCCGGCGTCGTACTGGCGGGCCTACAGCTCGGTGGACACGGTCCGCCTGACGGTGTCTACGACCGGTCCCTGCAAGGTGCTGGTGTACCGCTCGACCGCCCGTGGCACGTCCAACCGGGTCGTCACCCTGGAGATGACAGGGTCCGCGCAGTTCACCGATCTGCCGTTGGCCGCCTTCGGAGACGGTGGCTGGTACTGGTTCGACGTCGTCACGGCGGACACCGCGGTCGAGCTCGCGTTCGCGGAGTGGTCGGTGCCGGAGCCCGACGGATACGTCCCCGGGACCGTGAGCGTCGCGATCACCACCTACAACCGCCCCGATTTCTGCGTTCGTAATCTCAAAGCGTTGGGGGAGGCGGATGTCCTGGCCGACGTCGTCGACCGTTTCATCATCACCGACCAAGGGAACCAGAAGGTCCGGAACGAACCTGGTTACGACGAGGTGGCTGCGACGCTTGGGCAGAAGCTGGTCCACCTCGAACAAGGGAACCTCGGAGGCTCGGGAGGCTTCGCCCGCGGCATGTACGAGGCGACGAGCGACGACCGCAGCCGGTACGTGATGCTGCTGGATGACGACGTCGACGTGCACCCAGAGTCAATCCTGCGGGCCGTCAAGTTCGGCGACTTCGCACGCCGGCCGACCATCGTGGGCGGCCACATGTTCAACCTGTACGAGAAGTCGGTGATCCACAGCTTCGGCGAGAGGGTCAACGAGTATCGCTTCATGTGGGGCTCAGTCGACGGGGTGCGCGAGGCGCACGACTTCGCCGGGAGCAACCTGCGCACGACGCCGTGGATGCACCGCCGGGTCGACGTGGACTACAACGGCTGGTGGATGTGCCTGATTCCCACGCAGATCATCCGCGAGATTGGCCTCGCCCTGCCCGTCTTCATCAAGTGGGACGACGCCGAGTACGGGCTGCGCGCCAAGCGGGCCGGTTACGACACCGTGTCCCTGCCTGGCGTCGCCGTCTGGCACATGCCGTGGACGGAGAAGGACGACACCATCGACTGGCAGGCGTACTATCATGCCCGCAACCGCTGGCTCGCGGCGTTGCTCTACAGCCCGTACGCCAAGGGAGGCAACCTGCCTCGTGAGTCGGTGCTGACCGACCTGCGCCACCTCGTGTCCATGCAGTACTCGGCCGCCGAGCTGCGGGCGATGGCCCTGGAGGATCTGCTGGGGGGGCCTGAGCACCTGCATCGCACCATCGGCAGCCGGCTCCCCCAGGTGCGGAAGGTCCGCGGCTCGTTCAGCGATGCCCAGGTCAAGAAGGATCTGGCGGACTTCCCGCCCGTCAAGCGCGTCAAACCGCTCCACCACGGTCTCGAGCCCCGCCCGCCGCGCGGGCCGATCACGCGCGCAGCCCGGCTCCTGGCCGGTGCCGTCCACCAGATGCTGCCCACGCGGGCGGCGGAGGCGGAGTACCCCGAGGCCCGGGTGCCCGCCCTCGACCTGCAGTGGTGGCGGATGGCGACCCTCGACTCGGCGCTGGTCTCCAGCGCCGATGGCACGGGCGCCTCCTGGTACAAGCGTGACGACGGCACCTTCAAGCGGATGATGGGCCGCAGCACACGGCTGCACCAGCGGCTTCACCGCGATTGGGACGCCCTCGCCCGGCAGTACCGCGATGCGCTGCCGTACTACACGTCCCGCGAGGCCTGGGCAGCGACGTTCGCGGCGTCGGAGCCGGAACCGGCGGCGCCGCGCAAGGACAGGAGTTGAGCTCTCGCTCGACGACGTCGCTCGCCGTTCCTCCCGGGATGACCACGCCCGGAAGGAGCCGCGGTTTCCGCGACGTCATCCGCCACTTCTACCTCCTGCGCCTCCTGGTCAACAAGGAGGTCAAGGTCCGCTACCGGGGCTCGGTGCTGGGCCTGCTGTGGTCTTACATCCGGCCCGCCGTGCAGTTCGTCGTGTTCTACGTGGCCATGGGCATCTTCCTCGAGCTGGAAAAGGGCACCCCGAACTACGCGATTTACCTGTTCTCGGGGATCGTCGTAATCAACTTCTTCTCCGAGGCCTTCGGCAACGGTGCCCGGGCGATGGTCGCCAACGGCGGCCTGATCAAGAAGATCTTCCTGCCCCGGCAGCTGTTCTCCTTCGCCACGCTGTGGGTCGCCGGCGTCCACTTCGTCCCGCAGATGGTCGTCCTTGTCATCGCATGCCTGATCGTGGGCTGGGCGCCGTCCCTGCTGAGCGTCGTCGCTATCCTCGTCGGGCTCATCATCACGGCGGTCTTCGCCACGGGACTGGGCCTGATCTTCGGTGCCGCGAACGTCTTCTTTCGGGACTCGGAGAACCTCGTCGACCTCTACATCATGGTGGCCACTTGGCTCTCGCCGGTGCTCTACACGTGGACGATGGTGCAGGACAAGTTCGGTGACCTCTGGTTCAACGTCTACATGCTGAACCCGTTGACCCCCGCGGTCGAGCTGTTCCACTTCGGCTGGTGGCGCGGCACGGTGGACGGCCGCTTCGGCGTCGTGCTCGAAGTGCCGCCCCACCTGTTCACCGTGTGGACGCCGCTGGCCGCTTTGGTGGCCCTGCTCACCCTGCTCGTCGGCAGCCTGATGTTTTCCCGTCTGGAGGGGCGTTTTGCCCAGGAACTCTGAACCGCGGCCCGACGCATCGCGCTCTACCGCGCGTCAGCCCGTGACAGCCACCCCGCTGGCGATCACCGTGCGGGACGTGCGGAAGGACTTCGTCCTCCGGCACACCCGGTCCATGAAGGAAGCCTTCATGTGGCTGATCAAGGGTCGTCGCGGCGACCTCTCCGAGAAGTTCACGGCGATCGACGACGTGTCCTTCGACGTCCACGAGGGAGAGGCCGTCGCCCTGCTCGGTCTGAACGGCTCGGGAAAGTCGACGATGCTCAAGATGATTTCCGGTGTCATGATGCCCGATTCCGGCCTGGTCGCGACGCGCGGTCGCGTCGCCGGACTGATCGAGGTGGGGGCCGGGTTCCATCCCGATCTAACCGGCCGGGACAACGTTTACCTCAACGGCGCAATCCTGGGTATGACCGCGAGTGAGCTGGACGAGAAGTTCGACGCCATCGTTGAGTTCTCCGAGATCGGCCAGTTCATCGACACCGAGGTGAAGTTCTACTCGTCGGGCATGTACCTGCGGCTCGCGTTCGCCGTGGCCATCCACACGACCCCCGACGTCTTCCTGGTCGACGAGATCCTTGCCGTCGGCGACGAGCCGTTCCAGAAGAAGTGCATGGACAAGATCGCCGAGTTGATCGCCGCCGGGCACACCCTCGTGGTTGTCAGCCACGAGCTGGACAAGGTCGCCGACATCTGCGATCGGGGCATTCTGCTCGAACATGGACGCAAGGTCGTGGACGGGTCGGTGACGGACGCGATCAAGCGGCTCCGCGGCGAGGACTGATCCGGAACTGCGTCGGTGCGCTCAGCGCAGCGGCTGGCACCGTCTTGCCCACGGGCAGTACATGCCACGCCACGGCCACTTGGCGTCGGAAGAGCAGCAGCCAAACCGCGACCAAGGCGACACTCACCTCGATGCCCCGTTGCGACAAGCTCACCACGAGCAGGGCTGTGGACGTCGAGATCCCGGACGGTCGCCGGTACGCGGCACCGAGACCCGCCAACAGGACCATCACGGCGGGCTCTTGCAGACTCATCGTCCACGCCGACGCCGCGGCGAGTCGGAATCGTCCGCCCCGCGCGGACGCGATGTACTTCGACGCCGCATTCGTCCTCGCTTCCGGCCAGAGCAGCACAAGGACGACGAGAGCGCGGTGACCTGCCTCACCACGTCCAGTGTCCCGGCCGGGAATCCGTTCGATCAGAATGCTGTACCCCGGCCCAGATGCATGGTGCTCGAGTGTACTCGGACGTGGTCACACCGACCGGCGTGCGAAGGACCGGAGTGCCACGGACCGGCAGATCAGAGTCTCGGTTATCGTTACGGCCATGGGTTCCATTCGCACGCGAATGTCGGCTTCGACGGGTCGCATCGTCGACGCAGTTCGCCAGCTCGCTGGCAGACCTCCGCACACCGGGAACGGCTGGTCGGGGCTCGAGTTCGTGGAACGAAGTCGATTCCGGCCCTTTGAGTTGCTGCCTGCGAGTGGTCTTCTGTTCGACGCGGAAGGTTTGCAGACCGACGAGCCGTGCCGCGTCGACGCTGATCTGCTCGCTCCCTTTCTGACGGTGGAGTTGACACCGCAGGAAGACGCGGTTCTCTCCGCAGCCGGCATCGAAACAAGGGTCGGTGATGTCTGGGCTGATTACAACGCTGAATCCGGTCGGGCGCGAATCATGCTGAAGCTTGCGGGTAGAACCGCAACCGTGTTGACACAGACCATGTTCCCAGGCGAGGGATTTCGCACGGCGGTCAGCATCACGGAGAACATCGTGACGCTGTGGCGATGGGATGGGGCCGTTTGGCGCGTGCTGCTCACGCACCCCTGTGGCGGGAACGCGGGGATCGATCTACGCGACGCTGCTCTACTGACTACCTCCCGTCTGTTCTATCAGGGCGACTTCCGACGGGTGCGGGCCGGCTACTTCGGCTACCTCGGTGTACGCGACCCCCAACTCGTCCGCGACATGGACGGAGAGCCGGTCCGTAATCACGGGAGGCTCTGGATCACCGCGACCTGTGCCGGGCCGGGCTTCTTCCCCACCGCACATTGGGCGGTTTTTTCCTTCTCCAAGGAGGATCCCGCTGACCTGCGACTGGAAAGCCATGTGTTCTTCGACAGAAACGGCAGACGTCTCGGTGACCATGCCGGTTTCATCCTTCGCGGTGGCGGCACGTTCGTCGTCGGCGTGAGCTCCTGGGGTGATTTCGACAGAAATGCTCACGTTCGCTGGGCGACGACCGAGGAGAAGGTGCTCGAGGGTGTCCACGTTCTCGAATCGAATCGTTGGGATCTGCCCACGGCTTTCGACGCCTGGGACCCCTCCCTGTTGCACCACGCCGGTCGGTGGTGGCTCGCATTTGTGGAATGCACTTCCTATGACCCCCGGTTCAGCTTCCGTCCGGCCTTGGCACGTTCCGCCCGCGGAGTCAACTGGGACGGTCCCCTCGAACACGTTGGTAGCGATACAACCCGTGAACAGACTGAAGGAACGCTGCTGACGCTGCTGAACGGGCGCCTGTACGTGCTCGCGAGCGACGGTGACGCCAGTGACTATCCGATATATGACGCACGCATGGCCCAGGTCGATCTCCTCGCCGCCCCGTATTTCACGAACATCCCTCATCCGCTGGTGATCGACCCCGACGACGAGCCACTCATCCTCACCTTCGACGGAACTACTCATGACGCAGCAGTTCTCGGATATGGAACCCACGGCGACGTGATCGTCCTTCGCGGACGAAGGCGCTGATCCCTACGTCGTGACCGGCCCCTCCCGGTGCGCCGGTGCGCCGGGAGGCCGACGCCGCCCGCTACCATTGACGGGGGCTTCATCAGGGGTGGCCGTGAACATCCCGGACCATGGAACGCAGGAGAACAGGTAGCCGATTCGTGAAGATCGCAGTGATCGCTCTGGGGAAGATCGGCCTGCCGCTGGCCGTTCAGTTCGCGTCGAAGGGGCACGACGTCGTCGGCGTCGACGTAAATCACGCGGTCGTGGACCAGGTCAACGAGGCGCGTGAGCCGTTCCCGGGCGAGGCGCACCTGCAGGAAAAGCTGACGGAGCTCGTGCCGGCCGGGCGGTTGCGAGCGACCACGGACTATGCCGACGCCGTTCCCGGCGCCGATGCGGTGGTGCTGGTGGTGCCGTTGTTCGTCGACGCGCAGGCGCGCCCCGATTTCGGCTGGATGGACGCGGCGACCCGTTCGCTAGCCGAGCATCTGACCCCGGGCACGCTGGTCTCGTACGAGACGACGCTGCCCGTCGGTACCACCCGCACCCGGTGGAAGCCGATGTTGGAGGAGATCTCCGGTCTGACCGAGGGGAAGGACTTCCACCTTGTCTTCTCCCCGGAGCGGGTGCTCACCGGCCGGGTATTTGAGGATCTGCGCAAGTACCCCAAGTTGGTCGGCGGCCTGAGTGAGGTCGGCGCGCAGCGGGCCAGCGAGTTCTACGAGGCGGTGCTCGACTTCGACGAGCGCACCGACCTGGCCCGCCCCAACGGCGTGTGGGACCTGGGGTCCGCGGAGGCCTCCGAACTGGCGAAGCTGGCCGAGACCACCTACCGGGACGTGAACATCGGTCTGGCCAACCAGTTCGCCCGGTTCGCAGGGCAGAACGGTATCGACGTCTACAACGTGATCGAGGCGTCCAATTCGCAGCCCTACAGCCACATCCACCAGCCCGGCATCGCCGTCGGCGGTCACTGCATCCCGGTCTACCCGCGTTTGTACCTGTGGAACGACCCGGACGCCACCGTGGTGCGTGCGGCCCGGGAGGCCAACGCCGGGATGCCGGACTTCACGGTCGGCCTGCTCGAGGGCGCGCACGGTGACCTGACCGGCCAGCGCGTCGTCGTCCTCGGCGCCGCTTATCGCGGGGGTGTGAAGGAAACGGCGTTCTCCGGGGTGTTCGACGCCGTCACCTCGATCACCGAACGGGGCGCCACCGCTCTCGTGCACGACCCGATGTACACCGACGAGGAGCTGGGCAAGCTCGGCTTCATGCCGTACCACCTGGGCGAGCCGGTCGACGCGGCGGTGGTGCAGGCCGACCACGCCGAATACCGATCCCTGTCCCCGGCGGACCTGCCGGGCATCCGCACGTTCATCGACGGGCGCCGGGTGTCCTCGCCCGAGGCGTGGCCGGGCGTGACCTACCGGGTGATCGGCCGCCCGGCCGCCTGAGCCGGACACAGAACACTCAGCACATGAGGGAGGAGAGGGACATGGCTGACGTCGTCGAGAGCGCCGATGTCTCGGAGCGTGCCACGCTCGGGGACGGGACGAAGATCTGGCACCTGGCCCAGGTTCGCGAGGACGCGGTCCTCGGCGCGAACTGCATCGTCGGCCGCGGAGCCTACGTGGGCACGGGCGTGACGATCGGGGAGAACACGAAGATCCAGAACTATGCGCTGGTGTACGAGCCGGCCGTGCTGGGCCGGGGTGTCTTCATCGGTCCCGCGGTGGTGCTGACCAACGACACCTACCCGCGCTCGATCAGCCCGGACGGGTCGCTCAAGAGCGCCCACGACTGGACGCCCGTCGGCGTGACGATCCAGGACGGGGCCTCGATCGGGGCGCGCAGCGTGTGCGTGGCTCCCGTGACGATCGGCCGGTGGGCGACGATCGCCGCCGGTGCCGTGGTGGTCAAGGACGTGCCCGCGTTCGCGTTGATGGCCGGGGTCCCGGCCCGCCGGATCGGCTGGGTGGGCAAGGCCGGCCACCCGCTGCGTGAGCAGGACGGTCGGTGGGTGTGCCCGCAGACCGGGGACACGTACGTGCAGAACGGTGAGGAGCTCACCGAGTCGGAGGAGAACGCATGAGTAAGGACTTCATTCCCGCCGCCAGGCCCATCGTGGGGGAGGAGGAGCGCCGCGCGGTGGACGCGGTCCTGGCCAGCGGGATGCTGGCGCAGGGCGCGGAGGTCGCTTCCTTCGAGCAGGAGTTCAGCGAGGTCCTGCTGGACGGCCGGGCGTCCGTCGCCGTCAATTCCGGTACCTCGGGCCTGCACCTGGGTCTGCTCGCCGCCGGCATCGGCCCCGGTGACGAGGTCATCGTCCCCTCCTTCACCTTCGCCGCCACCGGCAACTCGGTCGCCCTGACCGGCGCCACCCCGGTCTTCGCCGACATCGAGCTGGACCACTACGGCCTCGACGTCGACCACGTGGCCTCCCTGATCACGGGCAAGACGAAGGGCATCATGCCCGTTCACCTGTACGGTCATCCGTTCGCCGCGGACCGGTTCCAGGCACTCGCGCAGAAGCACGGGATCGCCCTGTTCGAGGACGCCGCCCAGGCGCACGGCGCGAGCCTGCACGGGCAGAAGGTCGGCACGTTCGGCACGTTCGGCGTGTTCAGCCTCTACCCGACGAAGAACATGACGTCGGGGGAGGGTGGCATGGTCTCCACCGCGGACGCGGACGTGGCGCGTCGGCTGCGGCTGCTGCGCAACCAGGGCATGGAGAAGCAGTACGAGAACGAGCTCGTCGGCTTCAACGCCCGGATGACCAACCTGCACGCCGCGATCGGCCGGGTCCAACTGACCAAGGTCGAGGGCTGGACCGCGACCCGGCAGGCCAACGCCGCGTTCCTGACCGAGCACCTGCGCAACGTGGCGACCCCGGCCGTCGCCGACGGTGCGGTGCACGTGTACCACCAGTACACGATCCGGGTGCCGGAGGACCGGGACGGCTTCGCGAAGGCCCTGCGCGAGCAGTACGACATCGGCTCCGGCGTGTACTACCCGGTGCCGAACCACCGGCTGCCCTCCTTCAACCGGACCGAGGACCTGCCCAACACCGAGATCGCGGCGGACCAGGTGCTCTCCTTGCCGGTGCACCCGTCGCTTGATGCGGAGGACCTGGACCGCATCGTCACCGCCGTCAACGCCCTCGCGACGGCGGGTGCCTGATGGCGAACCTGCGTGCCGGTCTGATCGGCCTGGGCATGATGGGCCGCAACCACGCGCGCGTCCTGCGCGAGCTCGACGGCGTCGACCTGGTCGCCGTCGCCGACGCCCACGGTGACCCGCACGGTGCGGCCGGGACGCTCCCGCTGCTCGGGGGAGTCGACGACCTCATCGCCGCCGGGATCGACATGGCCGTGGTCGCCGTGCCCACCGGTCTGCACGAGGAGGTCGGGCTCGCCCTCGCCGAGGCCGGCGTGCACGTGCTGGTGGAGAAGCCCATCGCCTCCTCGGTGCCCGCAGGGCAGCGACTCGTCGAGGCCTTCAACTCACGAGGCTTGGTCGGCGCCGTAGGGCACATCGAACGCTTCAACCCGGCGCTGCAGTCGCTGAAGGCCCGGATCGAGGCCGGCGACCTGGGACAGGTGTACCAGATCGCCACCCGGCGGCAGGGCCCGTTCCCGGCCCGGATCGCCGACGTCGGCGTCGTCAAGGACTTGGGCACCCACGACATCGACCTGACCGCGTGGCTCGTGCAGTCCCCGTTCACCTCGGTCAGCGCGCGCACCACCACCCAGTCCGGCCGGCCGCACGAAGACATGGTCGCCGCCGTCGGCACCCTCGAGAACGGCATCATGACCAGCCACCTGGTCAATTGGCTCTCACCCATGAAGGAGCGCGTCACGGTCGTCACGGGGGAGCGGGGCGCCTTCGTCGCCGACACCCTCACCGCCGACCTGACCTTCTACGAGAACGGCTCCGTCAAGACCGAGTGGGAGGCAGTCTCCAACTTCCGCGGGGTCTCCGAGGGCAACGTCACCCGCCTGGCCATCGCCAAGCGCGAGCCGCTGCGGGTGGAGCACGAGGCCTTCCGGGACGCGATCCTCGGGAAGGCGCACAACGTCGTGACCATGCGCGAGGGCCTCGACACGCTGCGGGTGGCCGAGGCGATGATCGCGTCGGCGACGTCCAGGCAGACCGAGAGGCTGACCGCCTCGTGAAGCCGACCACGGCCCCTCGTGTCGTGGTCGCCAGCCGGGTCTTTGTCCCGGACGTCGCCGCCGCTGCGTTCCGGCTCCGGGCGCTGGTGAACGGGCTGGACAGCCGCGGGGCACGAGTGCAGGTGCTCACGACGACACCCCCGCGGGCACTGCCCGTCCCGGCCGTGCCCGCACGGGTGCGCCGCTGGCCCGTGCTGCGCGACCGAGGTGGCAACGTCCGGGGGTACGTGCAGTACCTCAGCTACGACATCCCGGCGTTCTTCAGACTCCTGGTCACCGACGCCGACGTCGTCGTCTCCGAGCCGCCGCCCACGACCGGGGCGGTGGTCGCGCTCACCTCGTGGCTGCGACACCGACCGTACGTCTACTACGCGGCGGACGTGTGGTCGGATGCTCTGGCCGCCATGACCGTCCCGGCTCCGGTGATCGGGATCATGCGGGCCGTGGAGGGGCGCGTGCTACGGCACGCCGCGATGGTCATCGCCGTCTCCGACGTCGTCGGCGAGCAGGTCGGGGCCTTCGGGGTCCCACCCGAGCGGGTCGCCGTGGTGGGCAACGGCGTCGACACGGACGTCTTCCGGCCGACCGCTTCACCCGCCGTGTCCGGGAGCGATCCCTACGTGGTGTACACCGGCACCATGTCCGAGTGGCAGGGGGCGGACGTGTTCGTCAAGGCGATGGCGATCGTCGCCCGCCGACATCCTCGCGCGCAACTGCGGTTCTTCGGTCAGGGCACCGACGAGGTGCATCTGCGGGAACTGGCCGCCCGCCTCTGCCCGCAGAACGTGGTGTTCGGCGGGGTGGTGCCGCCGGCCGAGGCGGCCGCCTGGATCAGCGGGGCGCGTGCCGCGTTGGTCAGCATCAAGCCGGACCAGGGGTACGACTTCGCCAAGCCGACCAAAATCTACGCCGCGGCCGCCTGCGGGACCCCGGTGATCTTCGCCGGGAAGGGCGCCGGTGCTGCCGTGGTGGCGGACAACGAGCTCGGCGACGCCGTCGACCACACGCCCGACGCCGTCGCCGCCGCGATCGAGGAGCGGCTGACCGCCTCCTCGTCGCCGGCCCAGCGGGAGCACCGGATGGCGTGGGTGCGGGAGAACGCCTCGCTCGCCGCGTCCGGTGAGCTCGCCGCCGACATGGTGCTCGCCGTCCTGCGCTGACCCGCTGAAAGGCTGGGCCGCTTTCGGCGTCAGTGGCTGCCGTGTGCCAGCAACGCCTCCACCGTGCGCTCGGCGGCGTGGCCGTCGCCGTAGGGCGTCGCGTCGGTCGGCGCCGGAGCAAGCCGCTCCACGGTGCTGGCCAAGACGCTAAGGTCCGCGCTGACTAAGGCGTTCCAGCCAAGCTCGACCGTCTCCACCCACTCCGTCTCCGCGCGGATCGTCGTGCACGGGACCCGCAGCAGGAACGCCTCCTTCTGCAGGCCACCGGAGTCGGTGACCACGCCGGCGCTGCGCCGGACCGCGTCCACGAGCGCCGGATAGGCCAGCGGCGTCGTCGCCGTGATGGACCCGGCCGTGAGGTCGATCCCGTGCTGGTCGGCGAGTTTGCGCAGCCGTGGGTGGGCGAGCAGCAGGACGGGCTTGCTCAGGCTCGCCAGGTTCTCGACGACGGCCCGCAGCCGGGCGGCGTCGTCGGTGTTGTCAGGCCGGTGGATGGTGGCGACGTAGTACTCGCCCTCCAGGAGTCCCTCCAGCAGGGGCAGTGGGGAGGCGTCGAGCCGGTCTCGGACGGCGAACAGCACGTCGGTCATGACGTCTCCGACGAGCACGGTGCGCTCGCCCAGGCCCTCCGAGGCCAGGTGGTCGACGGCCACCTGCGTGGGGGCGAGCAGCAGGTCGGCCGCGTGGTCGGTGAGTACCCGGTTGTGCTCCTCGGGCATCCGCCGGTTGAAGGACCGCAGGCCGGCCTCCAGGTGCGCGACCGGGAGGTGGATCTTCACGGCGGCGATCGCGGCGGCGAGCGTCGAGTTGGTGTCGCCGTAGACGAGGACGACGTCGGGCGCGTGCTTCTCGAACAGGCCCTCAAGGCCGGCGAGCATGGCTCCGGTCTGGGCGCCGTGCTTACCGGAGCCGACGGCGAGGTTCTCGTCCGGCTCGGGGATGCCGAGGTCGCGGAAGAAGACGTCGCTCATCAGCTCGTCGTAGTGCTGACCGGTGTGCACGATCACGTGTTCCGCTCGTCCCTCCATAGCCCGGGCGATGGGGGCGAGCTTGACGAACTGGGGGCGAGCGCCGACGACGCTGAGGATCTTCATGGTTCCTTCCGGTTTCACGCCTTGTTTTCATGCCTGGGCGGGGTCGGACGTCGCGGGCAGCAGGCGGCGCAGGATCGTGCGCTCGACCTCCTCCTCGCGTTCCGAGGACAGCTCGTGCGCCGCCTCGTCGGCGTGCTGCTTACCTGCCCTGATCTGCTCGCGGCTCAGGCCGCGGACGGTGCGGACGAGGCTCTCCGTGGAGAAGTCCTCGGCCACCGCGCCGAGCCCGTGCTCCTCGATCAGTTCGGTGGTGACGGGGGAGGGGCCGAACACCACGGCGAGCCGAGCCTGGACAAAGTCGAAGAACTTGTTGGGCAGCATGAACCGGTGATTGACGGTGCGCGGCGGCAGGCTGAAGATGCCGATGTCGTACTGGTTCAGGGTGCGGGCCAAATCCGCGGGGGCGACGGCGTCGTGGAAGGTGATCCGGTCCGAGGCGGAGGCCCGTTCCTTCAGCTCGGTCCAGTACTTGCCGCCGTCGCGCGCCTTCACGAGGTAGAGGTCGAGCGTGTAGCCCTCGCCGAGGGCGATGGCGGCGTCGATGGTGCCCTCGAGATTGCGCCCAGGCACCGCGCCGCCGCTGTGCACGAGCCGGATGTCCTGCGCGGGCGCGGACGGGGTGAGGGCCTGGTAGGGGGCGGCGTTGCGCACGACGTCGCAAGCGATGCCGAACCGCTCCCGGTACAGCTGGGCGATCGGCTCGTTGACGGCGGTCACCGCGTCCAGACGCGGCAGGTACCGGCGGCAGACGTCGGTCATGAACGGCTTGATCAGCAGCCGCCACGAAAGGACGTGGACGCGTTCCTCAGGCGCCCACTCGTGCAGGTCGCCCCAAACGGGCACCTTCCCCAGCTCGGCCGACAGCCGCAGCGCCAACGGCACGGCACGGGCCTCGTTGGCGACGATCAAGTCGAATTGTTCGCATTGCGCCAAACGGTGGGCGGCGGCAACAGCCGGCGCGGTCAATTCGAGGGATGCATACCGGCGTAGAAGGAGGCGGAAGACGCCGCTCGGCGTCTGCGGCAGCGACGGCAGCGACTCGTCGATCCGCAGGTGTTCTGTCGCGGCGTCAGGCCGGTCGCCGTAGGAGAGCGTGGTCACCTCACCGAACTCCGCGAGCACTCCGACCTGACGCAACACCCGCGAATCGGCACGAATGTCGGAGAAGGAGATGCACAGAATGCGAGGCATGGGCCGTGAGGGCCTTTCGCGTCGACGGGGGGAACGGGGCACACCAAGTCTACTCAGCGGGGAACGGTAGGCTCACTCCTATGCGGGTCGCACTGACGAAGAGCACGTTGCTGGTGCCACCTACCTACTTCGCCGTGGCGCACGCAGAACGCATGCGCGATGAGCTGGACTGGCGGGTCTTCACGCTGGCCGCCGAGGTCACCGATCCGCATGTCGACGTACCCGTCACCGAGATGGTGCCCTTCCATAGCGCCCCATTCGCCCAGCGGGAGTGGTTGATCCCGTTCTTCATGCCAGCCATGGTCCACGCTGTCGTCGCCTGGCGGCCGGACGTGGTCCATCAGCACTTCGCTACCTGGTCTTGGCCTGCGGTGCGCGCGGCCCGGCGGCTACTAGGCGTTCCGCTCGTGACCACCCTGCATGGGGCGGACGTCTTCGCCCGGCTGCGCCCGGCTCGGGGAGCCATGGGCCGCTGGCACTCCCGCAACGTGGATCTCGTCGCCCGGTACGGGACGCGGACGCTCGCCGTGAGCACCTACCTGGCAGACCATGCGCTCCGCGCCGGTTTCGACTCCGCCCGCCTACAGGTCCACTACCAGGGAGTGGACACCGAGTTCTTCCAGCCCAGTCCAGAAGGATCGACTGGCGGACGCCCGGTCGTGCTCTTCGTTGGAGCACTCAACGAGCAGAAGGGCATTGTTGATCTTCTGGCCGCGTCGGAGACGGTGCAGACCCAGCATGACCACGAGTTGGTCGTCATCGGAGACGGCCCGTTCCGATCCCGGATCGACGATGTCGCTCGGCTGCACCCACACATCAGGGTCGTCGGTACCGCAGATCGGCGTGACGTCCGTGCGTGGATGCAACGTGCAACCCTGCAAGTGGTGCCGAGCCGGACTGTTGACGGGCGCGGCGAGTCGGCGGGACTGGTGGCTCTCGAAGCGCAGGCGTGTGGGACCCCGATCGTCACGACCCGCAGCGGAGGCCTGCCGGAGATGACGGACCCGCTCAGTGGTCAGCAGGTGGATGAAGGGTCAGTCGGTCAGCTGGCCGATGCGGTCACTCAGGTCCTGACGATGCAGTCCGGCGTGCGGGAGGAACTGCGTCGTGATGCCGTTCGGTTCGTCCGCCGCGACCGCAGTCTGCGGGGCAGCTGCGACGAACTGCACGCGATCTACCGTGAGGCAGCGGAACGCTGAACGCCGGTGGGCGTCGTGGGCCGAGGTCGTGCCGCACGCAGCGTCCGGATTTCGCGGAAATTGACCAGTGTCCACACGCCGACGAAGCTGACCGACAGAACGATCCCGACCCAGTGGGGCGGATCGGCGACATTGGTGAAGATGACACCGCTCGCCAACAGGAGCAAGCTCACGGTGAAGCGGAGCACGACACCCGTCCACTGGTGATGCTCCATGCGCCAACACCGGATGACCATGACGAGCGACGTTGCGGACGTCGCCACGAGATACCCCAGAGCTACACCAAGCACTCCGGCGACGGGCCCGAAGACCAGCCATAGCGCGAAGGCCACGAGGAGGCCGCAAGCCGCGACGATCGAGACGAACCGCGCACCCCTGATCCCGGTCGCGTTCAAGCGGTTGACTGCCGCTACGGGGATTGTTGTGAACATGACGGCGATCAACAGGACCGGAAGAATATCTTGCGCGCCGGCGAAGCGTTGGCCGTACAGGACATCGATGAGGAGCGGACTGGCCAGCGCGAGGCCGCCGAAGACGGCGGGCATGGCAACGACCAGAGCGCGGGTCACCGCGTCGGTCTGGTGCCGCATCGTCTGAGCGTCGTTGCGGCCGCCCGCTTCGGCCATAGCAGGGAAGAGCACCTGACTGCCCGTTCGGGCGAGCATGGTGGCCGGAGTCGCCAAGCTCAGCGCTGCCGCATACATGCCTGCCTGCACTCCGGTTCCCGCCATATTCGCGGCGAGCATGGACAACTGCAGCATCCCGGCGCTGGAGAGCGTACCCAGCACGCCGTACCGCACGAACGCGTTGATCGACGACAGCAGCGCGGTGTCGACGACGGCGGTGGACGGTGCCGGCCAGCAGACGACGGCGTAGAGGCCGTAGCTGAGCGCCAACGGCAGGAGCAGGAAAGGTTGTAGCCCGGCGATAAGGACCGCCGCCAGCATGACCAAGGCAGCGAGGGATCCGGCGACATCCCACAGGGCGGATCGCACAATCTGCCCCGCCCCGTACTGCACGCCTCGGGTGAACGACCAGCCCGCGTAACCGAGCAACAGTAGGCCGGCACACGACGCGGTGGCGACGTCCAGATGCAGAACGGTGATCGAGATTCCGACGCTGAGCGCCGCGAGCGGCACCGACACGCCGAGCATTCTGACGCCGAGGTGATTCGCGACCGCCTGCGCCTGGTCGGGTCGCTGCTCGCCCCGCAACTGGGCGACGAAGCGGGTGGCGGCCTGCCCCGCGGACGTCGGCCACAGGAGGCTGAGGAACAGTGCGAGACTGATCGCCGAATTGATGTTCGCCAAGTCGGCCGCCCCGAGGAAGCGACCGATGAGCACGCTGTACAGGAAGCGGGTGAGCCCCTGCGAGAAACTTCCGAGCAGCCCGTACATCCATCGGGACGGCATAGCCCGGATGCTCGATCGAGACACGTCGGTACGGCGGTACAGCGTGGGCACCCATCGAGTGTACTGTGGCGTGGTGCTCGTGCTCGCCAGCCTTATGGCAACCGTACCGACCGTTGCCATGTGGCAGCGCCGCCGGGTGGGTGCGATGTCGTCGATCCCCGCTGTGGGATACTTGGGCAGTGAGCCGGACTTGGATCGTCATCCCGATGTACAACGAGGGATCGGTGGTCGGCAGGGTCATTGAGGGTCTGCATGAGCATTTTCCGTTCGTCGTCTGCGTCGACGACGGGAGTTCGGACGACTCGGTGCGCGTGGCGGGCAGCGCAGGTGCCGTCGTGGTCAAGCACCCGGTCAATCTCGGTCAGGGCGCCGCGCTTCAGACCGGCATCAGCTACGCAGCTCAGGATCCTGAGTTGGATTGCGTCATCACGTTTGACGCCGACGGTCAGCACCGAGTGCAGGACGCCCGGAGGATGGCAGATCGGATCCGCAGCGGTGAGGTCGACGTCGTCCTCGGCTCGCGGTTCCTGGACAAGCGCACTAAGCTGTCCACGCCCAAGCGTATCGTGCTGCGCACCGCCGCCATCCAGTCACGGATGAGCACTGGTATGGATCTGACGGACGCCCACAACGGATTGCGGGCCTTCGCTGCCGTGGCGGCGCGCCGGCTGAACCTTCAACAGAACCGGATGGCGCACGCGTCCGAGCTCATCCACCAGGTGGCCGCCATGGGTGTGCGGTGGGAGGAACAGCCGGTGGAGATCGTTTACACCGACTACTCCAAGGCCAAGGGACAGTCTCTCCTCAACTCGGTCAACATCCTCGCCGATCTATTCTTCAGGTGACATCGTGCAGATCCTCGTCCAGCTAGTTCTCGTCCTTGCGGTGGTCGGGATGTCAGTCGCGCTGATGCGCGGCGGCATCAACGCCCGTCATCTCGCCATCCGGCGCATCTTTTTGATGGTCTTCGCCCTCGTGGCGGCGTTGTCGGTGGTATTCCCAGAACTGCTCACCCGGCTGGCGCGCCTGCTGGGTATCGGTCGCGGCACCGACCTGGTGCTCTACGCACTGATCGTCAGCTTCCTGGTGTACATGGCGACGAGCTTCCAACGGTTCCGGCACATGGAGTCAACGGTCACGCAACTCGCGCGTCGAATCGCGATCGATGAGGTCGTGACGCCCGAGGAGTTCGCCGAACACGGCACCATCGACCGCTGACGCTGGGTCAGTCTCAGGTCCGTCGTTCAACCCGCAGGGGCGGGCGCACGACGGTTGAACGAGGTTCAACTGGCCGACTCGTCACATGCGGTGATGCGGTAGAGACGCGCTTGGCCAGCGGAGTCGACCAAGGTCACACCCGGATTGTTCTCCAGGCCCCGGAACCCCGCATAGTCGTGCCGCATGAGATTGACCTCGGAGCCGAAAGCGGCGACGTACCGTATCCGTGTCGCGTCGACCGCTCGACAGACACTCGGATCGCTCTGGACGTTGCCGAGACGGTCGTAGATCTGCTTCGCGTCCCCTGTGGGGGTCGCTTGTGCGGTCATCAGCACAGTCCGTTGCCCTGTCATCGCGTAGATCAGGCCGCTGCCGTCGCCGGGCACGTTGGCGATCACTGAGTTTGGCGCCACGGTTTTGTTCAGGCGGGAAACCACTTGCGCCTCATCGGTGTTCAGCAGGGGCGAGTGATCGTTGAATCGGTAATTGCCCTGACCGATGATCTGCCCGTACGACACCGAGTAGTCCTGCCCCCAGGCCGTGACCGCAACGGCGGACACGATGACGAGCGCGGTGGCGCTGAGTTGGCGAACCGGCCGACGCAGCCGCCCGGTCGCGCGACAGACAGAACGAGCTAGAAGCATGAGGATAACCGCGAGTCCGTAAGCCGCGACCGGGGCGACCACTGCGGCGATCTGCGGACCCGTACGGAACGAGTCGTTGTACCAAACGCGCGTGATGGCGTCCCGCACCGAATCGGGCCGCCACGACGCGGAGACAACGTAGAACCACATCGTGAGGGCGCAGATCACCACCAAGCTGATCGCCGGTGCGTCGCGTCGACGTAGTAGGAACCAGATGCCCAGCACGGTGAGGATCGTCAGCGCCGTGGGAAACGGCCGACCGACCGGGGCGGAACTGACGGCCTCGCCGACGGCCTGCGCGACCGTCTGAAAGGGCTTCCACCCCGACGCTGCGGCGGACGGCCGGAGACGAGCCCACAGAAGGCAGACAATCGCCACATAACTCACCCCGACCACCGTGGGGACGGCCACCCGCCACCGCAAGCGAGACGTGCGGGTGACGCGGACGGACCAGAAGATCAGCAGCGGACAACTCGCCGCCATTGCCAACAAACCGATGGAGGGATGAGCCAGAAAGGTCCCCACGGATGCGATTGCACCGAGCAGTAACCGAGCGGGTAGAGGCGAGTCCAGGTCTCGGGAGACGCCGAGGGCAGCGGCTATGAGAGCCAGTAGCGCGGGCAAGAGCGCCATCGCCAGGTAGTTCGGGTACAGAACGCCGAAAAACAGAGGCACATAGGGGAAGATGCCGAAGAAGGCGCTGAGGAGACCGCCCGCCACCATCAGCAGCATGTTGCGTCCGAAAAAGACGCGCAGCAGGAGCACGATGGAGAGTGGCCAGAACACGGCGCCGATCACGATGGACATCAGGTTCGACGCGACCGCGGTCGAGAGCCCGAACGTACTCATGATGAGCGCCGTCATGTCGTGCCAGACGCCCGGATAAAACGAGATGCCCGTCGCTGTGGGGTCGAGGTTACCCAGGGTGAGGGAGGATGCGCGGCCCGTCTCCTCGATCACCCGCAGGGCGTTCTGGTGGAACAGATTGTCCGGAGTCTGCGACACATTTTCGGGCGCGATGAACATCTGGGTCAAGCGGAAACCCACGATGCCGCCGCCCACCAGCACGCCGATGATTGTCGCCGCTACACTCCGTCGATCAACCGGGAGACTGGTGCCGACCGTGTCGTCAACCCGAGTAGGTCGCAGACGAAGCACCGCCAGCCTGGTCGCGAGACACAGAACTGCAGCGACTACGGATACCAGTGCTGCGCTGCTCAGGGACCAGGGAAGCGACACCATCTGTGTCGTCATCGCGCCGACCCCGAGAACTCCGGCACTGAGCACTGGTGCGGCGCCGATGGCCAACCATGGTCGCGCTCCACTGGCCAAGCCGACGACGATGCCCGGAAGGAGAAGTATGACGATGCTCCCGAGTAAGGGCGGCGTAGCGTCGATCCAGGTCATATCGCACTGACTTTCTGTGGAGGACAACGGCCCATCGAGACTACCGTGCACGGTCGCGAGGCATGACAATGTGGGCGACACCGCACGACGATCAACCGTCGCCAACATGAGAATGGGCCGGTGTGAACGTGTCACACCGGCCCATCCCCGATCGCCGGGTCAGTTTGCCCGGATGGTCTCCCCACCAGCGATCAGCATGGGGTTCCAGCCTCCGTTGCCGATCTGTGTGCGAGTGCCCCAGCCGCCCCTGCCACTCAGCGGGTAATGCTGGAGGGTGCCGTCGGTACGGCGAGCGTTGATGCCGGTGCTGCCATCGGTGGCGAACCCGCTCGTGATCGACAGGGCGGTAATCGCGTTCCAGCCCCATCCGACGACGCGTCGAGCCTCGCCGACGAAGGAGCCTCGCCCGTTGCCGCGGTACAGCGCCAAGTCGCCGTTTCCTCGACGGGCCAGGATGTCCTGGTAACCGTCGCCGTCGAAATCGACCATGGTCATGTCCAGGCCGTTCCAGCCCCGCCCGATGGTTCCCGCGTTGTAGACGTACCCGCCGTCCGTGTACCTCCACAGGGTGACGGTGCCGTCCGTGTTCCGGGACAGGATCTGCGGACTGGCGCTGCTGGCGATCCAGTAGCCCACCGTCAATTGGGCACCGGCCATGCCACCGGTGAACAGGATCCGCGGGGTGTTGAATCCACCGGTCGGCTTACCGGTGTACATGGTAACGATGCCGCTGCGCCACTGCGCGAGCAGATCGAAGTAGCCATCGTTGTTCCAGTCGATCACCGTGACCGAACGCGCGCTAGCCCACCCTGAGCCGATCCGGTAACGCCCACTGAGGGCGGTCTTGCCGTCGACGGCCGGGTAGTTCCACAGGGTGCCACCACTGTCGGCGGCGACGACGTCGGCGGCCGACTTGATCGACGGCCCGCTGGGAGCCGGCTTCGGCTTCGGCGCCGGCGCGGGCTTGACCACGGCGGGCGGCACCGGCGGCACGACTGCGCCGCGAGCGAAGGTCTGCAGTTGGGCGTAGGAGCCGTTCCACTGGTTGGAGTCCCCGACGAAGGGGCCGGTGGAGGAGAACTGCCAGATGCTGAAGGTCGACCAGCTGGCCGGCATCGGGCCGACCCAGGAGGAGTACGCGGCCAGGTGCAGCGGGTTGTCACCGAAGGCGGTGCTGTTGCCCGTGCACTTGCTCCACCAGTCCGTGGTCGTGTAGATCGCGGGAGCGCGACCCGTGCGCGCCTGCATCCGGTTGGAGAAGTCCTTGATCCAGGACACCATCTGCGGGCCGCTCAGCCCGAAGCAGACGTTGCCGCCGGCGATGGCGGAGTACGGGTTGTACTCGACGTCCAGCAGCGGGGGAAGGGTCTTGCCGTCGCCGGACCAGCCACCGCCGCTGGCGATGAACGCGTCCGCCTGGCTGGCGCCGGAGGTGACCCCGGGCAGGGCGAAGTGGTATGCCCCACGGATCATGCCCATCGCAGCCGCACCGTTGTACTGCTGGCCGAAGTAGTCGTTGATCTTGGCGTTGCCCTCGGAGGACTTGACGTAGGCGAAGCGGGACCCCTGGTTCCAGGCGGTGGACCAGTTCACGTTCTGCTGCCAGCCGCTGACGTCCATGCCGAGCACGCCGCCGGACGGGATGGTGTAGCTGAGAATCGACTTCCCGGCGGTGTTCGAGTTCGTCCCGGACTGGGTGCGGGCCGGGCCGCCGCCGGAGGCGCGGCCCTTGACGCTCTGTCCCAGGAAGGCGCCGTTGGCGCCCTGCTCCTTCTTCAGTGCGGCCAGATCGGTGCCCTTGGTGACAACCGTGGCGGCCCGCTGGGCCTCGGTCAGTGGGGCGGACTGCTGGGGCAGGGTGGTGCCCGGAGCCGAGCTGCGCGCGGGCGCGGCCGGCGCGGCCGGGCTGAGCTGCTGTGTCGGCAGCGCCGCGGCCGCGGTCCAGGGAGTGCCCGAGGAGGGCGTGCCGTCCGGCGCGGTCGGGGAGACCGGTGCCGCGATGGCGGCTCCGGCGCCGGGGCCGACGACCAGGGCGAGGGCAGTCGCCGCCGTGAGAGCGCGGGTGAGCGCCCGGGACGGGCGTCGTGTCGTCGAGTCGAGGTGGTGTCCGCTGTCGCGGATCTGTGCGTCACGTGCGTGAGGTGTCATGAAAGGTGTCTCCGCGATGGCGCCCGCGGGGTCGGGCGTGGTTGGGCTCACCGGATTCCCGATGAGGGCTGGTCCCGCCGTGTACACCCCCCGATGCTCACGGCGTGCCGGTCTCGATCGCTCGGGCCGGGGCCTGGGATCGAGTCACGACGGTGTTTCGGGTGGGGCTGACGACGCGATCGTGATGACGGATCGGTCACGGCCGTCTCGGCAGTCCCGACTCCCCCTATCGGCCGCCGCGGGGCACGCGTAAGCCACAGCGCGACCTCGAAGTTGTCCAGAAGGCGCCGCGCCCGGTGGTGGTCCGGCCACACCGGGCGGTCACGCGTCGGTGACGACGGGTCGTCACGGGAAGGCTGTGGGAGCCCGTGGGGCGGCTCGACGGGCGCGCCACCGTAGACGGGAAGCATGATCCGGAAGCTGGGTGATGACATCGAGGCGGGCAAGAGCCGCGACGCCGACGAGCGCGAGATTGCCGCGCTCGCCCTCCAGCGCGTCGACGAGGTAGAGCAGGCCGAGATCGATGCCGCCTGGGACGAGGCGATCGACTGAACCTCTCGGTCATCCGACGGGCCGACGGCCGGTGGCTGACCGGGGGTCAGCTGTAGTCCGCCACGACCGTCCTGGTGCGGCCGTCGAGGCGGATGGTGCCGCCGTGGGGAACGATCCACTGCGGCCGGGTGTGGCCGAAGGGGACGCCGACGCAGACCACGGCGTCGGGGTTGTACCGGCTGACCTGCTCGATGATCACGTCACGCTGGTCAGCGCGCATCCGTGCGCGCTCCTCTGCGGCGGGGGCAGGTGATCCGAGCTGGCTGACCGGGGGACGTGCGGCCAGCACGCCGGTGACCGATCCGAGCACGCCCCTTTCGCCGAGGGCCCGCACCCACCGCCGCACCTGTTCCGTCGTCGGGACTTCCTCGCTGGTCTCCAGCAGCAGGACCGCCCCGACCAGGTCATCTGTTGCCGGCATCCGACCGGCCAGGGCGATCTGTTCGATGACCTCGAGGCATCCGCCCCATGTCCGGCCCTCGGCCACCGCGGACGGGCCGGCCCACGCCCACGGTTCGGTCGGCTCCCGGACGCCGAACTCGACGAGCGCTCTCGGGTCTGTCCATTCGACGCCGACGTCCTCGGACTCACCGGGGTCGGTCAGTTCGAGGACGCCGCCGTCCAGCAGTGCGGCTTGCAGCGACACCCGGTGTACTTCGTCCATGTGGGGACCGGCGCCGAGGTGCACCTGGGTCGAGCCGCCGTAGTAGCTCGGGACGCCGAGGCCCCACAGGAAGTTGTGCAGGTTCGTGTTGTCGCTGTATCCGAGGAACGGCTTCGGGTTCGCGCCAACCAACCCGGCGTCGATGTGCCGGATGACTGTCACCTGGTCGTCACCGCCCACGGTTGCCAGCACCGCCCGGACCGACGGGTCCGCGAAGGCCGCGTTGATGTCGGCGGCACGCGCCTGCGCACTGGCACCGCGCAGGCGGGTCGTCGGGTACTCCACCGGGACCAGGCCCGTGGCTTCCTGCAGCCGACGCATCGCCTGCTCGTGCACAGCCTCGGAGACGGACGGAGCGGCGAATGCGGGCGACAGTACCGCCACCCGATCACCGGCTGCCGCCTTCGACACGGCGACGAGCGGTCGTGTTGTCATGCGTCCAAGTATGGGCAGATCGGCGATGTTTCTTTCGGAACTTCCGCTTGCGGGTCGTTCTCGCCGGACCCGACCTGGGCGGTGGGCACGGGCTTGCGGTGGAGAAGAATGGCAGCGTGAACTCTTCCGTTGGACTGGAGGATCGAGCCGTTCCCGACCGGCCTGAGATCGTCTGCATCTGTGGCTCTACTCGGTTCGTGGACGAGATGCGCGCGGCGAACCGTGATCTGACCTTCGCGGGAGTCATCGTCGTCGCGCCAGGGGAAGCGGACGTGTCGATCACTGACGAGCAGAAGACCGCGCTGGACGCTCTGCACCTGCGCAAGATCGACCTGGCTGACCGTGTTCTGGTCGTCAATCCCGGCGGGTACATCGGCGAGTCCACACGCAGGGAGATCGCCTATGCCCGCGCCGCCGGCAAGCCGATCGCGTTCACCGATCCCGTTGGCGGCGCCGGAATGACGACGCGCGTGCGGGCACACCGTGAGTGAACAACAGCAGGGTCGGGCCGCGCGGCTGCTGGAGCCGTTCCGCAGCCCGAAGAGTAGACGGCTGCTGGCGGCCTTCCTCGTCTCGGAGCTGGGCGACGGATCGACCTTCATCGTCATCCCGCTCGGCGTCTACGCCGTGAGCAACGACCTCGTCGCCCTGGCCGGGACGTTCCTCGGCCGGCTGCTGTTCGCGTCCGCCTTCGCGGCCCTTGGCGGCGCGGTGGCCGACCGGTGGGACCGCCGTCGGATCCTGCTGGTCAGCTACGTGGTGCGGGCGCTACTGGTGGTGGCGCTGATGCTCGTCCCGCAGGATGAGGCAGTGGTGTTCGCCCTGCTCGGCATCCTGGTCGGGGCCAGTGGCTCCTTCGACAACCCCGCGGCCGAGGCGAGCCTGAGGACCGCCTACCGGCACGACCTCCAGTCGCTGGCCGCGGCACGCAAGACCGGCAAGACGCTCTCCGCCCTCGTCGGCCCCGCCCTGGGCGGGTTCCTGTTCGGTGCCGGGGGGATTCAGCTCGCGCTGGGCGTGAACGTGGCTGCGTTCGTCATCGCGCTGATCGTCCTCTACCCTGGCCGGCAGCGGTCACCCGCGCCGGAGTTCTTGGAGCGGAGCGAGCGACGGGAAACGCGACGCCTCGACTGGCGCGTCGTCGGCCGAGTGCCGCGGGACGCCCGGCTGGCCTTCGTCTCGGCCCTGACCGGGTCGTTCCTCGTCGGGCTCGCGACGGTGGTCGCCGTCCCCTACCTCGACGGCCTCGACCACGCCCCGCCGGGTGCCTACGGTTACGCGATCGCGGTCTACAGCGTGGGCGCGCTGGCCGGTCTGTGGTTCGCCGGCATCGCCGACTGGAAGCGATACAGCCTGCGCGTCATCCTGGTCGTGGCGAACCTCGTCTACGGTCTCCTGGTCGTCCTCAGCGTCGCCGTGCCGGCGTGGGAGGTCCTCGCCCTCGCCTGGCTGCTGTGGGGAGTCGCGTTCGGTCCGGAGGACGTCGTCGCGGACGCGCGGGTCTCCGCCGTGGTGCCCGACCGGTGGCTCGGACGGGTCTACGCCTGGTGGTCCATCGTCTCCAAGCTCGGCTCGGCCCTCGCATTCGGCGGAGCGGCGCTCCTGGGGGCCGCGGACACCCGGGTAGCGCTGCTGGTCGCGGGCTGCGTGTACGCCGTGGTGGTGCCGGTATCGCTCTGGCTGCTCGGCCACAGAAGTCGGACGCCCTGACTTGAGGAGGTCGACAACGACCATGGGTCACAACCGCCAACTGCGAGACGGCGAGGACCTACACCTGCGTGTGCCCCGCGGTGAGCCGGACAGCGCCGCGCCGAATTGCCACCAGCGACCCGCGCTCCACCACTGGATATAACACGACTGTTATCATATGATTCGTGTGGGAAGTGAAGGACCACCCCGGAGCCGAGGCCGAGTACCACGCGCTCAGCGCGAGAGAGGCCGCCGCCGTCGACAACGCGGTGGAGAAGCTGAGGGGGCTGGGACCGAATCTCCCGTACCCGCACAGTAGCAACGTGGAGGGGTCGAAGAAGCTTCGGGAGCTCAGGCCCCGGGGCGGCAGGAGCGTGACGAGGCCCTTGTACCGGCAGTTCGGCGACGTCTTTGTCGTCGGGCATACGCGCCCGAGGCCGAATCCGACAAGCGGGGCTTCGCGAGAGCGTGTCGAGAGGCCGAACGCCGGCTCGGTCAGATGGAGGAGTGATGACGATGAAGGTCTCGGAGCTGAAGAGCCACGACAGCGTCGTGGGGGAGCGCCGCGCCGCGGACCCCGCCTACGTCGCCGAGGTCGATCGCCTGGCGCTGGCGAACGCGGTGAGCGTCGCCGTCGTCGCACAGCGGGCCCAGCGGGGCCTGACCCAGTCACAGTTCGCCGCGCTGCTCGGCTGGAAGCAGCCGCAAGTGGCCCGGCTGGAGCGCGGCGACGTGACGCCGTCGGTCGCGACATTGCAGCGCCTGGCGCGTGCGGGCGTCCTCGTGGTCCACGTCGAGCAGGACGGGACGGTCGTCGAGCAGCGCGCGACCGCCTGACCCAGCGGCGAAAGCGGACATCCGAGGGAAGTAGCGACTCACAGCGGAATCCGTTCGAGCAGCTCCCGAGCAGATCGGGGCAACAGTTCGGTGCGTTCCGGGACCCGTTCGCGCCGTCGCGGTGTCGCTCCGCGCCCCGACAGTTGTCCACAGGCTGGCGACCGAGGGTGGTGCACCTCACATCCCGGCGGTTACGCTGTGCCCACGACCGGTGACGGCGGGTCGTCGCGGAAGCCTGTGGGGGGCTCCGCGTGAATACGGGGGGTCCGATGACGGACGCTGTTCAGATCGTCGAGGGGGAGGTCCGCGAGCTCATCCGGCTGCGCGGTCTGGATCCGGCCCGGCAGGGCCCCGAGGTGCGCCTGCTCGTCGACGCCGCGGTCAACGACTACTCCGAGCGTGCCCTCGTCACCTCGCTGCCGCCGCTCGGTGCCCTGTCCGCGGCCCAGCGTCAGGTCTTCGACGCCGTCGCCGGGTTCGGTCCCCTCCAGCCGCTCCTGGACGACCCCGGCATCGAGGAGATCTGGATCAACTCGCCCCGCGAGGTGTACGTGGCCCGGGGCGGCGAGTCCGAGTTGACGTCCCTCTCCCTGACCGACCAGCAGGTGCGGGACCTGGTCGAACGGATGCTCGCCTCCTCCGGCCGGCGGCTCGACCTCTCCAGCCCGTTCGTGGACGCGGCGCTGCCGGACGGCTCCCGGTTGCACGTGGTGATCCCCGATGTCACCCGGCGGCACTGGTCCGTGAACATCCGTAAGTTCGTCGTCCGGGCGCGGCGGCTCGAGCACCTGGTGGAGCTGGGTTCCCTGTCTCCGTCGGCGGCGCGGTTCCTCGCCACTGCCGTCGGGGCGGGCCTGAACATCCTCGTCTCCGGTGCTACGCAGGCGGGCAAGACGACGTTGCTGAACTGTCTCGGCGCGGCGATCGGCCCGCGCGAACGGGTGATCACCGTCGAGGAGGTGTTCGAACTGCACCTGCCGCTGCGCGACGTCGTCGGCATGCAGTGCCGGCAGGAGAACCTCGAGGGCACCGGGGAGATCCCCCTGCGGCGGCTGGTCAAGGAAGCGCTGCGGATGCGACCGGACCGGCTGATCGTTGGTGAGGTGCGGGAGGCGGAGGCACTGGACATGCTGATCGCGCTGAACGCCGGACTGCCCGGGTTCGCCGGGTTACGCTCAGGGGCGTTAAACGCCAGCGAGGGGCTGGAGTCGGTACGACTTGGAGGTCTCACCGTGGAGCATGTGGAAGATTGCAGCCTGACGCCAGCCCTGGGCTGCTATGCCGTCGTGGAGCCGGCCGGCGTAGTCCGGTCGGTCACAGTGTGCGAACGGTCATGGCTTCACGGGTTCGCCCCGGTGGCCGAGTGGGTCGCCGCGCTCGCGGACATGGCCGACGACGTGCCGGTGCAGGTGTTCGCTGAGGTTGGCGTGCTTGGCGACTTGGAGCAGCTGGAGTTGCGCGAGCCGCTGACCGTGGGCGATCTGCGGTGGCAGTTCGCGCGGGCGGAGGACGGCGGCGTGCTGGTGGATGTGCGCTCGCTCTTGGTGGACATGGAGTGCTTGGGCGTAGCTGCGTGATGGGCGAGGCGATGCTCACCCGCCAGCAGGTGGCGGACTTCCTCGGCGTCCGGCACGAGTGGTTCAGTCGGCACATCAAGTCCGGCCCACCGTTCTACCGGCTCCCGGGTAACGTCATCCGGTACAAGAGGTCCGAGGTCGAGGCGTGGCTCAAACAACAACAGGAGGCGGCATGAGCATGGAAGAACACCAGCAGTGGATTTGTCAGCGTGTCGAGAGTCAGGTTCACGACGTCTTCCCCGGAGCACTGGTCGAACTCGTCTCCGACGAGGGCGAGTTCGGCGGATGGAGTAAACACCGGTTCCGTGTTCACGTCACCTCGGCCGGGAAGAACTACTCGGCGTCCCAAGACCACACCCCCGCTCAGATCGACCAGCCGTCGAATGAGCATGAGGCATCGAACCTCGATCACGTCGCACGGCAGTTGGTGGAGTCGCTGACCGCACAGATGAAAGACGACGCCCGCGAAGGGTGACCCCACGGGCGTCCACGGCTGGCCCGACGAGTTCGGTAAGTGGTGAGCGCACCAGCATAGACAGCGGCCCCGGTTCCTTCGTGGAGCCGGGGCCGCTGTCGTTGGTCAGTGGTCACCTGTCGAGTTGGTACCAGTGGACCAAGCTGATTGTCTGCGTGAGGTCGTCGCCAGAATTGCCGGAGCACTTCTTTCCGTCCGAGGAATCCGCCGACACGGAATACCGGGGCGAGAAGGTCGGCCCGCGATCCAGTATCTCCACGGTCACGTCTTGGTGGTCGCCAGCCTTATTCCGTCGATGCATGCGGAACGTCTCGACGCGCCACGTTTCGTCTGCCTCGGCAACGCGGTCCAGTAGTTCGATCACTTCGCTGGTATCTCGGATATCCATGCCGCCGAGGGTACAGCTCGGAGGGGCGCGTCAGTCGGCTAGCGCGCCGATGCGACGGTAGAGCGTGGCTCGACTCATCCCGAACGCACGGGCGACGGCGGTTGCGGACTCGCCGTCCGCGATGCGTCCCCGCGCTCGCCGCACCTCCTGATCGGTCCACTGCTCGCGTCGCCCGCCGAGGTCGGCACCCTTGGCACGGCGCTTCGTCACGCTGTCCCGATTGCGCTCGCTCTTGACTTCCCACTCCATTTCGGCCAGCGCCGCCATGACAGTAAAAACCATGCGTCCCATGGGGGTTCGGGTGTCTACGGCCTCGCCGCCGAGGTTGAGCACCCTTAGGTTGACGCCGCGCTCATCGAGCTGCCGCGAGAGTTCCAGCATGTTGACTGTGGATCGGCCGAGCCGGTCGAGCGTGGTGATGACGAGGGTGTCCCCAGCTTCGAGCGCGGACATAGCGCGGTCGAGTTCGGGCCGCTTCGCCTTGGCTCCTGACACTCCGCTGTCCACGTACATGTCATCGGCGCGCACGCCTGCCGCTCGCAGGTCCGCCACCTGCCTATCGGAGTCCTGTCCGCTCGTGCTGACTCGCGCATATCCGATGACCTTTGCCGCCATGACTGTTCTCCTGTGTGTCTCGCAAGACTGTTTGATCTCGTGATCGAAGGTATCAGGTTGCGTTACACGTTGCAAGACACAATATCTCCCGTGATTCCGTGGTGCTCGCCGTGTGTCGGTCGGGTGTCTTATGAGTCGTCGGTTGAGCGACAGTCAGTCGTCTAGCTCAGGCACCACGTGGAGAGGATGCTCGCGGCGGTCGAGCATGCGACACCGAACACTGCGACGATCGCGGGCCACTTCACGGCGGCAAGTCGATCGCGCATAAGGCCGGGCAGACGCTTCCCGAACTCCTCCATATCCCCCCAGGTCGTCTCCTCGCTCTTAAAGGTCTGCGTCGTCTTCTTCACGTTGAAGTAGGCAGTCACCGCCGCCGAGACAGGAACGATGAAGCCGAGCACGTCAAGCACGGTCACCAGAACTCTCATAGTCATGGGCCGAGCGTAGGCGTTGGCGTGGAGGGCAACAACAGCAGCAGGAGCAGCAGGGCAGCAGCAACAGCGAGCAGCGAGCAGCGGCAGCGGCAGCGGCAGGAGCAGGGCAGCAGCGGCGGCAGGAGCGAGAGCCGCTGGGAGCGCCTGGCGGGACGGATCAGCGGCACGTAGTGGGGGCGGCAGCGAACGGGCGGCAGGCGGCCGTGTGGCGCGTCCCAGCAGCACCCCCGGCGGGGAGGACTCCCCTCAGCCGGCCAATCCCGCCCCGCTAGTAGATAGCTTTCTCCGCGACGTACGGGTTCCACAGTCAACCAAAGTTGACGGCGGCTGCCTTAGAGACAGCAAAGGGCCAGCCGTGCGCTTGCACGACTGGCCCCGGTACTGCTGAAGCGGTCAGCGTCCTTGACGGAGCGGCGCTGAGAACATCACGGCGCGTACATGCTCCCGCTGCTGGCGGTCCCATTCGGCCTGCGCCTGACGCTCCGCTCGGCGGGCTTCGTTGTCAGCGTCGATGAGCGCCTGACGGCGACGGTCCTCGACCGCCTCGCCTGCTCGCTTGACGTACTCCATCGAATGCTCGGGAATGTTGTGGATCACGGACCCGTCGTTGGTTCGGACCGCCTCCACGTTTTGCGTTCCGAAGCGCCGCCGAGTGGTCTCCCACGTCGGCAGGGGCGAGCCGCCCAGCGTTTCCAGTCGGACGTGCTCGGCATAGGTCGGGTGCGCGGTGAACGCCTCATCGACCAGCCCGTCGAAAACGGCGTTGCTCGCTTCGATGCGGACGTTGAGCGCGCGGAGCTGCGCCCCCGCCTCTTCACCGATGCGGGTGATTTCAGCCTCGACAGCCTCACGGGTGATGACGCCCGCAAGCGTGCCACCGTCGATCTGCGCCGCCATGTGCGCGGCCTTGGCGCGTGTGACTCGCTGTGCGGCACCGTTGACAGCGTTGGCGGCTGCCTCCTCTCGGAGTTCTGCGCCCTTGATCGTCGCGCCTGAGCGGACCATTTCGTCCACGTCAAAGCTGGCGTCCCCTGCGTCCACCTGGGCTTGCAGCGCGGCAGCGCGGGCACGCACGCGGGCGAGTTCTCCGCGTGCCTCGGTGAGGGTGGCGACGGCGGCGGCATGCGTCTCTTGTGCGGCTTCGAGTTCGGCGGCGGTGGTGATGGTCGTGTTATCAGTCATCGTGTTTCCTCTCGGGGTGTTACTTGGTGTTGCTGATGAATGGAACTTCGACTAGTTGCGAAGCTCCGGGATGGTGAAAGATGGTTGGAAGGTCATATTCCATGGCCACGAATAGCTCCCGCATGCTGTGCGCTTTCTGCGGTGGCACTAGTTCCATTCCTTCGGGCGGGGTGTATTTCCTGCGGGCGTGATGGAGCCGGAGATTGTCGCTTCGCGTGGCGAGTTGCAAATGCGCCGGACGCACGCAGGACACGTCGGGGCACATCACATGATCAACGTCCATGCCTTCCGGGATCGTCTGCCCTCCGATGAACTCGAAGGCAAAGCGGGCGGCCTGATAGCCCTTACCGCCGTTCTTGAACCTTCCCCGTCCGCGCAACTTCATACCACTCCAAAGCCAGCAACCGCGCCCGCTCTGCCAGTCGGCCTCGACGTACTGCATGAACAGCTCTACGGGATCGCGGCGTCGACTGGGCTGCGGCAGTAGCTCAGTGGAGCCGGTGCGCCGCAGCCGCATTCGATGCTTTAGGCACAAGCCCTGAGCGTCTCGGGGGTTGTTGCATCCGTCCACGCTGCAAGACCGTTTCGGTCGCCCTCCTGGCATTTCGTGTCCCTCCTGTCTTGCAGCGTCACCAGTGTTGGCGGCGGCTCGATTGGTTGAGCTTGCGCGATAGTCGCTGCGTCGAATCCGGGCATCTTCCCGATGGGAAGTCCCTTCTCGATTGCCCACGTCGCCAGCGCATCCGGTACGGGGATACCGGCTGCGTCTCGCCACCAGGGAAGGTCGCCGGCGTATGCCCGCCGGTCCCGCAGAGCTTGGTTCTGCGTTGCTGTGACGCTCCATAGATGGTCCGGCCGACAGCAAAGGGACCGATTCTCGATATGGTCCAATTGGAGCCGGTGACCGTGACCGCCGTAGAACCACACGTAGGTGAAGCGGTGGGCGTACCACCACTGGCGGCCCGGACGAATCACTCCGTACCCGGCGCCGTCCGTTTCCGTGGCGATCCAGCACCCCGAGTTCCAGTCCGGCACGACAGTTTCCGCGAGCCGGTCGAGCGCTCGCGTGACTGTCTGTAGACGCATTGCCGTCAGGGCGTCGCGCTCGTGTGGTCGGCATCGACCGTGCCCAGCGTCGTTGGCACGGCAACCCGGCGTCCGGCACTTAGGCTGTGCCCGCCATCCCTGTTCCCAGTGGCGGCGGCACTTGCCCTTGGCATAGTGAGGTTCTGAGCAACCAGTCACGTCGCACCAGTCGGCTAGTCGCGGGCGTCCCCGGCGGGGCTTCCGAGCCAGCGGAACGACCGGTGTGATTGACGTTGTAAAAGACGGGCTCATGCAGCAAGCGGAGCGCAGGTTTCCCCAGCATCCGCGCCGGATTCGAGCCGGTCGCCCATGCCCGCGATTTCGGTGGACCCTACCCCACTACTGGCGTGACCGTTCCCAGCGTCCGGGGGTGCCGGGATCGTGAGCCGCCGCCCGTAGTGCAGGGTGCCCGTGGTGACGGGCTGACCGGTCCAGCCGGTGTGTCGGAGTGTCCGCAGGACGGCGAGCGTCCGGGGTGCGGGGATGCCGGTCTCACGGGTGACGTCCCGGTGCGACGCGTAGCTGTGGGCGGCGAGGCCGGTGGACCAGCGGGCAAGGCTGCTGACTACGGCCAGCGTCTCGGCGTCGCCGTCGTGGGCGGCCTTCGCCTGCTCGGACCATGCGAGGGTGTCAGGCAGCATGGCGGCTCACCTGCCCGGTGAGGCTGCGGCGTCCGAATGCGCCGAGATGGTCGAGTCCCGCTCGCACGGCGGGGTGGTCGCGGTGTTCGGTCAGGAGCCGTGAGAGTTCGGCGGTGCTGTCCGCAACGAGGGTGAACGCCTCGGGGGCGTCTTGGTTCTTGGTGTTGCTGGTAGGCAAGGCGTGTTCCCTGACTCGCCCGGATGGGGCGGAGGAACATGGCGACGCGCTCGGGTCGTCATGCGTTGCCTGCGCTCAGCCGCAGTCGGCGGGATGCTCGACGTGTCGGGGCGCTGGTGCTGACTCTCACGCTTGGGCGGACCCGTCTTGCAGTGACCTCACCGTGCCGTCGCGTGGAGGGCTCAGAGGTGATGCGGGGGTCCGCTTACTAGGCGATGTGCCGTTCTCTCGAACGCCACTCGGAAGATACTACATCTAGTGCTCGGCGGTGGGAACGACCCCGAGATGATGTATCTGTCGAGCGCGGCCGGAGGGCTAGTTTTCCACAGGCTGGCACTGATCGCGGTCCGAGGAATGGCGCGGTTCTCGGCCACTTCCGTCCACAGATGGGCATGACGCCTTGCCGTGTCAAGCTGCTCGGCGTGTCTCGATCCGTGGGCGTGTCGGAATGACCGGAGCGACGCCACCGCTCGGCACCGATCTGGAGGGCTGGCAGGCGGTCGAGCACCCCAAGCTAGCTCCCGCTCCCGTTGACTCGCGAGAGGGCCGTCTGGCGGCGCTGGGGCGTTCCTCGTCCGGGACGGTCAGGGTAGGAGGGTGATCGACGTTTGCCCGGCGGCTACCTCGGCGGCTACGACTGTCTCGACCTGCTCAGGCGTGAGCGGCCCGGCGTTGGCTTTGACGGCAATGCGCACGGTCGAGGGTTCGAACCTGCGGGCGGCACCGGGCGGGGTCCGGGTGATGACGACGCCGAACGCGGCACGTAGGATGCGCCGTCGTTCTTCGAGGTCGCCCGTGTCCCATTGCGCCGCGAGCGTCGCGCGTCCTTCCGCGCTGAGTACGCCGGGTGTCTGGCTGGCGGCGTGCAGGTCAGCTAGCTGGCGTTCGATGTCGGCAAGGCGAGCGTTGGCAGGGACAGTGATCCGCTCCATCTGGCGCTGATCGATGGTGCCCCTGAATCGTGAGTCGGCGGCCTCATCGGTCATCTGGCGCAGTGTTGCGGCTTCGTCCTCTAGCTGTTGCCGTGCGTCGTCGTTGCTGCTAGGGGTGGCGTCGAGTCCGGCGTCTGAGTGGAGGATGGCGGTCACCACGTCGAGCACGTGGGCGTCAGCCGCTTCCATCTTCTTGTGTGCATGCCCGCGGCCGCTGGCTTGGCATTTGTAGACCCGGTAGAGGCTGGTCGCCTGCGGCTTGACGGTGGCCTTGACCATGAGTCGTCCACATTCGCACTGGGCGATGCCTGATAGTAGGTATTTGACGCGGTTGCTGGTGGAGCGCGCCCGGTTGGGGTCGGTGAGCTTGGCGACGACGGCGCGGTGTGTGGCCTCGCTGACAATGGCCGGGAAAGTCGAGGCGTGCCCGTCGAGTATCTGCCCCCGGTAGGTGGCTAGTCCGGCGTTCCGTGGCCGTTTGAGCACCTGCCGCACGGTGTTACGTGTCCAGTGCCCGTCGTAGGACGTGAGGGCACCAGCGGAGTTGAGGCCGTCCACGATGGACCGGATCGACTGGCCGCTGAGAACGGCGTCGTGCATGACGCGGATGCGCTCGGCTTCGTCGTCCACGATGACGGGTGCGCCGTCCTCGAATGCCCAGCCGTAGGGGCGTCGCCCGCCGAGCCACTTACCGGCGCGGGCTGCCTGCTCTTGTGCGGCCTTCACGCGCTCGCTCTTGCGGGTGGACTCTAGCTCTGCGAACGCGCCGTTGATCTGAGCGGCGAACAGGCCGCTGCCGGTGCTCAGGTCGATGATTCCAGCGGTGACGGCGTGAGTCAGCACGCCGTGCTTGATGCTGATATCGGCGTACTCTCGCAGGTCATCGACGCGGCGGTGTAGCCGGTCGGTGGCCCAGCACAGCACGTAGTCGATGCCGCCCTGGGTCATCCGGTCGAGCATGGCCCGATAGCCGGGGCGGTGCTTTCCGCCGTAGGCCGATATGTCGTTGTCCACGTAGACGTCGAGCACCGTAGCGCCGAGCCGGTCGGCCAGCTTCCGGCAGTCTCGCTCTTGCCGATCCACGCCGAGGCCGGCCCCGGTCTTGTCCTTCGAGATGCGCGCGTAGATGAGAGCGTTGGGCATGCACGCATGCTAGCGTGCTGAACGCCCCTAAGCGCATAGCGGCATTGGCCAGCGTGCACGCCAACTCCGCGCACGACGCTCTGGCCAAGATCTGCACCCTGCCGTTGCTGGCCGGGGAGAACATCGGCGCCGCCTTCGTCGTGCCGACCGTGGCGTCCTGTCTGGATCTGGTCGTGCACGCCGAGCGCCTGGCGTCGGGCCACCGGCAGGTGGCCCAGGTGCTCGCGGTCGGCCGCCGGGTGGAGAACGGGGTGATCGAGACCGCGGTCCTGTTCGACCGGCGCGACGGCGAGCTGCGCCCCACCGGCAGCGGCATGCCGGTCGAGGACAAGTTCGTCCGCGCCGGCCACCACGTCGCCGACCTGCTGGAGGTGTGACGATGTCCGCGGTCCTCGGCACCGCCCTCGGTATCGGTCTGCTGCTGATCTGGTGGTCCTGCTGGTCGCGGCCCGCCCCGCGCATCCCCGGCCGCGGCTCCGGGCGGCTGCGGTCGATGCTGCTGGCCGCCGGCATCGAGAACGTCAGCCCCACGGCCCTGCTCGCCACCTGCGCCGGTGCCGGTGCGCTCGTGTTCCTGGTGGTCTTCGTCCTCAGCTCCGGTGCCACGCCGATCGCCGCCTGCTTCGGCCTGTTCGGTGGTTGGTCCCCGCTGGCCGTCGTCCGCTGGCGCGCCCACCGGCGGGCCGCCTCCCTCCGCGAACTCTGGCCGGACGTCGTCGATCACCTCCGCTCCGCGATCCGTGCCGGGCTCTCCCTGGCCGAGGCGCTGACCCAGCTGGGGGAGCGTGGGCCCGAGGAGCTGCGCCGCTTCTTCCGTGACTTCGGGGCCGATCACCGGTCCGGTGGACAGTTCGAGGCCGCCCTGGATCGGCTCAAGGAGCGGCTGGCGGACCCCGTCGCGGACCGGATCATCGAGGCGCTGCGGATGACGCGCGACGTCGGCGGGTCCGACCTGGGCAGGCTGCTCGGTACCCTGTCCGATTTCCTGCGGGAGAACTCCCGCACCCGCAGCGAGCTGGAAGCGCGCCAGTCGTGGACGGTGAACGCCGCCCGGCTGGCCGTCGCGGCGCCGTGGATCGTGCTGCTGCTGATGGCGACCCGGCCCGAGGCGGTCGCCGCCTACAACTCCGCCGCCGGCGCCGCCGTACTCGTCGGCGGCCTGATCGTCTCGATCGTCTGCTACCGGCTGATGCTGCGGATCGGCTCCCTGCCGCCCGACGAGCGGGTGCTGCGATGACGGCCGAACTGGTGGGCTGGGCGGTCCTGTCCGGTGCGGGACTCGGCCTCGGGCTGTGGCTCGCCGTCGTCCGGCTGCCGGTGCTGCGGGCACCGACCTTCGCGGACCGGATCGCCCCGCAGTTGCGCGCCAGCTCGACCCGGTCCCGGCTGCTCGACGGCGCGGGGCCGGTGACGCCGTTCGGTCCGGTCGAACGCATCTTCCGGCCGGTACTGGTCGACGTCGCCCGCTGGTTCTCCCGGTTCACCGTCGGCGGTGCGGCCACCGGGCGCCGACTCGCGCAGGCCGGCCGGGACGGAAGCGTCCTGGACTACCGCGTGCAACAGGTCCTGTGGTGCGGGCTCGGGCTCCTGGTCGGCACCGCCGTGGGCGTCGCCGGGGTGCTCGCGGGCCGGCTCTCCACCCTGGCCGCCGCGCTGCTGGTCGCGGCCGGGGCGGTCGGCGGGTTCGCGCTGCGCGACGCGGTGCTGGGAGCGCAGATCCGGCGACGGGAGGCACGGATGCTGGCCGAGTTCCCGAGCCTGGCGGAGCTGATGGCGCTGGCCGTCAGTGCGGGGGAGAGCGCCGGCGGCGCCCTGGCGCGCGTGGTGCGGACCTCCCACGGCGAGCTCGCCGGCGAGTTCGGGCGCGTGCTGGCCCAGAACCGGGCGGGTACACCGTTGCGGACGGCCCTGGGCGAGCTGTCCCGCCGCACGGCGCTGGCGCCGCTGTCCCGCTTCGTGGACGGCCTCAACGTCGCGATCGAGCGCGGCACGCCGCTGGCCGATGTGCTGCACGCGCAGGCCGCCGACGTGCGGGACATGTCCAAGCGTCAGCTGATGGAGGCCGCCGGTCGCAAGGAGATCGGCATGATGGTCCCGCTCGTCTTCGGGGTGCTGCCGCTCACCGTGGTGTTCGCCGTCTTCCCGGGCATCGCCCTGCTCAACCTCGGACTCTGACCCATCCACCGCCGGCCGGCCGACACGACCGGCACGACACGCTCAGGAGAGAACCATGCAGGACAGGACCACCACCCGCACCGCCCGCTCGCTGCGCCCGGCTCCGGTGCACCGTCGCCCCGGCGGCACCGGGGGGACCGCGCTGACCGCGCTGCTGGTCGCCGTCCTGACGGCGGCGCCACACCTGCTTCTCGCGCGCGCCCGCGGCGATGAGGACGGCGAACGCGGTGACGTGCCGGGCTGGGTGATGATCACCTTGATGTCGGCCGTGCTGGTCGCGGCGCTGCTCGCGATCGCCGCACCGGCCCTGCAGGGTCTGTTCGAACAGGCCATGCAGCAGGTGCAGCCCGGCCGATGAACACCCCGCCGATGAGCACCCCGCCGAGCAGCACCGAGGCGCGCAGGCCCGATGGGGACGACCGCGACCGGGGCTCGGCGGTGGTCGACTTCGTGCTCGTCGGCGCGGTGCTGACCCTGCTCGCCATGTCGATCGTCCAGCTCGCCGTCGTCCTGCACGTGCGCAACACCCTGCTCGACGCGGCGAGTTCGGGGGCGCGGTACGGGGCGCTCGCCGACCGCACGGCCGCCGACGGTCGGGAGCGCGCGTACGACCTGGTCAGTTCGACGCTCGGGCCGGACTACGCGGGCTCGGTCACGGTGGCGGAGGGGCGCGACGGCGGGCGGCGGACCCTGCGGGTCGAGATCAGCGCCCCGATGCCGGTGCTCGGGTTGATCGGTCCGGCCGGAATGCTCCGGGTGCAGGGGCACGCCAGTGCCGCCCCCTGACCGCCCCGCGCGGTCCGCGCTCGCCGTGCTGCGGCACCGGGCGGTCGGTGGTCCGGGCGGAGGCGACGGCGGGAGCGCGGTCGTCGAGTTCGTGGTTCTCGGGACGCTGCTCCTGGTGCCGGTGGTCTACGTCATCCTCGGCCTCGGCGCGGTGCAGGCCGCGTCCTTCGCCGTCGTCGGTGCCGCGGACCAGGCCGCCAAGACGATCGCGCTGAGCGAGGACCCGGCCACCGCCGGCGGCTCGGCCCGGGCCGCCGCGGCAACGACCATGGCGGACTTCGGTTTCGACCGGGCCGCGTGGACCGTCGACGTCGCCTGCTCGGCACCGGGGTGCAGCGAACCGGGGTCCCGGATCACCGTGACGGTCCGCCTGACCGTCCCGCTGCCGATGGCGCCGGTGATCGGCGGATCCACCCTCAGCGCCGCTTCCGTCCGGTCCAGCGCCACCGAGATCCTCGGCAGGTTCCGGTGAGCGCTCCCCCCGCCCGCCCGGCGGGCCACGACGATCGGGAGACCGGGCAGGCGACGGTACTGATCGTCGGGTTCGTCCTGCTGACCCTGCTGGTGACCAGCGTGGTCGCCGGCATCACGGCGGTCTACATCGAACACAAGAAGCTGCTCGGCATCGCGGACTCCGCGGCGCTCGCGGCCGCGGACACCTTCGACCTGGCCGGTGCCGACGCCGGTGACGGTGCGGGCACCGCTCCGGTCCCGGTGCTGCGCTCGGACCGGGTCGGCGGTGCGGTCCGCGCCTACCTGGACGGGCTCGGCCCGGACGCCCGCGTGTCCGGCCTCACCATCGGCGCCGGTACGGGTACCGCGGACGGCCGGACGGCGCAGGTCGAGCTGTACGGCGTGGCCCGGCCTCCGCTGATCAGCATCCTGCTGCCCGACGGCATCCCGGTCACCGCCTTCGCCCACGCCCGCGCGGAACTGCGGCAGTAGGGCGCAGCGCAGGTCGCCCGGCACAGGTCACCGGTGCAGTCAGTCGGGCTCGGGCAGCCGGGCTCCCGGCGGAATCCGCTCCCCGTCGGGCACCCGGTGGCGGGCGCCGAGCACGGTGATGCCGGCGTCGTCGTCCGCGGCGGAGGACGAGCCACCGGCGTCGTCCGCACCCACGACCGCCCCGGCGCCGACCCGCACGTCGAGATCCACCAGCGCCCGGGTCACGGTCGCGCCCTCGCCGACGCGCGCACCGTCCATCAGCACGGACTCCCGGACGGTCGCGTCGGCCGCGACCACCACGCCGGGCCCGATCACCGAGTCGATCACCGTGCCGCGGATCTCCGCGCCCGGGCTGAGCAGGCTGTCCGACACCACAGCGCCGGCTGCCACGAGGGCCGGCCGCTGCTGCGGCTGCGCCGTGTGCATCGGCCACGTCGGGTCGGCGACGTCGAAGCCCGTGCCGTGGACCAGCTCCTGGTGCGCCTGCCAGTAGCTCTCGACCGTGCCGACGTCGCGCCAGTAGCCCGTCAGCCGGTGCTCGGCCACGGTGCCGTGCTCCACCAGGTGCGGGATCAGTGCGTCGCCGTAGTCCTCGAGCTTCCCGTCCCGTTCCAGCAGCATGCCCAGGGTGTCCAGCAGCACGCCGGTGTCGTAGAGGAAGACCTCGGTTCCCACCAGGGAGCTCGACGGGGACTCGGGCTTGTACGCGAAGTCCGTGACCCGGCCATCCTCCGCGGTGACCACCGAGAACCGGGAGACGTCGCCGTCGACCTCGGTGGTCACCATGGTCAGGTCCGCGTCCGCGGCCAGGTGGGTGTCGATGAGGTCGCGGTAGTCCAGCCGGTAGAGGTGGTCGGTGCTGAGGGTGAGCACCAGGTCGGGACCGAACTCGCGGATCAGGCCCGCCTGCCGGTACAGGGCGTCCGCGTTGCCCTCGGCGAAGCCCTCCCCGGCGTCGCCCTGGTAGGGCGGCAGCAGCTGCAGGCCGCCGCGGGTGCGGTCCAGGTCCCACGGCCGGCCGTTGGCCACGTGCTCGTTCAACGCGTGCGGCTGGAACTGTTCGACCACCCAGACGTCGGCGATGCCGCTGTGCATCAGGTTGGACAGCGGGATATCGACCAGGTGGTAGGACCCGGCGAAGGGCAGCGCCGGCTTCGCCTTCCCCTCGGTCAGCGGGCCCATCCGGCCGCCGGCACCACCGGCGAGCAGGATGGCCAGGACGGTGGGGCGGGCTCGACCGGTGCTCATGGGGACTCCAGAGGGCGACGGCGGGGGTCGCCCGAGCGTAGCAGGACCGTGCCGTAGGCTGGAAGGCACCATGGCAACCACCGATTTTCCCGCCGAGATCGCCCAGCTCCGCTCCACCTTCGCCAGCATCGAGAACGTCGTCGACGTCGAGAAGGTGCGGGCCGAGATCGCCGCGTTGAGCGAGCAGGCCGGCGCACCGGACCTGTGGGACGACCCCGAATCCGCCCAGCAGGTCACCAGTCGGCTCTCCCACCGGCAGAGCGACCTGGAGCGGGTCGAGCGGCTCGGAGCGCGGATCGAGGACCTCGAGGTGCTGGTCGAGCTGGCGGGCGAGGAGGACGACGAGGACACCCGGGCCGAGGCGGAACGGGAGCTGGGTTCGATCAAGAAGTCGCTGAGCGAACTCGAGGTCGTCACGCTGCTCTCCGGCGAGTACGACGAGCGGGAGGCGGTCGTGACGATCCGGGCCGGCGCCGGCGGCGTCGACGCCGCGGACTTCGCCGAGATGCTGATGCGGATGTACCTGCGCTGGGCCGAGCGGCACGGCTACGCCACCTCGGTGCTGGACACGTCGTACGCGGAGGAGGCCGGGCTGAAGTCGGCGACCTTCGAGGTCAAGGCGCCGTACGCGTTCGGCACGCTCTCCGTCGAGGCCGGCACCCACCGGCTGGTGCGGATCAGCCCGTTCGACAACCAGGGCCGGCGGCAGACGTCCTTCGCCGCCGTCGAGGTGATCCCCTTGATCGAGCAGACCGACAGCGTCGAGATCCCCGAGTCGGAGCTGAAGATCGACGTGTTCCGCTCCTCGGGCCCGGGGGGCCAGTCCGTGAACACCACCGACTCCGCGGTGCGCATGACCCACCTGCCCACGGGCATCGTCGTGTCCATGCAGAACGAGAAGTCGCAGATCCAGAACCGGGCCGCCGCGCTGCGGGTCATGCAGTCCCGCCTGCTGCTGCTGAAGAAGGAGCAGGAGGACGCGGAGAAGAAGGCGCTCGCCGGGGACGTCAAGGCCTCGTGGGGCGACCAGATGCGCTCCTACGTGCTCAACCCGTACCAGATGGTCAAGGACCTGCGGACCGAGCACGAGGTCGGCAACACGGCGGCGGTGCTCGACGGCGAGATCGACGACTTCGTCGACGCCGGCATCCGGTGGCGGGCCGCGGCGCGCACCGTCGCGGACTAGTTCTCTCACCCCACTGACCGACACACCGGCGCGGGTCACGAGTCGGTGACCGCCACCGCCCTATAGTCGAACCGCCGAGGCCCCTGTTCCCAGGTACGGTCCCGCCTCGGTGCCGACGGGGCGGGCCGGGAGCAGTATGCGCGCATGATCCGATTCGACAACGTCACCAAGGTCCACGGCGACACGTCGCATCCCGCTCTGGACGGCGTCAGCGTCGAGATCGATCGGGGCGAGTTCACCTTCCTGGTCGGCGCCTCCGGCTCGGGCAAGTCGACGTTCATCCGGTTGGTGCTCCGCGAGGAGACCGCCTCCCGGGGCGCCGTCCACGTGGCCGGACAGAACGTGTCGGCCATCCCGGCGTGGCGCGTGCCCCGCTTCCGCCGCGGCATCGGCGTCGTCTTCCAGGACTTCCGGCTGCTGCCGAACAAGACGGTGTTCGGCAACGTGGCCTTCGCCATGCAGGTGCTGGGCAGGAGCCGCACTGCGATCAGACAGACGGTTCCGGTGGTGCTGGAGACCGTGGGCTTGCACGGCAAGGACGGCCGCTTCCCGCACGAGCTCTCGGGCGGCGAACAGCAGCGGGTCGCCATCGCCCGTGCCGTCGTCAACCGCCCCGCCATCCTGCTGGCCGACGAACCGACCGGCAACCTCGATCCCACGACGTCGATGGGCATCATGAACGTGCTGGAGACGATCAACCAGAACGGGACCACGGTGGTGATGGCCACGCACGACGGGGCGATCGTCAACGAGCTGCGCCGCCGGGTGATCGAACTGGACCACGGGGCCGTCGTCCGCGACGAGGCCGAGGGCATCTACGAGGGCGCCCGATGAGGGCCGCCTTCGTTCTCGGGGAGATCGGCCACGGGCTGCGCCGGAACCTCACCATGGTGATCTCCATCGTGCTGGTCACCTTCGTGTCGCTCACGTTCGTCGGTGCCGCCGCCCTGCTGCAGCTACAGATCAACCAGATGAAGGGCTACTGGTACGACAAGGTCGAGGTCTCGGTGTTCCTGTGTCAGCAGGGATCGGTATCACCGAGTTGCGCGTCCGGCGCGGTCACCACCCAGCAGCGGGAGGCGATCACCGCACAGCTGCGGTCTCCGAGCTTCGCGCCCTACATCGCGTCCGCCCAATTCGAGTCCTCGGACGAGGCCTTCACCCGCTTCCGGGACCAGTTCAGGAACTCGCCCATCGTCGATTCGGTCACCGCCGACCAACTGCCCTCGTCCTTCCGCATCCAACTGAAGGACCCGACCACGTTCGGTGTGATCCAGGAGGGCTTCTCGTCCACCCCGGGGGTCGACACGGTCAACGACCAACGGGAACTGCTCGAACCCCTGTTCTCCAAGCTGAACCAGGCGTCCGTCTTCGCCCTGGGCACGGCGGCGGTCATGATCGTGTGCGCGGTGCTGCTGATCGCGACCACCATCCGGCTCTCCGCCTTCAGCCGGCGCCGGGAGACCAGTATCATGCGTCTGGTGGGCGCTTCGAGGTCGGTGATCCAGCTGCCTTTCGTGCTCGAGGGCATCATCGCGGCGACCATCGGGGCGCTGCTCGCCTCAGCGGCGCTGTGGATATTCACCCGCTTCTACGTCGAGGACTATCTCAGCCGGGAGAGCCAGGACCTGGCCTTCATCTCCGCCGCCGACGCGCTCCTCGTGGCGCCCGCCCTGATCCTGTTCGGCATCGTGCTGGCCGGGACGTGCTCCGCGTTGACCCTGCGCCGCTACCTGAAGGTGTGACCGTGAAACGCACGACGTCCGGGCCGGCGCGTCCGTCCCGGTGGACCGCCCGCTGGGCGTCCGTGACGGTGGTTGCCGTGCTCACCACCGGGCTCGCCGCCGTCGCCCCCGCCACCGCCGACGACCTGACCGATCGGCAGTCCGCGCTGGAGGAGGAAGCACGCCAGGTCGGTGCGGCGATGGAGAACCTGGATGCGAGCATCACCCGCTCCATCGCACAACTGAGGGTTTACCAGAAGCAACTGCCCGGTGCGCGCCAGGCGCTCGCCGACGCCGAGGCGAAGGTGTCCGACGCCATCCGGGAGGTGGAATCCCAGTCGGCGCGTCTCACGCTGGCCGAGCAGTCCAAGGCCGACCTGGACCGGCAACTGCGCCGCGACCGGGAGGGGGCTCAGAGGACCCGCCGCACCATCGGAGCCATCGCTGCCCAGGCGTACAAGAACGGTGGCCTGTCCAGCAACGTCTCGCTGCTGCTCGGCGCTGGCGCCTCGACGGACCTGACCGACAGCATGCGCCTGGTCGATGCGGCCCTGCGCAGCCAGAGCACGATGCTGAGCGCCTACGCCCAGCAGCAGGCGACCGACCAGAACGCCGCCGCCCGGCTGCGCGCCGTCGAGGAGGAGATCCGGCAGCTCAAGGCGCGGGCCGAGGCGGCGCTGTCGGCGGAGCAGAACGCCAGGGACGCCGCCGCCGCGCGGAAGCGCACCGTGGACGGGTTGGTCGCGAACAGCGCCGCACTGACCTCCCAACTGCAGGCGAAGAAGCCGCAGATCAGCAGCCGCCTGGCGCGCGTGGAGGCGGACCGGGCCCAGGTGCGGAACCAGATCGCCGAGCGCCAGCGCCGGGAGCTGGCGGCGGCCCGCCAGCGGGCGGCCGCCGCCGCGGCGGCCCGCGCCGCCGCCGCAGCCGCCGCCCGCCAGCGGGTGGCCGCCGCCGCCGCCGCGGCCGGCGCGCCCCTCGCGCCGGCCGCGGTGGAGGACGACCCGGCCCTCACCCCGTCCGGATCGCTGGGTCTCACCCGCCCCGTCCCGGCCGGGGTGTCGGTGACCTCCCCCTACGGATCCCGCCCGGTCCCGGCGGGCACGATCGACTTCACCGGTACGGGCACCTACCTGCACACCGGTCAGGACTTCGGGGCCGGGTGCGGCACGCCGGTGCTGGCCCCGGCCGACGGCGAGGTGATGTTCGCGGACGGCGCCGTGCCCACCGCGGGCAACCGAATCGTGCTCGACCATGGCGTACGCGATGGCAGCGCGGTCTCGACGATCTACTACCACTTGGCGTCCTCCGTGGTGAAACCGGGACAACGGGTCACGCGGGGCCAGACCATCGGGTACGCCGGCACCACCGGCAACTCGACCGGCTGCCACCTGCACTTCGAGGTCATGGTCAACGGTTCGCTGGTGGATCCCGCGCCCTACCTCTGACCCGGTTCGCGTACAATGGTGAGCCGCCCACCGGGCGGAGGCGGTCCCCGGCCGCCGAGCACCCACCCAGCAGCGCAGGCGTCGTTCGTCGCGCACCAGGCAGGAGGAAGCCGTGCCCCAGGACCGCGGTGCCGACGGCATCACGAGGGTGGCGACGAACCGCAAGGCCCGGCACGACTACCTCATCTCGGACACGTTCGAGGCGGGCCTGGTGCTGCAGGGCACCGAGGTGAAGTCGCTGCGCGAGGGCCACGCGAATCTGACCGACGGGTTCGCCGTCTTCTACAACGACGAGCTGTGGCTCGAGGGTGTCCACATTCCGGAGTACAGCCAGGGCAGCTGGACCAACCACACGGCCCGGCGGCGGCGGAAGCTGCTGCTGCACCGGGAGCAGCTGATCAAGATCTCCCAGAAGACACGCGAGTCCGGTTTCACCATCGTGCCGCTCTCCCTCTACTTCGTGGGCGGGCGCGCCAAGGTGGAGATCGGGATCGGGCGCGGCAAACGCGATTACGACAAGCGACAGAGCCTGCGTGAGGCCCAGGACAAGCGGGAGGCCGCCCGCGAGATGCGGCAACGCAATCGCCGTGGCTGACGGCCGGGCCGTGAACCCGCCGATGCCCTGGTGGACGACGACGATGGTCGTCATCGACTTGATCTGGCTGGTGTTCACGCTGCTCGGCACCGCGATCAGCTTCGCGTTGTCCTCGTTCGTGGACCAGACCCTGTCCTGGTACCTGCTGGTCGTGCTCGTGCTGGCCGCCTACGCGGCTTTCGTGACGGTGCCGATGAGCGCCGTGCTGACCATCGTGCTCATCCGGCAGCGCCGCTGGCCGTGGCTGCTGGTGCCGGCGCTGGTGATCGGCGCCGTCATCGTCGGCATGCTCGCCGTCACCTGACCGGGCACCGGGGGGGTGAAGGAATGTGAAGGAATACACCGGGCGCCGCATGCGCTATGCTGAATGGTCCGGACGAGTTCCGGACAGACGTCACGACCGGACCACCGGCACGGGGCGGTTGGCAACTGCATACGGGGATGACAGGTTTCGACGATGGATGTCGCGACAGGGGAAGCGGGCCGAGGATGCAGAGTCATCTCGTCAACGCTCTCTGCAAACCAATAAGTGCCAATTCTAAGCGCACTGACTTCGCTCTCGCTGCCTGAGCAGCCAGAATGAGTCCGTCAGCCCGGGGACGCTTCCGCCCCGGTGACTGGCGTCGATCAGGAAGCCACTGCTCTCAGTCCTTGCCGCAGGGAACTGAGGGGACATTGATGCGGCTGGGCCCGGGTCAGCCATCTGTCTGCAGGACGGCTGGGGCCGAGTAACACCCGACGCAGAATGCGCCCGGAGAAGCCCTGACAACACTTCATCGGACGGGGGTTCGATTCCCCCCATCTCCACCCATATCCGACGACGGGCCGGCACTGCGTGAGTGCCGGCCCGTCGTCGTATCCAGCGCCGGGTCCTACACTCGGCACCATGCCGATCATCGAACTGACCAGCACCGACACGACGACCACCGGCGGTCGGACGCTGCCGGCCCACCTTGCCGAACCCTCGCCCGGGGCGCCCGTGCGGGGCGGGCTCGTGCTGATCGAGGACACCAACCCGCACGCCTACCGGGCGGAGCCCGCGGCCGACTCCTGGCAGCGGGCCCTCGCCTTCCTCGACGAGCACCTGCCGAACGGGAGCTGAGTGACCCGCTGAGTGACCCGCCCGCCGGTGATACGTATGCTGATGAACGGACCGCCGGCGCGCGCGTGACCCGGTGCCGGCCGAGACCCGGGAGGGACCATGGCCACCGACAATCCAGCCACCCACGACCCAGCCACCGACGCGCAGCTGGCCGCCATCGACGCCTGGTGGCGCGCGGCCAACTACCTCTCCGTGGGTCAGCTCTATCTGCGGCAGAACGCCCTGCTCCGCCGGCCGCTGCAGAACCAGGACATCAAGCGGCGCCTGCTCGGCCACTGGGGCACGACCCCCGGGCTGACCTTCGTCTACGCGCACCTGAACCGGGTGATCACCGACCGCGACCAGGACGTGTTGTTGGTCGCCGGACCCGGCCACGGCGGCCCCGCACTGGTGGCCAGCACCTGGCTGGAGGGCTCCTACTCCGAGATCTACGGGGCCGTCAGCCGGGACGAGGCCGGCATGGAACTGCTGGTGCGGCAGTTCTCCTACCCCGGCGGCATCCCCTCGCACGCCGCACCGGAGACGCCGGGATCGATCAACGAGGGCGGTGAACTCGGCTACAGTCTCGCCCACGGGTTCGGCGCCGTCCTGGACAACCCCGGCCTGGTGGCCGCCGTCGTGATCGGCGACGGGGAAGCGGAGACCGGGGCCCTGTCGGCCAGCTGGGACGCGCACGTCTTCGTCGACCCCCACCGCGACGGCGCGGTGCTGCCCATCCTGCACCTGAACGGCTGGAAGATCGCCAACCCCACGGTCCTCGCCCGGATGCCGCAGGACCAGCTCGAGCGGCGGATGCGCGGGCACGGTTACGAACCGTTCTTCGTCACGGTCGACGACCCGGACGCCGTCGACGTCGCCCACCGGGACTTCGCCGCCACCCTGGATGCCTGCCTGGACCGGATCGCCGGGATCCAGGCGCACGCCCGCGGCGGTACGTCCGCGTCGGCCGACACGGCCGAGGACGAGGCGCGGCGCGAACCGTGGCCGATGATCGTGCTGCGCAGCCCGAAGGGGTGGACCGGTCCGACGGAGGTGGACGGCAAACCCGTCGAGGGCACGTGGCGGGCCCACCAGATCCCGCTCCCGGTGAGCCCGGACGACGACGCGGCGCGGGAGGCGCTGACGGCGTGGATGCGCTCCTACCGGCCCGAGGACCTGTTCGACGACGACGGCCGACCGCGTCCGCAGTTGACCGCGCTCAGCCCGGTGGGGGACCGCCGGCTCGGCGCCACCCCCTTCGCCAACGGTGGCCGGCTCCTCGCGCCGCTGCGGCTGCCCCCCGTCACGCCCGTCGCCGCCGACGTGCCCGAGCCCGGGCGGCAGCGGAACAGCCCGATGCTCACCCTGGGCAGCTGGCTGGCCGAGGTGATCCGGGCCAACCCCGAGACGTTCCGCCTGTTCGGGCCGGACGAGACGGCGTCCAACCGGCTGCAGCACGTGTACGAGGCCACGGACAAGGCCTGGAACGCCCGCCTGCTGCCGGTGGACGAGAACCTGGCCCCGGACGGCCGGGTGATCGAGGTGCTCAGCGAACACCTGTGCCAGGGCCTGCTCGAGGGTTACCTGCTGACCGGCCGGCACGGCGTCTTCGACTGCTACGAGGCGTTCGTGCACATCGTCGACTCGATGTTCAACCAGCACGCCAAGTGGCTCAAGGTGCACCAGCGGCTGCCGTGGCGGCAGCCCATCGCCTCGTTCACCTACCTGCTCTCCTCCCACGTGTGGCAGCAGGATCACAACGGCTTCTCCCACCAGGACCCCGGGTTCATCGATCACGCGGTGAACAAGTCCGCCGACGTCGTGCGGGTCTACCTGCCGCCGGACACCAACACGCTGCTCTCCACGATGGATCACTGCCTGCGCAGCACGGACCGGATCAACATCGTGGTCAGCGGCAAGCAGCCGTCACTGACCTGGCTCGGGCCCGAGGACGCCGCCCACCACTGCGCCCGCGGCCTCGGTGTGTGGGAGTTCGCCGGAACCGAACGGGCCGGCGAGAAGCCCGACGTCGTGCTGGCCTGCGCCGGTGACGTGCCGACCACCGAGACGGTCGCGGCGGCGCAACTGCTCGCCCACCACGTGCCGGACCTGTCGGTGCGGGTGGTCAACGTCGTGGACCTGATGCGGCTGATCGATGACCGGTCACACCCGCACGGGCTCTCCGCCGCCGACTTCGACGGCATCTTCACCGAGGACCGGCCGGTGATCTTCGCCTACCACGGGTACGCGTCCCTGATTCACCGGCTCACCTACAAGCGCACCAACCACGCCGGCATGCACGTGCGCGGCTACCACGAGGAGGGCACGACGACGACGCCGTTCGACATGGCGCTGCTCAACGGCATCGACCGGTACCAGTTGGCCATCGACGCGATCGACCGCGTCCCGGCCCTGCACGGGACGCAGACGGTACTCCGGCAGCGCCTGCAGGACGCCCAGCTCGCCGCCCGCGCGTACACCCGCGAGGTGGGCGAGGATCCGGACCACATCACGGACTGGTCCCTCGCCGCCGACCCGGTGCTGTGACGCCGGATCCGAGTGATGCGCCGTCTAACCGGTGCTGCACCAGTACGCAACCGACGCCAGGGTCGGGCGAGGGGCGAGGTGCCTCACTGAGAAGTGAGCGCGAGAGCTGACCTGGTGCCTCACGCATGGTGAGCGCGAGGCTTGGGGTCATCTGGTTGTCTGGAGTCGACGGATCGACGGTTCCAAGGATGCCATGTCGAGGTGCCGGCTGGCGGTCATGGCCTC
>NZ_MRDE01000018.1 GCF_001968835.1 Tersicoccus phoenicis
CTGGGACGGTCAGCTCGAGGAGTCACCACCCCACCATCATCGGTGCCGGCATCAGCTACGGTCATCGTCATCTCGGATCTCGTTCCAATCTCGCCCCATACAATGGGAAGCACATCAACCCTGTTGTCTCACACCATCCTGACGCACAGGGGCCCGGCGCAGGGCACGCAGCAACTCCTGCGTTGAGTCGAGGTTCACGGTGGGGGCTGCCAGAGACTCCTGCAGGACGCCGGCCAGCTGCTGCAGCTTCTGCGGGCGCTGCCCGTGCGGCACCCGGGGCCCGAGGACACGGCTCAGATAGGCATCATGCAGGTCGGCCCGGAACGGGAGGCCGGCGTGGTGCATCTCGGCGCCGGCCAGGGCGCCGGCCGACTCGGCGGCGAGCAGCAGACGCAGCCGCCACGGGTGCTCGCTGGTGGCGACGGCCTTCAGCTGGGCCGTCAGCTCGGCCAGCAGGTCGTCGGAAGACGATTCCGCGCCTGCTGCCGGGCTCGTGCCGTGGGCGGCGTCGAACAGGGTGGCCTGCTGCTCCGCTCGCTCGGTGTCGACGTTGGAGGTCTCCACCGTACGTGGAGCGAACCGGGTGTCCGGGTTGTACCCGGCGGCGGCCGCGTCCTGGGAGAAGCCCAGGATCCGGCCGCACAGGCCGAGGTCGTGAGCGCGGGCCACCGTCACGCCTTCGCGGAGCCAGCGCGGGTACCAGTCCGTGGTGCGGGCGAACACCCAGCGGGTGGGTCCGGCGGCCTCGCGGTGGGCGACCGCGGCGACCACCTCCGCATCCGACAGCCGCTGCGGTACCCCGGTGGGGGCCCCGGCGTCGTCGGCGTCCTGCAGCAGGACGGCGTCGGCCTCACGGGCCACCACGGTGTACATGCTCACCATCCTGCCGTGTGCCGTGTGCCGTGTGCCGTGTGCCGCCGGGCGAGCGGCGCACCCGCTGGCTCTCGCTTCTCCCTCCCCAGGCAGCGCCCGGCCCGCCGGTGTCCACAATCAGTGCCGACGTGCTGGCCGTCGCCTCGGTGCCCGATGCAGGGTGGGACATGGCCCTCTCTCCTCCGCGGATGCGCGTGGCACAGGGATCCGAACGGCAGCGTTCCGAACCGGACGGATTCGAGCGTCACCGGTCGGCCCGGCACCGCTTCATCGACGCCGTGCCGATGCCGGTCGACCGCTCGACGTCCCCCCCGTCCACCGGCTCCTGCTCGACCGCCTCATCGGGGTGGGTCCCGCGGGGGTCGGCGGCGGCGGGGGTGTTCGCGGTGACCGACTCGGACCTGCTGCAGGCCGAGATCGAACGGGTCGCATCGGCCGCTCGGTGTCCGGTGACGCTGGTGCGGTCGGTGCTGGACCCGGCGCTGGGTGGCGCGTCGGTCGTACTGCTCGGCAGCGACGTGGCGCTCGCCACCCTCGCGGTGGCCGGCAGCACCGGTGGGACCGTCGGGGACCGTCCGACGAAGCCGTGGCGGGGCACCACCATCATCGTCGGTCTGGCGGGCGAGGGCACCGCACTGTGGGACGCGGCCGGTCGTTGGGGAGCCGACCGGGTAGCCGTGGTGCCGGAGGCGGCCGCGTGGCTGGTGGACGTGCTGGACGACGGCCTCGGCACACCGCCGGACCGGGATCGCGACCGGGACGCGACCGAGCGAACAGGCGCCGTCGTCGGGGTGGTGGGAGCATGCGGCGGTGTCGGCGCGACCTCGGTGTGTGTGGCGGTGGCGGAGGCGGCGAGGCGGGCCCGGATCGGCTGCCTGCTGGTGGACGCCGACCCGCTCGGCCACGGACTGGACGTGATCCTGGCGGCGGGCGAACCGGGGGTGCGCTGGACGGAACTGAGCGAAGCGGCCGGACGCATCCCGGGTGATCAGCTCTCGGAGGCGGTACCCCGTCCCCACGGAATCCCGCTGCTCGGCGGCGGCGTGACCGGGGTGCCGGTGCGGGTGCTGGGGGCGGTGGCGGCTGCGGCCCGGGAGGCGTTCTCATTGGCCGTGGTCGACATCGGCCGTGACCGTCACTCGGTGCAGGAGTGGAGCGGGTTGGTCGACCGGATGGTCGTCGTGCTGCCGGGCCACGGCCAGGCCCGCCTCCCGGTCGGGTGCGAGGGACTCGACCCGGAAGGGTTGCTCGCCGTGGTGGCGGGCTCGCCCCCGGACGGCCTCGATGCCGAGGCGATCGCCGCGACGGTCGGCGCCCTGCACTACCTCCCGTGGCGTGCTCTGCCCTCGGTCGGCCGACGACTGGGCGCCGGGCTCGCCCCCACCGACCTGTCCGGGCGCCGGTGCTCCGCCCCTGACGCGATCCTGCACTTCGCCCAGGGCGGCACGCCGCGATGAGCGCCCCGGGTGACACCGCGGGCCTGCGGCCTTCGTTGGCGGCCGCCGCCGGTCTCATCCTCGACCAGGGCCGGCCGCTCACTCCGGCGAGCGTGGCCCGCGCGCTGGCCGACAGCGGTCAACTGCTCGGCTCGACCGGCACCCTCGCGGCCATCGACGAGATCACGGCCGAGCTGACCGGGCTGGGCCGGCTCGCACCACTAGCCCGGGACGCTGCCACCACCGACATCGTCGTCAACGGTCCCACGGCGGTGTGGGTGGACCGGGGACGCGGGATGGAACGAACGGCCGTCCGGTTCGGTTCCGAAGCCGAGGTCCGTGCCTTGGCCGTCCGGCTCATCGCCACCGCCGGCGGCCGCCTGGACGACGGCCGGCCGAGCGCCGACGTACACCTGGCCGGTGGGATCCGCGTGCATGCGGTGCTGCCGCCGATCTCGGCGACGGGGACGTTACTGTCCATCCGGCTGCAGCGGCACCAGGGGGCGAGTCTGAGCGACCTGGTGCACTCCGGGATGATCGCCGACCGGGACGCCGACCTGCTCCGTGCCGTCATGGCTGCGCGACGCAATCTGCTGATCAGCGGTGCCACGGGCAGCGGCAAGACCACCTTGCTGGCGGCACTGTTGGGAGAGGCGGCGTCGGATGAGCGGTTGGTGGTCATCGAGGACGTCGCCGAGCTGGAACCGGATCACCCGCACACGGTGCGGCTACAGTCCCGACGCGGCAACGTCGAAGGCGCCGGAGCGGTCGAATTGACCGACCTCGTACGCGAGGCCCTGCGGATGCGCCCGGACCGGCTCGTCGTCGGGGAGTGCCGCGGGGAGGAGATCCGCGACCTGCTCGGCGCGATGAACACCGGGCACCGCGGTGCCGGCGCGACCGTGCACGCCAACACCGGCGCCACCGTGCCGGCCCGGATGGTGGCACTCGGCGCGCTTGCGGGCTGGTCCCCGCAGACCACGGCACTGCAGTGCATCTCGGCCCTCGACCTGGTGATCCACCTGGCCCGCGGCCCGGCCGGCCGCGCCGTCACGGAGATCGCCGTCTTCGACCTGGATCACCGCGGCAGGCTTCGGACGGAGCCTGCCCTGCAGGTATCGACGGACGGCGCTGCGCATTCGGGCCTCTCCCGTGGACCTGCGTGGGAACGTCTGACCGCCCTGCTCGACGGCGCATCGCCCGGATGGGAAGGGCGGCCGTGACGGGGGTGCTGGTCGCCCTGCTGCTGGCGACCGCGGCGACCCTGGCGATGGTTCCGGTCACCGCATCGGGTCAGGGGTCACCACTGGAGCGGGTCGGGCGTCCGGATCAGGGCCCGGTCCCGAGCGCCGGTCTCGCCCGACGCCGGCGCCGTCGTCGGGCGAGAACGGCCGACCTCGACGATCAGGTACGGACGCTGCGCCAGCTGAGTGCATTGCTCGCGGCGGGCCGGCCGTTGACGTCGGTCTGGTCGGAAGTGCTGGCTGGACGCTGGGCCGCATCCGCATTGTCGACCGAAGTGAAAGCCGAAGCAGAGGCCGGTACGGCGGCCGGTCCGGTGGACCGGATGCTGCGGGCCGCGGCGAGGGACGCCCGGTGGGGCCGTGATCCGACGGAGGCGCTGCGGGACACCCGGCGGCTCGAGGGCCCGGAACGGGACCCCGGCGATCGCGCTGTCCGTCGGGCGATGGCCGACGGTTGGGCGGGACTGGCGGACTGCATCGACATCGCCCGCGCGACGGGAGCCCCGCTGGCGAGTCTGCTCGACCGGTTCGCCGCGGCCCAGGCCGATGCCCGGGACGCTGACGCTGCCCGGGCTGCGGCGCTGGCGGGGCCGGCGGTGACCGTCCGGATCCTGCGCTGGCTGCCCGTTGCCGGCCTCGGGCTGGGGGTGCTGATGGGCGCCGACCCGGTGCGGGTACTGACCACGACCCCGGTCGGCTGGGTGTTGGTCGCCCTGGCCGCCGGCCTGATGCTTCTGGGTCACCTCTGGGTGCGCCGCCTGCTAGCGGTCGCGGCGGGCTGATGACGGGGCACGGTGCCCGCGGGTGCGGGCCGTTCTGGGGGACGCGGTGCTGACGGGGTTGCTGCTGTCCCTCCTGTGCGGAGCGGCCGTCGTGGTGGCCGGACTGCCCGCGTCGGCCCACCGAGGGGAACCCGGGATCCGTCCCGGCACGCTGCGACGAGAGGGCCCCGCTCGCCCGCGTGCCCGGGGGAGCGGGCCGCCCCGGTCGAGCCCGGACGCGGCGCTGCTGCTCGACCTGCTCGCGGCCATGTTCGAGGCCGGCGTGGCGATCGACCCCGCCCTGGACCTGTTGTCGCGCCTGCATCCGCTCACGGTCGGGCCCCAGCTCGAGCGAGTCGTCGCCGCGCGACGCCTCGGCGCCGACTGGCCCACCGCGACGGCCATGACGGTGCGGATGCGGCCACCACGCTCGGCCGGGGGCAAGCCGTTGCCACGCGACGCCCCCGCGGCCCTCGGGCCGCTCCTGGAGGCCGTCCTGTTCGCGGCGACCACAGGAGCCCCGTCGGCGGCGCTGCTGCGGTCCCGCGCCAGTGATCTGCGCGTCCGGCGGCGGCAGGAGACCGAGCGGCGAGCGGCGTCCCTCGGCGTGCGGCTCGTCCTGCCGCTCGGCCTGTGTCAGCTACCGGCCTTCATCTGCCTCGGGATCGTGCCGGTGGTCCTCGCCCTGCTGCCGGCCCTCCGCTCGTGACCCGGGTGCTGCTCGGGCGTCGGCTCTCCCTCCACAGCCGCGGGTCGTCGGCTCGTTGTGCACCGTTCCAGCCGTGGCCCTTCAGCCACCGGGCGGATCGCTCCACGCTGGGGTCAGCGGCCGTCGCCGACGGCCTGAAGGAGAGGATCAGTCATGTCACAGTCTGCGGTCCGGCCCGCCGGCGCCGGTGAACCGGCGACCCGACCCGGGAACGAGCACCACGACGACGCGCGGCCGGGGCCGAGCTCCACCTCCCTGCTGGCGGACCACCCCGGAGCGGGCCGGTCCTCGTTGGAGGACAGTCCGACGACGGACGACGGCCGTGACCGTCGGATCGTCCACCTGGATGAGCGCCGGGCTCGCCGCCACGTGGGCGTGACCCCGGCCGACCCTGATGGCGCAGCGATTCAGGGCCAGGCAGCGAGAGCGCCCCGTGCTGCGCACCGGATCCGGTGGAGCGATCACCGGGGGACACTCCGCCAGGCGTCGCGTCGAGGCCTGACAGCCGTGCTGGCGTTCTATCGTCGGGTCGTGCGCGGCGAGGAGGGTATGGCCACCGCCGAGTACGCCATCGCCACCCTCGCCGCCGTCGGATTTGCGGGCCTGCTGGTTCTCATCCTCAAGGGGAACGAGGTCAAGGGTCTGCTGACCGCCATCATCCGGCAGGCTCTCGGCGGCTGACGATGTGTCCACGCAGGGCCGGTCGAACGGCTGACCGGGGCTCGGTGACCGCGGAACTGGCCATCGTCCTGCCGACCGTGGTGCTGCTCCTCGGTCTGCTGCTCACCGCAGCCGCGGCCGGGATCACCCAGGTGCGTGCGGAGGGCGCCGCACGCGCTGCCGTGCGGGCCCTTGCCCGCGGCGAGTCGGAGTCGGCGGCACGCGACATGGCGCTGCAGCAGTCCGGCGCCGGAGCACGGGTCACCATCGGTGGCGGCGGATCGCTGGTGTGGGTGCGCGTCGAGGAACGGATACCGGTGCTCGGCGGGGTGATCTTCCCGTTCTCCGTCGTCGCGGAGGCCACCGCTGCTCGGGAGGCTACCGGTTCGCCGGGCGATCAGGGCGTCGTGGACACGACAGCGGAAGCCGCGACGCACCGCGGTGTGGACCTGTTCACGACTCGGCGCACCGCAGACGACACGGAACCCCGCTCACGGCGTGGTGGACGATGTGCATGAGCCGGTCGCAGCCATCCGGGAGGACAGCCGTGCCCGCGGCCGGCCGGGAAGTCGGCGACACCGATCGTGGGGCAGTCACCGTCCTCGTCGTCGGTCTGTGCGGGGTGGTGCTGGCGCTGATCGGTGCGCTGCTGCTCCTGGGGCAGGCCGCCGCCGCGCAGGCGCGCGCCACCACCGGGGCCGATCTGACCGCGCTCGCGGCCGCGGATACCGCACGCGGGTTGCGGGACGGGGAACCCTGCCGCGTTGCCGGGGCGATCGCCGTCGCCAACCGGGTCCGGATGGAGGTGTGCCGGATCACGGCCGAGCGCGGCGGCACGGCCCAGATCGTGGTCACCGCGCCGATGCCGTATCCGTGGCCCGCCGCGACCGGCCGGGCGCGTGCCGGGGCGCCACCCTGACCGGGCCGGGCCGCACCGGAACCACCATGACTCCCCTTCCCGGCACCGTGCCGCAACATGGACCGGGCATGGTGACGGGAGGGTCGTCCCCGGAGGCGGTCAGTTGGCCGACTCCGGGAGCCATTTCTCGAACGTCAGCAGGTCGACCGCCTCGGTCGGCGTCGCCACGTCGAGCAAGCGTGTGTATCCCGCGTTCCGGTACAGCGCGATCGCTTCGGGTTGTCGCGGCCCGGTGGTGAGGACCACCCGGCGATACCCGCGCCGCGCGGCCTCCGCCTCGAGCTCCCGCAGTACCCGACGGCTCAGGCCCCGCCGGCGGTGCTGCCGGTGGGTCCAGATGCGCTTGAACTCCACGGTGCCCGCACTGTGTGGCATGAACGCTCCGCCGGCCACCGCCAGATCATCGAGCATCAGGAGCAGGAACGCCCCGAGCGGCGGATCGAACAGATCCGCGGAATATCGGTTCATCTCGGCACGGGCGCCGGGACCATACCGGTCCTCGTAGAGGCCGGCCAGGTCGGTGAGCATCTCGGCGGCGCGGGCATCGGTGGCCGACAGGTACACGGCCGTCGTCTCCGCTGCGATGTCGGGTGTCTCCCGGTCACTGTCCCCGGGGGTGGGGGCCGTTCTCGGCACGTTCATGGGGCTGTCCTGTCGTCCGAAGGTTGTGGATCTGCGCTCAGGGGCGATCGGGGGCCGGTCCGTGCCGCACGAGCTCGTCCAGCAGGCGGATAGCGGCCGTCTTCTCCAGGGGGTTGTTCCGGTTCCCGCACTTGGGCGACTGGATACAGGACGGGCACCCGGTCTCGCACTCGCAGACGCGGATCGCGTCCGCCGTCGCTCGTAGCCAGGTGCCCGCGGCCTCGTACCCGCGCTCGGCGAAACCGGCGCCGCCCGCGTACCCGTCGTAGACGAAGATGCTGGGGCGCTCCGTGTCGGCGTGCAGCGCCGTGGAGACGCCGCCGATGTCCCACCGGTCGCTCGTGGCCACCAGCGGCAGCATGCCGATGGCGGCGTGTTCGGCGGCGTGCAGGGCGCCCGGCAGCTCGGCGCTGCTGATGCCTGCCGCCTCCAGCAGGGGACCCGGCGCCACGAACCAGACCGCCTGGGTGATCAGTTCCCGGACCGGTAGGTCGAGCGGTTCCTCACCGATCACCTCGTTGCTGGTGAACCGTTTGCGTTGGAACGCCACCACCTGGGTGGACACGCGCACCCGCCCGAAGCACACGGTCACCGGGCCCCAGGGCATGGAAAGATCCGTGCTCAGCACCTCGATGTCGGTGATGTCCCGGGCGGTGGTGTAGTAGTCCGGCTCACCGCGGCTGACGATCGCACAGTGATTCGCCTCGTCCAGGTCGTCGACGACGAACGTGACCTGCTGATGCGTGTAGACGGCGCCGGGGTGCAGCTGGTGGTGGCTCTGCCCCGCCCCCACGGTGCCGAGCAGTGCCCCGGTGGCCGAGTCGATGATGTCGATCGGCTGCCCCGCGGCGCCCCGCAGGCTCACCGCCGCGGCCGCGCTCTGCGGGTGGGTCCAGAACCAACCGGCCGGGCGGCGCCGCAGGAACCCCTGGGTGGTCAGGTCCTCGACGACGCCGGCGGCGGCGGGCCCGAACAGGTCGAGGTCCGCGGGGGTGAGCGGCGCCTCCGCCGCGGCCGCGCACAGGTGCGGGCCCAGAACGTACGGATTCTGCGGGGCGAACACGGCGGCCTCCACCGCGCGGTCGAAGATCGCCTCGGGATGGTTGACCAGGTAGGTGTCGAGCGGGTCATCGCTCGCGACGAACACCGCCAGCGCGTCCTGGCCCGCGCGCCCGGCCCGGCCGATCTGCTGGAACAGGGACGCGCGGGTGCCCGGCCAGCCGCCGATCAGCACGGCGTCCAGCCCGGCGATGTCGATGCCGAGCTCCAGCGCCGAGGTGCTCGCGACCCCGAGCAGCCGGCCGTCCCGCAGGGCGTGCTCCAGCGCGCGACGCTCCTCGGGGAGGTAGCCGGACCGGTAGGCGGCCACCCGGCCGGGCAGGGTGCGGTCGACGTCGGCGAGGAGGCGCTGGGCCATGGCCGCGATGCTCTCCGCCCCCCGACGCGACCGGATGAACGCGATGGTGCGCACGGCCCCGGAGACCAGGTCCGCCATCAGGTCGGCGGACTCGGCGATCACCGTGCGGCGCCGTGGGGCCCCGTTCTCGCCGTCCTGGTCGGTCAAGGAGGGCTCCCAGAGGGCGACCGTCACCTGACCGTGCGGCGAGGCGTCGGTCTCGACGGCGGTGGCGGGGGCGCCGATCAGCCGGGAGAACGAGCCCTCGGGTTCGAAGGACGTCGCCGAGGCGCCGATGAACACCGGGTTCCCGCCGTACCGGGCGCACACACGCCGCAGCCGGCGCAGCACGTTGGCCACGTGCGCACCGAACACGCCGCGGTAGCCGTGCGCCTCGTCGACGATCACGTACCGCAGGCGGCGCAGGAACCGGGCCCAGCGCACGTGGTTGGGCAGGATGCCCACGTGCAGCATGTCCGGGTTGGCGAGCACGACGTTCGCATGGTCTCGGACCCAGGCGCGTTCGGCCGGGTCGGTATCCCCGTCGTAGGTCGCCGCCCGGATGCCGGGCACGGCCAGACCGGTCCAGGACGCCAGCTGGTCCGCGGCGAGCGCCTTGGTCGGAGAGAGGTAGAGCACGGTGGCGCCGTCCCGGTCCAGGGCCGTACCGGCCAGCTCCTCGGCCCGGACCACCGCGTCCAGGGCGGGCAGCTGGAACGCCAGCGACTTGCCCGACGCCGTCCCGGTGGCCAGCACCACGTGGCGTCCGGCGTGAGCGGCGTCGGCGGCTTCGACCTGGTGGGCCCACGGCTCCGGCACGCCGCGTCGGGTGAAGGCGTCCACGACGGCGGGGTGCACCCAGCCCGGCCACGGCACGGGCACCGCGTCCCGGGCCGGCAGCACTCGGACGTGCCGCACCTGCGCCGGGGTTCGGTTCCCGCCTGGGACGGCGGCGGCGAGGGCAGCCGCCAGCCCGGCGGCACCGCGGTCCCCGACGTCCCGATCGTCGCCGGAACCACCGGTGCCCCCGGTGCGTCCCAGCAGAGCCAGGCTTGTGCGTCCGTCCGTCATCACGTCCATTCTCCCATCGGTCGCGGACACGACCACCCTTTTCTACGGTTACGTAGAGGTGGGAGGATCGAGGGATGAACGCCGACGACGACGCGATCCGCACCCTCACCGATGCCCAGTGCTGGGAGTTCCTGGAACGCTCGCGGTTCGGGCGCCTCGCCGTCGCCCCGGCCGGCCGGATCGACGTCTTCCCGCTCAATTTCGTTGCCCGCGACGGGCGGATCACGTTCCGCACCGCCGAGGGCACCAAACTGCTGTCCCTGACCGTCAACGCCGCGGTGGCGCTGGAGGCCGACGAGGTCACCGGAGGGCAGGCCCGCAGCGTCGTCGTCCACGGTACGGCGCGCACGCTCGAGACCACCGCGGAGATCGACGCGGCCGAGAGCCTTCCGCTGCGCTCGTGGATCCCCACCCGGAAGACCCGGTTCGTGCAGATCACCCCCACCGAGCTGACCGGCCGGGCGTTCCACCTGGGCCGGGAATCGGACGCGGACTGACGCCGTCACCGTCGATCGTCCGTGGCTAGGCTGGTGGCCGTGTCCGACCCGTCGCCCGCGACCTCCTCGCCGTCCACCGTCGACGTCCTTGATGCGCCGCGCGCGGACGATCCGGCGGCGCTCGCCCGGTTGGTGTCCCGCTTCGCGGCCGCGACGTACACCGTCGACGGAGTCCGCGACCTGATCGGCGAGGACGCCGCCGCGGCCCTGGACCGCGACGAGACCGTTCCCGCTGAGTTGGCGACCGCCCGAGTGCTCGCCGACGCCGACTCGGAGAACCGCACCCGGGCCGCGCTGAGCCGGCTGCTGCTGCTCGGCCTGCCGGTCCCGATCGACGCCTTCGGCGCGGACACCGCGGCTGACCTGGTGGCTTGCGGGGTCGCCGAACCGGTTTCCGCCGAACCGGTTGTCGCCGAACCGGTTGCCGCCGTGCCGACCCAGGCCGAGCCGGCCGAGGCAGGCGCGACCCTGCTGCGGGCCCGTGTCGACCTGCGCCCGTACGAGGCCGACGACGCCACCCGCCTCTGGGTCGCCGCCGACCTCGGCGCCCTGCAGACCGACGGGCCGCTGCGGCACGACCATGTGCTCGGCATCGGGCGCGCCTCCCTCACCCTGGCGCAGGTGACCGACCGCCGCCCAGTCGAGACGGCGCTCGACCTCGGCACCGGGTGCGGCATCCAGACCTTCCACCTGCTCCGCCACGCCCGGCACGTGACGGCCACCGACCTCTCCGCCCGTGCCCTGGCCTACACCCGGTTCAACCTGCTGCTCAACGCCGCCGCGCTCGACCTGGACCCGGCCGACCTGTCCGCCCGCGTCGAGCTGCGTCAGGGCAGTCTGCTCGAACCGGTCGCGAACGAGACGTTCGACTTGATCGTGTCCAACCCGCCGTTCGTGATCACTCCCCGTGCGGCGCAGGAAACCACGGACTCCCGATATACCTACCGGGACGGCGGGCAGACGGGCGACCGGCTCGTCACCGACCTGGTCCGCACCCTCCCGGCACACCTCGCGGACGGAGGCACCGCCCAGCTGCTCGGCAACTGGGAGATTCCCGCCGGGGCCACGTGGGACGACACGGTGACCTCCGCGTGGTTCGCTCCCCACGGAGGGGCCCCGGGCGGCGAGGACGGCCTCGAGTGGTGGGTGATCCAGCGCGACACGCAGAGCCCGGCCGAGTACGCCGAACTGTGGCTGCGCGACGCCGCCCAGGCGATGGATCCGGATGGCTACCGCCGCGCCTACGCCGCGTACCTGGCCGACTTCGCGGCCCGCGACGTCGCCGCCATCGGCTTCGGCATGATCTGGCTTCGCCGCCCGGGCACCCGTTCCGCGGGTGAGCCGTTGCGGCGGTTGGAGTCCCTGATCCAGGTGCTCGACCAGCCACTCGGCCCCGCTATCGGCGCCACCATCGCCCGCCACGACCGGCTCGCCGGCCTGGACGACGCCGGCCTGGCCGGCCTGCGCCTGGTCGTCGCGCCGGACGTCACGGAGGAGCGGCACGGTACCCCCGGCGCCACCGACCCCACCGTCATCCTGTTGCGCCAGGGCGGCGGCTTCCGCCGGACCGTGCAGGCGTCCACCGCACTTGCCGGGTTCGTCGGTGCCTGCGACGGCGAGTTGACGGTCGGGCAACTCATCGCCGCCCTCACCGCCCTTCTCGGCCCCGAGGACCTCGGTTTCGCGGGCACGCTCCTCGGCCAGGTCCGGTGCGCCGTCGTCGACGGGTTTCTCCTCCCGCTGGAGTGAGGGCCGGAGTGAGGCGGGCCACCGGTGGACGTCCGGGGGCCGGTCGTATGATTCGATGGTCACGAACCCGACCGGTTCGCAACCGAAGGAAAGTCAGGAAGTCGCAGTGCCCGCAAAGGCCCGTCAGCAGACCGGCAAGAAGCTCGTGATCGTCGAGTCGCCGGCCAAGGGGAAGACCATCGCGTCCTACCTCGGTCCGGGATTCGAGGTCGAGGCCTCGATGGGGCACATCCGTGACCTGCCGCAGCCGTCGGAGCTGCCCGACGCGCTGAAGAAGTCCTCCGTCGGCAAGTTCGCCGTGGACCTGGACAAGGACTTCGAGCCCTATTACGTCGTCTCGCCCGACAAGAAGAAGAAGGTCAGCGAGCTCAAGGCCGCACTCAAGGACGCCGACGAGCTCTATCTCGCCACTGACGGTGATCGCGAGGGCGAGGCCATCGCCTGGCACCTGCTCGAGGTGCTCAAACCGAAGGTGCCCGTGCACCGGCTCACCTTCCCCGAGATCACTCGCGAGGCCATCCAGCGGGCCCTGGGCAACATGCGCGATGTCGACATCGCCCTCGTCGACGCGCAGGAGACCCGGCGCGTCCTCGACCGCCTCTACGGGTACGAGATCTCCCCGGTGCTGTGGCGGAAGGTCTCGCGTGGCCTGTCCGCCGGCCGCGTCCAGTCCGTCGCGACCCGGCTCGTCGTCGAGCGGGAACGGGAACGGATGGCGTTCGTCCCGGCCGCGTACTGGGATCTGACGAGCACGTTCGCCGTGCCGGAGGAGAGCCGGTCCGACGCGTCTGCGCCCTCCTTCACCGCCCGCCTGGCCAGTCTCGACGGTACCCGGGTGGCCACCGGCCGCGACTTCGACGACGCCGGTCGGCTGAAGACCCGGCAGGCCGTCCACCTCGACGAGCAGGGCGCGCGTGGCCTGGTCGCCGCGCTCGACGGCGCTGACTTCGCCGTCCGCGGCGTCGACACCAAGCCGTACACCCGCCGCCCGGCCGCTCCGTTCACCACCTCGACCCTGCAACAGGAGGCGGCCCGCAAGCTGCGGTTCTCCTCGCGCAGCACGATGCAGGTGGCGCAGCGACTGTACGAGAACGGCTACATCACCTACATGCGTACCGACTCGCCGGCCCTGTCCGACGAGGCGATCAACGCCGCCCGCCGGCAGGCGGGGGAGCTCTACGGCTCCGAGTACGTGCCGGAGTCCCGCCGCGTGTACAAGGGCGGCGACAAGAACGCTCAGGAGGCCCACGAGGCCATCCGCCCCGCCGGTGACGCGTTCCGCACCCCCGCCCAGGTCTCCGGGCAACTCAGCCGCGACGAGTTCCGGCTGTACGAGTTGATCTGGAAGCGGACCGTCGCCTCCCAGATGGCCGACGCCAGGGGCTCGACCGCGACCATCCGGGTCGGTGCCACCGCCAGCGACGGCCGGAACGCCGAGTTCACCGCATCGGGCACGGTGATCACCTTCCGGGGCTTCCTCGCCGCCTACGAGGAAGGCACCGACGAGGACCGCGGCGAGGAGGCCCGTGCCGGTGCGGACGCGAAGGCCGGCGACACGCGGCTGCCCGATGTGAGCGAGGGCGACGCGCTGACCGCCGACGAGCTGGCCGCCCACGGCCACGAGACCTCCGCCCCGCCCCGGTACACCGAGGCGTCGCTGGTCAAGGCCCTGGAAGAGGCCGGCATCGGCCGCCCGTCCACCTACGCCGCCACCATCTCCACGATCATGGACCGCGGCTACGTCCGCAGCCGCGGCTCGGCCCTCGTGCCCAGCTGGGTGGCGTTCTCCGTGGTCCGGCTGCTCGAGCAGCACTTCCACGACTACGTCGACTACGACTTCACCGCCCAGATGGAGGAGGACCTCGACCGGATCGCCCGCGGCGAACAGGCGCGCGTCGACTGGCTGCGCGACTTCTACTACGGGGACGGCGACGACTCCGGGCTGAGCACCATCGTGGAGAACCTCGGCGACATCGACGCCCGGGAGATCAACTCGCTGCCCGTCACCGACGACATCGTGCTGCGCGTGGGCAAGTTCGGTCCCTACCTGGAGCGTGCCGCCGCCGCCGACGCACCCGAGGGCACCGAACCCGAACGCGCGAACGTGCCCGAGGACCTGGCCCCTGACGAGCTGACCCCGGAGAGGGCGCTGGAGCTGATGGCCAGTGCCGGGCCCGAGGAGCACCAGCTCGGCATCGACCCGGAGACCGGGCGCACCATCGTCGCCAAGAACGGCCGGTACGGCGCCTACGTCACCGAGATCGTCCCGGAGCCCTCGGCCGAGGACCAGCCGGTGGAGTACTACAAGAACGGCAAACCGAAGCCGCCGAAGAAGCCCGTCAAGCCGAAGGCGCGCACCGCGTCGTTGTTCTCGTCGATGAGCCTGCAGACGGTCACCCTCGAGGACGCGCTGAAACTGCTGAGCCTGCCCCGGGTGGTCGGCACCGACCCCGACGGCGTACCGATCACCGCGCAGAACGGCCGGTTCGGCCCCTACCTGAAGAGGGGGACCGACAGCCGTTCCCTGCCCGGCGAGGAGCAGATCTTCACCGTCACCCTCGAGGAGGCGCTGAGGATCTACGCCGAGCCGAAGCAGCGGGGCCGGGCCGCAGCCCGACCGCCGTTGAAGGAACTGGGCACGGACCCGGTCTCGGAGAAGCCGATCACGGTCAAGGAGGGCCGGTTCGGCCCGTACATCACCGACGGCACCACGAACATCACCGTCCCGCGCAGTGACTCGATCGAGGAGCTGACCCACGAGCGTGCGGTCGAGTTGCTGGCGGAGAAGCGCGACAAGGGTCCCGCGAAGCGGCCGACCCGTCGCACCAGTGGCAAGGCCGCGACCGGTCGCACCCGCAGCAAGGTCTGACCGCATCCCGCGGCCGGCCGCGGGCAACCGACAGGAGGATGGCCGCCATGCGTCTGGGTGTCCTGGACATCGGCTCCAACACCGTCCATCTGCTGCTCGTCGACGCCTATGCGGGGGCCCAGCCGGCGGCCTTCGCCTCGCACAAGCGGCCGCTCGCCCTGGTGCGGCACCTCGACGAGCAGGGACGAATCACCGCCGAGGGCCAGGCGCAACTGATCGGGTTCGTCCGCGAGGCGCATGACGTCGCTCGCGACCATGGCGCGGAGGACCTGCTGGCCTTCGCGACGTCGGCGATCCGGGAGGCGGCGAACGGGCGCGAGGTGCTCGACGCCATCGCCGAGCGGACCGCGGTGACGCTGATGGAGTTGCCGGGTGACCGGGAGGCGGCGGTGACGTTCTTCGCCGCACGGCGCTGGTTCGGCTGGGGAGCGGGCACCATCCTCGACCTGGACATCGGCGGCGGATCGTTCGAGATGGCGATGGGCGACGACGAGCTGCCCGCCCGGAACGTGTCGGTGCCGCTGGGTGCCGGGCGGCTGACCCGCGACTGGCTGCCGGAGGACCCGCCGACCACGGCCAGCGTCAAGGCCCTGCGCGCGCACATCAAGGACACGCTGGCGCCGGTGGTGAGTTCCTTCGCCGATCTGGGGCGGCCCACCCTCGTCGCCGGCACCTCCAAGACCTTCCGCTCGCTGGCGCGGATCGCCGGGGCCGCTCCGAGCGGGGCCGGACCCTACGTGCGGCGCACCCTGGACCGGCACGACCTCTCCCTCTGGGCGCAGCGGATGTCCGCGATGTCCGCCGGCGATCGGGTGAACCTGCCCGGCGTCTCCGAGCTGCGGGCCCGGCAGGTGCTGGCCGGCGCGCTGGTGGCCGAAGCCGCGATGCTCGCGTTCGACGTCGAGCAGCTGCACATCTGCCCGTGGGCGCTGCGGGAGGGCTTGATCCTGCGCCGCCTCGATCAGCTCGTGATCACCGGTGTCGCGCCCTCGGAGTGGCGCGACGAGAACCAGCGTCGACTTCCGAAGGAACTGCGCCGCCCGGCCGTGGCCGCCGCATTCGGGGAGCCGAGCGCGTGAGCGCGCCCCGGGACATTCCCGTCGGGCTGTCGTCCTCGTCCGTCTACCCGCTCACCGTGGTCGACACCTTCGCCGTCGCGCGGGACCTCGGATACGACGGTGTCGAGGTGATGGTCACGAACAACTCGATCAGCCGTGACCCGTCGCGGCTGCGGGACCTGCGGGAGCACTACCAGCTGCCGATCCTGTCCGTGCACGCCCCGACGCTGCTGCTCACCCAGCAGGTATGGGGGACCGCCTGGACCAAGGTCGAACTCAGCTGCGCGATGGCGGCGGAGGTGGAGGCACCCACCGTCGTCGTGCACCCGCCGTTCCGCTGGCAGACGGGGTACGCGGACCATTTCGCCACCGGCATCCGCCGGATCATGGCCGACTACGGCGTGATGATTGCGGTCGAGAACATGTACCCGTGGCGGGTGCGGGGACGCGACCGGCGAGCGTACCTGCCGCACTGGGATCCGGTACCGCTCGAATACGACCACGTCACCTGGGACTTCTCACACGCCGCGTGCGCCGGATCGCACAGCCTGGTGTCGGTGCAGGAACTGGGGGAGCGGCTGCGGCACGTGCATCTGACGGACGGGTCCGGTGCGCAGAACCGGGACGAGCACCTGCTGCCCGGCGAAGGGAACCAGGACCCCGCCGCGGTGCTGCGGCACCTGGCACAGACCGACTGGGACGGCTCCGTCATCGCCGAGGTCTCGACCCGGAAAGCAAAAGGTGCCGGCGAGCGCGAACAGCTGCTGGGAGACACGCTGTCCTTCGCTCGCCGGCACCTGGACCGGGCGGGGCAGCCCGATCCTTCATCACTCGCACCTTGAGGAGGTAGCCACCACTCTAGGGACGGCTCTTGGGCGGACGCTCGATGTGGTCTGGGGATCACCTGAACGTCCACGTCGGGGTGGGCCGACGAGAAAGGGCCGGTGGTTCGACCGCCACAGCGGCCGGGCCACCGGCCCTCGGACCGGATCGGGCAATCCCGTCCATCATCATCACTCGCACCTTCATGAGGTAGAACCAGCGTAGAAAGCGAACGTGTGACGAGCCCGTGCAGCGGCTGAGAAGTGGCTGGCAACGGGCCCGGCAATGAACGCGGGTCAGAACCGCAGGAGGACCTTGCAGCTGCGCTGCCCGTCGGCGGCGGTCGCGAACGCCTCGTCGGTCTCGTCGAGGGCAAACTCATGCGTGATCACGGTCTCGGCGGCGGGCGTCGCGGCGAGCACCTCCACTGCGCGGTCGATCTCGTTCACGAACCGGTACGTACCCCGATAGTCGAGCTCGCGGCTCACCAGCAGGGCCAGCGGGACCGTGACAGGGTCGAGCGGCAGGTTGCCGACCTGGACGACGACGCCGCCGGTGGCGACCAGTCCGAGCACCGAGGCGACGGACGTGGCCGCCCCGGAGGCTTCGAAGGCCACGGTGGGCGAGCCCGTGATCGCCTCTCCGACATCGAGCACACGGTCCGCGCCGAGTGCAGTGGCACGGTCCCGGGCGGCCGGCGCGGGATCGATCACGGTGACCCGGCCGGCCCCGGCCGCGCGCAGCGCCACCACCGTCAGGGCGCCGATGGGCCCGGCCCCGCTGACGAGGACATCCTGCCCGGTCACGTCCCCGGCCCGGGTGACGGCGTGCAGTGCGACGCCGAGGGGTTCGGCCAGAGCGGCGCGACGGATCGGCAGGGCGGCGGGCAGGCGGCGCACCCGGCTCGCGGGCGCGGCGATCTGCTCGGCGAAACCGCCGTCGGTGTGCGGGTCGTGCGCGGCCGATCCGAGGTAGGTCAGGTTCGGGTGCAGGTTGTCCCGGCCGGCGAGCCGCTCCGGCAGGGCGCCGGCCGTCGCCGCGGGGTGCACGGTGACCGCGTCACCGGGGGACAGTGCGTCCACCTCGGCTCCGACCGTGACGACGGTGCCGGCGATCTCGTGGCCGAGGACGAACGGGTGACGCTGGACGGCGCTGCCGGACCGGCCCGAGCGCCAGTACGCGATGTCGGAACCGCAGATCCCGCCCCAACCGACCCGGATCAGGACGTCGCCCGCTCCGACCCGCGGAGTCGGCCGTTCGACGACCCGCAGGTCACCGGCGGACTGCAGTTCCAGCACACGCATGGCATCGCTCTCTCTCGACATCGTCGTCACGGTACGGGTCTGCCCGCACTGTCTCCGGGAATCGCCCGGTCAGACGGGTTGGGTGGGTGAGGTCGCGGTAGCGTCGTCGAGCACGGCGACCAGCTGCCCGGTGGTCCGCAGGTGGGCGCGCATCGCCTCCCCGGCGGCCTCAGCGTCCCCGGCGACGATGGCCGCGACCACGGCGTCGTGCTCCCGGTGCTCGGCACCGACCAGACCGCGCTCCTCACGAAGCGCACGCAGCCGGGTCATCGCGTCGAAGACCTGTCCCCGGACGGCGTCCGTGATTCCCAGTAGCGCTGGATTGCCGCCGAGCACGGCGATCTGCCGGTGCAGTTGCAGATCCAGCCGTACGTAGGCATCCGCTTTCCCGATCTGGCCGGTCATCCCGTGCACCAACACCGACAGCGCCTCACGCTCCGCGTCTGTGGCCCGTTCGGCCGCCAGGGCGGCCGCCTGGATCTCAAGCGGGACCCGCAGCTCCATCAGCGCGGTGAGCCGTCGGGGGGTGCTGCGGAGGGCCCGGGACAGATACAGGGTGATCAGCTGCTCGTCCAGCTCCTTGACCACCGCGTGGCGCCCGTTCGAGAGCTCGATCAGGCCGAGGGCCGCGAGGGCGCTGAGCGCCTCGCGGACCACGGGCCGGGACACGCCGAACCGCTCGCTCAGCTCGGCCGTCGAGGGCAGGGCGTCGCCCGCCGCGAGGTTCCGTTCGTCGATGTAGGCGATCAGGGCGCGGCGGACCTGGTCCGTCAGGGGGGTCCCCGTCAGTTCCATGCGCAATCTCTTCGGGCAGCTGATCGGTGTGAGTCGGTCAGAAGGAGTTGATCAGTCCGACGACGCCGACGAACGTGATGGAGATCGCCGAGATCACCAGCATCGCCGTGGTCAACTTGCCGTCCTTGACGCGCACGTCGGTCTGGGTGTGGCCGAGGTGGACGGTGGCGATCGCCACGCCGATCAGGAAGATCGCGTTGAGCACGCCGGCCAGGACGACCAGTGGCAGCGGCGAGGAGACGATGGTCCCGAAGGCGCCCCAGATCAGGGGCAGGGCGATCATGATGCCCCGCATCCAGCGGTCGCGCTTGACCGCATCGTGCCAGTCGAATGCGCCGAACAAGGCCAGCGTGTTCCCGATCTGCCGGCCCAGGCTGGGCACGTTGGCGAGGATCGTCTTGAACAGGGCCAGTCCCGCGCCGAGCAGGAACACCACGGCACCCCACGAGCCGACGGTCATGTCATAGACGCTGGACAGGGTGGTCATGACGTCGTTGCCCTTCGGGACCAGGTCCTGTGGGTGCAGCACGGCCGCGCCAAGCAGATAGAAGGCCGCGGTGGAGACCGTGTAGACGATCCAGGAGACCCAGGCGTCGAGCTTCATCACGGAGATCCAGCCACGGGCACGGGCGACCCAGGAATCGGAGTCGTCGCGCGGGCCGGTCCAGGCGGCGTAGCCCTTCTCCACACACCAGTACGTGTAGGCGGTGATCTCGCCGGCACCGACGCCGGTCAGGCCGAACATCGACAGCGCGATGCCCATGGCGCCGAGGGCGATCTGGAAGCGGAACCCGTCGACGATGTCACCCCCGGTCCAGGCGAACTCGGTGCCCTGGATGACGAACACCATCGCGACGGCGAACAGCGTGACCAGCAGCACCAGAACGGTCGAGACCTTCTCGACGACGGCGTACTTGTTGGCCGCGTGGATGGCGATCGCGATCAGGGCGAGGATCAGCACCCAGGTGCCGATCGAGAGCAGCGAGTACGGTTCCGGGCCGATCGGGAACAGCGAACTGAACGCGAAGGCCGCGGCGCTGATCACGCCCGCCTGGCTGGTGAGGAACTGGACGAACATGAGCAGGACGAGCCAGGCCATCCAGCCGCGACGGCCCAGCCGCGGCGGCACGTCGTCGTAGCCCTGGAGCGCGACCTTGCCGGTCGAGATGGACCAGCGGCCGAGCTCGACCTGAACCCACACCTTGAGGAACGTCGAGACGAAGACCAGCCAGAAGAGCATGAAGCCGACCTGGGCGCCGAGGGTCGTGGCCGTGAGCAGTTCACCGGAGCCGACCACGGCCGCCGAGGTGATCATGCCCGGGCCGAGGAAGCGCAGACGCCCACGCCATGTGGTGGGTGGCTCCTGGACGGCGGACCCGTCGACCAAGTACGGATCGACGCGAGTCTCCGTGGTGGTCGTAGGGGTGGTTGCCTGCTTCGGCGTCGACACTGACGACCTCCTGGTGAGTGACGGCGCACACACGCCGACGTGAATGGCCGCGAGCCTATCAGACAGGCTGACAGGTAGCGACTGCGGTCGGCCCGTCAGCTGACACAATCGGCAGCATGACTGAATCGCCGTGTTCCTCCGTCCCCTCCGTGCACGCCGCCCGCGTCGCCTTCATCGGTACCGGGTCGATGAACGAATCGATCCTCGCCGGTGTGCTCGCCTCCGGGAAGGACCCCGGCACCGTCATCGCCACCGTCCGCCGTCCGGAGCGTGCCGACGAGCTCCGCGACCGGTACGGGATCACGGTGTACGCGGCCGGTGACGACGACGCCGCGAACGCCCGTGCGGCCGAGGGCGCCGACGTCGTCGTCCTCGGGGTGAAGCCCGTCGGCATCGAGGACATGGCCCGGGAGATCGCCGGTGCCCTCGCTCCGACGGCCGTCGTCGTCAGCGTGGCCGCCGCCGTGACCAACGCGATGATCGAGGCCGCCATGCCCGCCGGCCAGCCCGTGGTGCGGGTGATGCCGAACACCCCGTCCCGCGTCCAGCGGGGTGTGCTCGCCGTCTCGCCGGGCGCGTCCGTCACCGACGAGCAGACCGCCCTGGTGGGGGGCGTGCTGGCCGGGTCGGGCCTGGTTGTGACCGTCCCGGAGGAGCAGCAGGACGCCGTCTCGGCGATCAGCGGCTCCGGACCGGCCTACGTGTTCTACCTGACCGAGGCGATCACGGACGCCGGGGTGGCGCTCGGCCTGGACCGAGCGCTGGCCGGCCGGCTGGCGGAGGAAACGGTGTCCGGGGCGGGCGAACTGATGCGCGCCACCGACGACGACGCCGCCACCCTACGCCGGAAAGTCACCAGTCCGAACGGCACCACGGAGCAGGCCATCGCGACCTTCGACCGGGAGGGGCTGCGGGACATCGTGGCCCACGGGACCGCCAATGCCGCGGCCCGAGCCGCCGCCATCACGCAGGAGCTCCGCGGCAGTTGAACCGCCCGCCCGGGCGGTGCTTGCTGCCCGTGCGTCCGGCGCTGGCGCGCCTGCGCCCGGGCACGCCCGCGCACCTACGGCCGGGCCGCGAACCGCTCGATCAGGTCCACGTGACCGGAGACGATGAGCAGGTCCCGGCCCGAGACCTTGGTGTCCCCGGTCGCGTAGGTGAAGTCCTCGCCGGGGGACTTCACACCCACGATCGTCACCCCGTATTTTTTCCGCACGGAAGCCTCGCGGATGGTGAAGCCCTGCGTCTCGCGCGGCGGGCGCATCTTGACGATGGCGAAGTCGTCGTCGAACTCGATGTAGTCCAGCAGCCGGCCGGAGACCAGGTGGGCCGCCCGGCGGCCGGCGTCGGCCTCAGGATAGATCACGTGATTCGCGCCGATGCGGGAGAGGATCTTTCCGTGCGCCGGGGTGATCGCCTTGACCCACAGGTGCTCGACGCCGAGGTCCACGAGATTGACCGTGATCAGCACGGAGGACTCGATGGACGTGCCCACGCCGACGACGGCGGAGTTGAACTCCTGCGCGCCGAGCTGCCGGAGCGCATCGATATCGGTCGCGTCCGCGTCCACGACGTGGGTGAGCGCGCCCGCCCACTTCTGCACGAGAACGGGGTCACGCTCGATCGCGAGCACCTCGCGCCCCTGTTTGACGAGCTGGTCGGCCGTCGCCGAGCCGAACCGGCCCAGACCGACCACGAGCACCGGTTGATTGTGTGCGGGACGGTCAGCCAAGGATCGGCCTCTCTTCCGGGAAGTGGTACAGCGTACGCCGCTGACGCAGGGCGAGCGCCGTCGAGACGGTGATGGGCCCCATCCGGCCGAGGAACATCAAGACGGCCAGGACATATTTCCCCGCCGGCGGCAGTTCGGCGGACAGGCCGTTGCTCAACCCGCAGGTGGCGAATCCGGAGATCACCTCGAACAGCACCCGATCCAGTGGCTGCCCGCTGATCTGCAGCAGCACCGCCGTCGCGACGGTCACCATGGTGGCACTGACGGCGATCACCGCCATGGCGACGCGCATGGCCGACGCCGGAATGGTCCGTCCGTGGGCGCGCACGTCCGCGTCACCCCGGGCCTCGGCAACGATGGCGAGGACGACGACGGCGATCGTGGTCACCTTGATCCCGCCCGCCGTCGACGCCGAACCGCCGCCGGCGAACATGAGCGCATCCGTGACCAGAACGGACGTCTGGTCCAACTGGTTCATGTCCACGAGGTTGAACCCGCCCGAGCGCATCATCACCGAGGCGAAGACAGCGTTGAGTACCTTGTCCGTTGTGCTCATCGCCCCGATCGTCGCGGGATTGGACCACTCGAACGCACCCCACGCCACGGCGCCGACCACGAGCAGGACGACCGACACCTCGACGGTCAGCTTCGCGTGCAGCGTCCAGGCGCGGAACCGGGTCCGGTTGACCATCAGCACCATGATCACGGGGAACCCGAGGGAGCCGACGAACACACCGGCCATCAGCGGCAGCAGGATCCACAGATCCTCCCCGTAGGGCACGATGCCGTCGCTGTGCGGGGTGAAGCCGGCGTTGTTGAAGGCCGAGACCGCGTAGAACACCGCGTGCCAGACGGCCTGGCCGAAGGGTTCGCCGAGCATCATGAACCGCGGCGCCAGGACGAGGGCGATGGCCAACTCGATGGCGGCCGACGTCGTGACCACGATCCGCAGCAGTGCGCCGACCTCCCCGAGCCGCCCGGTGTTCATCTCCTCGAGGGCGATCAGCTTCCCCCGCACGCCGAGCCGACGGCTGACCGCCACCGCCAGGATCGACGCGAGGGTGAGCACGCCCAGACCGCCGATCTGGATCGCGAGCAGGATGACCACCTGGCCGAAACCGGACCAGTGAGTGGCGGTGGACACCACCGTCAGGCCCGTCACGCAGACGGCGGACACGGCGGTGAACAGGGCGTCGTGCAGCGGTGTCACCTGGCCGCTGCTGCTCGCCCACGGCAGCGAGAGCAGGCCGGTGAAGACGAGCACGATGCATGCGAACGTGATCAGGGCCAGCCGAGCGGGCGAACTCCCGGCCAGCCGATCGATGAAGTCGCGCGCGACGGACAGCAGCCAGAGGGGGCTGCGTTCCGTGTCCCTGGTCCAGGGGGTGCGGGTGGCGCTCATCGCCTCCATTGTGCATGGTCGCGTGCGCGTGCGTGAGGTACGGCCCGTAGGGTAGGGACGGTGAGGGACCGACCGAGCTGCGCTGCCGCGTCCGCGGTCGTCTGGGGGGAGTCCTTGACCGCGTACAACTTCGGGGAGCAGCACCCGATGCACCCGAGCCGACTCGATCTGACGGCCCACCTCGCCGCCGAACTCGGCCTGTTCGACCGGCCCGGCGTGCGGCGGATCGAGCCACGAGTGGCGACCGACGCGGAGCTGAGCACCGTGCACGACGCCGACTACATCGACGCCGTCCACCGGGTCAGCGTCGACCCGGGCCTGCCGGACGAGGAGCGCGGCCTCGGCACCACCGACGATCCCGCGTTCGCCGGCATGCACGAAGCCGGCGCGCGGATCGTCGGCGCGTCGCTCCAGGCCGCCGATGCCATCGTCGACGGGACGGTGGCGCGGGCGGTCAACTTCTCCGGGGGCATGCACCACGCTTCCCGCAGCCGGGCGAGCGGCTTCTGCATCTACAACGACGCGGCTGCCGCGGTGACCCGGCTGCTCGCCGGGGGCGCGTCCCGAGTGTTGTACATCGACGTCGACGCCCACCACGGGGACGGCACCGAGAGCATCTTCTGGGACGATCCGCGCGTGATGACGATCTCCCTGCACGAGACCGGGCTTGCGCTGTTCCCCGGCACCGGCTTCGCGAACGAGACCGGCGGCCCGGGCGCGCAGGGCTGTGCGGTCAACGTCGCGCTCCCTCCGACGACGGGTGACGGCGCCTGGCTACGGGCGTTTCACGCCGTGGTGCCGCAGCTGGCGCGCGCCTTCTCCCCCGAGGTGATCGTCAGCCAGCACGGTTGCGACAGCCACTTCCAGGACCCGCTGACGGACCTCCGCACCAGCGTCGACGCTCAGCGCCAGATCGCCCTCGACGTCCGGGATCTCGCGACCGACCTGTGTGAGGGCCGTTGGCTGGCCACCGGGGGCGGCGGTTACAGCACCACCGCTGTCGTGCCGCGCGTCTGGGCGCACCTGGTCGGCATCGTCACGGGGGATCCGGTGCCGGTGGCGGCGCCGACGCCGCGGCGCTGGCAGGACTATGTGCTGACGCGGTACGGCAAGGAGGCGCCGCTGTGGATGACGGACGACGTGGACCTGTGGTGGCGTTCCTGGGAGGTCGGTTATGACCCGAACGACGAGACCGACCGGGCGGTGATGGCCACCCGCAAGGAGGTCTTCCCCCTGCACGGGCTGGACCCGTGGTTCGACTGACGACGAACCAGCCCAGCGAGGCGCCGACGACCGCCCCGATGCACGGGAACGCCGACGGGGAGAGGCATCCCTCGATGACACCGGATGCCCGCACCGGTAGCGAGGTGTACGGGTTGCTCGCCGACCCCACGCGACGGCGGCTCCTGGCCGCCTTGCGCGGGCAGGAGCGCTCGGTCGGCGACCTGGTGATCGAGTTGGCGGTGAGCCAGCCGTCCGTCTCCAAGCACCTGCGCACCCTGCGCGAGAGTGGATTGGTGCGGATGCGCGCCTCCGGGCAGCGCCGTCTCTACTCGCTCCGCCTGGAGCCGCTGCTGGAGGCGGCCCGGTGGCTCGACGAGTTTGCCTCCGGCACCGCGGCGACGGCCCGGAGCCAGGAGCCGGTGCCGGACGGTGCGCGGCGCCCGAACGAGGCCGGGTCCGCCGGAAGCGACGCCGTCCGGACGGTGCGGGAGTCGGCGACCGGAGTCGTCGTGGAAGAGGACGGCTCGTCCCCGATCGGCCGGACCGTCGGGAGGGCGGCGGGTCGGGCCGCCGAGATGATCGCGAACATCCCCCGTCTGCGCCGCCGCAACGGCCGGGAATGACTCCGGTCGGCCAGACCGGCGGGGCGAACCGTTGTACGAGGTCCGCGTGTCGTCGCCGCCCATCTTCCGTGAGAGCGTTAGGCTGCACACTTTCACTTCCGACGCCCCACCCACTAGAGTGGCGAGAAGCACCGTCCCCGGCGTGTCGACACACCCGTGCGCGGATTCGATCGTCGGGCGAAAGGGGCAGAGGCAGATGCCGCGAGAGCAGAACGTCACCGACGTGAAGTTCCTGACCGTGGCGGAGGTCGCCGACCTGGCGCGGGTGTCCCGGATGACGGTATATCGCCTCATCCACGCCGGTGACCTCCCCGCAGTCCAGTTCGGTCGCTCGTATCGGGTGCCCGAATCCGCCGTCACGGAGCAGTTGCGGTCCGCCGGGCTGCGGAAGGTCGACTCGGCCTGACCGGCTTGTGACCACCACCGGGCCGAGGGTCCGACGGGTAGGACGACTAGGACGACGGCCCGGAGCGGCGATGCGGGTACCCTTGGAAGGAACTGTCGGCGAGCCACGGCGTGCGAGAGCGCCCGGAGAGGCTGCCGCACCGTCACATACAGCGAATGAGTGGAGGACTCGTGGGTTCAGTCATCAAGAAGCGCCGGAAGCGGATGGCGAAGAAGAAGCACCGCAAGCTGCTGCGCAAGACTCGTCACCAGCGTCGCAACAAGAAGTAGGCGTCGAGCGCCGGCCCCGGATCCGGTGGGCCGGCGCTCGCTGTTTCAGTGTCGGCCCGGCCGCCGTCGTGGTCGAGGCCCCGACCCAGGAGCTCAGATGTCCACGTCGTCCGTTGCCGCGCCCCTCGTGGTCCTGCTCACACGTCCGGGCTGTCACCTGTGCGAGGCCGCACGGCAGGTCGTCGCGGACGTGACCGGTTCCATGGGACTGGACTGGACCGAGCGGTCCATCGACGGGAACGACGAACTGACCGCTCGCTTCGGCGAGGAGATCCCGGTCGTGCTGGTGGACGGGGTCCAGCGTGACTTCTGGCGGATCGACCCCGACCGGCTCCGACGGCTCCTCGCCCGGTGCTGATGCGGCTCAGCGTCCCCACGGTGTGACGGCCGGAGCCTTCCGGAACCACGGTCGGGCCGGGCGCAGCCACAGCAGAACGACGCCGGCGATTCCGACGACCGTGGCCAGACCGCCGAGGTTGAAGCCCAGGAAAACGAGCGAGAGTGCGGCGAGCACGGTGCCCAGGATCCGGGCCCAGTTCTTGCCCCGGCGCACGAAGACGACGACGAGGACATAAAGCACCAGGGCGATGAGGCCGCCCACCAGTAGCATCGCCCGGCCTGTGCCGGCGAGTTGTGCCACGCTGATGCCCTGCGTGTTCTGGCCGGTCTGCCGCAGGGCCTGTTCGATGTAGTTCTGTCCCTGCGGCGAGCCGATGAAGATGGCCTGCATGACGGTGTAGATCATGGCCAGCAGAGCTCCGAGCGCGATCAGCCACGAGCCGATGTTCACTTCGCGGGGCATCGTGGCAGGCCGGGACGAATCGGGTCCCCAGGCGTTCCGCCCGGGCCCGGACGAGAAGGGGGGCTGCCCGTACGCCGGGTACTGCTGACCGTAGGCCGGGTACTGGCCGCCCTGGTCCTGCTGACCGTAGGAGGGGTTCGGTCCGAAGTCGGAGTTCTGCCCGTACGCTGGGTACTGCTGACCGTAGGCGGGGTACTGACCGCCCTGGTCCTGCCGCCCGTAGGACGGGTTCGGTCCCAAGTCGGAGTTCTGCCCGTACGAGGACGACTGACCTTCACCGTACGCTTGCTGGCCGGACCACGACTGGTCGTGACCGGGGTACTGCTGACCGTTGCCGTCCTCCGGTCGGGGAGTGCCCGGCTCACCCGGGTTGGCGTTGCTCATCGAACCAGCTCCTGATCTCGGCCGTCGTTCCGGGCAGCCGGCCGTCTGGCGAGTGATCACCCGGATCGGGAAACGCAGCAGGGTTGCAGCACGTCACTGGGGACGTACCGCAACCCTACCGTGAAGTGCGTCCGTCGGAACGGTGACGCGAGGTCAGGCCGCCTGGGGGGCGGTGTACTCGACGTCGAGGTCGATGGTGACCTTGTCGCTCACCATCACCCCGCCGGCCTCGAGGGCGGCGTTCCAGGTGATACCGAAGGCCTTGCGGCTGATCGAGGTGGAAGCGGTGACGCCGGTGCGGGTTATCCCGAACGGGTCGGTGGCCACTCCGCTGAGCTCACCGGTCAGGGTGACCTCCTGGGTGGTGCCGCGGATGGTCAGCTCGCCGGTGATGGTGAGATCGTCCTGCGTGCCGGACACCGAAGTCGAGCGGAACGACATGGTCGGGAAGTTCTCCGCGTCGAAGAAGTCCGTGCCACGAACGTGCCCGTCGCGGTTCTCGTCCTTGGAGTTCACGCTCGCGACGTCGATGTCGGCGACGACGACGCTCTGCTCGAGGGTCTCGCCCACGGTCAGGGTCGAGGTGAAAGAGTCGAAGGTGCCGCGCACCTTGCTGATGCCGGCGTGCCGCACCGACCATGCGACATGGCTGTGCGACACGTCGGCGGTCCACACGCCCTGGGTGAGTCCGTTGATCTGCTCGATGGAGGTCGTCATGATCTGAATCCTTCCCGGCAGGACGGCCTGCCGTGTTCCGATGCTGGGGAAAATCAGTTGAAAGCTCAACTGTCCGCGTCAACGGGCGGTCCTCGGAATCTATTCCCATCCCGGGGTCTGCCAGACTGGGACGCATGCCCACGGTTCATCTGCTTCGCCACGGTGAGGTGCACAACCCCGCTCACGTGCTCTACGGCCGGCTCGACGGGTACGGACTCTCCGAGCTTGGCCGGCGGATGGCCACCACGGTCGCCGAATACTTCGGCCAGCGTGCCGCCGACGGCGCGGAGGTCGTCGTCCTGAAGGCGTCTCCCTTGCTGCGCGCGCAGCAGACCGCCGCGCCGCTGGGTGCAGCGCTCGGTCTGCCGATCGCCACGGAGGGGCGCATCATCGAGGCGGAGAACCACTTCGAAGGGTTGCGGATGACCCGCGCGGAGTTGCGCAAGCCGAAGCACTGGCCCTTTCTGGTCAACCCGCTGCGGCCAAGCTGGGGAGAGCCCTACCGGAGGCAGGTGGCGCGCGTGGTCGCGGCCGTACACACCGCCCGGGCCGAGGCCGAGGCGGCAGGCGGTGCCGGCGCCGAGGCCGTCATGGTCAGCCACCAGCTGCCGATCTGGGTCACCCGGCTCAGCGCGGAGCAACGGCCGCTCTGGCACGATCCGCGGTCCCGCGAATGCGCTCTCGCCTCGGTGACGAGCTTCCACTTCGAAGGTACGGAGCTGACCGGCGTCGATTACCAGGAACCCGCCGGTGCGCTGCTCTCAGGCGCCGATCAGCTTCCGGGAGCATAGTCCGCTGTGATGTTCTCGCTCAGCTCTCGGCGACATGCCCGCGCACGCGCGGTCGCCGCCGTCTCGCTCCTGCTGCTGGCCGCTCCCGTGCTCGCCGGCTGTACCGCCAGTGACAGCCTGGCCCAGCAGGCGCGAGCCGGGGACGGGAAGAACTACATCGCCGGGGACGGGTCCGTGCAGGAGTACACCGCTGGCAACCGCGGCAATCCTGTCTCGTTCAGTTCCAAGCTGTTCAACGGCGAGACGGTCGATGCCGCGAGCTTCAGGGGGAAAGTCACGGTGTTGAACTTCTGGTACGCCGGTTGCCCGCCGTGCCGGGCGGAGGCAAAGGACCTGGAGTCGCTGTACCAGCAGTTCAAGCCCACCGGCACCCAGTTCTACGGGGTCAACGTGCGGGACGACGCGCCCACCGCTGCCGCGTTCGAGCGGACCTTCGGCACCACCTATCCGTCCTTCGAGGACCGCAACGGTACTGTGCTGCTGGCGATGGCACAGTACGTGCCGCCGCAGTCCGTGCCGACCACTATCGTGCTGGACAAGCAGGGTCGGGTCAGTGCCCGCATCCTCGGTCGGTTGGACAAGGGCACGCTGAAGTCCTTGATCCAGTCCGCGCAACAGTCGTGACCGCCGCCGCTGTGGGGTCCGTGGGCATTGCCATGGCGGCCAACTCCTTCGCCGAGACGGCGTTGGGCGGGTCGATGCTGGTGGCCGTGCCGGTCGCGATGCTCGCGGGGCTCGTCTCCTTCGCGTCGCCCTGCGTGCTGCCGCTGGTTCCCGGTTATCTCGGCTACGTCACCGGCTTGACGGGTGCCGACCTGCAGGAGCGCCATCGCGGCCGGGTGCTGGCCGGTGTCGGCCTGTTCGTGCTCGGCTTCTCGATCGTCTTCATGCTGATCGGTGCCGTCTTCGGGCAGGCCGGCGCGTGGTTGAAGGGCGCTCCCTGGGTGTCCCAGGTGCTCGGCCTGGTCGTCATCGTGATGGGTGTCGTCTTCCTGGGCGGCCTGTCCCGGCTGCAGGGCGAGCGGCGGATCCACGCCCGCCCGCCCGCCGGACTGTGGGGCGCACCTGTGCTCGGGCTGACGTTCGCGCTCGGATGGGCGCCGTGCATCGGCCCGACCTTCGCGGCCGTCCAGGCCCTGTCCTTCTCCACCGGCGCCGGCGCAGTCCGCGGTGCCTGGTTGACGTTCTTCTACTGCCTGGGCCTCGGCGTCCCGTTCCTGGTCATCGCGCTGGCCCTGCGGCGCAGCGCGGACGCGCTCGCCGCGCTGCGCCGACACCGGCTGGCTCTCCAGCGGGCCGGCGGGGGCATGCTGATCGCTGTCGGCCTGTTGATGGTCTCAGGCGTGTGGAACGTCTGGGTGGCCGCGCTGCAGGCCTGGTTCTCCAGCTCGGTGAGGTTGCCGATTTGACACCGCAGAAGACCGATCCCGCCGCCGTCGACCCCGGCTCCGCTCCTGCCCCCGGCCCCACCGCGGCGGGGGGGAAGGGTCGGCGCCGTCGCCAGGACGGTCCCGCACTGCCGCGGCTCGGCTTCGTCGGTACGCTCCGCTGGGCGTGGCGGCAGCTGACCAGTATGCGGGTGGCCCTGCTGCTGCTGCTGCTGCTCGCGGTCGCCGCCGTGCCCGGTTCCCTGTTCCCGCAGCGGCCGTCGAACCCGGCCACCGTCACCCAGTTCCTGAAGAACAACCCCGCCATGGGTCCGTGGCTGGACCGGTTCCAGTTCTTCGACGTGTACGCGTCGGTGTGGTTCTCCTCGATCTACCTCCTGCTGTTCATCTCGCTCATCGGGTGCGTGGTGCCACGGATACTGGCGCACGTGAAGGCGCTGCGCCAGCCACCGCCGAAGACCCCCCGCCGGCTGTCCCGGTTGCCGCAGTACGGCACGCTCGTGGTTCCGGCCGCGGTGGAAGCCGACGTGGCTGACGTCGCACGGCGGGCCGGCGCTGTGCTCAAGCGTCGCGGTTACCGGGTGCGGCTGCAGGACCTGGACGGGGAGCGGCCGTCCGCCGCGGCGGAACGCGGCTACTTGCGGGAGACCGGCAACCTCTTGTTCCACACCGCCCTGATCGGTGTGCTCGTCTCCGTCGCCGTCGGCGGTCTGTTCGGCTATCGCGGTCAGCGGACCCTCGTCGAGGGGGACAGCTTCGTCAACACACTGATCGGTTACGACGCGTTCACCCCGGGCGCGAACTTCACCGCCAGCAACCTGGACCCGTTCTCCGTCCGGCTGGACAAGTTCAACGTCACGTTCGACCGCCAGTCCCGCAAGTACGGGCAGCCCATCGACTTCACCGCCAACCTGACCACCCGAGAGACGCCGACATCGGCGCCGAAGCGGCAGGATCTGAAGGTCAACGCCCCGATCACGCTGGGCAACAGCGGCATCTTCCTGGTCGGGAACGGGTACGCACCGGTGGTGACCGTCCGTGACGGCGAGGGCAAGGTGGCGTGGAGCGGCCCCGTGGTGAGCACCCCCACCGACGGGATGTTCACGTCGACGTTCGTGCTCAAGGTGCCCGACGCGAAGCCCGAACAACTGTCCTTCGTCGGCTTCTTCCTGCCCACGGCGGTGGCCGGCGAGGACAAGGTCGCCTTCTCTGCCGATCCCGACCCGTTGCTGCCCCAGCTGAACCTGAACTCGTACAAGGGCGACCTGGGACTCGACAACGGGGTACCGGCCTCTGTCTTCGCACTCGACACGTCGAAGCTCACCCAGCTCAACGGACGGACCAAGCCGGCCGGTGGCATCGTGCTGGACCGGAGTCGGCCCACCCAGCAACTGCCGGACGGCCTCGGGTCGATCACCTTCGACGGGGTCAAGCGGTTCATCGCGATCGACGTGCGGCACGACCCCGGCTCGATCGGGGCGCTGGTGTTCTCCAGTGCCGCCCTCCTCGGTCTGATCGGGTCCTTGTTCGTCCCACGACGGCGAGCGTGGGTGCGGGCCGGCCGGGCCGCGGACGGCCGGGTGATGGTCGAGTACGGACTGCTCGCCCGCGGTGAGGACCACCGGCTCGAGGGAGCGCGGAACGCTCTCGGCCGGGCGCTCGACGACGAGCTGGTGGCCGATCGGAGCGTGAACGGCAACAATGAGGTCGGCGGTAACGCCGGCGCCGACCGCGGAACAGGACTGTGATGGGAATCAACGAGACTCTCGGCCAGTACAGCGAGCTGCTGATGCTCTCCGCTGCGTTCGTCTACCTGGTGGCCTTCGTGGCCTTCGCCTGGGACATGGCGGTGAGCTCGAAGACGTTGCGCGCCGTCGACGCGCGCGCGGCCGCCGCTGCCGCCGCGAACCGACCCGAAGCGCGCGTTCCCGCCATGGTCGGCGGCGCGGCGGGGTCCGGCGAGCGACCTCTGAATCCGGCTCGTACCGGTCCCGACGGCCTGGTGCAGGCCGCGGCGGCGTCTCGCGAGGACGATCTGCGATACACCGCGGTACGGCGCCGGGCGGCTCGCATCGGTGTCGCTCTGACCACCGTGGCGTTCGTCATCCACGCCGCCGCCGTGGTCACCCGCGGCATCGCGGCGACCCGGGTGCCGTGGGGCAACATGTACGAATTCGCCACCACCGGTGCTTTGCTCGTCGCGGGCGTCTTCCTGGCAACGCTGATCCGGCGGGACCTGCGCTTCCTCGGGACCTTCGTCGTCGGCTTGGTGCTGATCATGCTGTGCGCGGCCACGATCTCGTTCCGCACTCCGGTGGCGCAGCTGATTCCTGCTCTGCAGAGCTACTGGCTGGTCATCCACGTCTCCGTGGCGGTCTTCTCCTCGGCGTTGTTCACGCTCTCCTTCAGCATGAGCGTCCTGCAACTCCTGCAGTCGCGCCGGGAGGCCGCGATCGCAGCCGGCCGGTCACCGCGTCTGTCCACGTTCCTCGGCCGGGTGCCGTCCGCGTTGACGCTGGAGAACGTCTCGTACCGGATCAACGCCGTCGGCTTCGTGTTCTGGACGTTCACCCTGATGGCGGGGGCGATCTGGGCCGAGAGCGCATGGGGCCGCTACTGGGGTTGGGACCCCAAGGAGGTGTGGACGTTCATCATCTGGGTGGTGTACGCCGGTTACCTGCATGCTCGGGCGACCCGGGGCTGGACGGGGACGCGTGCCGCTTGGCTGTCCATCGTCGGCTACTTGTGCGTGATCGTGAACTTCACAGTGGTCAATACCGTGATCAACGGGTTGCACTCCTACTCGGGCGTCTGAGGTGTCACGGCGTGTGAGACTCACCGGGTTCCGACCGCCCCGGTCAGGGGACTGTGCCAGGTTCGGACCGGTGCCCGGTTCCGGGCCATGATGCAAGTTCCGACTCGACCGGGCGGGCGAGCCTCCGCGGTGTGGCAGGGACCGGCCGTCAGGATCCCGTGTTCTCGTCGGTCCCCGCGCCGGCGGAACCCTGCGCGGGATTGCGGCCGTTCCGGTCCGGGTGCTGGTCCTGCCGGGACTCACCAGCAGCACGCTTCTGCTCGGCGGCCGCCTCGTCAGCCCGCTTCTGCTCGGCCGCTCTTTCCGTGGCGCGTCTGGCCGCGCGTTCGCGTCGTTGCCGCTCGGCGAGGTCCGAGAGGAACCGTGGATCGTCGTCGGGCGCCAGAGGTCGGACGGCCGGTGCCGCTTCGGGTATCGCCTGCGGTCGCCCGAACAGGAACCACAACACGACGCCGAACACCGGTACCACCAGGATGAGTACGAACCAGACGACCCTCGGGAGCGCCCTGATCTGTGCGCGGTCGGACCGCACGCAGTCGACGAGGGTGTAGATCGTCGCGACCGCCAGCACGGCGAACGGCAGGTAACGCATGTCCGGATTCTAGTCGGGGGATCTGGATGTCGGCTGGGCGGCCGCCGACGGCCGGTGGGGCGGGTCCTTCCGCGTCGACGACTAGACTGGGACGGTGGCCCTCTTGAAGTATTCCGCCGCCCGGCTCGGCCTCGTTGCCCTGATCTTCGCGCTCGGCCTGCTGCTCCGGCTCGGCATCGTCATGTCGCTGATCGTTGCTCTCGTCGCCTCGTTCTGCATCAGCTACCTCTTCTTCGGCCGGCTGCGGGCCGCGGCCGCAGCGCAGGTCGGTAACCGGATCACCGGCCGGACCGGTCGCCGGTCCACGAGCGAACGCGACGACGCGGCCGCCGAGGACGGTTACTGGGACGAACACGAGCAGGTCGCTCCGCGGGACGACGAGAATCCCGGGCCCGAGCGTGACCGGGACGCGGGATCGGTGCGGTCGTCGGGCGACGCGTCGGCGCGGGTCGCCAACCATCCGGCGGACCGGCGACCGCCCTCCTGACTTGTTCCGCGGTTTTCGGGCCGCGGTGGCCGCGCGGGTTCAGGACGGGAGGTCGAGCAGGATCCCGATCGTGAACAGGATGCTGTATCCGAGGTTGATGAGTCCCGTCTGGCGCAGCACGGGAATGAGTTGCGCCCGGTCTTTCGCGGTCAACACTCGCCGGCAGGCCGGCACGCACACCGGCGCCAGCAGCAGCACGAGCAGCAACCAGGGGTTCGCGGGTGTCACCACGAGCACGAGCAACAGGGCGACGGCGAGCATCCCGACGTAGCTCCCTCGGGCCGCCCGGTCACCGAGCCGGACCGCGAGCGTGTGCTTGCCCACCGCCCGGTCCGTGGGGATGTCCCGGATGTTGTTGGCCATCAACAACGCGGTGGCGATCAGGCCGGTGGCGACGGCGGCTACGACGGCCTCGGCGCTGACGGTCAGTGCCTGGGTGTAGGTGGTCCCGAGGGTCGCGACCAGGCCGAAGAACACGAAGACGAACACGTCGCCCAGGCCGCGGTAGCCGTAGGGGCGGGATCCGCCGGTGTAGTACCAGGCGGCCGCCACGGACGCCGCGCCCAGGGCCAGCAGCCACCAGGTTCCGCTGAGCACGACGAGCAGGAGGCCGGCGACCATCGCCACCGCGAAGCAGCCGAGAGCGGCCCGCTTGACCGCGGCCGGGGACGCCGCGCCGGAGCCGACCAGGCGCAGGGGGCCCACCCGCGCGTCGTCGGTGCCGCGGATGCCGTCCGAGTAGTCGTTCGCGTAGTTCACCCCGATCTGCAGCAGCAGCGCCACGACGAGGGCGAGCAGGGCGCGGAGCGGGTGGAACGCGCCCAGCCCCGCCGCCGCGGCGGAGCCGGCGATCACGGGGGCCATCGCCATCGGCAGGGTCCGCAACCGGGCCCCTTCCACCCACTGGGCCGTGCTCGCCACGCTCACGCCTCCTGTCCGGCCCACTGGGCCGCCATCTGGTTCAGGTCCTCGATCATCCGTTGCCGGTCGGGTTTGCCGGTGGGGAGCATGGGCAGGGCGTCGGTGCAGCGCACGAGCTTGGGTGCCAGCCGACCGCCCAGCCGAGCGCTCACGTGCGCGCGGACGGCGTCGGCCGTGGTGGACCCCGCGACCCAGGCGGCCACGCGTTGGCCCCAGAGCGGATCCGGCAGGCCGGTGACGAACGCGTCACGCACACCGGGCAACTCCTCGATGGTCTGCGCGAGCACCGTCGCAGAGACCTTGAGGCCACCGGTGTTGATGACGTCGTCGGCACGCCCGGTCACGGTCAGCAGTCCGTCCTCGAGGGTCCCGGTGTCGCTGGTGATGAACCAGCGGGTGCCCTCCCGCTCGGTGAACGCCGCAGCGGTTCCGCGCGGATCCCCGAGATAGCCGCCCGCGACCACCGGTCCGCCCAGGCGGACGATGCCGTCGTCGACCTCGGCCCGGACCCCGCTCAGGGGAACGCCGTCGTAGACGCAACCGCCGCAGGTCTCACTCATGCCGTAGGTGGTGATCACGCGAACACCGGCGCCTCGGGCCCGCGCCAGTAACCCGGGGTCGGCGCGGGCGCCGCCGAGCAGGACGGCGTCGAGGCCGGTCAGGACGGCGAGGTTGGCCGCCCGCTCCGCCGCGTCGACGGGCCGATCCGGTGTCCCGTCCAGGAGCAGGGCCAGTTGAGCCGGCACGAGGGAAGCGTAGCGCCGGTTTCCGTCCGGGTGCGCGGTGCCGAGCCGGGCTGCCGCCGCCCGGAAGCCGGACCCGTCGAACGGGACGGCGTCGTCCATCGCCACGGGGACGGTGCCGTCGAGGAGGGACCGGCTGAGCACCTGCAAGCCCGCCACGTAATGTCCGGGCAGGGCGAGCAGCCAGCGGCCGGGCCCGCCGAGACGGTCCCGGGTGGCGTCGGCCGACGCGCGCAGGGCCGTCACGGGCAGCAGCGTGTGCTTGGGGGTACCCGACGATCCGGAGGTGGAGACGACCGCCGCGGTCCCGTCGGGTACACCGGCTTGCTCGGCGAGCGCGGTCACGGTGGCGAGAACCTGCGGATCGGGGGACGCGACGATGGCCGAGCCGCCGTCCAACGCGGCCGCGAGCGGGCGGAGCAGGGCGAGCGGATCGCCACCGCGCGGGGTGAGCAGGGGGAGCAGGTCGACGGTCACGGTGCGGGACGCCGACTCAGAAGTAGTGCGGGAAGCGAGACCAGTCCGGGTCGCGCTTGTCCAGGAACGCGTCGCGGCCCTCGACGGCTTCGTCGGTCATGTACCCGAGCCGGGTCGCCTCCCCGGCGAAGACCTGCTGACCGAACATGCCGTCGTCGGGCAGGTTGAACGCGAACTTGAGCATCCGCAGGGCCTGCGGGGACTGCCGGGCGATGTCCGCGGCGTACGCCAGCGCCGTCCGCTCCAGATCCTGGTGGTCGACGGTCTCGTTCACGGCGCCCATCCGCACCATGTCTTCGGCGGAGTACTCGCGGGCCAGGAAGAAGATCTCGCGGGCGAACTTCTGGCCGACCTGCCGGGCCAGCAGCGCCGAGCCGTAGCCGGCGTCGTAGGAGCCGACCGTCGCGTCGGTCTGCTTGAACTTCCCGTGCTGACGGGACGCGATGGTCAGGTCGCAGACCACGTGCAGACTGTGTCCACCACCGGCTGCCCAACCGTTGACGACGGCGATGACGATCTTCGGCATGGTCCGGATCAGGCGCTGCACCTCAAGGATGTGCAGGCGGCCGGCCCGCGCCGGGTCCACCGTCTCGGATGTCTGCCCCTCGGCATACCGGTACCCGTCCCGGCCGCGGATCCGTTGGTCCCCGCCCGAGCAGAACGCGTGGCCGCCGTCCTTGGGGGAGGGGCCGTTGCCGGTCAGCAGCACGGTCCCGACATCGGGAGTCATCCGGGCGTGATCGAGGGCCCGGTACAACTCGTCCACCGTGTGCGGGCGGAAGGCGTTGCGGACCTCGGGCCGGTCGAAGGCGATCCGCACGGCCGGCAGGTCCATGACCACGGCGCCGTCGGCGTCGCGCTCGACCTGCCGGTGATAGGTGACGTCGGTGAAGCCGAAACCCTCGACGGGTCGCCACTGCTGCGGGTCGAAGACGTCGGAGATCGACGCGGGTACCTCGTCCCGCCGGTGGCCGGGCTGTGCTGGGTCGTTTTCGGCGGGCGTCGTCACCCGGCAATTGTAGTGGCGCGGCGTACGGTTCGATTCGTAGGCTGGTGCCCGGCAATCCGTTCGCGGGTGCCGTGGACGGAGAAGGGATCAGCCATGACGACGACGTCCCGGTCGAAGCTCGCGGTGGTCGGAGCCGGCGCGGTAGGAACCTCCCTCGCCTACGCCGCGCTGATCCGCGGATCCACCCGCGAGGTGGCCCTCTTCGACATCGCCACGGAGAAGGTGCAGGCCGAGGTGCTGGACCTCGCCCACGGCACCCAGTTCACCGGATCGTCGAGGATCACCGGTGGTGACGACCCCGCCGTCGTCGCGGGCGCCGACGTCGTCGTGATCACCGCCGGGGCGAAGCAGCAGCCCGGGCAGACCCGGCTCGACCTGGCCGGGGCGAACATCGCGATCCTGACGTCCGTCCTGCCGCGCCTGCTCGAGCAGGCGCCGGACGCGGTGTACGTGCTGGTGACCAACCCGTGCGACGTGCTCACGGTCGCCGCCCGCCGGATCAGCGGCCTGCCCGCGCATCGTGTGTTCTCCTCCGGCACCGTGCTGGACACCTCTCGACTGCGGTGGCTGATCTCGCAGAAGGCCGGCGTCTCGACGTCCAGCGTGCACGCCACCATCGTCGGTGAGCACGGGGACAGCGAGTTCCCCCTGTGGTCCAGTGCCACCATCGGCCTGGTGCCGATCCGGGACTGGACGGTCGACGGGCGGCAGCTGTTCACGTGGGAGTACCTCGAACAGCTCACGGACCAGGTGGTCAACGCGGCGTACACCGTGATCCGCGGCAAAGGGGCGACGAACTACGCCATCGGCCTCTCGGGCGCGCGGATCGTCGAAGCCGTCCTCCGCGACGAACACTCCGTGCTGCCGGTCTCCAGCGTGCTGGACGACTACGCGGGCATCACCGGCGTCGCCCTGTCGGTGCCGACGATCGTCGGCGGAAACGGCATCGAGCGGGTGCTGGAGGTGCCGATGAACGGCCGTGAGCTGGGCCTGCTGCGGGAGTCGGCGGGCACGCTACGGCAGACGCTGGCCAGTCTGGGGTTCTGAGGGTTTTCTGGCGAGCCACCCACCCATCGCCGAGTGTGCGGACGTTGCCTTCATCGGGACCGGATGCGTGCGTGATCCGGCCACTCGGCGGAGTACCGTGCACTGCACCGCAGCCCGTCACCGCAGCCGGAGCGCCTGCGCGCGAAGCGCGTCCTCGACCTTGACGACGGCGCGCGGAACCAGTCCTGAGCGGTGCGGGACGACGACGCGGAGGTCGTCGGCGCTGATCCGCACTTCGACCCAGCCGGCGGCCACTGTCAGGTCGGTGCGTTCGATGTCCAGCCGGTGCTGCAGCGGATCCGCATGGTGGGCGCCGTCGTACTGGACGCAGACCCGGTGTTGTCGGAATGCCAGGTCGGGGAAGACGCGCCGCCACTGCCCGGGGATGACGAGCACGACGTTCAGCTCGGGCTCGGGCAGACCGGCGCGAACGACGAGGAGCCGGAGTTGGGTCTCGGGCGCCGAGTCACTGCCGACCCGCACGAGGGCCAGGGCGGCCCGTGCCGCTCGCACCCCTCGGGCGTGCGAGCTGGCACAGCGCTCCTCCAGTCGTGTCGGCGTGCTCAAGGTGCGACGGGGCGCCGGGCGATCGTCGGGGTGTGCGCACACGATGGCGTCACCGAGGGCCACGAGTTCATCCTCTGTGAGGACCGGTGCGAGATCGAGGTAGGTTCGCTCGACGCTCGTCACGGTCCACCGGCCGCGCCTGCGCACGTCCTCGGGCAGGAGCGCGGTGCGATGAGCGGTCACACCACGACGCCGGACATGCGCGGCAACGCTGTCGTGAGTCGGAAGACTCAGGTGGACGACCGGGTCCTCGGTCAGCCGACGGGGGAGGGGCAGTTGCCACCACAGGGCGGCGGTCTGGTGGCTCACGACGGCGTCGCTGTGCAGGACCAGCAGGCCCCGCGCTACAGCAAGCGGGTCCGGTTCCGCCGCCGATGACAGCCGTAGTGAGCGCGACGGTGCGACCAGATCGCGGCCGCGCAGTCTTGCGGCGGTGACGCCCAGATCGAGGGCCTGATCAACGGTGAAGCACGCGTCACGGAGTGAGAGCGGGAGGGGGAGAGCTGGTCTCATGGCGCCAGCATGAACCTGAGGGCGTCGGGCTGCGCCGAGTTATCCACAGGCGGCCCGGGGTGTGGGTCCGCTGCCTCTCCGCCGAGTGTGCGGACGGTGTCGTCATTGGGACCGGATGAGTGCCTCATCCGGCCACTCGGCGGAGAAACTGGCTCGCGCCTCCGGAAGCCCGTCGCGCGCCGACACACGTTGACCCGTCCCGCACCCCGTGACATTCTTGAACGATCGGTCGGTATTTCGTCGGCGGACACCCCTGTGCCCGTGATCGGCGCGGGACCCGGCCGCCCCCGCAACTGGACGAAGGAGTTCCCGATGCCCGAAGCGTTTCTCGTCGGCGGTGCGCGCACCCCGGTCGGCCGGTACGGCGGCGCTCTGTCGTCCGTCCGCCCGGACGACCTCGCCGCGCTCGTCGTCAAGGAGGCAGTGCAGCGGGCGGGAGTGCCGTCACACGTCGTCGAGGAAGTGATCCTCGGCAACGCCAACGGCGCCGGTGAGGAGAACCGCAACGTCGCACGGATGGCCTGGCTGCTGGCCGGCTTCGAGGACAGCGTCCCCGGCATCACCGTCAACCGCCTCTGCGCGTCGGGCATGAGTGCCATCATCATGGCCAGCCACATGATCAAGGCCGGCGCCGCGGACGTCGTCGTCGCCGGCGGCGTCGAGTCGATGTCCCGCGCCCCGTGGGTGATGGCCAAGCCGACGACGGCGTTCGCCAAGCCGGGGGACACCTTCGACACCTCCATCGGCTGGCGGTTCGTCAACCCCCTCTTCCAGGCGCAGGAGAAGACGACCTACTCGATGCCGGAGACGGCCGAGGAGGTCGCCCGCGTCGACACCATCAGCCGCGAGGACGCCGACGCGTTCGCCGCCGGCTCCCAGGAGAAGGCCATCGCCGCCATCGCGGCCGGGCGGTTCGCCGACGAGATCGTTCCCGTCACGGTGCAGACGCGCAAGGGCGAGACCGTCGTCGACACCGACGAGGGTCCCCGGGCGGGTACCACCACGGAGGTGCTGGCGAAGCTCAGGCCCGTGGTGAAGGGCGGCAGCGTCGTCACCGCCGGCAACTCCAGCTCCCTGAACGACGGCGCGTCCGCCATCGTCGTCGCCTCTGAGGCCGCGATCGAGCAATACGGACTGACGGCCCGCGCCCGGATCGTCGACGGCGCCTCCGCCGGCGTGCCCGCCCCCGTCATGGGGATCGGCCCCGTCCCCGCCACGCAGAAGGTGCTCGGCCGCACCGGCTGGTCCCTCGACGACCTCGGCGCCGTCGAACTCAACGAGGCGTTCGCCACCCAGTCCCTCGCCTGCATCCGCCGACTCGGCCTGGATCCGTCGATCGTCAACAACGACGGCGGAGCCATCGCGCTCGGCCATCCGCTCGGTTCGTCCGGTTCCCGGATCGCGATCACCCTGCTGGGTCGGATGGAACGTGAGCGTGCGGAGAAGGGCCTGGCCACCATGTGCGTGGGCGTCGGCCAGGGCACCGCCCTGCTGCTGGAGCGGGTGTGACGATGGCCGACTACACGACGCTGATCCTGGACGAGCGCGAGGACCGGGTCCACGTCGCCCTGAACCGGCCCGAGGTCCGCAACGCCATCGACGCGACCATGGTCGCCGAACTGCACGACGTCTGCTACCGGCTGGAGCGTGAACCGCGCATCCTCATCCTCTCCGGCACGCCGGCTACCGAGACGGCGAAGGGCGTCTTCGCCTCCGGTGCGGACATCGCGCAACTGCGGGAACGCCGCCGTGAAGAGGCGCTCGCCGGCATCAACGCGAGCATCTTCATCCGCGTCGCGCAGCTGCCGCTGCCCGTGATCGCGGCGCTGGACGGGTACGCCCTGGGAGGTGGCGCCGAACTCGCCTTCGCCGCCGACTTCCGGATCGGCACGCCCAGCGTGAAGATCGGCAACCCCGAGACGAACCTCGGCATCACCGCTGGCGCCGGCGCCACCTGGCGGCTCAAGGAACTGATCGGCGAGCCGCTGGCCAAGGAGATCCTGCTGGCCGGGCGAGTGCTCGACGCCGACGAAGCCCTCGCCGCACACCTGATCACCGAGGTGCACGAGTCCGCGGACCTGCTCGCCGCCGCACACGCGCTGGCCGACCGGATCGCCGCCCAGGACCCGCTCGCCGTCCGGCTGACCAAGACCGTCTTCCACGCCCCCCGCGAGGCGCACCCCGTGATCGACACCCTCGCCCAGGGCATCCTGTTCGAATCCGACGCCAAGTTCACCCGGATGGACGCCTTCCTGACCGGACGGGCCTCCCGGACCACGAAGGGAACCGCGACATGAGCACCACCAGCGTCCCCCGCGGCATCCCCACCCGCGTGGGCGTCCTCGGCGGTGGTCGGATGGGTGCCGGTGTCGCCCACGCGTTCATCCTGGCCGGGGCCGACGTCGTCGTCGTCGAACGGGACCAGGCTGCCGCGACGGCGGCCCGGGACCGGGTCGAGTCCTCGCTGGCGGCGTCCGTGGAGCGGGGCAGCACGCACGACGACCTCCCGACCCTGACCGGCCGATTGACCGTGTCCACCGACTACGACGACTTCACCGGCCGCGGGCTGGTGGTCGAGGCGGTCCCGGAGGACGTCGACCTGAAGGTGGCGGCACTGACTCAGGTCGAGCAGCGGCTGGCCGCCAACGCCTGGCTGGCGACCAACACGTCGTCCCTGTCGGTGGACCGGTTGGCGACCTCCCTGCGCCACCCCGAGCGGTTCTGCGGGTTGCACTTCTTCAATCCGGTGCCCGCGTCCGGCCTGGTCGAGGTCGTGATCGGGGAGCGGACCGCCGACGAACTGCGTGACCTCGCCCCGTCCTGGGTCCGGGACCTGGACAAGACCCCCGTGGTCGTCCGGGACGCTCCCGGGTTCGCGTCCTCCCGGCTGGGCGTGGCCATCGGCCTGGAAGCGATCCGGATGCTCGAGGAGGGTGTCGCCTCGGCCGAGGACATCGACGCGGCGATGGTGCTCGGCTACAAGTACCCGGTCGGGCCGCTGAAGCTCACCGACATCGTCGGTCTGGATGTCCGGCTCGGCATCGCCGAGTACCTGGCCTCCACGCTCGGCGACCGGTTCGCCCCGCCGGCGCTGCTGCGCGAGAAGGTCGCCCGCGGAGAGCTCGGCAAGAAATCGGGTCGCGGCTTCTACGACTGGTGACCGGTCGCCGACCGCGGTCACCCCGACGATGACGCACAGCGGCCCCGGCTGAGGATCAGCAGCCGGGGCCGTCGTCGTGGCAGTGACCGGGGCGGCTCAGCCCGGGGCCTGGGTGTAGTCCGCGGGGTCGGTCTTGCCGGAGCCCCGCTCGCCGTACGCCTCCTGCTCCAGTTCCTCGGTCCGCTCCTCGCTCGGCTCGGCGGACTCCGTGTGCCCACCGGTGCGCCCGGCATCGGCGCCCGGCGCGCCGGCGTCCTCGTCGTGGTGCCCGTGCAGCGGGGGCTCCGGCACATGCTTGGGGCTGCCGTCGGAGTAGTTCTCGGCGTCCCCGTACCCGTGTTCTTGCGCGTACTCGCCGCCGAGGTTGCGGCTCAGCCCGTCTGCGGACAGGCGCGCTTCGCTCTCCCGCGTCATGGCGCTCACTCCCTCCGGTCGTGGCCGGCACCGTTGGCCGGCTCTGATCGGCAGCCTAGTCACTGGTCCGGGCGCCGTCGACGTGGATCCCGTCCGGGCCCGCGCACTGGCGGGACCCTCGGGCAAGGGCGCATGCTGACGGAGGGAACACCACGGACGTGAGCACGAAGGAGAACACGATGAAGACGGTGCCATGGGGCAGTCAGGGCCTGCGGGCCAGCAACGAAGGACTCGGCGCGATGGGCATGAGCGCCTTCTACGGGCCCCGTGACGACGACGAGTCCGCGGCGACGCTCAACCTCGCCCTCGACCTCGGGGTCAGCCTGATCGACACGGCCGAGCTGTACGGCCCGTTCCTGAACGAGCAACTGATCGCGACGGCGATCGGGCACCGCGCCGACGAGTACGCGCTGGCCACCAAGTTCGGCGTCGAGGTCGGCGAGGACGGCAGCCGCGGCCCGGTCAACGGCAGCCCGGAGTACGCCCGGAAGGCCCTGGAGCGATCCCTGACGAACCTGCAGCGCGACCACGTGGACCTCTACTACGTGCACCGGATCGACCCGGACCGGCCGATCGAGGAGACCATCGGCGCGTTGGCCGAGTTCGTCACCGAGGGCAAGGTCCGCTACCTCGGCATCAGTGAAGCCTCGCCGGAGACGATCCGCCGGGCGCACGCCGCGCACCCGATCTCCGCCGTGCAGACCGAGTACTCGCTGTTCCAGCGGGAACCGGAGACCAACGGGGTGCTGGCCACCACGCGGGAGCTCGGCATCGCGTTCGTCGCCTACTCGCCATTGGGCCGCGGCATGCTGACCGGCGCGATCACCAGCCCCGAGCGGCTGGCCGACGACGACTTCCGCAGGAACGCGCCACGCTTCAGCGGTGAGAACCTGGACGCGAACCTCGCCGTCGTCCGCCGGGTCACCGAGCTCGCGCAGGCCCGCGACGTCACGCCGGGCCAGCTGGCGTTGGCGTGGGTGCTGGCCCAGGAGTCGGTGGTCGCTATCCCCGGCACCAAGCGGCGCACCTACCTGCGGGAGAACGTCGCGGCGGCCGACCTGGACCTGACCGGCGACGAGCTGGCCGCGCTCGACGAGGTCGCCCCGGTCGGCGTCGCCTCCGGCGAGCGGTATGACGAGAACGGGATGCGCTCGGTCGACCACTGAGTGCTCGTGAGGACCCGCGGCGGCGTGCCATGATCACCGCATGGCCGAACGACTGATGCTGCTGGACACCGCCGCCATGTACTTCCGCGCCTTCCACGGGCTGCCGGACTCCCTCAAGGCGGCCGACGGCACCAGCGTCAACGCCGTGCGCGGCCTGCTCGACGCCGTCGCCCGGCTGATCGGCGAGTACCGGCCCACGGACCTCGTCGCATGCTGGGACGAGAACTGGCGGCCGCACTGGCGCACCGCCCTGATTCCGGGATACAAGGCGCACCGCGTCCGGACGGCGGTGCCCGGCGGCACCGACGTCGAGGATACCCCGGAATCGCTGGAACCGCAGGTGCCGCTGATCCGGCGTACCCTCGGCGCCCTCGGCATCGCCGTGGTCGGGGCCGCGGACCACGAAGCCGACGACGTCATCGGTACCCTCGCGACGCGAGCGGACAGGCCCGTCGACGTCGTGACCTCCGACCGCGACCTGTTCCAGCTGGTCGACGACGCCGCCGGGGTCCGGGTGATCAACACGGCCCGCGGAATGAACCGGATCGAGGTGGTCACCGAGGCGGTGATCCGGCAGAAGTACGGCATTGCGGCCGCCCAGTACGCGGACTTCGCGACGCTGCGCGGCGATACCTCGGACGGACTGCCCGGCGTCGCCGGCGTCGGTGAGAAGACCGCCGCCGGGCTGATCGCCGACCACGGCGACCTCGACGGCGTGATCGCCGCCGCCGCGGACGCCGGCAGCGGCATGTCCCGCGGCGCCCGCGCGAAGATCATCGCCGCCACGGACTACCTGGCCGCGGCCGCCCCGGTCGTGCGGGTGGTCCGGGACCTGGATCTGGGCGATGTCGACACGCAGTTGCGCCCGATCACGGGAAAGTACCGGGAACGGGTCGAGGCGCTCGGCGAGCAGTGGAACCTCGGCGGTTCGGTGGGCCGGGTCGTCAAGGCGCTCGACCCCCGCTGACGGCTCGCTCGCTGGTCAGCTGCTCAGACGGCGTCGGCCGGCGGACGAGCACCACGGACCCGGGCGGCGTACACCGCCACGAGCACGGTGGCGAGCACCAGCAGAGCGAACGAGCCGATGAGCGCGGCGGTCAGACCGAGCAGGGCCAGCAGGGCGCTGACGGCGATGACACCGACGTTGTTCGCGGTGCGCAGCAGGGCGAAGAGTTCGGCCCGCCGGTGCGGGGGCGCGAGCCGGTCGACGACGAGTGAATAGAACGTGCCCAGGGCCGGCAGCAGGAAGCCGATGACGGCGGCCCCGGCCAGGGCCGTGACGAGCTGCCTGCCGGCGAGGACCAGGCCGGACGCCGCCGTCGTGAGTCCGAGGAAGACGGTGACCGTCCCCAGCCCGGGGACGCGGTTCCGAACGCTGACCCAGATCCCGCCGCTCACCGAGCCCGCACACAGCACCAGGGCGAAGAGGAACGCCCAGCCGGGCCCGAGCCCGAAGGACAGGGCGAAGGACACGGCACCGACCTCGATCGCCGCGACCGCGGCACCGCTGGCGCCGGCGCACAGCAGCCAGAGAGCGGCGGGGCGCCCGATCGGTTGGCGGGCGCGTCGCGGTCCTCGCGGCGGCCCTGCGGGACCGGGAGGGCCGGCCGTCGGCACGCTCGGCAACAGCAGCAGGGGGGCGACGCCGAGCGCGGTGACCGCGGCCAGTGCCCACGTCGGGGAGATCGCGCCGAGCAGGGCGGCGAGCGCCGGCGCCACGGCGAAGGTGACCTCGTTCAGGGTCGCCGCCACCCCGAGCGCCCGGGGCAGCCCGGCCGGTTCGACCAGGTGGTTGAGCAACAGCCGCTGGTAGCCGTACGCCGCCCCGTTGACCACGCCCGCGGCGACGACCGGCGCGAAGAGCCAGGGGAAGGGCACGCTCAGCCCGGCGAGCACCGTCAGGACGGCGAGCGCGATCGTCCGCAGGGCGATGAGCCCGCGCAGGTAGCGGACGCTGTTGAAACTCACACCGAGTCGACTCACGGGAACCGCGCCGAGTACCTGAGCGGTCGTCATCGCGAACACCAGGGCCGCTCCGGATCTGGCTGACCCGGTGACCGCCAGGGCCACCAGCGCGAAGGCGATCGGCGCGGCCGCCTGGGGCACGCCGAACGTCCCGTAGCCCACCTGCCAGCGAAGCACGTCCCACCGGTGGCGCGACGTGTCGACCCGGTCCGGGGCGAGCGTCGGCGTCCTGGTCATGGTGCCCCCTCCCGTCGTCCTCGTCCTGCGCCATCGATGGTGGGTCCTGACGCACGCGTCACCGTGCTGGACCTCTCTGAGCACTATACTGCTCAGACAGGTGGTGTTGAGGCAGTGGGGAGCAGACCGCCGGCCATCCTGTGGCCGATCATTCCGTGAGGAGCGCATGAGCGATCAGATCCGGTCGGACGTGGCCCGTCTGCTCGGTGCCCGGATCCGCGCGCTGCGGACGGGTCTCGAGTTGAGCGTCGTGAAGCTGGCCGAACGCAGCGGCGTCAGCCGTCGGATGCTCACCCAGGTCGAGTTGGGCCAGGCGAACCCGAGCGTGTCCACCGTGGACAAGATCGCCGGAGCACTCGGCACCAGCTTCGCCGCCTTGGTCGGCGTCCAGGACCGGCCGGCGCCCGACGGCGTCGAGATCTGGTCCACCGAGGAAGGGAGCTGGGCCTATCTCGTCAACGCCGTCGAGACGCCCGAGGCGACCATCGAGCTGTGGACGTGGCACCTGGTCCGGGGCGACCGCTACCGCACCGGATCGGCGCCCGGCGCCCCCGCGTCCATGGTGCACGTGACCGCCGGTGAGGTGCGGGTGCTGGCGGGCGGGGCGGAGACGCGGATCGGGGAGAGGCGGTCGGCGCGGATCGACGCCGACGAGGAGCGCTCCTTCGATGCCGTCACCCCGGTCGCCGACTTCGTCTGGGTGGTGACGATCCCGCGCGACGCCGGACCGGCGTGATGCACTCGAACGGCCTCGACGCTCGCTGAATCTGAATCAGCGCTCGGCCTGCGCCTGCAGGAACTCGTAGACCTCGGTCTCGTCCACCCCGGGGAACGCGCCCGGCGGCAGTGCCGCCATCAGATGGGAGTGTGCTCGCGCGCTGGGCCACGCCAGGCCCGCCCACGCGTCCGCCAACTCCCCCGGCGGCCGCCGGCAGCAGTCCGGGTCGGGGCAGCGGGACACCGACCGGGCCGTCGTCTCCCGGCCGCGGAACCACTTCACGTGCGCGTACGGCAGCCCGATGCTCAGCGAGAACAGACCACCCGCGCTGTGCTCGGTCCGCGCGGTGCACCAGTAGGTTCCCGCCGGCGTGTCGGTGTACTGGTTGAAGGCCGAGAACTGGTCCGGCACGTCGAACACCTCGCGGGACGTCCAGTACCGGCACACCGGCTGCCCCTCGATGGCGCCCGTGTGGTCGGCCGGAAAGCTGACGCCGTCGTTCTCGTACGCCTTGTAGATGATCCCGGAGCGATGCACCTTCTGGAAGTGCAGGGGGATGCCCAGGTGGTGGGTGGCCAGGTTGGTGAACCGGTGGGCCGCGGTCTCGTAGGAGACGGCGAAGGCGTCGCGGATGTCCTCGACCGCAAGCTCACGGACGGCCTTCGCCCGCTGCAGGAAGGCCACCGTGGTCTCCTCCGGCAGCAGCAGGGCGGCGGCGAAGTAGTTGGTCTCCACCCGCTGCCGCAGGAACTCGCCGTAGTCGCCCGGCGTGCCGTGGCCGAGCACGTGGTGCCCGAGTGCCTGCAGGAGCACGGAGCGGGGGTCGTGGCCTTCCCCGTTGCCCCGTGGCAGGTAGATCCGCCGGTGCTTGAGGTCGGTGACCGAGCGGGTGGAGTGCGGCAGGTTGCCGACATGGTGCAGGGTGAAGTCGAGGTGCCGGGCGATGTCGGCGATGACGTGCTGGGACAGTGGGCCGCCGGTGTACCCGATGGCGCCGAGCAAGGCCGTGGCCTCCTGCTCGATCGCGGGGAAGTAGTTGTCCCGCCGTCGCATCTCCGCGCGCAGTTCCGTGTTCGCGCGTCGTGCCTCCTCGGGCGTGGCGATCTGTTCCTCGAGTTGCCGCTCCAGGGCTCCCTGCAGTCCGACGATCGCCTCGAGCACCTCGGTCGACGTGCGGGGGCCGACCCGGATGGTCGGCAGACCGAGCGACTGGTAGAGCGGACCGCGTTGCGCCTTCTCCAGGGCGATCTCCAGGGCGGCTCGCCTGGTGGGTGGCTCGGCGCCGAGCAGGTCGTCGAGGGCGACGTCGAACGTCGAGGCGAGTGCGCGAAGCAGGCTCAGTCTCGGCTCGCGCTTGCCGTTCTCGATCAGGCTCAGCTGACTGGGAGCGGTGCCCACGGCGCTGGACACCTGATCGAGGGTCAGGCCCCGGCGCTTGCGCAGGTGTCGGACCCGGCGGCCGAGGCTGATCACGTCCAGGTCCGGGGCGTCTTCCCGGGCGCGGCGGTCGGCGGGATCCCGGTACCATCCGTCAACGGTCATTTCTGCACTCTAGAGGAAGAAATGGTGTTCTTCACCACGATCAGAGGGTCCAGGGCCGCGCAGATCGAGCAAAGTGAAAGGCACAGCAAGGCGCACCGCATCACGCGCGCCGCCCGCATCGACGCGAAGGAGCATCCGATGAGTACGGATCGCCATCCCACGAACGACCAGCCCACGGACGACCAGCCCACGAACCAGTCCCTCACGCAGCAGGCGGAGGCCCTGACCCTCGAATGGGAGGCCGACTCCCGGTGGGAAGGCGTCACCCGCGACTACACCGCCGAGGACGTCGTCCGGCTGCGCGGCCGGGTGCAGGAGGAGCACACGCTGGCCCGCCGCGGCGCCGAGAAACTGTGGACCACGCTGCAGGAGGGCCGGGCCGACGGCGGCTACGTCAACGCCCTCGGTGCCCTGACCGGCAACCAGGCCGTGCAGCAGGTCAAGGCCGGCCTGCAGGCCATCTACCTCTCCGGTTGGCAGGTCGCCGCCGACGCGAACACGTCCGGCCAGACCTACCCCGACCAGTCGCTGTACCCGGTCAACTCCGTGCCCACGGTGGTGCGCCGGATCAACAACGCGTTGCTGCGGGCGGACCAGATCGAGTTCGCCGAGGGCAAGAGCTCCGTCGAGGACTGGCTGGTGCCGATCGTCGCCGACGCCGAGGCCGGCTTCGGCGGCCCGCTGAACGCCTACGAGCTGATGAAGTCGATGATCGCCGCCGGTGCCGCGGGCGTGCACTGGGAGGACCAGCTGGCGAGCGAGAAGAAGTGCGGGCACCTCGGCGGCAAGGTGCTGATCCCCACCCAGCAGCACGTCCGCACCCTGAACGCCGCGCGCCTGGCCGCCGACGTGTCCGGGACGCGGAGCGTCGTCGTCGCCCGCACCGACGCGGAGGCCGCCACCCTCATCACCTCCGACGTCGACGAGCGGGACGTTCCGTTCCTCACCGGCGAGCGGACCGCCGAGGGCTTCTACACCGTGCGCAACGGCATCGAGCCGTGCATCGCCCGGGCCAAGGCCTACGCCCCGTACGCCGACCTGATCTGGATGGAGACCGGGACGCCGGACCTGGAGCTGGCGCGCCGCTTCGCCGAGGCGGTCAAGGCCGAGCACCCGGACCAGATGCTGGCCTACAACTGCTCGCCGTCGTTCAACTGGAGGAAGCACCTGGACGACGCGACGATCGCGACGTTCCAGCGGGAGCTGGGCGCCATGGGATTCACCTTCCAGTTCATCACCCTGGCCGGGTTCCACGCCCTGAACTACTCCATGTTCGACCTGGCGCACGGGTACGCCCGCGACGGCATGTCCGCCTACGTCGACCTGCAGGAGCGCGAGTTCGGCGCCGAGTCCCGCGGCTACACCGCCACGAAGCACCAGCGGGAGGTCGGCACCGGGTACTTCGACCTGGTCTCCACCGCCCTCAACCCGACCGGGTCCACGCTGGCGCTGGTCGGCTCCACCGAGGAGGGCCAGTTCCACTGAGCCGCCACGCATCCGATCACCGCTGAGCGCTCCGCGCTCCCGAGTCCGCCGAGGGCCGGCACCACCGACGACGTCGGGGTGCCGGCCCTCCGGTCTGTCCGGGACCGGGCGGCGGTCGCCCTCGATCGTGCTCGCCCGCGGCAGTGGAGCCGTCGACGCGCTGCCGCCCCTTCTCACCCGCCCCTTCTTGTCCGACCGCGAAGAACGAGACAACTTCACTCGGCTTTCCGGGGGCAACGGCGGTACTGCTCCAGCAGTGTTGAAGGACGCGGAGATCTTCCGCTCGAGACACGCAGGTCGCAAGGAGGGAATCAGATGAACCACATCAGCACCGAGGGCTGCATCATCAACGGAGTGACGCTGCTGGCGCCGTCGATCCGACGGGAGGAGGAGGTCCTGACCGCGGACGCGCTGCGGTTCGTCGCCGCCCTGCACCGCGCGACGTGCGCCCGCCGGGACGAACTGCTCGAGGCGCGGCGCACCCGCCGCCGGTCGATCGCCCTGGGCAAGGATCCGGCCTATCGCACGGACACGGCCCACGTGCGGGCGGACACCACGTGGCGGGTCGCGCCTCCCGCGCCGGACCTGACCGACCGGCGGGTCGAGATCACCACCCCGGTGGACCGAGCGTCGACCGTGACCGCCCTGACCTCGGGCGCCAACGTGTGGTTGGCCGACCTCGAGGACGCCAGCGTGCCCACCTGGGAGAACGTCATCACCGGCCAGCTCAACCTGAACGACGGCCTGCGCGGCGCGATCCCCGAGCTGGATTCTGGGACTGTCCCCGACGGTCCACGACCGACCGTCATCGTGCGGCCCCGCGGCCTGCACCTGCCGGAGAAGCACCTGCAGATCGCCGGTCGGCCCGTGTGGGGTGGACTGGTGGACCTGGCGCTCTACCTGTTCCACAACGCGCAGCACCTGATCAGCCATGGCTCCGGCCCGTACTTCTACCTGCCGAAGATCGAGTCGGCCGAGGAAGCGCGGCTCTGGAACGACGTGTTCGTGCTGGCGCAGAAGCTGCTGGGCATCCCGCGCGGCACCATCCGGGCCACGGTGCTGGTCGAGACCATCACGGCCGCGTTCGAGATGGACGAGATCCTGTACGAGCTGCGCGAGCATGCGGCCGGCCTGAACGCCGGCCGGTGGGACTACGTGTTCAGCATGATCAAGAACTTCCGGCAGCGCGGGCCGCGGTTCATTCTGCCGGACCGGGAACGGGTGAGCATGAGCCAGCCGTTCATGCGGGCCTTCACCGAGCAGCTCGTGGCCGTCGCCCACCGGCGGGGTACCCACGCGATCGGCGGGTTGAGCACGGTGATCCCGGTGACCGAGCACGCCGGGGAGAACGACCGGGCCCTGGCACGGGTTGTGCGGGACAAGGAGCGCGAGGCCGAGGCCGGGTTCGACGGGTCCTGGGTGGCGCACCCCGGTCTGGTGATGCGGTGCCGGGCGGTGTTCGACGTGGCGCTCGGCGAGGCCCCGAACCAGCTGGATCGGCTGCGGGAGGACGTGGAGTTCTCCGACCGGGCGCTGTTGGACGTCGCCGCGACGACGGGCAGCATCACCGAGGACGGCATCCTGGTCAACCTGAGGATCGGGCTGCGGTACCTCGAGTCGTGGCTGCGCGGGACGGGCGCCGTGGCGGTGGGGAATCGGATGGAGGACCTGGGCACCGCCGAGATCTCCCGGGCCCAGCTCTGGCAGTGGATCCACTGCGAGGCGCTGACCAAGGACGGGGAGATCGTCACCGCCGAGTACGTGGAACGCCTGCTCGACGAGGAGTTCGACGGGCTGGAGCGCACGGACGGTGACCGGTTCGACGAGGCGCGGGAGATCCTGGAGCGCTCGTCCCTGCGGGCCGAGTTCCCGGACTTCCTGACCTCCATCGCGTACGCCGAGTACCTGTGCCGCCGCACCCGGCCGTGGCGGTGGGTGGAGGAGGAGCTGGCCGAGCGCGTTCCGGCCTGAGTTGTTCTTCAGTCGAAAAGGCGTCGACCGTGAGGTCGGCGCCTTTTCCGTGTTCTTGCTGTTCCATCGCGGTGGATCGGTCCGGTACGTCCCGGCCCGGACACGGGGACTGGATCTCCCGGCGCTCGCAGAGCTCGCTCTGGTCGACACGTCCCCTTTCGTCCGAACAGGCACGTACCTCGAGGATCGTTCGGGTGGGTTCGACTCGGGTGCCATTTCCTTCGACAAACGAGAAGATTGATAGCCTCCGGGCATGGGGATCAGCACGCCGCAGTGGGAAGGCGCCATCAATGTTCGGGACCTGGGCGGATTGCCCGTGGCGGGCGGGGGCCGGGTCGCACACGGGCAATTGTTCCGTTCCGGTCGTCCGGAGACGATGACGACCGCCGGCTGGGTCCAGTTGCGCGCGGACGGGGTGAGCACCGTGATCGACCTGCGCAACGACGACGAGCGTGGCCGGCGGTCCAGCGACGCGGTCGTGGACGACGAGGCACTCGACGGCCTGCACCGGCTGGTCCGCCCGACCGAGGACCCCACGCACGTCGAGTTCAAACAGCTGTGTTGGCCCTACCTGAACACCCCGAAGTACTACGCCGACAACCTCCGGTTGTGGCCCGAGCGCTTCGTGCGGATCGTGCACGACGTCGCCACCGCCCCGCCGGGCGGAGTCCTGGTGCACTGTTCCGGAGGGCGGGATCGCACCGGGTTGGTCGTGATGCTCCTGCTGCAGCTGCTCGGCGTCCCGGACGAGGCCATCGCCGATGACTACGAGGTCGGTGTCCGCGCCGCCAACGAGCGGTTCCGTGTCATCAACCACCCGGTCGAGCGCTACCGGACCCCTGAGCAGCTGGACGCCTGGGTCGCGGAGACCCGCACCCACCTGCTGCGTACGCTGGCCGAGCTCGACGCCGCCGACTACCTGCTGCGGGCCGGCCTCGCGCCGGAGGACCTGGACGCCCTGCGCGCCCGCCTCACCGAGGCATGATCGGGGAAGCCGGGCGTCGCACGGGCTCCCCCTGAGTTGGGTCACTTGCTGTGGTCTCGACAAGCTAGAGGGGGCTGACGTGGGGTGATGGTCGGGGTTAGTGTGTTGTTAAGGCACTAAGCGGGGGTCGGTAGGATCGGCTGGTGGCCTGGGTTCGCAGAGTCCGCACGGCCTCGGG
>NZ_MRDE01000019.1 GCF_001968835.1 Tersicoccus phoenicis
CCGTCAGGTACTTCCCGCACGGGCAGCCCATCAGCGCCCACACATGCTCCAGCAGCAGCCGTGACTCGTCGCTGTAACCCTTCGGCCGCAGCCGGCGCTTGTCGACCTGCTCGGCCGGGGCCGGCAAGCGCGGACCGGTCAGCATCCGCCGTGCCGTCGACCGGCCCATTCCCGTGGTCGCCATCACCTCATCGAGGATCTTCGCCTTATCAGGCCTTGACGCTCTCGCGTACGCGGCCCGGAGCTTGTTGGTGACGTGTCGCCTCGCGGCCATCGGAATCTTGCCTTCCACATCGGCAAGCCTGCCCCGCCCACCGGGGACTACGCGCTCAAAGAAGCTGAGGCACCGGCCCGACCCCCGCGCTCAAAGAAGCTGAGGCACGTCGCCGCCTTTGCGCGGGTTGCCGCCAGCAACTAGATTGAAATGGCGCATTTCTGCGTGCACGAGACACACTGCTCCACCCGTTTCTGCATCCAGTACAGCACCGCGTCCAGCCCCGGCCGGGCGCACCGACAATCCACCACAAATCGGAGTCCCTCCTACATGACCATCACCGCCACCGACAAGACCGCTGCCCCCCAGGTTGCGGTCAACGACATCGGCTCCGCCGACGACTTCCTCGCCGCGATCGATGCCACCATCAAGTACTTCAACGACGGCGACCTCGTTGAAGGCACCGTGGTCAAGGTCGACCGCGACGAAGTCCTCCTCGACATCGGGTACAAGACCGAGGGCGTCATCCCGTCGCGCGAACTGTCCATCAAGCACGATGTCGACCCCGGTGAGGTGGTCTCCGTCGGTGACGAGGTGGAAGCCCTCGTCCTGACCAAGGAGGACAAGGAAGGCCGCCTGATCCTGTCCAAGAAGCGGGCTCAGTACGAGCGCGCCTGGGGCGACATCGAGAAGATCAAGGACGAGGACGGCGTCGTCACCGGCACCGTCATCGAGGTCGTCAAGGGCGGCCTCATCCTCGACATCGGGCTTCGCGGTTTCCTCCCCGCCTCGCTGGTGGAGATGCGCCGCGTCCGCGACCTCGCGCCGTACATCGGCCAGGAGCTCGAGGCGAAGATCATCGAGCTGGACAAGAACCGCAACAACGTCGTCCTGTCCCGCCGTGCCTGGCTGGAGCAGACGCAGTCCGAGGTCCGCTCCGACTTCCTGAACAAGCTGCAGAAGGGTCAGGTCCGCCCGGGCACCGTCTCCTCGATCGTCAACTTCGGTGCGTTCGTCGATCTCGGCGGTGTCGACGGTCTGGTGCACGTCTCCGAGCTGTCCTGGAAGCACATCGACCACCCGTCCGAGGTCGTCGAGGTCGGTCAGCCGGTCACCGTCGAGGTGCTCGACGTCGACCTGGACCGCGAGCGGGTCTCCCTGTCGCTGAAGGCGACCCAGGAGGATCCGTGGCAGACCTTCGCCCGGACGCACGCCCTGGGCCAGATCGTCCCCGGCAAGGTCACCAAGCTGGTGCCGTTCGGTGCGTTCGTCCGCGTGGAGGACGGCATCGAGGGTCTCGTGCACATCTCCGAGCTGGCGGCCCGTCACGTGGACCTGGCCGAGCAGGTCGTCTCCGTGAACGAGGAGCTGTTCGTCAAGGTCATCGACATCGACCTGGATCGCCGCCGCATCTCCCTGTCGCTCAAGCAGGCCAACGAGGGCGTCGACGCGGACTCCACCGAGTTCGACCCGGCGCTGTACGGCATGGCCGCCGAGTACGACGAGGAGGGCAACTACAAGTACCCGGAGGGCTTCGACCCGGAGTCCAACGAGTGGCTCGAAGGCTACGACGCCCAGCGCGCTACCTGGGAGACGCAGTACGCCCAGGCGCAGGAGCGGTGGGAGGCGCACAAGCGTCAGGTCGCGTCCTCCGCCGCGGAGGAGACCACCACCACCGGCGGTGGGTCGTTCGACAGCGGGACGAGCAGCTACTCGTCCGACGAGGCGCCGCGCGATACCGGGACGCTGGCCTCCGACGAGGCGCTGGCCGCCCTTCGGGAGAAGCTCACCGGCGGACAGTGATCATCCGCCCAGATCGGCTGAACTGACACGAGGCCCTCCACCCCCGCGGTGGAGGGCCTCGTGCCGTTTCGGGCAGAACGCACGCGTTTGCATCGGCGCCGGTTCCCGGCTCACGTCAGGGGTGGTTTGGACGAGACTCGGCAAGGACCGGCGTCGAGCGGCGGGAGATCCTGCTGCCCGGGTGAGGTTGCCCGCTCCGCACGTCTCGCTCTCCTCGGCGCACGTGTCACTCTCCTCGGCGCCGGGCCGCTGGATCGTGCTGGCCTGTGTGCTGGCCTCGGGCCTGGCCGGTGTCGACGCCACCGTGGTGAACATCGCCCTGCCTGACATCGGCGCGGACCTGCGGGTCGACTTCGCGTCCCTGCAGTGGACGATCACGGGGTACACCCTCACCCTCGCGTCGTTCGTGCTGATCGGTGGGTCGCTGGGAGACCGGTACGGTCACCGCCGCGTCCTGGTCGTCGGGGTGGCCTGGTTCGCCGTCGCCTCCCTGCTCTGCGCGGTGGCGTCCACGTCGCCCTGGCTGATCGGTGCGCGAGCCCTGCAAGGGGTCGGGGGTGCGCTGCTGATGCCGGCGAGCCTGGCGATTCTGGAGGCCGTGTTCGACGCCGACGACCGCGGGCGCGCGATCGGCACGTGGTCCGCGTTCAGCGGGGCGGCGTCGGCCATCGCGCCCTTCGTCGGCGGCTGGCTGCTCGACGTCGCGGACTGGCGCTGGGTCTTCCTGATCAACCCGCCGCTCGCGGTCCTGGTGGTGGTGCTCGCCGTCAGGCACGTGCCCGAGACGCACGACGCCGCGGCCGCCGGCCGTCTCGACGTCGCCGGCTCCCTGCTGTGTGTCGTCGGCCTCGGCGCCCTGACCGCCGGGTTGATCGCCGCGGGTGAGCGCCCGCCGACCGACGTGGCGGTCTGGCTCCCGATGGCGCTGGCCGCCGCCGCGCTGATCGGTTTCCTCGTCGTCGAACGGTGGCAACCGCATCCGATGCTGCCGCTCGGCCTGTTCCGGATCCGCGCGTTCACCGCGACCAACGCGGTGACCTTTCTGCTGTATGCGGCCAACAGCGGGGCGCTGCTGCTCCTGGTCGTCGAGCTGCAGACGGTCACCGGTTTCAGCCCGCTGCTCGCCGGGGCCGCCCTGATGCCGATCACGGTGGTGATGCTGCTGCTGGCGTCCCGGTTCGGGGCTCTCGCCGGGCGGATCGGTGCTCGACCACTGATGGCGGTCGGACCCCTGGTCTCCGCGGCCGGGCTGGTGCTGATGACCCGATTGAACGCCAGTTCCGGGTACGTGGTCGACGTCCTTCCCGCGGTCACCGTGTTCGGTCTCGGGCTCGCCGTGTTCGTCGCACCGTTGACGGGCACCGCCCTGGCCTCCGTGCCGCACGCGCGCGCCGGGCTCGCCTCGGGAGTGAACAACGCCGTCGCGCGCGCCGCCGGCCTCGTCGCCATCGCGGCGCTGCCCGCCCTGACCGGGATCACCGGTGACGTGTACCGGGACCCGGTTCGGTTCCTGCCCGCCTTCCACGCCGCGATCTGGATCTGTGCCGGTCTGCAGGTGGCCGGTGGACTGCTCGCCTGGATCGCGGTGCCCGGCCGCAGCCTCACCGGTGATCCGCGCTGCTCCGTCAACCTGTCCGGCGACCCGGTGGGCGGTGCGTCCATCCCCGGGCGGGCCCCGTCCGGGTCCCGCTGACTAGACTGACGGGCGTGCTCACAGTCGGACTGACCGGGGGAATCGCGGCGGGCAAATCAGTGGTAGCGGCCCGGCTACGGGAACTCGGCGCCGTCCTGATCGACGCCGACGTCCTGGCCCGTGAGGTGGTGGCGCCGGGTACCGACGGGCTCGCCGCCGTCGTCGACGCCTTCGGTTCCGACGTCCTCACCGGCGACGGCGACCTCGACCGTGGTGCGCTCGGTGGCCTGGTGTTCGGCGACGACGGGGCGCGGGCCACGCTCAACGGCATCGTGCACCCGCGGGTACGGGCGGAGGCGGCCCGACGGATCGCGGCGGCACCCCGCGGGGCAGTGATCGTGCAGGACATCCCGCTGCTGGTGGAGACGGGCCAGGAGGACGCGTTCCATCTCGTCGTGGTGGTTCAGGCGGCCGAGGACGACCGGATCCGCCGGATGGTGGAGCAGCGGGGGATGAGCGCCGAGGACGCGCGGTCCCGGATCGCCGCGCAGGCGACCGACGAGCAGCGGGAGGCCGCCGCCGACGTCGTGCTGGCCAACAGCGGTAAGGTCGGTGCACTGCAGCGCCGTGTCGACGAGTTGTGGCACGAGCGCATCCTGCCGTTCAACGAGAACTTGCTCGCCGGCCGGCCCGCGGCTCGTGCCCGCGGTGGTGTTGCGGGTGGTGCGGGCACGGCGGACGTTGCGCAGGACGGTGCGGGCACGGGCGGCGGGGGGCGTGCGCAAGTCGTCGAGCGCATCGCCCGCAGGCTGGCTCGGGTCAGCGCCGACCTTGGGATCCTGCGCATCGAGCGCGTCGAGGGCGCTGAGCCGGTGGATGTTCTGATGATTCGGGTCGTCGTGCCCGATCAGGCGGCCGCTGACCGACTGGTGCAGCCCTTTGCGGACGCCGGCTTTCCTCGGGTGCGGGACGCGCGTGTCTGGGACGACCGTGTGCCGGGCCACCGACCCTGCTGGTTACATCGCACCTGCGATCCTGGCAAGGCCGTCGACGTGCAGGTGTGTGCGTCCGCGGAGGGCGGATCCGGCTGATTGGATTTATCCGAAGCGGAGAAGCGTTCGCCTTCGTCCCTGTAGGGCGCTCAAACCTCTACACAGCCCGGCTTCGCCTGATTGAATCGAGGTCCTAGCCAGCGGCACTTCGCGGCGGCGTGCCGATTTCCTCACTCGCAGCCCAACTCGCCAGGAGTCGCAGCCGTTCTTCGGACGTCGAGGCTGGCTCAGCGGTGTAGGCGATGATCGTGACGTCGGGTTCGCTGGCGAGGGTGAGAGCTTCTCCGGTGACCTCGATCTCGCCGACGACGGGGTTGCGGATGGTCTTGGTGGAGCTGGTGTGCAGGCGCACGTTGTGGGATGCCCACCAGGTGCGGAACGGATGACTTCGGGTGGTCAATTCACCGATGAGGTCGGTCAACGCACGGTCGTACGGGTTGCGCCCGGCTTCGATCCGGAACGCGGCGACGATGTCGCGGGCTATACGCTCCCAGTCTGCGTAGAACTCCTGCGAGGATGGGTCGAGGAAGATGAAGCGCGCGATGTTGGCCGGCTGCTTCCCGTTCGGTCGGAGCCCTGGCATGAGGGCTGCGCCGAGCCGATTCATCGCCAGCACATCGCAGCGGGCGTTACGGGCGTAGGCAGGGAGCTCGACCATTCCGTCGAGCAGTCGTTGCGTCCGGGCGGCGACGGCCGGACGAGTAGCGGCGCGCTTGGATCCGGGTCTTGTCGCGGCGGTTGTGGCGTTCGCGGTGCGAGCGAGGTCGAAGAGGTGCTGCTCTTCCGCGTCGTCGAGCTGCAACGCTCGGGCGACGGCGTAGAGGACCGATGCGGAGACGCCGGCGAGTTTGCCGCGTTCCATTCGGTTGTAGTACTCGGCGCTGACGCCGGCGAGGATTGCGACCTCTTCGCGACGCAACCCTTTCACGCGGCGGCCGGTCGAAGATGCGGTGAGTCCCACGGCGTCCGGGGTGAGGCGGGCTCGCCTGGATCGGAGGAAGTCGCTGACCTCGGTGCCGGTGTCCATACCGTCAGCGTAGGCGGGTCACGACGGTATGAAACAGGCACCGCCAGTACACCGAACAACTCTGCCTGTTCCACAACGCGGGGGTGCGGTCCCATGGAATTGTCGGCCGCGAACGCCCGGGTATAGATGCTGTGAGGGAAACAATGAGCATGCTGGACACTGATTTCGTCCCGACCGCGCCGCCCTTGTCGCGGCGACGCTCGGTTTCGCTGTGGTCACCCTCGACACGCAGGTGACCAACGTGGCCCTTCCCGCGCTCCGCGGGAGCCTGGGCGGTTCCCTGTCGGACCTGCCCTGCGTGTCAGGGTGGGGTGAGTCCACCGGTTCATAGCAAGTCCGTTTCGCGGGGCGAGTTGAAGGATTACCTGTTTCGATGAGTTTGAGTTCCCCAGTCGTCCTGGCCGGCGCCGATGATGGTGTCGTGAGTGCACCCTCGAGCCCTGACGGTCCGGCGCGCCGCCGGTCGTTCACGCCGGGCCAGAAGCTGAAGTATCTGACCGAGTACGAGACCGCGTGCGAGACCGGCCAGGGCGGGGCGTACCTGCGTCGGCACGGCCTGTACTCCTCGCTGATCTGCGAATGGCGCAAGCAGCGCGACGCGGGCCTGCTGGACGGGAAGGACCCCGGCGACACGGTCGGCCGGCCGTCGCGGGAGCAGGCGGAGATCGCGACGCTGAAGGCGCAGCTGCGCAGGACCGAGTCCGAACGGGACATGGCGCGCACCGCGCTGGAGATCATGGGAAAAGCACACGCGCTCTTGGAGCAGATCTCCGAGAGCGCGGATACCGACAAGCCGCGCAGGAAGCGCTCATGAACGCCTACGCCGAGCTGACCGGCTCGGGCACCCCGACCCGGCAGGCCGCCACTCTGACCGGGGTGCCGCGGGCGACCGCCGTCCGGGCCGCTGCCCGTGCCACCGGGCCGGACCCGGAGCCCGCGCGGCCGCGTCCGGCCCCGGCGAACAAGCTCACGAACACCGAGCGGGCACGGGTGCTGATGGTGCTCAACAGCGAGGAGTTCGTGGACAAGCCGCCGCTGCAGGTCTACGCGATTCTGCTCGAACGCGGCCAGTACGTGGCCTCGGTCGCCACGATGTACCGGGTGCTGCGCGAGAACGCCCAGGTCCGCGAACGCCGCCGACTGGCCACCCACCCGCCCCGGAAGATCCCCGAACTGATCGCCACCGCACCACGGCAGGTCTACTCGTGGGACATCACGAAACTGCCAGGGCCGGCCCGCGGCGTCTACTACGACGCGTACGTGATGATCGACATCTTCTCCCGCTACATCGTCGGCGCCGTCGTCCACGCCACCGAGGACGGGGCCCTGGCCACGGAGATGATGACTTCCGCGTTCGGTGTGCACGGAACCCCGCAGGTCGTCCACTCCGACGGCGGCCCGTCGATGACCTCCAAGACCGTCAGAACTCTCCTGGCCGACCTGGGCGTGGTCCGCTCCCGCTCACGCCCGCGCGTGTCCAACGACAACCCCTACTCGGAGGCGCTGTTCAAGACGATGAAGTACCTGCCCGACTTCCCCGACCGGTTCACCTCCCTGGCCCACGCCCGCCAGTTCCTGGACGAGTTCGCACACGCCTACAACCACCACCGGCACACCGGCATCGGCATGCACACCCCCGCGGACGTCCACTACGGCCTCGCCGACAGGATCGACCACGACCGCGACGCCGCCCTGGACGCAGCCCGACGCGCCCACCCCGAACGGTTCACCAGCACGACCCGACCCAAGATCCTCGACCGCGACCCCGCCGCCTGGATCAACCCACCACCAGCCGACGAGCTACAACTCGCCGCCTAACACCCACCGGCCTCACCCGCCTTGACAAATACCGCTACGCCGACTCGTGGACGGCGCGGCGGAGGACGAGGGCGGCCGTGTGGTGACGGGGCGACGAACCGGAGGCCGATCAGCGCCGCGGCACCGACGGAGACGTTGAGGAGGGGGTGTCAGACTCGGCGAGAAGGTCACGAATTCGTCGGATGGAAAGGCCTGTGTCGTCGGCCAAGGTTCGGATGGAGTCGCCGGCTTCGTAGGCGGCGCGAAGCTGGTCCGGCTGGGGGCCGGTGGGCTCGTCGATGCCACCGCCGTATCCGCGGTGAACGCGGCCGCGGGGGATGGCGTCCGTGCTCGACTCGTCGCCCCAAGCGGTCCAGCCGTGCGGATACCGATTCGGTCAATGATCGAGCCACGCGCGTCGTCGAAGCTGTGCTTCAAAGCCGGGAGTATCGGCGTGCAGCCACGCGTCACCGTGGAAGCGTGGCACGAGAAGTGATCGATGGTGTTGGCGGAGTCCCCGATGAGATCGTCGGTGACATCGTGTACCGAGCCAACTGGGAGGCGAATGACACCGTCGCAGAAATCGAAGCCCGCGTTGGAGTGTTCCCGGGAAAGTGGATACCAGAATTATGCGGCGAGTTCGTGGATGTCCCTCAATCCTAATTCATACTCGGCGGGTGTCAAATAGCCGAGGGTGGAGTGTCGCCGTGCCCGGTTGTAGTACTCCTCGATCCAGGTGAATGTTGC
>NZ_MRDE01000001.1 GCF_001968835.1 Tersicoccus phoenicis
CGCGTCGATGGCGCAGGTGCCGGGATCGTGTCCGAGGCTGGGGGGCTCCTGCTGACCCGCACTGTCCAGGCCTCGGGTCTCGGTGCGGGGCTGTCCGCCGTGCTCGGACCGTGGCGGAAACCGCTGGCCGTGCATGATCCGGGCAAGATCGTCACCGATCTGGCCCTGTCTCTGGCGATGGGTGGGGACTGCCTTGCCGACGTGGACCGGCTCCGCGCCCAGCCGGCTGTGTTCGGGCCGGTGGCATCGGATCCGACCGTGAGCCGCTTGGTCCGGGCCCTGTCCACGGCGGCGCCGGCGAAGGCCCTGAGTG
>NZ_MRDE01000020.1 GCF_001968835.1 Tersicoccus phoenicis
ATGGCGCGCACCGCGCTGGAGATCATGGGAAAAGCACACGCGCTCTTGGAGCAGATCTCCGAGAGCGCGGATACCGACAAGCCGCGCAGGAAGCGCTCATGAACGCCTACGCCGAGCTGACCGGCTCGGGCACCCCGACCCGGCAGGCCGCTGCCCTGACCGGGGTGCCGCGGGCGACCGCCGTCCGGGCCGCTGCCCGTGCCACCGGGCCGGACCCGGAGCCCGCGCGGCCGCGTCCGGCCCCGGCGAACAAGCTCACGAACGCCGAGCGGGCACGGGTGCTGATGGTGCTCAACAGCGAGGAGTTCGTGGACAAGCCGCCGCTGCAGGTCTACGCGATTCTGCTCGAACGCGGCCAGTACGTGGCCTCGGTCGCCACGATGTACCGGGTGCTGCGCGAGAACGCCCAGGTCCGCGAACGCCGGCGGCTGGCCACCCACCCGGCCCGGAAGGTCCCCGAACTGATCGCCACCGCGCCACGGCAGGTCTACTCGTGGGACATCACGAAACTGCCAGGGCCGGCCCGCGGCGTCTACTACGACGCGTACGTGATGATCGACATCTTCTCCCGCTACATCGTCGGCGCCGTCGTCCACGCCACCGAGGACGGGGCCCTGGCCACGGAGATGATGACTTCCGCGTTCGGTGTGCACGGAACCCCGCAGGTCGTCCACTCCGACGGGGGCCCGTCGATGACCTCCAAGACCGTCAGAACTCTCCTGGCCGACCTGGGCGTGGTCCGCTCCCGCTCGCGTCCGCGCGTGTCCAACGACAACCCCTACTCGGAGGCGCTGTTCAAGACGATGAAGTACCTGCCCGAGTTCCCCGACCGGTTCACCTCCCTGGCCCACGCCCGCCAGTTCCTGGACGAGTTCGCACACGCCTACAACCACCACCGGCACACCGGCATCGGCATGCACACCCCCGCGGACGTCCACTACGGCCTCGCCGACAGGATCGACCACGACCGCGACGCCGCCCTGGACGCAGCCCGACGCGCCCACCCCGAACGGTTCACCAGCACGACCCGACCCAAGATCCTCGACCGCGACCCCGCCGCCTGGATCAACCCACCACCAGCCGACGAGCTACAACTCGCCGCCTAACACCCACCGGCCTCACCCGCCTTGACAAATACCGCTACGCCGACACCCGCGCGTACCCCATGAGGTGTCCCATACCGCTGACTGTAGCGAAACCCGCGCGAGGTGGACAGTATCGAACCATAGAATCCGACACAGGGTTTCGCTACAGACGATCGTGGCTCGCTACTGCGGAGTTGTGGAGTTCGGCGCTCTTTGGCGGTGTTTTGTTGGAGCTCTTTGTCGTTAGTTGCCGATGACGAGGGTGCTGGCGGCTGCTTCGATGACATCGTCGGTGATGGTTTCGAGTTGGTTGATCTTCAGCACACGGGTGATTTGGGGGAAGAGCCGTTCGAGCAGCCGGAAGTTGCCGCGGGTGATTCGCTCGATCGCGGCGATTGCCTGGGCGTCGGTGAAGTCGTCGGGGTCGAGTGATCGGCCGATTCTTTTCCAGTGGCGGTCGAGGACGAACAGGAGCTCGTCGCGGCCGAGGGGGCGGTAGCGGTGGGAAAATCCGAGACGGCTGTAGAGCTGCGGGTAGTGGCGGAATCGTTGGTCGATGCCTGGCATGCCGATGAGGATGATCCCGAGTCGAGTCCGGTCATGGTTGTCGCGGAGGAGTTCCAAAGCTGTTGGGGTGAGGCGTTCGGCTTCGTCGATGATGAGCAGTTCGACCAGCTTTGTGATGCCGTTCATGAGGCGAGGGGTTGTTGGATCGTTGCGGTGGAGGTGGCCATCAATGCATGAGGCGATCCGGACCTGGGAGCGGTGGATCTCTGCCATGAGTTCCCTGGGGCGGCAGAGTACTTCCGGGGTGTAGAAAACGGCACGGTTCTTGTTGGCGAGTGAGAAGTGCTTGGCCTCTTCCTCTGCATCGCGGGACCGCCAGTCTGTTATGTGGCTCATCACAATCCACGGTGTAGCTGGGGTCTGAATCCGCCGGTTTCGAGCAGGCTGCGGGCGATGTAGTTGGTGAGGTTGCGGAAGCCGAGGGCTGAGCCGCGGAGGTGTTCGAGCCGGCCGTTGATGGCCTCGGTCGGGCCGTTGGA
>NZ_MRDE01000021.1 GCF_001968835.1 Tersicoccus phoenicis
CACGCCCTCGGCCCCGCACTCCCTGCACCACGGGTCCGGCTCCAGGACCCGGCACTGGATCACCGCACGATCAGGCTCAACCCGCTGTCCGACGGCCTCGAGGCCGAGCTCGTCGAGACGGCAGAACGTGGTCAGGTCAGGGCGAACGAAGGTAGCGTGATCCATGTCGAGGTCCTCAGGATGGGCAGTGTCAGAACTTCCATCCTCGGAGGGCCTCGACCCCTATCCAGCGACCGACGCGCCCAACCCGACTACACTCTCAGCTGCGAAGAGCCGGTTCAGTACGTCGGCCGGTCCGGCTCCACGTCGTGGACCCAGGCCAGGATGCCACCGTCGAGATGCCGCACGTCGCAGTGACCGGCCGCGATCAGGTGCCGGGCGACGGCGGCGGAGCGGGTGCCACCCTTGCAGTGCAGGACGACGGGCCGACGCGGATCCACCGGGACCCGCCCGGACAGCATGTCGTCCATGGGGATCAGCCGGGCACCGTCGATTGCGACGATCTCCGCCTCGGCCGGTTCGCGGACGTCGATCAACGCGAAGTCGGTGCGGCCGGCGGCCCGGTCCACAAGCAGAGCAGCCAGCTCGGTAGCCGAGACGGCCGGGACGACGTCGGTGCCCGGCGGCGGTACTGCGCAGGCGACTGACGCGTCCTCGACCGAGGTGACCGGGGCGCGGTCCGGGTCCGGGGCCAGGGGCAGCTCTCGCCACGCGGCGGTCAGCGCATCGAACACCAGCACCCGGCCGAGCAGGGTGGTCCCGGTCCCGGTGATCAACTTGATCGCCTCGGTGGCCAGCATCGACCCGATCGCGGCGCACAGCGCCCCGAACACCCCGGCCGTCGCGCAGTCGGGCACCGTGCCCGGGGCGGGGGGTTCCGGGAACAGGTCCCGGTAGGTGGGCCCGTGCTCCGCCCAGAAGACGCTGACCTGACCGTCGAATCGCAGGATCGATCCCCACACCACCGGCCGGCCGGTCAGTTCGGCCGCGTCACTGACCAGGTACCGGGTACCGAAATTGTCCGCCCCGTCGACCACCAGGTCGTACCCTGCGATCAGGTCGACCGCGTTGGTGCTGGTCAGCCGCTCCCGGTGCGGGACCACGGTCACGAGCGGGTTCAGGGCGAGGACCGACGCCGCCGCGGAGTCGACCTTGGCCCGGCCGACGTCGTCGACGTGGTGGATCACCTGGCGCTGCAGGTTGGAGGGCTCGACGACGTCGTCGTCGATGACGCCGATCGTCCCGACCCCGGCGGCGGCCAGGTAGAGCAGCACCGGGGACCCCAGCCCGCCGGCCCCGACGACGAGCACCCGAGCGTTCTTCAGCCGCCGCTGGCCCTCGGACCCGATGCCGGGCAGGATCAACTGGCGGGCGTAGCGCTCCGTCTCCGCGCGGGTCAGGGGCTCACCGGGCGCCACCAGCGGTGGCAGACCCGTCATCGGGAGAGGTCCGTCCGATCGCCCGGCTGGCCGGGGCGACGGCTCAGCATCACTCGGCGGCCTCCTCGGCGGCCTCACCGTTCTTGACGATGTCGCCGTCCTTGAACAGGATGCCGCGGGCCGTCTGGCGCCATTGCGGGGTGGCGCGGAGCAGGAACTCGAGTTCCATGCAGAAGTGCTTGTACTCCTCGCCCAGTGAGTCCTCCATGATGGCCCGCGACGCCGCGTCCGGTTCGACGGCGATCCGCTGGTGGTACCAGCCGATCGCCTCCGCCTCCTCGGACAGGCTCGCGCACATGCGGGCGAAGGTGCGGGTCTCGGCCGGCAGTTCCGTCGGCGGCTCGTGGTACTGGTCCGTGGGCATCTCAGTCCTCCTGGCCGGGTCCGGCCATGCTACCGCGGAGCCGAGCGGACGAGACGGGTCGGTCGGATACCGCCGGCGGCCGCGTCGGCCTGTGCCGTTGGAGCCTCACCATTGTGATCGAGGTAGGCGGGACCGCCCGAATCAGCATGTTGGCATCCAGGACGAGACGGCGTGCCGCCACTACTTCTCTGTCTTACGGAGCTGCTTGAAGTCCTCCACCATCTCCTCGACCTCACCTTCGGTGAGCTGGAGCAGGGCGTCGAGCTTCTCGCCGGCCGCGCGCAGGGCGGCGGCGTCAGCGGCCCGGTCCTGCTTGACCGGGATGAAGTAGCCGACGGTCTGGCCGTGACGAGTCACGGCCAGGGGTGCATCGGAGTCCACGAAGTTCGCAAGGCCAGAGCGGAACTCACGAATGCCCACCTTCGTCGCCCTCATGCTTCCTCCCAGACTTGTGTCAACTGTGTGTACACATTATCACGCGGGGCCGGGGCCCGGCGGCCGGGGATCGCGTCAGTCCTTCTCCCGCGCTCTCGCGGTCTGCCGGTCGTTGGCCTTCTGGATCGCCGTGACCAGCTCGTCCTTGGTCATCGAGGACCGGCCGGAGACGTCCAGGCGGCGGGCGAGGTCCATCAGATGCTCCTTGGACGCGTTGGCGTCGACGCCGCCGGCGGTCTCCCCCGGAGATCCGACGGTGCCCTCAGCCTTCTCGTCGGACGGACCGGACTCGTCCTTCTTCTCCCAGTGATCCCCGACCTTCTCGTACTGGTGCTTCAGGGCGGCGAACGCGGTGCGGTGGGACCGCTCCCCCTCGCCGTACTCCTGCACCGCGGAGTCGTGCGCCGCGGACCAGATCTCCTGCGCGTGTTTCGGCGACCGGGCGATGGTCGACGGCATCTCCTCACGTGCGGGCATGACATCCCCCTGCTGCTGGTGGCTGATCGGCCTGGTCCGCTCATCCTGTCCGGCCGGGTGGTCGGGAGCAAGGTTGTGGCGTGATCGTGAGCACATCGCTGTCAATTGCGCCTCGTCATGGGTATTCTGGTGTACAGCAACCGGTGCTCTGCCGGTTGTTCCACCGCAGTCCAGGCGTCGTCCGTGTGATCATCCGGCCGCCCGCTGACCTGCAGATCGAGCGGAACCCCATCTCCTCAGCAACAGTTGCCGCCCGCCGGCGGAACGGTGCGGCGTCCGCGCCATCAGGCACCGGTGGCCGCCCGTCGTCTCTCCCGCAGCATTTCATCGTCGTCTCCGCCGCGGTCCGCGCGCAGGGGTTGTTGAGGCGCGCCCGAGGGTTCTACCTCAGCGTCGCCGTCGTCCTCGGAGTCGCGCTCCTCGCGGCGGCCAGCGGGTCCGTCCTGCTCGGGAAGAGCTGGTTCCAGCTGCTCATCGCCGCGGCGCTGGGGCTGATCTTCACCCAGATCGCCTTCCTCGCCCACGAGGCCTCCCACCGGCAGGTCCTCGGTTCCGGCCCGGCGAACGATCGGCTCGGACGCGTGCTCGCCACCCTCGGCGTCGGCATGAGCTACGCCTGGTGGATGAACAAGCACACCCGGCACCACGCCAACCCGAACAAGGTCGGCAAGGACCCGGACATCGAGGTGGACACCATCTCGTTCCTGCCCGAGGACGCCGCGAAGCGACGGGGGTTGATGGCCGTCTTCACCCGCCGGCAGGGCTGGCTGTTCTTCCCGCTGCTGACGCTGGAGGGACTGAACCTGCACTACCGGTCCTTCGCTGCGCTCGCGTCCGGCACTCCGGTCAAGGGCCGGTGGACGGAGATCGCGCTGATCGTGGCCCGCTTCGCTCTCTACCTCGGCCTGCTCTTCGGCCTGTTGCCGCTCGGCATGGCGTTCGCGTTCCTCGGAGTCCAGATGGCCGTGTTCGGCGTCTACATGGGCGCCTCGTTCGCCCCCAACCACAAGGGCATGCCCGTCATCCCCCGCGATGCGAAGCTGGACTTCTTCAGCAAGCAGGTCCGCACCTCGCGGAACATCTCCGGCGGCTGGTGGGCGTCGGCGCTGATGGGCGGGTTGAACTACCAGGTCGAGCACCACCTGTTCCCCAACATGGCGCGCCCGCACCTGGCCGCCGCACGACGGATCGTCCGCGATCACTGTCGCAGCGCGGGTGTGCCCTACACCGAGACCTCGCTGCTGAGGTCCTACGGCATCGTCATCGCTCACCTGAACCGGGTGGGTCTGGCGGCCCGCGATCCGTTCGTCTGCCCGCTCATGGCTTCGCTGCGTCGCAGCTGAGCCCCTCCATTCGTCTCCGCCTTCCGGCGGGGTCACGGCCGTCACCGGCGGCCAGCATCAAGGAAAAAAAGGAAAGAAAAGCATCATGGCTACAGGCACCGTCAAGTGGTTCAACTCCGAAAAGGGCTTCGGCTTCATCGCCCCCGACGACGGCTCGGCCGACGTGTTCGTGCACTTCAGCGCGATCACCGGTGACGGGTTCCGCAACCTGGAGGAGAACCAGCAGGTCGAGTTCGAGACCACGCGTGGGCAGAAGGGTCTCCAGGCGGAGAACGTCCGCGGGATCTGATCCCGGACGCCACCGCCAACGGGCCGTTCCCGGTATCCGGGAACGGCCCGTTGCGTCGTTCCGACGGGCGCGGTGACGTCATCGTGTCGCCCGTGCGCGCGTGCGCGTGCGAAAATGCGTGAGGTCCCATGAAGCAGAAGCACCCCCGCGCCCAGGCGCACCACGATTCCCCCGCGAGCCTGAACCTGGACGCCGTCGAGGCGGCCATGGTCGAGGCTCCGGTCGAGCGACGGCGGAAGCGGCTGAGCGCGTACGTCGGCGCCGTGCTCGCCATCGGCCTCGGTGTCGGCGCCCTGACCGCACCTCTCGGCGTCGCGGCCGCCGTGACCGGTGACGACATCGCCGGCTACTGGGACTCGCTGCCGTCACAGCTGCCGCTGGCCAAGTCCCTGCCCCAGCACACCGTCCTGCTCGACAAGGACGGCAAGGAGTTCGCGCGCTTCTACAGCGAGAACCGGGTCGACGTGAAACTGGCGGACATCTCGCCCAACTTCATCGACGCGCTGATCGCGACCGAGGACGCTCGCTTCTACGAACATCGTGGCGCCGACCCGATGGGCATCCTACGCGCCGCCCTGTCCAACAGCGGCTCTGGCCCCCGACAGGGCGGCTCCACCATCACGCAGCAGCTCGTGCAGAACATCCTGATCAACTCCGCCCGCGACGCGACCGAGCAACGGGTCGCCCGGGGCAACACCCCCAACGACAAGATCCGCGAGATCAAGTACGCGGTCAACCTGGAGAAGAAACTCTCCAAGGACCAGATCCTCACGCGCTACGCCAACACGGTTTACTTCGGCAACGGCGCCTACGGGGTGGAGGCCGCCGCCCGCACCTTCTTCAACACGACCGCGAAGAAGCTGACCGTCACGCAGGCGGCCACCCTGGTCGGGCTGCTGCGCGGCCCGGCCATCTACGACCCCTTCGTCCGCCCGGACGCCTCTCGGAATAGACGCAATGTGGTGCTCGGCCGGATGTACGCGGTCGGGAAGCTCGACGACGCGGCGCTGGCCGACGCCCGGAAAGCCCCGCTGGCGGTCGAGCGCGGGTCACTGCCCAACGGCTGCGGCACCTCGACCTACCCGTTCTACTGTTCGCTCGTGCGCCAGGAGATCCTCACCGACCCCGCATTCGGTGCCACCGCGGAGGAGCGAGCGGACCGGCTCTCCCGCGGCGGCATGACCCTGACCACCGCCCTGGACCGCAAAGCCATGACGGCGGCGAACACCGCCGTCAGTCGAGCGTTGACCGACACCAACCGCGCGGCGCTCGGCCTCGCCGTCGTCACTCCCGGTACGGGGCAGATCACCGCCGTCGCTCAGAATCGGGGCTGGGGCAGCGGGCCGGGCAAGACCGAGATCACCTACGCGACCAGCACCTTCCAACCCGGTTCCACGATGAAGCCTTTCACGCTGGCGACGGCGCTGGAGCAGGGCATCCCGGCGACCACGAAGCTGGACGCCTCCGCCTTCTACACTCCGCCGACCCTTGCCGCGCCCGAGGGTGGCTACTCCAACTACGGGCTGAAGGACTACGGCCTGATCGACGCCCGGGAGGCGATCAAGGTCTCGTCGAACACCTACTTCGTCCGGCTGATCGAGAAGACGGGGGTGCTCCCGGTCGCCGACATGGCCGCCCGGCTCGGCATCACCTCGTTGCCACGTACCGGCCCGCGGGCCCTGACCGGCAACGAGGCGTACCTGACGCTGGGTGCCTACGAGATCTCTCCCGTGCAGATGGCCAACGCCTACGCCACCTTCGTTTCCGGCGGCACCGAGTGCCGTCCCCACACCATCGTCGCCGCGGTGCGTTCGGACACCGGCGCGACGCTCCCGACGCCGGACGCCGACTGCCACCAGGCCATCGCACCCGCCGTCGCGAACACCGTCGGCGATGCCCTCAAGCAGACGTTCACACCGGGCGCCACGATCGGCCCGGGCGGGGCCCTGGAGGGCCGGGAGTCCGGCGCCAAGACCGGAACGACGAACGCCTACCAGGCCAACTGGGTGGTCGGAGTGACCCCCCAGGCCGCGACCGCAGTGTGGCTCGGTGACCCGCGCGGTGGTGCGGCCTACCCCCTGACCGAGTTGACGGCGTACGGCCGCCGGTTCACCAACCTCACCGGCGCGGAGGTCGCGGCCCCGGTGTGGAAGGAGACGATGACGGGCCTGCTCAAGGGGGTCAAGGCGGTGCCGATGCCGAAGGCGAACGACGTGGCCACGTCATCGTCGACGTCCCGGTACGTGCCCGACGTGCGGGGGCTGTCAGCCGAGGCGGCGATGAGCCAGTTGCGGGCCAACGACCTGGATCCGGTGATCGAACAGCGAACCGCGCCGGCGCAGTCGCCGATCGCTCCCGGTGTGGTCGCCGCGCAGAGCCCGGCCGCCGGTGCCGTCAGTGGGTACCGCCAGCAGGTGCGGCTGACTCTCTCGGCGGGCAGTGACACGAGCATCCGCCCACCGGACAGGAAGCAGTGAACACCGTGCAGATCTCCCACCGGGTCCGCAACGAGCCCTGTCGCACCGTCCTGCTGGCCACCGCCGTACTGGTCACCATCGGGGTGATCGGCTCCGCCCTGGTGGGACTGGCCGGCTTCCTCATCACCCCGCCGTCGGCGCCGCCCGCCGTCGCCGGGACGCCCAGCCCAGGCCCGACGGCGCGCGCCGCCGCCTGGACGGACACCCCGGCCGACCAGGTGCTCACCGCCACCCTGTCCGCCCCGCCCGCTGGCTGGGCCCGCCTCGGCGACCTCGGTCGGGGCGCCGGGGCACCCGCCCCGTACTCGTGCCCGGCGGACGGCACGTCCCCGGCCTCCTCGCTCAGCGCGGCCTACACCGTCGACGGCGCTCCCGTCACCGTCACGGCGCAGGCGTTCACCGCCGGCCAGGGCGCCCCGGTGCAGGACACGCTGGCGGCGGCCGCCGGGTCGTGCGCCGGGGGTGCCGCGCAGCAGGACCTCGGCTCCGACGGACCGGGCCAGAGCCCGCGCCGGGCGACCGCCTCACGCTCGGGGGTGGACAGCGCCGTCGTGTTGTGGCGCCGGGGGGACGTGCTGATCTTCCTCTCGGGCGCCCCGGCGCAGAACCTGGCCCGGTACGCGCGGGACCTCGACGGCGTCCTCCGACCACGGCTCGGCCCCGTGTGCGCCACGCAGAACTCGACGGCGGCGGACGCGACCCGCTCGCCCTACCGGCCCGGTTACCAGCCGTACACCGTGACCAGCACGGTCCGGGTTCCCGATCTCTCGACTCCGCAGCCCAGCACCGGCGAGAACCGGTCCCTGCCCGGGCCGGAACTCATCGACCGGCCGGCGGTGCCGACCAGTCCACGTGACTACCCGGTGTGGCCGCCGATGCCGGCGCCGGTCACCGAGCCCGCGCTGCCCGCCCCGCCGCCCGCGGCCCCGCCGACCACGAAGGACGTGCAGGTGCCCGCGGCCGACCCGACCGGCCCGGGCTGCGGCTGGGCATTCACCGGGATGAAGGCACCGGCCACGGACACCGCCGCGATCGCCGCTGCCCGGGCCGGCGCCGAGGACGCCGCCCGCGCACAGCTGCAGACCGCCGTTCGGGCGTGGCAGGCCGACGTCACCCAGTACTGGGCCGATTACACCGCCTACGAGAAGGCGGTCCCGGCGTACTTGGCTTACCGGGACACGGTGGACACGGTCAACGCCGCCTGGGCCGTGATCGACGGTCAATGGGCGCAGTACCGCGCGGAGCTCGCCGGCTACCAGGCCGCGATCGCGGCCCGCGCCGACTTCCTGTCCCGGCAGTCGCAGGCCCGCAGCGACTACGACACCGCCGTGGCGCGGTGCGAGGCGCCCGAGCCGAAGCCCTCCCCCTCGCCGTCCGCGAAACCGTCGCCGTCGCCGTCGCCGTCGCCCTCGCCGTCCACCTCGGCCAAGCCGTCGCCCTCGCCGTCGCCGTCGAAGAAGCCCAGCCCCCCGAAACCCAGCCCGCCGCCGAAGAAGACGAAGAACGCCGTGTTCGAGGGCACCGGCGGGTCCTTCGTGGTCACCACGGTGCTGCAGGTGCCGACGGTCCGTGAAGGATGCCCCGCGGACCGGCCGGCCATCCTGGACCAGGATCCGCCGTCGATCCCGACCGCGCCGACGCCGCCGGCCGATCCCCGGCCTGCCGCCGCTCGCTGAGGTCCCTTCCCGCTGATCGGAGAGCGTGGCCATAATGGGGCCACCACGATCGGAGGACACCATGCCGAATCCCGACGACTCCCGTTCCACCCCCGTCACTCCCCCGCGCCACGTGCCCCTTCCGGGGTCCGAACGTGCCGCCGCCCCCGGGGTCACGGCCGGCCAGCCGGTCGATCCGGCGCAACGGGCGGAAGTCACCGTGGTGTTGCGCCGGCGCGCTCCCCTGCCCGAGGCAGAGCTGACCGCCGGACGCGTGCTCACCCGCGAGGAGCTGGGGGCCAGGCACGGCGCCGTCCCGGCGGACGTCGAGCTGGCCACCCGGGTGCTCACGGACGCCGGGCTGACCGTCGTCGAGTCCGACGCGCCGTCGCGCCGGCTGCGTGTCGCCGGGACCGTCGGGACGCTCAGCACCGTCTTCGGCACCGCCCTGGACGCGGTCAGCAGCACCGCTCCGGACGGACGAGCCGTCCAGCACCGGCACCGCACCGGCGGGCTGACCATCCCGGCCGAGCTCGACGGCATCGTCATCGCGGTACTCGGGCTGGACGACCGGCCGCAGGCGAGCGCTCACTTCCAGGCGGTGGCGCCGGCCGCGGCGACGGGGACCGCGTACACGCCGGTCGACCTGGGTCGGATCTACCGCTTCCCCGCCGCCGGCGACGGCACGGGCACGGACGTCGCCATCCTCGAACTCGGCGGTGGCTACCAACAGGCCGACCTCGACACCTACTTCCGCGGGCTCGGTCTGCCCACGCCGACCGTGCAGGCCGTCTCCGTCGACGGCGCCACGAACGCTCCGACGATGTCGCCCAACGGGCCGGACGGGGAGGTGGCCCTGGACATCGAAGTGGTCGGCGGCCTGGCTCCCGGTGCCCGCATCCTGGTCTACTTCGCCCCGAACACCGACGCCGGCTTCCTCGACGCGCTCACCAACGCGGCGCAGGCCGCGCCCGCGGCGATCAGCATCAGCTGGGGGCAGAACGAGGACGCGTGGACCGCCCAGGCCCGCACCGCGTTCGACGCCGCTCTCGCCGATGCCACCGCACTCGGGGTCACCGTCACCGCGGCGGCCGGGGACAACGGCAGCGCTGACGGGGCCACCGACGGCCGGGACCACGCCGACTTCCCGGCTTCCAGCCCGAATGCCCTGGCCTGCGGCGGGACCCGGCTGGAGGCCGACCCGCGGTCCGGGACGATCACCGCCGAGACCGTGTGGAACGAAGGCCCGAACTCGGCCACCGGCGGCGGCTTCAGCGACGCGTTCCCGCTGCCCGACTGGCAGCGGTCAGCCGTCAGCGGCCAGCCCGCCGCGGCGGGCCGCGGTGTGCCCGACGTCAGTGCGGTGGCCGACCCGCAGACCGGCTACCGGGTGCGCGTCGACGGTCAGGACATGGTGATCGGGGGCACGAGCGCAGTTGCCCCACTGTGGGCCGCGCTCGTCGCCCGGTTGCGTCAGCTCGGTGGCGCGCCGCTCGGGCTGCTGCAGCCGCGGCTGTACCAGGCGGCGGTGGCGGCCACCTTCCACGACATCACGAGCGGGAACAACGGCAGCTTCTCCGCCGGCCCCGGCTGGGACCCCTGCACCGGGCTGGGCAGCCCAGACGGCGAGGCGCTCGCCGGCGCCCTCGCATCGACGCCGAGCTGACGGTCGCGCGACCCCTTGACGACGCCCACGGGCCGGCCTACTGTACAACCAAATGGTTGTAAGTGGACAGAAGGCAGGATGAGCACCACGGTGACGGCTGACCTCCTCGTCTCGGTCGATGGCTGGGCCCGCGGTCTCGACTCGCCGGGATTCTTCGGCTACGCAGGTCCCGAGCTGATGCAGTGGATCGGCGACCAGTCCGCCGCCCACCACGACCTGATGGGGCGACGCACGTACGAGATGCTGGCGAGCATGCCCGCCGACGAGCGCGAGACGCGGACGACGACGACCGTCTTCTCGCGGACGCTGCGTGAGACCACGTGGGAGAACACGACGATCGAGTCCGGTGACGCGATCGAGGCGGTTCGGGAACTCCGGTCCGCGAGCCTGCCGTTGCGCACGGTCGGCAGTCTGTCCCTCGTCCGGCAACTGCTCGACGCCGGACTCGTGGATCGGCTCCGCCTCTGGCTGTTCCCGCTGCTCGTCGGGCCGGGCGGACGAGAGGCCGCGCTGGCGGGCGTCGGGGAACGAGACCTCGACCTCGTCGACCATCGGGTGCTCGACGGCCGGATCATCCTGCTGGAGTACGCACCCACCGATCGAGGCATCCCACACGCGTCCGCAACCGATCCCGCCTCATGACGATGCAACCCGTCGACGAGGAGGTGGACCGGCTCTTCCACGCACTGGCCGATGCGACGCGTCGCGACATCGTCCGCCGCTCCGGCCGGGGTGAGCTCTCCGTGTCGCAGCTGGCGCGGCTGTATCCGATGAGTTTCGCCGCGGTGCAGAAGCACGTCGCCGTGCTGGAGCGAGCCGGTTTGATCGCCAAGGAACGCCGAGGACGGGAGCAGCTGGTGCGATCCGATCCCGACGCCGTCGCCCGGGCGCAGCGCGCGCTCGACGACCTCGCCGCCGCCTGGCGGGAGCGGATCGACCGGATGGCCGGCCTCCTCGGCGAACCGGAACCCGACACATCGCCGCCGATCAGCACCACCGCACCATCCGCCCCACCATCCCCGCCCCCGAGAGAAGGACAGGACCGATGAGCGTCACCAGCGTCGAGAAGGACCTCGACAATCTCACCCTGACCCTGATCGCCGACTTCACCGCCCCCCGGGACCGGGTGTGGCAGTTGTGGGCCGATCCCCGCCAGCTCGAGCGGTGGTGGGGGCCGCCATCGTTCCCGGCGACGTTCGAGCAGCACGACCTCGCCCCCGGCGGCACGGTCACCTACTACATGACCGGCCCGGACGGCGAGAAGTACGCCGGATACTGGACGGTGACGGCGGTGTCCGCTCCGTCCTCGCTTTCCTTCACGGACGGCTTCGCCGACGAGAGCGGCCGGCCGAACGACGAGATGCCCACGACGAGCAGCCAGGTGGACTTCACCGAGCGCAACGGCGGCACCCGGATGACCGTGGTCTCCCGCTTCGCGGACCGTGAGCAGATGGATCAGCTGGTCGAGATGGGCATGGTGGACGGTCTCACGCAGGCGGTCGGTCAGATGGACGGGCTGCTCGTCCCCGCCTGAGCCGCGCACGACGTCGGGCACGACGTCGGGCACGACGTCGGTCGCATGGTGGCTGGGGTTGGTGCCGTCACCCCACCGTGAGACAATCTTCGCATGCATGCAGGTATGAACGGATGGCTGCCGGCCGGAGAACCGGCATGACGAGCACGCTCACGCCCACGCCGATCCGTGACGGCGGTCGCGTCATCGCCCGACCGCCGTCGTTGTTCGTCACGGGCGCCAGGTTGCCGGAAGTCCGGTGGGCGGCGCTCGCTCTCCTGCTGTTCCTGGTCGCCTGGCCGCTGCAGCTGACCGGAACCCCGGCACCGCTGTGGTGGACGCTCTACCTGGCGTGCTACGTCGCCGGCGGCTGGGAACCCGCGTGGGCGGGCATCACCGCGCTGCGGGAGAAGACGCTGGACGTCGACCTGCTGATGATCGTCGCAGCCATCGCGGCCGCCGCGATCGGACAGGTCTTCGACGGGGCCCTGCTCATCGTCATCTTCGCGACCAGCGGGGCGCTCGAGGCGCTCATCACGCAGCGCACGGCCGACAGCGTCTCGAGCCTGCTCAGCCTCGCGCCCGAACGCGCCACCAGGATCACCCCGACCGCCCACGGCGAGGACCTGGCCGAGGTGGAGACAGCGGAGCTGCAGGTCGGAGACCTGATCCTGGTCCGCCCGGGCGAGCGCATCGGCGGCGACGGGATCGTCGTGGCCGGCCTGAGTGAGGTGGACCAGGCGGCGATGACGGGCGAGAGCGTGCCCGTGCGCCGCGGTGAGGGCGACGAAGTGCTGTCCGGCACCGTCAATGGCACCGGCGCACTCACCGTCCGGATCATCCGGCCCGCCAGCGAATCCGTCATCGCCCGCGTCGTGACGCTGGTCGAGGAGGCGTCGGAGACCAAGTCGACGCGCCAGCTCTTCATCGAGAAGGTCGAGCAGCGCTACTCCCTCGGCGTGGTGGTCGCGACGCTCCTCGTCTTCTCCGTCCCGTTGGCCTTCGGCGAGGCTTTCCAGCCGGCCTTGCTCCGGGCGATCACCTTCATGATCGTCGCCTCTCCCTGCGCCGTGGTGCTCTCCACCATGCCGCCCCTGCTGGCAGCGATCGCGAACGCGGGCCGGAACGGCGTGCTGGTGAAGTCCGCCACCGTGATGGAGCAGATGGGCCGCACCGAGTTGATCGCGTTCGACAAGACCGGAACGCTCACCGAGGGCGCGCCCGCCGTGCGCGACGTCCGTGCCCGGGGCCAGTGGCGTCCCGCCCGGATCCTCGAGGCGGCCGCCGCCGTAGAACTGCACAGCGAGCACCCGCTGGGTCGGGCGATCGTCCGGTCCGCCGGCGCCGGCATCACCGCCGCCGACCGGTTCCGCGCGCTCCCCGGGCGAGGTGTCACCGGCGTCGTCGACGGACACGCGGTCGAGGTGCTGCAGGCGGACGCGGAGGACACCGACACCATCGGCACCGTGGTCACGGTGACGATCGACGGCGAGGCCGTCGGCGACATCATCCTCGACGACGCGCTCCGCCCCGACGCTGCCGACACCGTCGCCCGGGCACGGGACATCACCTCGCACCCGGTGCACCTGCTCACCGGCGACAACGGCGCCACCGCGAACGACGTCGCCGCCCGTACCGGCATCACCGAGGTGCACGCCCGGCTGCTGCCCGCCGACAAGGCGGCCACCGTCCAACGGCTCGAGAACGACGGCGTGAACGTGATGCTCGTCGGTGACGGCGTCAACGACGCCCCCGCGCTCGCCTCCGCGTCCACCGGCGTCACCATGGGACGCCACGGGTCGGACCTGGCCCTCGACACTGCCGACGCCATCGTCATCCGGGACGAGCTCACCGCGATCCCGGCGGCGGTCGAACTCTCTCGTCGAGCGCATCGGTACGTCGTGGCGAACCTGATCATCGCCGCCACCTTCATCACCGTCCTGGTCGTCTGGGACCTGATCGCCACGCTCCCCCTTCCGCTCGCGGTCGCCGGTCACGAAGGTTCCACCGTGATCGTGGCGCTCAACGGGCTGCGTCTGCTCCGCAAGAGCGCCTGGCGCTGAGCCGGATGGCGAAGGGCAAGCGCGGCAAGCGTCGACCACGCTCCACGTCCGAACCGACCGTGGTGGTGTGCCGCGGCGGGGAATGCGGTAACCGCTGGAAGCATCCCGAAGTCGATCACCAACAGCAGTTGCGAGAGCTGCGGGCCGGCACCGGCGAGCACGCCACGACCGTGGTCAGCCGGTGCCTCGACGCGTGTGAACACGCGAACGTCGTCGTCCTCGTCCCGGCGGCCGACGACGGCGCCGACGGCGTGGACCCGGTGTGGATCGGCGAGGTCAACGACGCGGAGACGGCGCGGCAGATCGTCGAGTGGGTCGAAGCCGGGGGCCCGGCACACGCTCCGGCCCCCGTGCTGTGCGATATCCGCTCCTTCGCGCCCAGTCGCCGGAACCGGAACGAACTGAGCGTGGAGCTGGAGCGCTCCTGAACCAACCCGCCCGGCAGCCCTGCCTGCTGGCTTGATCGGACGGGATCCGAACCCGTCCGATCGTCGTCGAAAGGTTCCTGCCGTGCTCTCCGTGCTCCGCCTCTCCGGGTACCGGCGGCTGTTCACCGCCCAGGTGCTCGCGCTCGTCGGCACCGGCCTGCTCACCGTCGCGCTCGGTCTGCTGGCCTACGACATCGCGGGTCGCGACGCCGGTGCGGTGCTCGGCACGGCGCTGGCGATCAAAATGCTCGCCTATGTGTTCGTGTCCCCGGTGATGGCCGCCCTGGTGCACCGATGGCAACCGCGTACCGTCATGATCGGCGCGGACATCATCCGCGCCGCCGCGGCGCTGAGCCTGCCGTGGGTGAGCGAGACGTGGCAGATCTACGTCCTCGTCTTCGTGCTGCAGTCCGCCTCGGCCACGTTCACCCCGACGTTCCAGTCGGTGATCCCGTCGATCGTCACGGCGGAGCGCGACTACACGAGAGCGCTGTCGCTCTCCCGCCTGGCGTACGACCTCGAATCGATCGTCTCGCCGATGCTCGCGGCGGCGCTGCTGACGGTCATCAGCTACACCAGCCTCTTCCTCGGCACCGCGGCCGGGTTCGTCTGCTCGGCGACCCTGGTCACCCTGACCGCCATTCCGAAACGGGTGACGACGGTGTCCGCGCCGTTCCTCGAGCGGCTCAGCGGTGGCGTCCGGGTGTTCTTCCGGAACCGGTCACTGCGGTTCGTGCTGTTCATCAACGGCGCCGTCAGCGCCGGCACCGCCCTCGTCGTGGTCAACTCCGTGGTGTTCGCCCGTGACCAGTTCGGGCTCGGTGACACCAGCCTGAGCTTCGCCCTGGCCGCGTACGGTGCGGGGTCACTCCTGATGGCGTTCCTCGTGCCGCGCGTCGTCGACCGGTACGGACCACCGCCGGTGATGATCACCGGTTCCGCGGTCGCGACGGTGGGCCTGCTGGGCGCCCTGGCGATGGGTCTGTTCACGCTGGGCACCAGTCCCGGGTGGGTGCTGCTGCTCGTGATGTGGTTCGTGATCGGTGCGGGCACGTCGTTGATGACCACGCCGTCGTCGCAGCTGCTGCTCCGCGCCTCTTCCGAGCAGAACCGGAACCAGGTCTACACGGCGCAGTTCGCCCTGTCCCATGCCTGCTTCCTGATCACGTACCCGCTGGCCGGGTGGCTGGGAGCGGTGGATCTGAACCTGGCGACCGCCGTGCTCACCGTCGTGGCCGTCGGCAGTGCACTGGGCGCCCTGGGGCAGCGGCGCGCTTCGGCGACCCGGTCCACCGAGCGATCACGGACCGGCGCCGAACCAGCCCGGTGAGTGTCGCGGGCAGCGGTCCGGCGCATGCCGTCCGCCGGCCACGCGGCCTCGTGCCAGCACCCGCGACAGCAGCCGGATCCGGGTGCGCAGGACGAGGGCGAGCAGCAGGACGATGCCGCCCACGACGGCCCACTGCGGGTCCGGCTCGGTACCCGGCGACGTGCGGTAACCTCCCGCGTCGAGTCCGGCCGCCCGCTCGAAGTGGTTGCGGGCGGCCGGGTAGAAGGCGTCGTCCACGGTGTACAGGAGAGGCATCACGACGGGACCGCCGATCGTCGTGAGCACCGCCGCCTGATCCACGTGCCGTGACTCGTGCACCGCCAGCGCCGCGTTCTCCTCCGGGCCGCGGGTGATGTTCGGGCCGAAGCGCAGGTAGGTCTGCTCCCCCATGATGCCGAAGCCGTGGCGCTCGGAGGGGCGGCCACCGTTGTCGACCACGTTCCAGGCGACGAAGGTCTCGCCGACGATGGATCCGCCGGCGCTGGTGCGGGGCGGTCGCCAGAAGACGACCGGCTGGGAACTCTGGCATGCGTCCATGCCGACCAGCCTGCCGCCGGCCAGGGCGAGACCGCTCACCCCGGACAGCACCACACGTCGAGCCGCGTCCCAGGTGGGCTGGACGCTCACCCGCGGTACCGGCTCCGGCACCACCGCACCGCTGGCGAGCACGTGCGCGCTGCAGGGCACCAGAGGGAAGACGGCGGCCTGCGTGCGCACCACCGCCCCGGCGACGAGCAGGAGGGCGCTGACCGGTATCACCACCGCGGCGACCCGGGCGTTCCGCGCGCACCGCCGACAGCCGGCGGCCCGGCGGGCGCGGCGTCGCCGGACGGACGGCAAGAGCCAGACGGCGCCGAGCAGACCCAGACTGAGCAGCAGGCAGAGCCCGCGCCCCACCCCCCGGAACCGTCGAGGGATCGAACGCGACACTCCGTCACGCCCGCCCGCGACCCGACCGGCGTCGAGCGGATCCGTCGTTCAGCGCCGGAGAAATGATCAGCATGCTGACAGCGTAGAAGGGTCGACCGGTCTCGCCCAGTGTCCGCACCCCTTGACGGCAGTCCGGTGATGCCCGCGCCGGCTCGGCGCGCGGGGTTGTCAGCGGAGCAGCAGGTCCTCGGTCGTCGTGTGCGGCAGGGCGACCGTCACCTGGGTGCCCCAGGGGTCGTGCACGACGACGGACGCACCGGTGTCGGCGAACGGCACCTGCTTGGTGGTCAGCCGGGCGGCGAGCGCCTCCAGGTCCTCGCGGCCGGGCACGGTGACGGCGACGTCGCCCAACCCCAGGCTCGCTGCACGGGGCCCCGCACCGGCACTGTTCCAGGTGTTCATCGCGATGTGGTGGTGGTATCCCCCGGCGGAGGCGAACACCGCGCCCGGGTAGGAGGAGACGGTGGTCTCGAAACCGAGGGCGTCGACGTAGAACGCGGTGGCGGTGGCGGTGTCACCGACCTGCAGGTGCACGTGGCCCACCCGGCCCGCCTGCTTCGGGGCCTCCGCGAGCGTCTCCGGATCCAAGTGGCGCTGCAGGTAGGCGTTCGGGTCGAGGAACAGGGTCGACATCTGCAGTTCGCCGTGCTCGTACGTCCACCGGGACCGGTCCCGGTCGGTGTACAGCTCGATGCCGTTGCCCTCCGGGTCGGTGAAGTAGAACGCCTCGCTGACCAGGTGATCGCTCGAGCCGACGAAGCGGCTGCGATCGTCGGTCCCGGCCCGGTACACGGTCGCCGCGAGGGATGACGCGTCGTCGAACAGGAACGCGGTGTGGAACAGACCGGCCTGGCGCGGGTCGACGGCGGGCAGCCCGGGTGTGGCGATCAGTCGCACCATCGGCGTGGCGCCACGGCCGAGCACGCGGTGCACCTCGGTGCCGCGGGAGCGTTCCTCCAGCGGCTCGAGGGCCAGGGCGTTCGCGTAGTAGGAGGACATGCCCTCCAGATCGCCGACGCGCAGGGACACGGCGTCCATGGCGGTGCCGGCGTTGAGGGTGATGCCGTCGACGGCGGGAGTGGTGGAGGCGGTGGCGGACTCGGTCATGACGACCTCTCTGGACAGGCTTTCCGGACGTGGAGCGGTGAGTTCGGGAGTCCGGGCGCGACCGTGGCCGCGCCCGGACGGGCTGGCAGTGGGGAGCGGGCGGCGATCAGCGGACGAGACCGAAGCCCCCGGTCCAGGCGATCTTCTCGCCGGCCGCCAGGTTCAACTGCAGGAAACCCAGGGCCTCCAGCTCGTGGGCGCGCGCGAGCGAGCCCGCGTCGAGGGCGCTGACGCCACCGGCCTCGATGGCCGCGGCGAGGGTGCCCTTGGCATCGGCGTCGTCACCGGCGATCAGCACCGTGGTCTGCAGATCGCCGACCTTCTTGGCGGACAGGGTGGCCGCGAAAGTCGTGTTGAACGCCTTGAGCACGCGGCTGTTCGGCAGCTTCTGGGCGATCTGCTCGGTGGCGGAGGAGCCGGCCGGGACCACCAGGGAGTCGAAGGTGGAGAAGTCGAGCGGGTTGGTGATGTCGACGACGGTCTTGCCGGCGAGCTGGTCGCCGTAGGCGCCGAGGATGCCGTCGACCGCCGGGTAGGGCACCGCCAGGACGACGACGTCGCCCTCGAGTGCGGCGCTGCCGGACTGCTCGTGGCTGATGTAGGTGACGCTGGTGCCGCCGTCCGCGAGGACGCCGCCGATCGCGTTCGCCATGTTGCCGGTTCCGATGATGGTGATGGTGGCCATGACTGACTCCAATTTCTATGGGGACGGGCGAGTCGGCCCGCTTACTTGTAACTACAACCAACTTCCCGGATGTATTCCCGGCGCGCCGAGTTGCGTCGTCGAACTCCTGCCCGATAGCGTGTGAGCCGCATCACCACAACTGAAATCGCCTCTGCGCCGTGGCGGGAGAGTCCCGCCAGCCATCGCTGAGCGGGCGCCGAAGGAGCAACTCCTCCCCAGGAATCTCTCAGGCACCCGGTACCGCCGCGGCAAGGCAACTCTGGAAAGCAGTCCGGTACGGCCGGATTCACCGACGGTGCAAGCTGCCCATCCACGTGCAGCGAAAGCTCTCAGGTCCCATGACAGAGCGGGGAGGAACCCGGCCCAGCGCTCCGGCGCCTTCACTCCTGGAGTTCCTCGTGATGATTCAGCGCCACCGGTACCTGCTCGTGCGCTGACCGGGCCACGACCGGATCGATCCCCAGACTCACCTGCGGTCGTGCGCCTGCGTCGCGCCGTTGCGACGCCGCCCGCACGTCCTCGAAGGAGAACACTGCCATGGCAGGTACATCGACCTCGCGCCGGAACGCAACCGGCGCCCCCACCGACACGGGCCACTCACCGCACCTGGCCCGCCAGTTGTCCAACCGTCACATCCAGCTCATCGCCATCGGCGGGGCGATCGGCACCGGCCTGTTCATGGGGTCCGGCAAGACCATCTCCGTCGCCGGGCCCAGCGTGATCTTCGTGTACATGATCATCGGCTTCATGCTCTTCTTCGTGATGCGGGCGATGGGCGAACTGCTGCTCTCCAACACCAACTACAAGTCCTTCAGTGACTTCGCCGGGGACCTGCTGGGCCCGTGGGCGGGCTTCTTCACCGGGTGGACCTACTGGTTCTGCTGGGTGGTCACCGGCATCGCCGACGTGATCGCCATCGCCGGATACGCCAGGGAACTCGTCCCCGGGATCCCGTTGTGGGTGCCGGCGGTCGCGGCCATCGTCATCCTGCTGGCCCTGAACCTGCCCACCGTCAAGGCGTTCGGTGAGACCGAGTTCTGGTTCGCACTGATCAAGATCGTCGCCATCGTCGCGTTGATCATCACGGGCCTGGTGATGATCTTCACCGGTTTCCAGTCCGATGCCGGTCCCGCCACCTTCGCCAACCTGTGGAGCCAAGGCGGCTTCTTCCCGAACGAGTTCATGGGCTTCGTGGCCGGCTTCCAGATCGCCGTGTTCGCGTTCGTCGGCATCGAGCTGGTGGGCACGACGGCGGCCGAGGCGAAGGATCCGGAGAAGACACTGCCGCGCGCCATCAACGCGATCCCGATCCGTGTGCTCCTGTTCTACGTCGGCGCGCTGATCATCCTCATGTCCGTCACCCCGTGGACCGAGTTCCGCGCAGGTCACAGCCCGTTCATTGCCACGTTCGCGCTGGCGGGCCTCGGCATCGCCGCCACCGTGGTGAACCTGGTGGTGCTCACCTCGGCCATGTCCTCGGCGAACTCCGGCATCTACTCGACCTCCCGGATGGTCTTCGGGCTCGCCCAGGAGGGTGACGCGCCGGCGATGTTCGGCCGGCTGTCCGGCCGCAAGGTGCCCCAGAACGCCCTGTTCCTGACCTGCGTGCTGCTGCTCGCGGGCGTGGTCCTGCTCTATGCCGGCAAGGACGTCGGCGCAGCGTTCGACATGGTCACCACGGTGTCCGCGGTCTGCTTCATGTTCGTCTGGTCGATGATCCTGGTCAGCTACCTGGTCTTCCGCCGGCGCCGGGCGCGGCTGCACGAGGTTTCCGCGTTCCAGATGCCGGGCGGCCGGGTGATGGTCTGGGTCGTGTTCGCCTTCTTCGCCTTCGTGCTCTGGGCGCTGACGACCCAGCCGGACACGTTGGCGGCGCTGGCGGTGACGCCGATCTGGTTCGTGGTCCTGGGCGCGGCGTGGCTCGTGCTGCGCCGCCGCCCCACGCACCAGGCGCGCTTCGAGCAGTTCAAGGCGGAGCTGGCCGAGGACCGGGAGGCGGAACAGGAGGAGGTCGCCCGGTAGAGCGGCCGTCTCGTGGGGCTGGCCACCGGAATATCCGGTGGCCAGCCACCGCTGCACGGGCGTGACCCGCTTCGATCCTCTCGCGCACTCCCCCGACGACCGGCTTCTCGACGTCGTCGTCATCGGCGCCGGTCAAGCGGGGCTGAGCGCGGCTCACCATCTGCTGCGCAGCGGCCTGCGCTCGTGGGACGACGTCGTCGTCCTGGACGCGAACGACGGGCCCGGTGGTGCCTGGCGGCACCGCTGGGACTCCCTGACCCTCGGAGCGGCGCACGGCATCCACGATCTGCCCGGCCTGCCGCTGGGCACGCCGGACCCCACCGAGCCGGCCAGCCGGGTCGTCGCCCGGTACTACGGGGCCTACGAGGGCGCATTCGAGCTTCCGGTGATGCGCCCGGTCGCCGTCGCCTCGGTGGACCAGGAACCGGACGGCGTGTTCACCGTGACCGCTCGGGACGGCCGCCGCTGGCGGACCCGTGCCGTCGTCAACGCCACCGGCACCTGGGACAGCCCGTATGTCCCGCGCTATCCCGGCATCGCGTCCTTCATCGGCCGCCAGCTGCACACCCGCGACTACACGGCCGCGACCGACTTCACCGGCCGGCGCGTCCTCGTCGTCGGCGGAGGCACCTCCGCTGCCCAGTTCGTGCTCGAGCTGCACCGCGCCGGCGTCGACACGGTCTGGAGCACCCGCAAGGCACCTCACTGGACCGACCGGGCGTTCGACCAGGACTGGGGCCGGGACGTCGAGTCCGCCGTCACCGGCCGTACGGTGCGCGGCCTGGCGCCGCTGTCCGTCGTCGCCGCCACCGGGCTGCCGCTGTCCCGCCCGTACGTGGCCGCCATCGAGTCCGGCCGGCTTATCAGCCGAGGCCCGCTGCGGCGGCTCACGCCCACCGGCGCGGTGCTGACCGGCCCGGGACCGGACGGACACGGTGTCCCCTCCCAGGGGGCGGCCGACCGGCTGATCGACGACGACGTCCGCGCGCGCGTGCCCGCCCTGCCGGGACACCCCGTGCCCGACGGCGAGGACGGGTGGGAGGTGCCGATCGACGTCGTGCTGTGGGCCACCGGCTTCCGCGCGTCGCTCGGCCACCTGTCTCCCCTTCACCTGCGCGAACCCGGCGGGGGCATCGTGATGGAGACCGACGGCGTGACCGTCCCGAAGCGACCCGGCCTGTTCCTCGTCGGCTACGGCGCTTCGGCGTCCACGCTCGGGGCCACCCGCGCCGGCCGGAGAGCCGCCCGCGCCGCGGTGCGGTTCGTGTCCCGGCCGGCGGCGGAGGACGCCGGTGACGCGAAGGAGGACGTCAGCGCCTGACGCGTCGCCTCGTCGTCGTCGACTATCGCCGATCTGGGGTTTCGGCGGCCCCGAATTCCCAGATCGGCAATAGTCGAGGACCACCGGAGGCGACCGGGGCGTTCTCCGGCGCCGGACACACAAAAGGCAGGGCTTCCGCCCTGCCACTGTCAGGATATCTCCCACCCCGGGGCTTGCGGCAAGGCCCCCGGTGAGCGCGAGAATCTCCAGCCGGAGCCCCGGACGGGGCCGACGGAGGGAGTTTCCATGATCGACGTCATCGTGGTCGGCGCGGGTCCGACCGGCCTGATGCTGGCGTCCGAGCTGCGCCTGCACGGCGTCTCGACGCTGGTGCTGGACCGGGAACCCGAGCCGACGCCGTACGTGCGTGCCCTCGGCCTGCACGTGCGCAGTATCGAACTGCTGGAGGCGCGCGGTCTGCTGGAGCGATTCCTCGCGCAGGGCACGCGGCACCCGCTCGGCGGGTTCTTCGCCGGCATCAGCGGTCCGGCGCCGCGCGACCTGGACACCGCGCACGGTTACGTGCTGGGCATCCCGCAGACCGTCACCGACCGGCTGCTGGCCGAGCACGCGGCCGAGCTCGGTGCGCAGATCCGGCGCGGCTGCGGGCTGGTCGGGCTGCGGCAGGACGACGACGGCGTGCAGGCGGAGCTGACGGACGGCATCCGGGTGGCCGCCCGCTGGCTCGTCGGCTGCGACGGCGGTCGCAGCACGGTACGCCGGCTCAGCGGCATCGACTTCCCCGGCGAGCCCTCCCGGATCGACACGCTCCTCGGCGAGATGAAGGTCGACGCCCCCGCGGAGGAGGTGGCCGCCGTGACGGCCGAGGTCCGCCGCACCGAGTTCCGGTTCGGGTTGATGCCCGTGGGCGACGGCCTGTACCGGGTCCTCGTCCCCGCCGACGACGTGGCCGACGACCGGGGCACGCCGCCGACCCTGGACGAGGTCAAGGACCAGCTGCGGGTTTTCGCGGGCACCGACTTCGGCGTGCACTCGCCCCGGTGGCTGTCCCGGTTCGGGGACGCCACCCGGCTCGCCGACCCCTACCGCGTCGGCCGTGTCCTCCTCGCCGGGGACGCCGCCCACATCCATCCGCCCGTCGGCGGGCAGGGACTCAACCTCGGCCTGCAGGACGCCGTCAACCTGGGGTGGAAACTGGCCGCCGACGTCGCCGGCTGGGCGCCGGACGGCCTGGTGGACAGCTACGCGGCCGAGCGCCGCCCGGTCGCCGCGGACGTGCTGGAGAACACGCGCGCCCAGATGGTCCTGATCTCCTCCGGCCCGGGTCCGGAGGCGGTGCGCGGGCTGATCGGGGAGCTGATGGAGATCGACGGGGTGAGCCGCTACCTGACGGAGAAGATCACCGCGATCAGCGTCCGGTACGACCTCGGTGACGGGCACCCGCTGCTCGGTCGGCGCCTGCGCGACGTTCCGCTGCACCGGCACGGGCGGCTGTACGGCCTGATGCACGCCGGTCGGGGCCTGCTGCTGGATCAGACGGGCGACCTGGCGGTCGGCTGGTGGGAGGACCGGGTCGACCACGTCGTGGACACCAGCGACGAGCTCGACTCGCGGGACCTGCCGGCGGTACTGCTGCGGCCCGACGAGCACGTGGCGTGGGTAGGGGAGGACCAGACCGACCTCCTCCGGGCGCTACCGACCTGGTTCGGGTCCGACGCAGGGGCGTGAGCGGCGAGCCCCGACGTCAGAGCACCTCGCCGATGTCCTCGGCCCACACCTCCGGGTAACGCTGCTGGAACTGCTCCATCAAATCCCGGCACGCCGGGTCGTCGAGCACGACGACGTCGACGCCCCGGGACCGCAGCAGCCCCAGCTCGCCAGAAAAGGTCTGCGCCTCCCCGACGACGACGCGGCGGATCCCGAACTGGATGATGGCACCGGTGCACATGGCGCACGGGGCGAGCGTGGTGATCATGACCGCGTCGGCGTAGGAGCGCATCCGCCCGGCGTTGCGCAGGCAGTCGATCTCTCCGTGCGCGGTGGGATCGCCGTGCTGGACCCGCTGGTTGTGGCCGACGGCGACGAGCTCGCCGTCGACGACGAGCGCGGCGCCGATGGGGACACCGCCCTCGGCGAGCGAGGCGGCCGCCGCCTCGCGGGCGCGGTCGACGTGGTCCGGGGAGAAGGTGAAGGCCATGCCCGTACCGTATCCCGACGAGTCGGCCCGGACAGACCGCTCCGGGGGCCGTGGCAACGGCTGGCAACTGCTCCGCTTCACGCGGCGCGCGTGTCAGGCTGGCGGTGACCCACGGATCCCATTCGAAGGAGAATGACGTGCCCGAGACCGCAGCCGCCTGGATGGATACGTCCCTGCCCCCGCGGGAGCGTGCCGAGAAGCTGGTCGCCGCGATGACGCTGGAGCAGAAGATCGCCCAGCTGCACGGCGCGATGGAGACCATCGACATCTACGCCCTGTCCAACGCGGCGGCCGCCAACGGTGAGGATCTCGAGCAGCTCGCCGCGCAGATCCGCATCGAACGGCACGTGGCCGGGATCGAGGAGCTCGGCATCCCCCGGTTCCGGATCACCAACGGCCCGGTCGGCGTCGGGATGGGCGACGGCACGCCGAGCCCGAAGGCCACCTCCCTGCCGATGTCCATCGGCCTGGCCGCCGGCTTCGACCCCGCCCTGGCCCGCGAGTACGGCGACGTCATCGGATCCGAGACGGCCACCCTCGGTCAGCACGTGCTGGAGGGCCCCGGCGTGTGCCTGCACCGGACCACCATCTCCGGCCGGAACTTCGAGTACTTCTCCGAGGACCCCTACCTGTCCGGCGTGATGGGCGTGGAGGTCACCAGGGCGATCCAGGCGCACGACGTCATCGCCATGGCCAAGCACTTCGTGCTCAACGACCAGGAGTACGAGCGGTTCCGCGCCAGCGTCGAGGTCGACGAGCACGTCATGCGGGAGCTCTACCTGCTGCCGTTCGAGATGGTGGTCAAGGACGCGCAGCTGGCCGCGATCATGAGCTCCTACAACCGGATCCGCGGCGTCTACGCGACGGAGAACCGGCCCACCCTCACCGACATCCTGCGCACCGAGTGGGGTTTCGAAGGCTACGTGCAGTCCGACTTCTGGTCCTGCCGGTCCGCCGCCCCGTCCCTGAACGCGGGCATGGACCACGAGATGCCGGACGCCAAGTGGCTGAACGAGACCAACGTCAAGAACGCGCTGAATGACACCAGCCTCGAGCTGGCCACCGTGGACCGGGCCCTGATCCGCCGCTACACCCAGATGTTCCGGTTCGGTCAGTTCGAGCGGCCCTACGCCCCGGGGGAGATCGACGCCGCCGCGCACGGGGCGATCGCCCGGCGCATCGGCGGCCAGATCGCCGTGCTGCTGAAGAACGACGGCGAGCTACTGCCGCTGGACCCGAACGCCGGCTCGATCGCCGTCATCGGGCAGGCGGCGTACGTCGAGCAGGCCTGCCTGGGCGGCGGCGGCTCCTCCAAGGTCGATCCCCTGTACACCGTGCCGCCGCTGCAGGGTCTCCGGGACGTGCTCGCCGACCTGGGCGGGTCCGCGACGGTCACCTCGGTCACGGTGGCCGACGACCTGGCCAACCTGGCCGAGGCGAAGCGGGCCGCCGCCGACGCCGACGTCGTCGTGCTGATGGCCGGGCTGATCGCCACCGAGGGCGCCGACCAGGCCGACGCGAACATGCTCAACGACCAGAACCGGATGCTGACCGAGCTGCTGGGCGTCAACCAGCGCACCGTCGTCGTGCTCAAGGACAGCAACCCGGTGCTGATGCCATGGATCGACGCCGCCCCGGCCGTGCTGGAGGCGTGGAACCAGGGCGCCGAGGACGGGCATGTGGTCGCGGACCTGCTGTTCGGCGTCGTCAACCCGTCCGGGAAGATGCCGACGACGGCGCCGCGAACCGCGGACGACACCCTCTACGCGCGCAACCCGGAGCGGTACCCGGGCACGGACGAGGGCGACGGCTACCCCGTGATCCGCTACTCCGAGGGCCTGCAGATGGGTTACCGGTGGTTCCAGGGGCAGGGCATCGATCCGCTGTTCGGCTTCGGTCACGGCCTCTCGTACACGACGTTCGACGTCGCCGACGTGTCCGTCGACGCACCCGACGGCGTGGCGGCCCCGGTCACGGTGAGCGCATCGGTGACCAACACGGGGTCCGTCGCCGGGGCCGAGGTGGTGCAGGTCTACCTCGGGGTGCCCGCGGCCGGTCAGCCCCCGAAGCGGCTGGTCGGGTTCGCCAAGGTGCTCGTCGAGCCGGGTGCCACCGAGCAGGTCACCGTCATGATCGACCCGGCAGCGTCCAACCACCCGTTCGCGGTGTGGGACTACGCAGCCCGGACCTTCGCACCTGTGACCGGGGACCACACGGTGTACGTGGGCACCTCGGCGGCGGACACCCCGCACACGACCGCGATCCGGGGGGCGTGAGCAGCCCCGACACCCATGATGGGGACGGCGACGGTTGCCGAGCGGGTATCGTTCCGTGCGGAGGAAATCATGACCGCTGCAGCACTGAACTACGAGGCGTTGTTCGATGCCACCCCCACCCCGTACCTCGTCCTGACACCGGACTTCGTGATCGTCGGCATGAACGCGGCCCGGGAGCGTGCCACCGGGATCCGGCGCGAGGAGATCATCGGCCGGGACATCTTCGAGGTGTTTCCCGACAACCCGCGGGATCCGACGGCGACCGGCGTGCAGAATCTGCGGGCGTCGCTGGAGCGGGTGCTGGCCACCAAACGGTCCGACACCATGCCGATGCAGAAGTACGACGTCGTCGATCCCACCACGGGTGAGTTCGTCGTCCGGTGGTGGAGCCCGATCAACGTTCCTGTCTTCGACGACGACGGTGAGGTCGGCCTCCTGATCCACCGGGTCACCGAGGTGACCGAGTGGATGCAGGCCCGGACGAGACGCCAGCAGACGGTCGACGTCACCCTCGACGAGGCCGACAGCGATCTGTACACGCGGGCGCAGGAGTTGCACGCCGCCTGGATGCAGGCGACGTCCGACGTGGAGAACTTCCGCGACGCGATGCAGTCTCAGCGGGAGATCGGTCAGGCGGTCGGCATGCAGATGGCGAAATTCGACCTGGACTCCGAGCACGCGTTCGCGCTGCTGGTGCGGGAGTCGCAGCACCGCAACATCAAGCTGCGGATCATCGCCCAGGAATACCGTGCCGGGCGGGCCGGTCTCCAGCCCCGCCAGTAGTCGACCCGTCTCGGCGTCACCGAGCTTCCCGTCCGCCGAGGACGCTCCGGCTAATCGTTCGGCTGGTCCGGTTCCGCCCCGACGATGATGCGGCGGACGACGTCGACGTCGGCGTTGGTTCGGCGGTGCTCGTCGAGCAGCCCGTTCTTCTCCTGCAGCGTGTCCGTCAGCTGGGTCCAGCAGAAGCCGGCGAGACCGGCCGAGTCGTGGACGGCGCCGACGAGGTCGCGCAACCGGGCGAGGAACGCCTCCTCGTCGCTCACCGCCCCGTAGCCCTCCCAGTCGGCCGCGGTTGCCGTACCGGAACTGCAGCACGGCGTCGTCGTGCGTGTAGTCGTGGACGCCGACGACGTCGCCGACACCACTGAGGAGCACCCCATGAGCGACACCGCTCCGGCATCGCCGACGCGCGGGCACCGTGGTCGAGGTCGATCCGCTCGAGACCGGCGTCGTGCTGCCCCAGGAGCCGTGGACGTTCCACGCCGATGAGCAGGCGGAGCACATGGCGCGGAACGACTGATTGCGGACCACACCTCAAGTACTACGATGTAGCACATGAGTGAAGTGGGCATTCGAGCACTCAAGCAGAACGCGTCCAGCGTCGTCGGCGCCGCCGCCGACGGCGAGACCATCACGATCACAGACCGGGGCCGTCCGGTGGCCCAGCTGACCGCCCTCCCGACGTCGCCTCTCGACGCGCTGCGGACGTCAGGGCAGGTGCGACGCGCGCGGCAAGCCCTGTCCGCCGTTCCGGCGCCACCACCGGGCCCCGACCTGACGGCCGTGTTGCTGCGGATGCGAGAGGACGAGCGGTACTGACGTGGTGCATTACTGTGACACGTCGGCTCTCGTCAAACTGGTGACCGCCGAGGCCGAGACGGTCGCGCTGCGCACCTGGCTCTCCGAGGCGACGAGGGAGTTGATCTCGAGCGACCTCACGCGCACGGAGCTGATGCGGGCCGTGCGTCGGGCGGCTCCCGAGCTGGCGCAGCAGGCGCGGCTGGTGCTCGACTCGATCGACCTCATCCGGGTCTCGACCGCGGACTTCGATGCGGCCGGGCGCCTGGACCCCGTCGACCTCCGGTCACTGGATGCCCTCCACCTCACGATGGCGATGCGGCTGGGCGACGACCTGGAGTCGTTGGTCACCTACGACGAACGACTGGCTCGCGCCGCCGCTCAGTACGGAGTCGGCGTGTCGACTCCTGGCTGACCGCGACCGGGTGACGCGCACCGGCTAGCGGTCCTCTCCCGTGATGATCGCCCGGAGCAGGGCGAGGGCGGCCTTGGGCCGGCGGTGCTCGTCGAGCAGCCCGTTCTTCTCCTGCAGCGTGTCCGTCAACTGGGTCCAGCAGAAGCCGGCGAGACCCGTGGAGTCGTGGACGGCGCCGACGAGGTCGCGCAACCGGGCGACGAACGCGTCCTCGTCGGTCACCGCCCCGTAGCCCTCCCAGTCGGCGGTGGAGGTGTGGAAGCCGACGCCGCCGAACTCGGAGAGCACGACGGGCAGGTCCCGCACATCGTCCGCGTCGGACAGCAGCAGGCGGCGTCCGCCGGGCCGCCCGTGCCGCAGGGTCGCCTCGACGGCCGTACGGTCCTCGTACCGGGACCGCAGCACCGCGCCGTCGTGCGTGTAGTCGTGGACGCCGATCAGGTCACCGGCCACCCACTCCCAGCCGTCGTTGCCGATCACCGGCCGGGACGGGTCGAGGGCCTTGATCAGCCCGGTCAAGCCGCGAACGGCGTTTCGCTGGGACTCATCCGTGGCGACGTCGGGCACCCCCCAGCTCTCGTTGAACGCGACCCAGGCGACCACGCACGGGTGGGAAGCGTCGCGGGCGACGATCTCCATCCACTCCCCCGTGGTCCGTTCCAGCGTCAACGAGGAGAACCGGTAGGCGGCGGGCGCATCGGCCCAAACGAGCAGGCCGAGCCGGTCGCACCAGTACAGGAACCGCGGGTCGGCCACCGTCTGGTGCATCCGGATGCCCGTGAAGCCGAACGACTTGGTCAGCTCCACCTCCCGCCGCAGCGCGTCGTCGTCCGGGGCGGCCAGGTGCGACTGCGGCCAGTACGCCTGCTCGAGCACCAGCCGCAATCGTGTCGGACGGCCGTTGAGCAGGAACCGGCCGTCCTCGGTCGCCACCGTGCGCAGCCCGACGTAGGAGCCGGCGCGGTCAAGCGTGGCGTCGCCGTGCCGCAACGTCAGTTCGACGTCGATCAGGGTGGGGTGCTCGGGGCTCCACAGCAGCCGGTGCGGCTCGGCGGTGAAGCGCGGGTCCACCAGGTCCAGGCTCGCGCGGGCCCGGCCGTCGACGACCCCGACGGCGACGCTTCCCAGGACCTGGCCGTCGTGCCTGAAGACGGCCTCGAGGGTCAGCGCCGGATCGTCGGCCTGCCCTTCCGGAACGGCAGCCCGGGGGTTCAGGCCGTGCTCGACGGCGACGCGGGCGTCCCGCTCGTGCTGCGCGACCCGGCCGTGCTGACCCGCCACCCGGGCGTCGAGTGCGATCTCCCCGGGGCGTGCACCGGGCGTCCAGCGGACGCTCGCCAGGTGGGTCGACGGAACCGCCTCCGCCCACACCTGCCGCCAGATGCCGGTGGTCCGTCGGTACCAGATGACGTGCGGCTCGGGCTCCCAGTCCTGCTTCCCGCGCGGCTGTTCTAGGCTGCGGGGGTCGTCGAACACCCGCACGACGATGGTCTGTCCGGCGCCCCCGGCGCCCCCGGCGGCGTCGGCGCCTCCGGCGTCGGCGGTGTCGCCGTGGCCGCCGAGCGCGTGCGTCACGTCCAGGCAGAAGCCGACGTGGCCGCCCTCGTGAGCGCCGACGTGGACGCCGTTCACCCACACGTCCGCCCGGTGATCGACGGCGGCAAAGTGCAGCAGCATCCGGTGGCCCGGCGGTGCGACCAGCGTGGCGGTCCGACGATACCAGACGATCGCGTGCCCGTCCTCCCCCACGCCGGAGAGCGCCGACTCCGGCGGGTACGGCACTCGGATGATGCGGTCGAAGGGCACGTCCCGGCGCCACCAGCCGGCATCGAGGCCGCGGTCCTCGTCGTCGAACCGGAACTCCCAGTCGCCGTCGAGGTCGAGCCACTGCTTCCGGGTCAGCTGCGGTCGTGGGTGCAGCCGTGCGGGCTCCGGCTGACCGGTGGTGGACGCGTCGGTAGTCATGGCCCGATCCTCGCAGGTCGCAGGACGGGTGCACCGGGCGGCGCCCCGGCATCACGGCCGCGCCCTCTCCCGACGGCCCGTTCGAGCCCCCCTCGTCACCACGGCCGTCGGCCGCTATGATCCGCTGACCGGCAACCTCGACGTCGAGGGCACCGGCCGGCCGAGGGGGATGCGATGACCACCAGACCCAGCACCACCGGCACCCGCCCGCGCACGAGCGGCCGTGTCGCACCACGCATCGCCGGCGTTGCGATCGGCGTGCTGTGGGCCTACCTGTTCGGGGCGGTGGTGACACTCCCGCCCTGGGGCGCCTCACCGTACGGCGCCGGTCCCGTCGTGGTGGTGCCCGACGTCGGGCTCTCCGGCCTCGGGCTGGTCCCGAACGGCACGGCCACCGCGGTGTTCGCCGCGGCTGCCGCACTGGCGCTCGCGATCGCGGTGATCGTCCGGTTCCGGCCCGCCGTCCTCGGCGGCGTCGCCCTCGGTCTGGCGGTGTTCCTGGTCGTCGGCTGGCTCATCGGACCCTGGTTCGGGGTCGGCCTGACGCGGGTGTTCGAGGACCCGCTGACGATCGTGGGTTTCGCCAGCACGATCGTCCGCCAGCCCGCCGTGGTCGCCGTCTTCGTCCTCATCATCGGGCTGGCCGTGATGCGACGGCGATCGGGGCGCTGACCGGCGCCGGTCGGTTCGCACCGGTCAGTTCGTCGCGGTCGAAAGGTCATCGGTCTCACCACGACACGGTGGCCGACCGAGGCCATGTCGGTCGCGGTCGTCGGCGTACGCTCATGGCGCGTTGTCGCCGCCGTATCGGGTGTGAGAGAGCCAGTGGGCCAACGTCTTCCGGGCTCAGGGCCGCGCGGCCCGCTGAACCGAGTGCGCCTCGGACCCGACGCCGCGCTTGAGCTTGCGCGCCACGAGCGGCCAGAAGACCGCCAGGGCGGCAACCGCGACCAGGCTCGTCCACACCTGTGTGCGGCCGGAGTCCCCGGACACGAGCATCACAACGACGATGCCGGCGACGGCGACGATCACCAGGACACCGAGCCACGGGTGCAGCCACATCTTCAGCGCGAGGTCCTTCCGCTCCTGGACCGTCATGCGCGAGCGGAGCCGCATCTGGGTGGCCGCGATGAAGACGTAGACGAACAGGGCCACCAGACCGGCGGAGTTCATGATGAAGGCGAAGATGCCGGATTCGGGGGCCAGGAAGTTGACCAGGACGGCCGCGTACCCGCCCAGCGTGGAGGCGATGACGGCGACGGTCGGCACCCCGGCCCGCGACTTCTTCGCCACGATCGCCGGCGCGAGGCCCTTGCCGGCCAGCGAGGAGAACATCCGGGCCGCGGAGTAGAGCCCGGAGTTGAGCACCGAACACACCGCGGTGAGGATGACGGCGCTCATCACCAGGTCGGCGCCGGGCAGACCGAACACGCCGAAGATGTAGGCGAACGGTGCCTTCTGCTGCGGGTCGGGCAGCTGGTTCCACGGAACCACGGTGACGATGACCAGCACCGCACCGACGAAGAAGAAGAGGATGCGCCAGATGACGGTGACCGTGGCCTGGTGGATGCCGCGCGCCGGGTCCTCGGACTCCGCGGCGGCCATGACGGCGATCTCGGTGCCGAAGTAGGAGAAGATCACGATCGCGACGCCGTCGATGACGGCCCACCACCCGTTCGGGGCGAACCCGCCGGCGTTCCACAGGTTCGGCACCGAGAAGGAGGCGTTCGGCCAGAGCCCGAAGGCGAACAGGGCGCCGACCGCGAGGAAGACGAGGATGGCGGCGACCTTGATGCTGGCGAGCCAGAACTCGACCTCCCCGAAGGAGCGGACCGAGATCAGGTTCGTGCCGGTGAACACGAGCAACAGGATCACCGAGAACACCCAGTCGGGCACCGACGGGAACCAGCCGGTGAGGATGGAACCGCCGACCACGGCCTCGAAGGCGATCACACCGACCCAGAAGTACCAGTAGAGCCAGCCGACGAAGTACCCGGCCCAGTCCCCCAGGCCCACGCGCGCGTACTCCATGAACGAGCCGACCGATGGCCGGGACGCCGCCATCTCGCCGAGCATCCGCATCGCCAGGAAGACCAGCAGTCCGCCGATCAGGTAGGACAGCACCGCGGCGGGGCCGACGGACCGGATGACGTTGCCAGACCCGACGAACAGGCTGGACCCAATGATGCCGCCGAGGGTGATCATCATGACGTGCCGCGTGCGCAGCTTCTTCGGCACCTTCCCGACGGGCACGCCGGCCGCCGTGGCGGGCGAGATCGGGTCGTCGTAGTGCGCGGAGCGATCAGCACTCATGCCGGGCTTCTTTCGTGGGGCGAACAGGCCGGACCCAGTCTAGGAGCGGCGCGCCCCGGCGTCACCGGGTTGCCTGGTCTCGGTCATGGGGGGTTCTCCCTTCCGTTGCCGGTGGGGGGGGTCACCCGGGGAGGGCGACGCCGGTGAGCCGTCGGAGGGTGGCGGGCAGCCGTGCCCGGAACCGGTCGTCATCGACGGCCGGGTGAGGCCGTTCGGTGCGGTGGTGGTGCCAGTACCCGCCGGTGGTGGAGGCGGTCGACGTTGCGGGCGTGCACGACGACGTCGTGCCCCTGCTCGGCAAGATCAGTGGCGGTGTCCAGGCCGAGACCGGAGGCCGCTCCGGTGACGAGAATGCGAACCATGGCACCACTCTGACGCAAAAGGACCAGTGCGGGACCCGGTGAGCGGTGCCCTGTCAGTACGCCCCTGATCAGGGACTCCCATGCGTGTGCGACGGGGCGAAGACTGGAATCATGCCCGAGACCACGAACCACGCCGTCGCCCACCGGACGCTGCCGGCCCTGTTGCTGCTGCTGACGGTGTTCGGTCCGATCTCGATGGACCTGTATCTGCCGGCGCTGCCCGCGTTGACCACCGAACTGGGCGCCGCGACGTCGGTCGCCCAGTTGACCGTGACGGCGTGCCTGCTCGGCCTGGCCGCCGGGCAACTGATCGCCGGGCCGGCGTCGGACCGGTTCGGTCGGCGCGGGATCCTGCTGATCGGGGTCACCGCCTACATCGCCACGTCGGCGCTGTGCGCGGCCAGTCCCACGATCGAGCTCCTGATCGTCGCCCGCCTGGTGCAGGGGCTGGCCGGTGGGGTCGGGATCGTCATCGCCCAGGCCGCCGGCCGCGACGTCTATTCCGGTACCGCGTTGATCCGGTTCTACGGGCGGTTGACCGTCACCGGCGGCTTCGCCGCGATCGTCGGGCCGCTGCTCGGTGGGCTGCTCAACACGGTCACCGACTGGCGCGGCCTCTTCGTCGTGCTCGCCGTGATCGGGGCGGGGATCCTCGTCCTCTCGCTGGTGGTGTTCGGGGAGACCCTGCCGGTCGAGCACCGGCTCGACGGCGGCTTCGGGCACACGCTCGCGGCGTACCGCACCCTGCTCGCCGACCGGGTCTTCGTCGGGGCGGTCCTCAACCAGGGGTTCCTGAACGCGGCGCTGTTCGCCTACCTGGCCGGCGCGACCTTCGTGCTGCAGGGCATCTACGGGCTCTCCCCGCAGGCGTACGCCGCCGCGTTCGGGCTCAACTCGGCCGGTTTCATGGTGTTCGGCTATCTCGCCGGCCGCGCCTCCGAGCGGTGGAGCATCCCCGGGACCCTCGCCGTCGGCGTCCTCGTCACCGGCCTCGGCGCCGGTGGACTGCTGGCCGCGGGGCTGACGCCGATGCCGTTGATCGTGGTCATCGTGTCCCTGTTCGCCCTCGCCAGCGGCGTCGCGATCTCCGCCCCGCCGGCCACGACCCTCGCGCTGGCCGAGTACCCGGGCATGGCCGGGACCGCGTCGTCGCTGCTGGGCATGGTGCGGTTCGGCTTCGGCGGGATCGCCGCTCCCCTGGTCGGCGTCGCCGGCGCCGCCACCATCCTGCCCCTCGGCGTCGTCACCGTTGTGGCGGTACTGCTCGGGGCGGGCGTCTGCGTGCTGCTCGCCCGCCGCCGTCCGGTGCCGACCGCCGTGCCCAGCCCCGTTCCCTGATCCGTCAAACCCAACCGCAGAAGGAGAAGCCGATGAACCTCGAACCGGGACGGCAACGTCGTGGAGGTGCACGCCGGGCAGACCCTTTACACCCCGCCCGGGCAGGACCACTGGCACGCGGCCGGCGGTGACGGCTTCATGGAGCACCTCGCGATGCTGGAGAACGGCGACGACCCCGCCGGCACCACGGACTGGAAGGAACATGTCACCGACGAAGAGCTCGGGATCTGACGAATTCCCCGCCCACCGGAGGGACGAGCTGCGCTGAGGGCCCAGCCTTCCGTGACCAGCCCGGCGTGACCCGGTCGCGTTAGGGTGAGTCATGGCTCTCATCGACAGCAGCGGTTTCGCCCACGTCCGCCTGACCGTCACGGACATCGCCCGATCCAAGGCGTTCTACGACCTGGTGTTCGGCTGGCCGACGGCCATCGACAAGTCCGACGACGTCAACAAGCCCGGCGTCACGGAGTCCGCGGCCGAGTACTACGGCGGCACCGTCTACCAGACGCCGGACGGCACCCTCTTCGGTCTGCGCCCCGTCGGACGGGACGACTTCGACCCGGACCGCACGGGCCTGGACCACGTGAGCTTCGCCGTGAAGTCCCGCGCCGACCTCGACGCCGCCGTCCAGGCGCTGGACGGGGCCGGCATCGAGCACGGCGAGGTGACCGACCTGGCCGACGCCGGGATCGCGATCCTCTCGTTCCAGGACCCCGACGACGTCAACGTCGAGCTGACCGCACCGCTGGGCTGAGAAGCGGCCCGGCCCGTCATCGACGGGCCGCTTCACCTGTATCAGGAGCGCTCGCCGGCGCAAATCCCGGGTTTGAGGACGCACGGCCTCTAGCCTTGTGTTCCACCCGTCCTGTCGTCATCGGAGCGCGCCCATGAAGGCCCTGTACAAGTCCAGCCCCCGGCCCGGGTTCGAGCTGGTGGAGCGCCCGGAACCGGAGCCGGGTGCGGACGAGGTGAAGATCCGGGTGCTCGCGACGGGCATCTGCGGTACGGACCTGCACATCCAGTCCTGGGACGCCACCGCGCAGACGATGATCACCACCCCGCTGGTGCCGGGGCACGAGTTCTACGGCGAGGTGGTGCAGGTCGGCGAGGACGTGCGCGACGTGCGGCCCGGGAACCGCGTCTCGGGCGAGGGGCACATCGTGTGCGGGGTCTGCCGCAACTGCCGCGCGGGCCGGCGGCAGATGTGCATTCACGTCCAGAGCGTCGGAGTGCAGCGCGACGGCGCGTTCGCAGAATTCGTCGTCATCCCCGAGACCAACGTCTGGGTGCACCACGATCCGTCGATCACCCCCGAACTCGGCGCGATCTTCGACCCGTTCGGCAACGCCACTCACACCGCGCTGAGCTTCCCGCTCGTCGGCGAGGACGTCCTGATCACCGGTGCCGGGCCGATCGGCCTGATGGCGATCGCGGTCGCCCGGCACGCCGGGGCGCGGAAGATCGCCATCACGGACGTCTCCCCCCGCCGCCTCGCCCTGGCCCGGCAGATGGGGGTGGACCTCGCCGTCGACGTCTCGGCGATGACGCTCGAGGCGGCGCAGCGGGAGCTGGGTCTGCTGGAGGGATTCGACGTCGGATTCGAGATGTCCGGGCGTCCCACGGCCCTGCAGGCGATGATCGAGAACATGAACCACGGTGGCCGGATCGCCCTGCTCGGCTTGCCGTCCGCGCCGGCCGACCTCGACTGGGGCCGCGTCGTGACGCACATGCTCACCCTCAAGGGCATCTACGGCCGGGAGATGTTCGAGACCTGGTACGCCATGAGCGCCATGCTCGCCTCCAACCCGGTGCTGCGGGCGAACGTCGCCGCCGTGGTCACCGACGTCCTGCCCGCCTCCCGCTGGGAGGACGGTTTCGAACTCGCCCGCTCCGGCAGCGGCGGCAAAGTCGTGCTGGACTGGTCCGGCGTCTAGATCGTCCGGAATCCCGGCCCGAAGGAGAGAAGGGAACCATGTTCGCAGGCATCAAGGAGCAACTGGCCACGGAGCTGGCCGAGATCCGCTCGGCCGGTACTTTCAAGGAGGAGCGGCACATCGACTCGCCGCAGTCCGCCCATATCGAGGCGGGACCGCTCGGGGCTCCCGGCAGTGACGTCCTGAACTTCTGCGCGAACAACTATCTGGGGCTCGCCGACCACCCCGACCTCGTCGCGGCCGCCAAGCAGGCCCTCGACGAGCGCGGCTTCGGCATGGCCTCGGTCCGGTTCATCTGCGGCACCCAGGACGCCCACCTCGCGCTCGAGCGCCAGGTCTCGGAGTTCCTCGGCACCGAGGACACGATCCTGTTCTCCAGCTGTTTCGACGCCAACGGCGGGGTGTTCGAGTCCCTCCTGGGGGCCGAGGACGCGGTGATCTCCGACGCCCTGAACCACGCCTCGATCATCGACGGCATCCGGCTGTGCAAGGCGACCCGGTTCCGTTACGCGAACCAGGACATGGGGGAGCTGGAGGCACGCCTGCGGGAGGCGGCTGCCCTGAACGACGGCGCCGGTGCCCGGCGCACGCTCGTCGTCACCGACGGTGTCTTCTCCATGGACGGCTACCTCGCGCCCCTGCGCGAGATCTGCGATCTCGCGGACCGCTACGGCGCGATGGTGATGGTGGACGACTCCCACGCGGTCGGCTTCATGGGTGCCACGGGGGCCGGGACCCCGGAACACGCGGGCGTCGCGGACCGCGTCGACATCTACACCGGAACGTTCGGCAAGGCCCTCGGCGGCGCCTCCGGGGGCTACGTGTCCGGCCGCGCCGAGATCGTCGCGACCCTGCGCCAGAAGGCCCGGCCCTACCTGTTCTCCAACTCGCTCGCGCCCATGATCGTCGCCGCGACGTCGCGCGCCCTGCACCTGGTCGCCGACTCGACCGAGCTGCGCGCGGCGCTCTTCGAGAACGCCGAGCTCTTCCGTCGGCGCATGACGGAGGAGGGCTTCGACCTGCTGCCCGGCGAGCACGCCATCGTGCCGGTCATGTTCGGCGACGCGGCGCTCGCGGGCAGGATCGCCGCCGAGATGCTCGCCCACGGCGTCTACGTCACCGCGTTCTCGTACCCGGTGGTGCCGAAGGGCAAGGCCCGCATCCGCGTCCAGCTCTCCGCGGCCCACACGCCCGAGGACGTCGAGACCGCCGTGCAGGCGTTCATCGCGGCGCGGGCGGCCGTGGCGGACCAGACGGCGCCGTCGTCGTGACCCGGCGCACCGTCACCGGAACCCTCCGGGAGTGGACGGGCGGGTAACCGCACCGAGGTGACGTCCGGCGTCGTCGCCGGTGTCTCGCTCAGCCTGCGCCGCTTAGGCTCGGACCATGACGACACCGACCGTGCACGTGATCCACGAGAACGGTGCGTGGATGCCGCCGTTCCGCGCCGCGTTCGAGGCCGAGGGTGTACCGCTGACGGAGATCGACCTCAGCAGCGCTGCCGACGGCGGCGCCATCGATCTCGGTGCGGAACCCGCGCCGGGCATCTACTGGTCGCGGATGAGCGCGTCGGCGCACACCCGCGGGAACACGCACGCGAAGGAGTACACGCGGGCGGTGCTGCGGTGGCTGGAGTCCTGGGGCCGGCGCGTCGTCAACGGCAGCGGCGTGCTCGAGCTCGAGGTCAGCAAGGTGGCTCAGCACGGCTTGCTGCGCTCGCACGGGTTCGACGTCCCGCGTACGACGGCGGCCTTCGGCCGGGAGGGGCTGGTCGAGGCGGCCCGCGCGTTCGAGCCGCCGTTCATCGCCAAGCACAACCAGGGCGGCAAGGGGCTGGGTGTGCGGCGGTTCGACAGCCACGCCGATCTCGACGCCTACGTGGCGAGCGACGAGTTCGAGCAGCCGGTCGACGGCATCACCCTGGTCCAGGAGTATCTGGCCGCCCGGGAACCGTTCATCACGCGCGCCGAGTTCGTGGGTGGTCGGTTCGTGTACGCCGTCCGCGTCGACACGTCGGCCGGCAGCTTCGAGCTGTGCCCGGCCGACGCCTGCGTGGTCCCCGATTCTGCTGATGACGCCGCCGTCGCGCCGTTCGCCCTCCGGGCCGACATCGACGCCGCTCACCCGCTGGTCCGCCGGTACGAGGCCCTGCTGGCCGAGGCCGGGATCGAGATCGCCGGCATCGAGTTCATCGAGACCGTCGACGGCCGGACCGTCACCTACGACGTCAACACCAACACGAACTACAACCCCGACGTCGAGGCCGCATCGCCGGTTTCCGGTCCGCGCAGCATCGCGCGTTTCCTCGGCGGCCTGCTGGCCGTCGAACGCGTGACCGAAACGCAGCGCGCCTGACACCTTTGGTCGTGCGCGTCCCGGCCGGCGTCTCGGGAGCGTCAGCGGGGAACTTCAGCCACGCTCCAGCGCTTCCGTCAGCGCGGCCCGCCAGGGACCGCCATCGCGTCCAGTGCCGCGGGCAGCCCGGTGATCGGGATGTCGGGGAACTGGGCGCGGCCGGCAGCGACGTCGAAGGCCGCCCGCCCGGATTCCTCCCACCGGGCCGCCCCGGTAATCCGCGCCAGGAAGGGCGAAAAGGGCCTGGCGACCACCGACAGAGTCCGCAGAGCGCCGACGGGAATGCGGCGGATCGAGCCGTGGCCGACGCGGGTCAGCACTGCTTCGGCGAGTTCACCGCCCGTGTGCGTCTCCGAACCCCAGATGGTCACCCGGTTCCGCAGCGCGGGGTCCGCGAGTGCTCGGACGACGACGCCACCAGCGTCCTTGACCGACGTGTAGGTGACCGGGACGGTCCCGGAACCGAACACGAGCACCGTGTTCCGGGACTCGAGGGGTGCGGTGATGGTCGCGAGCCGCTGCTCCAGCAGCGATCCGATCCTGATGATCGACCAGCTCATCCCGGATCCCCGGGCGGACTCCTCGGCCGCGGCCTTGCATCTCAGGTACTCGAGGGGTGCGTCCGGTGCGGCGCCGTGCATGGACATCATGATGACGTGCTCGACGCCCGCCTCGGCCGCCGCCCGGACGACCCGGAGGGCGCCGTCGCGGTCGACGTCGCGGGGGTTCTCGTCCTTGATGCCGAAGCCCGATGCGGCGAACACCACCGCCGTGCAGCCCGCCGCCGCTCGTGCACAGTCGCCGGCCGAGGCCACGTCCCCAACAACGATCTCGACGCCGTCGCCGGCCGGCTCCGGGAACGGTTGCGACGACCCGCGCGCCATGACCCGGACTCGGTGACCGCCCCGGACCAGCATCGGCACCAGCACCCGGCCCAACCGGCCCGTGCCGCCGACCACGAGAATCATGGCCCGACCCGTGCGTCAGCGGTCCCGGTGACCGTCGTGCGCACGGCGGCGTTCACATCGCCGGATTCCCGCTCGACGGGCTCGAGGTAGAAGCGCGCCGCAGCGATGCGATCGTCTCGGATGGCCAGGATGGCGACACCGGCCGAGGAGATCACCGAACCGTCGGACCGCGTGCCCCGGTTGCTCCACTCCATCCACACCGTGCCGTCGGGCGCCGTGGTCGCGTCGTGCACGGTCAGCGCCAGGTCGGGAAGGCCAGCGAACAGGGTGGCCCAGTTCCTCCGCACCTGGTCGGCGCCCCGGAAACCGCGGGCCGGGTGGATCGGCGTGACGTTCTCGTAGTCGTCGGCGAACTCCGCGACCATCCCTTCCAGGTCGTGCCGATTGGCCGCGGCCACCATCCGTCGCACCGGGCCGTCGGGAAGGCGATCGACCCCTGACGATGCGTCCATGATCTGCTCCCTTGACCACGCCGTCGTGAGCGGCTGCTACGCTCATTCGGTACAGCCAAGTGTAGTGGATTGAGGTCATGAGCAAAAGACCACCCGCCGCCGGACCGCCGTCACCGCGCGCCTATGACTCCCCGCTCCGTCGGAAGGCTGCCGAGGAATCGAGGCAGCGGGTGCTCGCCCGGGCCCGGGACCTGTTCCTCACCGGCGGCTACGGACACACCACCGTCGCCGCGATCGCCCGGTCAGCGGGCGTGTCGCCCGAGTCGGTGTACAAGGGCTTCGGGGGCAAGCCGGGACTCGTCCGGGCGATCCAGGAGCAGAGCCTGCTCGGGGCTGGCGGGTCCCCCGCCGAGGACCGGTCCGACCGCGCACAGCTGGACGCCACGAACCTCCACGAGTTGGTGGAGCAGTTCGGCCGGTTCGCGGCCGAGGTCAGTCCGCTCGCGGCCCCGATCGTCCTGCTCGTCCGGGACGCCGCCGCGACCGGGGACGCGGACATGGCCGCACTCCTGCGCGACATCGACGACGCGCGGCACGGCCGGATGCTGCACAACGCGCAGCAGACGCGAGACCGCGGGCTGCTGCCGCCGGGCCTGTCCGTGGCAGAGGCCGCCGACGTGATGTTCGCCTGCACCGCTGCTGCCCTGTACGAGAACCTCGTCCTCGAGCGCGGCTGGACTGCGGAACGCTATGGCCGCTTCGTCGCCAGAACGCTCAGCGCGAACCTGGTGGCGCCGGATGGGTCGACGGTCGACTGACCGCGGGGTGCGGCAGCGGCTGAGTGCGTCGATGCGCCACGACGTCTGGACCGGTCGCATTCTCCGCTGACAGCTTGGATGGAATCCGCGCACCAGACACCGCTGTGTGCAAGGATTCTATCCATGAAGGCGATCAGCGAAGCCTTGCCGCCTACGTTCACCACCCAGACCGCTCGCGAGATGGGCGCGCATTCGCGCGACCTGTATGCCTGGCGTGACAACGGGCAGCTCGTGGAATTGACGCGCGGGGTGTTCCGCCGTGCAGATGCGCCGCCGACGTCGTACCCGGATGTACTGGCAGTGTCCTACCGTTCCCCGCGCGCGATCCTGTGCTGCCTGTCGGCAGCAGTGGTGCACGACCTGACGGACGAAATGCCCCCAGCGGTGCAGATCGCGGTGCCGAAACGCTCGCACGCGCCGGAGATCGATTACCCGCCGACGCAGGTGCTCCGATTCGACGAGTCCATGTTCGAACTCGGTCTGTCGTCGTTCGAGGCATCGCCAGGCGAGCGCGTGCGTCTATACGACCCGGCGCGCACGGTCGTGGACCTGATGCGATTCAGGCGACGGTTCGGTGAGCCGGTCGCGCATGCTGCGCTGTACCGCTACCTCGACTCCCCGTCTCCCCGGCCCGCCCTGCTCCTGGAGTACGCGCAGGCGCTCAATGCGTTCGGACCTGTGCGCGCGGCCCTCGACGTGATGAGCGCGCGATGAATCGGCCCACCCGCGAGACCCCAGCGGGGCGCGCCTATCTGGAGTTGCAGACCCGCGCTCGTCGGGAGAACCGCGGCACGCAGGAACTGCTGACGATGTATGTCGTGGAGAGGTGGCTGGGATGCCTCGCTCGATCCCCATACGCGGCCGACTTCGTCCTGAAAGGTGGGATGCTGCTCGCCTCGTTCGGCAACCGTCGCCCCACGGTGGACGCCGACGCGCTCGCCCGAAACATGGCAGCTGACGAGCAGACCGTAGCGGCCCGAGTTGCAGAGATCGCCGCTCTCGTGCGTCCCGACGATGGCGTGCAGTTCCTGCCCGACACCATCAGCACCCGGGTCATCCGCGGCGATGCCGTCTACGCCGGGATTCGAATCGTCATGGGCGCGCAATTGGCAGGCGCCCAGTTGCAGTTGCGCCTCGATGTCAACTTTGGTGATCCCGTCACCCCCGGCGCCCGACTGATGGAGCTGCCAGCCCTTCGATCGGGCGCCGAGCCGATTCGTCTCCTCGGCTATCCACTGGAAACCGTGTTGGCCGAGAAACTCGCGACCGCGATCGACCTGGGTTTAGCGAACACGCGGGTACGCGACTACGCCGACGTGTACGCCCTGACTGACAACCACGCTGTCACCTGCGGCTCCATGCGTGCCGCACTGACCGCGACGACGACGTTCCGCAACGTCGAACTGCGACCTCTGGTGGGCGCCGCGGCAGGTCTGGGACCGCTGAGGGCCTCGACCTACACGGCTTACAGGCGCCGCCTCGGCCAGGCAGGCAACGCCCTGCCCGAGGAATTCCAGAAGGTGATCGACGGTACCGTCGCGCTCGTCGACCCCGTGATAGGCGGCATAACCGGCGACGCCTGCTGGGAACCAGCAATCAGACGTTGGAGCACGCCTCGACCGAGGTAGACGTTCGTGTCGGTCGCCCGAGACGTCGACGCCGTCAGGAACGACGTCGTCGACGTCGAAGCACCCTGACTGCCGTCCCTGACCCGTGCGCGTCCCGACTGCGGATCGCGGGAAACCGACGGGAAGTGAGTAGCGTGGGATCCCACGTGATCATGACGAAAGCGGAGGAAAGCATGGAACAGCGCAGGATCGGAACCCGGTCGGTATCGGCGATCGGCCTCGGCGGGATGCCGATGTCCATCGAGGGGCGCCCGGATACGGAGCGATCGGTGGCGGCCATCCACGCGGCGCTCGACGCGGGCGTGACCCTGATCGACACGGCGGACGCGTACCACCGCGACGCCGGCGAGGTCGGCCACAACGAACAGCTGATCGCCGAGGCGCTGCGCAGCTACCAGGGCAGCCACGGCGGCAGCACCGCCGACGTCCTGATCGCGACCAAGGGCGGCCACCTGCGCCCCGGGGACGGGTCATGGACCCTCAACGGCCGCCCCGACTACCTCAAGAAGGCGGCGAAGGAGTCCGCCCACCGGCTCGGCGTCGACGCCATCGGGCTCTACCAGTTCCACCGTCCGGACCCGGACGTCCCCTACGCCGAGTCGATCGGCGCGATCCGCGACCTGCTGGACGAGGGCGTCATCGAGCTGGCCGGCATCTCCAACGCCACGATCGCCCAGATCGACGAGGCGAACGAGGTGCTGGGCGGGCGGCTCGCGTCGGTGCAGAACCAGTTCTCCCCCGCCTTCCGTTCCAGCCTGTCCGAGTTGCAGCACTGCGCCTCTCTCGGCGTGGCGTTCCTGCCGTGGTCGCCGCTGGGCGGGATCGGCAAGGCCGGCGACATCGGGACCAAGCACGACGCCTTCGGCCAGGTGGCCGACGCCCACGGCGTGAGCCCGCAGCAGGTGGCCCTGGCGTGGGAGCTCGCGCTGGCACCCGTCGTCGTCCCGATTCCCGGCGCATCACGGCCGCAGAGCATCACCGACTCCGCCAAGGCGGTCGACCTCACGCTCAGCACCGACGAACTGGACGCCCTCAACGCCGCGTGACGGCTCCTTCCGTTTGAATCATCCGCAGACTTGTCCCCCCGAGAACAGGATCCGATCATGAAGAGTGTTCCCCTGGGCCCCACGGGCCTGACCGCACCGAACGTCGTCCTCGGCTTGATGCGCATCTCCGAGAAGAGCGACGACGAGATCCGCACCCTCGTCGGCGCCGCGCGCGACGCCGGCATCGACTTCTTCGACCACGCCGACGTCTACGGCGCCCACCAGCACGACTGCGAGGAGCGGTTCGCGAAGGCGATGCAGTTGACGCCGTCGGAACGCGCGGAGAACACGATCCAGACCAAGGCGGGCATCGTGCCTGAGGGACCGTACTTCGACTTCTCGTACGAGCACATCATCGAATCGGTCGAGGGCTCGCTGAAGGCGCTGAACACCGACTACCTCGACGTGCTCCTGCTGCACCGCCCGGACGCGCTGGTGGAGCCCGACGACGTCGCCCGCGCCTTCGACGAGCTGGAGTCGGCGGGCAAGGTGCGTGCCTTCGGCGTCTCCAACCACACGCCGCGGCAGATCGACCTGCTCAAGACCGCGGTCAAGCAGGACCTGGTCGCCAACCAGTTGCAGCTGTCGATCACGCACGCGCCGATCATCGCCCAGGGCGTAGCGGCGAACATGGTGGGCGAGGACCAGTCCCTCACGCTGGACGCCGGCGGGATCCTGGACTACTGCCGGATCAACCACATCACGGTGCAGGCGTGGTCGCCGTTCCAGGCCGGGTTCTTCAACGGTCCGTTCCTCGGCTCGGACGAGTACCCGGAGTTGAACGCGGTGGTCGACCGGCTGGCTTCCACGTACGACGTGCCGGCGACGGCGATCGCCACGGCGTGGATCACGCGGCACCCGGCGCAGATGCAGGTGGTCCTCGGCACGACGACCCCGGAGCGGGTGACGGGCGCCGCGCAGGGATCGGACCTGGCCCTGACCAAGGCGGAGTGGTACGAGCTGTTCCGCGCGGCGGGGTACCGGGTCCCGTAGGGGGGGTGCACGCACCCGTCTCCGCGGGGATGGCGAGTTCGTCATCCCCGCGTGGACGGTTCGAGAAGCCTCTCGCGGACTTCCTCGTGTTTCGAAAGGACTCTGTGGAACCGGACCTGTTCCCTCATGCCGGCGTGCGGTGCGCCGCGATCGTGCTCGACAACCTCGCCCGGCCCTATCCCTATGCCGACCACCACGTCCGCCGGTCCGCCCAGGACACGGCGATGCCGCACGAGCTGCACCCCGCGTTCGGCACCTCGTTCGACTGGCACTCCTGCGTGCACATGCACTGGCTCGGGGTGAGCGTGCTGGACGCGGGCCTGCCCGATTCCGCGGCCGACGCCCGGCTGCGCGCCGCGCTGGGGGCCAACCTGACCGCGGAGAAGCTGGACGTCGAGGCCGAGTATCTCGCCGCGAACCCCTCCTGGGAGCGGCCGTACGGGTGGGCATGGCTCGTCCGGCTCGCCGCGGCCTGCTCGTCGTCGCACGACGCCGAGCTCCGCGCCTGGGGCGCGAACCTCACCGGCTGCGTCGACACCGTCGCGCGGCTCGTCACCGCGTGGCTCAACACGGCCGAGTACCCCGTCCGGCACGGGCTGCACACCAACTCGGCCTTCGGCCTCGCGTGGCTCGTGGACGCGTTCCGAACGCTCAACCGCGACGAGGCCGCCGCCGCATGTGCGGCCGGTGCCCGCCGCTGGTTCGCCGGCGACGCCGCATGGGCGTCCGAGTGGGAGCTCTCCGGTCAGGATTTCCTCTCGGCCGGGCTGAGCGAGGCCGACCTCATGGCCCGCGTCCTCTCCCCCACCGACTTCGCCGGGTGGTTCCGCCGATTCCTGCCGGATCTCGATGCCGGGTCGGCGATGCTCGCACCCGTGGGCGTCTCCGACGAGACCGACGGCTACCTGGTGCACCTGCACGGGCTGAATCTGAGCCGCGCGGGCCAGCTCGCCCGGATCCTCGCGGTCCTGCGCGAGGCGGAGGCAGCACCGTCCGACGGGCACCACACGCCGTCGGCGTCCGACCTCCTCACCGCCGCGGTCCGTCCCCTCTTCGACGCGGGAATGAGGGGCCTGGACAGCGGCAACTTCATGTCCACCCACTGGCTCGCCAGCTTCGCCTGGGACGCGGCGGAGTCCATCGCCGGCACCGACTGAGCGGCAAGCCGACCGCCTGCATGCTGAAGAGAGGGGCAAGGACGCCGTCCACTACGTCGTCGACCCGTAGTCTCAGGCACTTGCGAGCCCCGCCACAGAGGACGGACCGCGCACCAACTCCAGGCCCAGCCGTGTCAGATACACTTGTTTCGACTGCTTCGATTGTTTCGATCAGAAAGGTGGTCTGATGAGTGACGTCTCGACGCTGGTGCCCGAGCCGGCAGACACCAAGCTGGCAGTGTCCGCCCTGCGCGGGCTCGACGCCGCCCTCGGCACGGAGGGTCCCGTGCGGCTGCGGCTCGGCGGTCAGGCCGGCGACGTGGAGGTACCCCGACCCGCGCTGACCGCACTGGCGCAGGTGCTCGACAGCTTTGCGCATGGCGAGGGCGTGACCGTCCTTCCCGCGCAGGCGGAACTGACCACCCAGCAGGCCGCCGATGCGCTGCACGTGTCCCGGCCGTTCCTGATCGGGTTGCTCGACGCGGGACAGATCGAATACCGCACGGTCGGCACCCACCGCCGTGTCAAGGCTGCGTCGTTGATCCGCTACCTGCGCGAAGACGACGCACGCCGCCAAACGGCAGCCGACACGCTGGCAGCGGAGACTCGCGAGCTCGGTTTCGCCTGATGCCGGCGGTCGTCGTCTACGACGCCAACGTGCTCTACCCCTCCACCCTGCGGGACGTGCTCATCCGGGTCGGGCTCGCGGGGCTGGCCTACCCGAAGTGGACGGACCGGATTCTCGATGAGGTCTTCCGCAACCTGCGCACCAACCGCCCCGACCTCGACCCCGTACGCCTGGACCGCACCCGCCGTCTGATGAACGACACGATGCGCGACGCGATGGTGACCTCCTACGAGCACCTGATCGACCAACTCGACCTTCCAGACCCAGACGACCGGCACGTCCTGGCCGCCGCAATTCACGCCGAAGCCCAGGTGATCGTCACTCGGAATCTCCGTGACTTCCCCACCGAGAAGCTGCGCCTGTGGGGTGTGAAAGCGCAGCATCCCGACGACTTTCTCACCGGGCTGCACCAGGATCGCCCCGAAGTACTCGGGGGGATCGTCGCCGCGATCGCCGGGGCGTGGGGCGAAGGCGCCGGACCCGGTGAGGTGCTCGACCGCCTCGCCATCGACGCGCCCACCACTGTCGCTCTCGTACGCCAGGCGGTCGGGGATCACAGGTAGAGACTGCTTCTCGTCTGCGTCAATTCCCTCATGCCGGCGCGCGGTGCGCCGCGATCGTGCTCGACAACCTCGCCCGGCCCTATCCCTATGCCGACCACCACGTCCGCCGGTCCGCCCAGGACACGGCGATGCCGCACGAGCTGCACCCCGCGTTCGGCACCTCGTTCGACTGGCACTCCTGCGTGCACATGCACTGGCTCGGGGTGAGCGTGCTGGACGCGGGCCTGCCCGATTCCGCGGCCGACGCCCGGCTGCGCGCCGCGCTGGGGGCCAACCTGACCGCGGAGAAGCTGGACGTCGAGGCCGAGTATCTCGCCGCGAACCCCTCCTGGGAGCGGCCGTACGGGTGGGCGTGGCTCGTGGACGCGTTCCGAACGCTCGACCGCGACGAGGCCGCCGCCGCATGTGCGGCCGGTGCCCGCCGCTGGTTCGCCGGCGACGCCGCATGGGCGTCCGAGTGGGAGCTCTCCGGTCAGGATTTCCTCTCGGCCGGGCTGAGCGAGGCCGACCTCATGGCCCGCGTCCTCTCCCCCACCGACTTCGCCGGGTGGTTCCGCCGATTCCTGCCGGATCTCGATGCCGGGTCGGCGATGCTCGCACCCGTGGGCGTCTCCGACGAGACCGACGGCTACCTGGTGCACCTGCACGGGCTGAATCTGAGCCGCGCGGGCCAGCTCGCCCGGATCCTCGCGGTCCTGCGCGAGGCGGCCCCAGCTGAGCGGCAGGCGGAGCGCCTGCATGCCGGAACAACTGTCCTGCGCGGTGGGCTACCGGGTGCGGCAGGGTCAGGTCAAGAGCAGTTTTTCAGGCTCCAGTTCTCGACCTTGATCTTCGCATCGGCGAAGGCGGAGTCGCTGAAGCCGGACGGCTTCTTGATGGCGGCCTCCATGACGCCGTCCAATCCCTCGAGGGACGGTTTGAGACCGTCGGGCGCCGCGCTCTGCAGTTTGTGGAAGTCGGCGTCCACAGGTTGCGGGTCGTAGGCGCCCCCGGAGGCGACCAGACTGGGAAAGAAGTTCAGTACTTCCAATTGTGCGGCCAATGGGGTGCAGATGCTCTGGACGACGCCGCTGGCCGGCGCTGTCGACCTCGTCGAGGGACTGGCACTCGGCGCCGGGGCCGTGCCGCTGCTCGCTGCTGACCGGCCTTCGCCCTGGGTGCAAGCGGTGAGGGTCAGGACCAGCACTCCCGCACCGAGCAGAGACATTCCCATCCGTCTGCTGATCTGACCAGCGAGGTTCATGTCCGGGGCGCCTTTCGGTGGCTGGTGGGGTGGATACCTCGGAACGAATGGTTGTTCGCTTGCGCGCTGAGACGATTCTCGGTGGAGGTCTGCCGAAGCCAGGAAGCCCTGGCGAGAACGACATTCTCACCAGGGCTTTTCCGTCGGGATGACAGGATTTGAACCTGCGACCCCTTGACCCCCAGTCAAGTGCGCTACCAAGCTGCGCCACATCCCGAAAGCTCCAACGGATCACCAGTACCCGCCGGAGCAACCGCTCCAGCCTACCGCACGCGCGGCCCCGTCCCGAACCGGCCGACGTGCCTCAGCTTCTTTGAGCGCGGGGGTCGGGCCGGTGCCTCAGCTTCTTTGAGCGCGTAGTCCCCGGTGGGCGGGGCAGGCTTGCCGATGTGGAAGGCAAGATTCCGATGGCCGCGAGGCGACACGTCACCAACAAGCTCCGGG